>CAMTMK010000037.1 GCA_947073645.1 uncultured bacterium | reverse complement strand
GTTTCAAAAATTTGTACAATGCAGTTTTTTACATGGATTGGTACTATGTGTATGATGATTTTCTTTACACAGTACGCTGTTCATACAATTTATTGCGTGCCAGATTTGACTACTGCTTCGGAAAGCTTAAAAGAAATGTATGCGCAGGCGACTTTGAATGGAACAAATTTTTCATCAATTTGTTTTGCAATATTTAATTTAATTTGTTTCTTGGTCGCAATTCCTATTGGGATTTTATCTGCTAAGTATACAAATAAAAAAGTTCATATAATTTCGTTGATAACAATGATTTTGGCTTATCTTGGAATGTTCTGCACCAAAAACCCTAAAGCTGTAGCTTGTTTAATGGGGCTTGCAGGTATTGGCTGGGCAAGTATTTGTGCACTACCGTTTGCTATGCTTTCACAATTTATTAAAAAAGGTTCGGAAGGTTCTGTAATGGGTATATTTAATATCTTTATTGCAGGTCCTCAGGTTTTTGTCTGCACACTTGTTGCATGGTTTATTTCAAAATGCTCATTTACAATGGGGTCAGATTACATAAATTACCACTGGGAATATGCATTTGTAATCGGTGCAGTTTGTCTGGTATTAGCTGTAATTGTTGCAAATACTGTTAAGGAAAAAGTTTAATGAAAAAAATATTTTTAATATATCCTCCATCACCTGTTTTAAATCGTGAAGACAGATGCCAACAGCCGACTAAAGAGTTGTTGGTAATTCCTCCGTTACCTCCGACTGATTTAATGTATCTAGCTTCAGTTGCCGAAAAAGAAGGTTTCGAAGCGAGAATTAAAGATTACAGTCAGGGCGGTGATTTTGAAAAAGATTTGCAAGAATTTCAGCCTGATTACTTGGTTGTAAATGTTGCAACTCCAACTTTGGAACATGATTTGGAAGCGGTTAAAACAGCAAAAAATATTCTGCCAAATATTGTAACAATTGCAAAAGGTGCGACATTTTTAACTCTCGCAGAAAGGGTTATGAATGAACATGTGGAACTTGATATTGTAATTTCGGGAGAAGCTGAAGAAACTCTTAAAGAGATTTTGCAGGGTGTTGAAAAACCGCTTGGAATTTATTACCGTGATGGAGAGGTAAAATTTACGGGGGTAAGACCGTTTATTGAAAACTTGGACGAAATCCCTTTCCCTGCCCGTCATCTTGTTGATAATACGATTTACAGACGGCCAGATAATAACAAAGTTCAGGCTGTAATTAAAGTTTCGCGCGGCTGCCCGTTTCATTGTTTCTTTTGTCTGGCAACTCCTGTTTCGGGCGCAAAAGTCAGACGAAGAAGTGTTGAAAATATTATTGCAGAGATTAGAGAATGTGTTGAAAAATATAACATCACAAATTTTGTGTTTTGGTCTGATATTTTTAATATAGATAAAGAATGGACGATTTCTTTGTGCAATGCGATTATGGAAAGCGGTTTGAAGATTACATGGTCTGCAAACACAAGAGCAGATACTGCTGATGATGAAATGGTAAAAATTATGTATAAATCTGGTTGCCGTCTTGTAAGTATCGGGGTTGAGAGCGGTTCTCAATATATGCTTGAAAAAATGGGCAAAAAGATTACGCTTGATGATGTAAGAAGAACAGTTAAAACTTTCAAGAAGGCAAAAATCAGGATTTATAACTATTTTGTAATTGGTTTGCCTTGGGAAAGTGAAGAAACTGTTGAAGATACAATTAAATTTGCAATAGAGCTCGACAGTGATTTTATAAGTTTCTATACTGCAACTCCTTTACCGGGTTCGCGTTTCTATGAGTATGCGCTGGAAAATAATCTGTTTGATAAAGATACTTCTTTTGAAAACGCATATTTTTATCCTGCAGTAAATACTCATCACTTAACCCGCGACAGAGTGTTCGAGCTTCATAAATCTGCAATTAAAAGATTTTATTTAAGACCGTTATATATATTGAAAATGTTATCAAGAATAAGGTCAATGGCAGAAGTTAAAAGTTATTTTACAGCGGGTATAAATTTATTATTAAGGAAGTGAGGATAAAAGTTATGCAAATATTAAATACTCGAAATTTCGGGGGGGGGGCGCTCAGGGCTTCACTTTAGCAGAGGTTTTAATTACTCTTGGTGTAATAGGAGTTGTGGCAGCGATTACTATGCCTTCTCTTGTTGCAAATATCCAAGATAAACAAAATATTGCAAAATGGAAAAAGGCATATTCTATAATAAGTCAGGCATATGTTCAAACTGTTAATGAAGGCTATGAACCCTGTACAAAAAATCATGTGGGTTGTCCTGATATTGTAGAACTTGGTAAGATTTATAATAATGATATTAGAAATCCATATTATAAATATTTTTTATATGATAAAGCGGAAGCAATTACTGAAGAGTTTAAAACTCATTTTATTTCAAAATTTAATGGCGCAATAATATGTAATAATTCAAATAATTGTAAAACAAATAGCTATATTCATCCGAGTAAAATTAGACCTAAAACTCTTTCAGGCAGCTTGATTGGACTCTATAATTTTAGCAATACCCGTATAAAACTTCCAACAGGTGAATTAATAATGTTTGGTGGAACTCATGGCGGTCCCTGGTTATCTGTTGATGTAAATGGACCTGAAAACGGGCCTAATATAATCGGCAGGGACATGTTTGTT
>CAMTMK010000036.1 GCA_947073645.1 uncultured bacterium | reverse complement strand
TGCTCTGAAAGTAAGGTAATAGGCTTACCCATAAATTATAATATATTACGTACAAGAATATGTCAATATTATTAAAATTCATCCAACTCTTGACAAAAAACTCAAAATCGGAAATAATATGATTATAAGGGAAACGGATTGAATGCCGTATACACTCAACCCGTTCTTTGCACCTTAGATTAACGTAGCAATTAATCTTATTATTAGCTCTAGGCATACTAGAGCTTTTTTAATCAACGCTCTGTTCATCTTATCACCTCCTTTCCAACCGATTTCTTTGCAACATCGTGTGTGTTGGCGGAAGTGTTATGGTACTTACCCTTATCTAATTTGTACAGGCATAATCAAGCAGACGTAATCTTCTTCGTTATTCGGTCTGAACATTGTCGCTGAAAGCGGTGTATTCAAACCTACCTTAACTATGTCACTGTCAATATTTTTCAAAGCTTCCAATACAAATTTGTAGTTAAACGCTATTGTTAATTCTTCGCCTGTATAATCAATATCCAAATTTTCTTCTGATTTACCGGAATCAGGTGTATCTGCTGTAAGTTTCAAGTTATTATGACCAAATTCAAGTTTTACGATACTTGTTTTTTCGTTAACCATAATTGATACACGTTCCAAAGCAGAAATCATTTGAGAAACATTTACTAAAGCTTCTTTCGGACTTTCCTGAGGAATTAATTGATTATATTTAGGGAACTGTCCTGACAATAATCTGGAAATTGTCAGTGTTTTTTCTGATTTAATAATAATTTTAGAATCTTCTGTATAAATTTTTACCGCTTCTTCATCAATAAAAGAACTCATTTTAATAAATTCATTTAATGTTTTTGAAGGTATAATCAATTGTTTTGCGTGATTATCTTTGTTATCAATAGTTTCGCGGACTCTTGCAAGTCTGTTTCCGTCAGTTGAAGCAATTTCCATAACATTTGATGAAATATCACAGACAATACCTGACAAAAGGTTGCTTGTTTCATAACTTGCTGCAGCAAAACCCGCTTGTTTTACAGCTTTCACAAAAGGTCTGATTGAAATATCAAAACCTTCTTCCTCATTTACTTTAACATTCGAAAACTCAGGCGGAAACTCAGATGCTGAAATACCGATGATATCAAACTTTGAGTTTTGGCAAGTGATATTTACAGTAGTTTCACCTTCATTCATTTCAAAAGTGATTAATTTATCACCAAGTTTTGATACGATTTCGTTTAAGGTTTTTGAAGGTAATGTAATTTTGCCCATCTCTTCCACCTGTGCATCAACTTCTGCAATAACTGTGTAATCCAAATCTGTTGCAACAAGTTTGATTGTACCTTTATCGATTGTTTCAATTAAAATATTCATCAATACAGGCTGTAAAGCTTTGACTGATGTAGCTCTTTCAACAATCTTAATTCCGTTATACAAATCTTCTTTTTTAACAACAAATTTCATTACAATTACTCCTTAATTTCCTTTAACAATATTATATTTGTTCAAGGTGGAATTAAAACACAATGATACGAAAAGTTTACACCTTTTTTTCTAAGCAAAAAACTATATTATATAAATATATATAAAATAATAATATATATATTTAATAGTAATAATAAGCTCCAAATATTTGTAGAAAACCGTCGGAAACTATGATTATTATTACATTTCAGCATGTAGAAAAGTTTGTAGAAAAATAGTCGTAATAATAATGGTTTTTGTAGAAAACTCAAAACAAGTCAAAATGATGTAGAAAACTCATGAGTTTTCTACTGTTTTCTACAATGTTTTCTACTATTATTTTTCTGTTATCATATGATTATGCTAGAACTATATGTTACGGGTGTTGAACAAAAGAACGATAAGATTTTTGCAACTACAGGACTTGCAACAACAATGCAAAGCCTTGGCTACGGCACAGGGATTTACAAACCCGTAGAAGTCGGTGCTCAGGAAAATAACGGTTATCTGCAGTCAAAAGATTTGTTGTTTGTAAAAGCGCACGATATACATATTAAAACATATTTTACTTATTTGCTGAAAGAGGAAATTTCTCCGATTTTGGCGGGAGCAAACGAAAAAATTATTGTAGAAAAAAATATTATTGTTCGTGATTTTGATACAATCAAAAATGAAAATGAATGTTTAATTGTTGATGGATTGTGGGGGCTTGCAACTCCTTATGGCAAAAACTTTTTGGAAGAAGATGTGGTGAGAACTTTGAACCTGCCTTTACTTTTGACAGTTTCTGCCGAAAATTCCGACTTAAATAACGCACTTCTTTCAATTAACAGAACAAAAGAACTCGGACTGGAACTTCGCGGGGTTATTGTCAATAACTACAATGAAATCTCAGTCAGCAAAAAATTAATCCCAAAAATGCTTGAAGAATACACTGACGCAAAAGTTTTGGGCACATTACCGCATTTTGAACAAAATGTAACTCCAAGTGATTTGATTATGGAAATTCTTAACGGTGTTGATATAGAAAGCGTGTTTAATATCAAGATATCTAAGTTGAAATAACTTCTTCCAGCTTCTTTTTCATAAATTTAGTATATTCGCTAAACCTGTTTTTCTGCCTATACATGTTAATAATAGTCCCAATGGTGTTAGGACCTTTTATTTCAATATCATAAGGAATTTGTATAATGTTTGGTGCATTGATATTTTTTCTTGCGAGAATGATTAATTCAAAAGGTTTACCATTACGTTTACTTTTCAAGATATTATATAGTTTAGTAATATCTTTTTCGTCCGGTAAGACTTTGTAGTTAGAATATATGTAATAAACTTTTTTGTCAGAATTATATATGTCTAAAAAATTTTGTATTCTTTTTGTATAACGTTGTTGAAATTGTTTAATAGTTAGTTTTTCATCATGTGGGAAAGCATCCAAATTAATATTTTTAAAAAAGTCTGTAAAATCATTTTCAATCAATTCAATAGTCCTTTTCAAATTACTTGTATATAAATCAAACGGACAAGACTTTTCTCCGTAAAACTTGCGTGGTTTGATACCTGTCGCAACCGCTAATGCTCTGGTAACACAATCACTTCCCAAAGAAACAATATGGTAGTTTGTATTTTTGAAACGAATGAAATCTGAGTAGGAAAAATAGAATAATATTTCTCTAAAACGTCTTCTATTTTTTGAAGGAATAATCCAAAAAGTCAAAAGTTTGCAGATGAACATTTTTAGTTTTAATAGGTTTGGCATAGGTGTCTCCTTGTTTAAGAAAGCTTATAAGAAATTAATAGTGCTTATATGCTAGTGGTGACAATTTGGCATATAAAATACCATATTGTTATGGATTTAAAATTGGAAGTTTATAAAAAACTTGGTAAAAACATACGAAAATATCGCCTCTTAAAAAATTTGTCACAAGAAAAATTGTCAGAATTGCTAGAGGCTAATGATAAGTTTATAGGTCACGTCGAACGCGTTGAAAGATATATAAGTCTTAAAAAACTTATAGAATTATCAATGATATTAGATGTGCCTTTATATTCATTTTTTGATTTTAGAAATATGGACTAAATAAAATCACCTCACAAGATAGTGCTTTTGTAGCAGTGGTGCTTTATAAGTATATAAATATAATAACTATATGTCAAGTTTTGAAGAGTATTTTTATAAAAATATTGCTAAACAAGTCAGAAAATATAGGCTTGAAAAAGGTTATACACAAGAGCAACTTTCTGAAATACTATGCAAAAATTTGAAGTATATAGGACACATTGAACGTTGTGAACGAAAAATTAGTAATAAGATGATTATTGAACTTTTAAATATACTAAAAATTCAGACTAAAGAATTTTATTCGTTTGATGAACCGTATACATGGAGTTAATAACAATTTTCGTGGCTCTGCTCGGCTTGCGCCTCACGTTAAACGGAACCGCTCACAAACAAATCGAAAAGCGTCGTTTCCGATTATGTTTGTTCGACTTTCAAAATGCTAAA
>CAMTMK010000035.1 GCA_947073645.1 uncultured bacterium | reverse complement strand
AATGAAGTTAAATTAACAAAAGAATCTTTGAAAAAGTTAAACAGAATTCAAATCATCGCTTGCGGAACATCTTTACATGCAGCAATGGTAGGCAAGTATTTGATTGAAAGTTTCTGCGGTATTGCTGTTGATGTAGAAGCTTCAAGTGAATATATTTACAGAAAAACTGTAACTGATGAAAATACACTTGTAATCGGTGTTTCTCAATCTGGTGAAACTGCCGATACTTTAACAGCTATTAAACAGTCAAAAGCACGCGGGTCGCATATTTTGATTATTACAAACCGCCCGGATAGTGCTATGGCTCGTGAGGCTGACAGTTTAATCCCCGTAAATGCAGGTATTGAGGTTTCGGTTGCGGCGACGAAATCATATATCGCTCAGTTAATGGCTTTTTATCTTCTTGCATTGTATATGTCAGAAATTAAAGACAGCATTGCAGCTTCAACGTTAACATCTTTAAAAGCAGAATTGATGGTTTTACCACAGAAAATTGAACAAATTCTTGCGCATAAAGAAGATATTCAGCGTGTTGCGCGAGCTTATGCAGGAACAAAGGATTTTATCTATATTGCACGCGGTATAAATTTTGCAACGGCTTTGGAAGGTGCATTAAAGCTTAAAGAAATCAGTTATATTAATGCGACAGGATATCCCGCGGGAGAACTTAAACATGGACCTATTGCGATGTTAGATGAAACAATGCCTGTTTTATCAATTTTGATGAACGGTTCTGTTTATGAAAAATTGCTTTCTAACAGTGAAGAAGCAAAAGCCAGAAATGCAAGAATGATTGCACTGACAAATTCTAAAGATGAAAAATTGAAAGATTTGTTTGAGCATATTATGTATGTTCCAGAAGTTCAGGAATTATTCTCTCCTATAATTGCAATGATTCCGTTACAACTTCTGGCATATTATATTGCGGAATTCTTGGGAAAAGATGTTGATCAGCCGAGAAATCTTGCAAAATCAGTAACAGTAGAATAGTAGTATTGCAAAATTTTTTACGTTTAGTTTTTATATAAATATGATTACCCATATTAAAAATACAGGACGTTTCTTGAAATTGGAAACATCCAGATATATTAATGATTGTAGAGCCGGTGTTAGACGTGGTGTAGAACAGTATAGAGCTATGGATTCAAAAAATCCTATAGCAGATACCTACGTATGCAGCAAAAGTATATGTAAAAATGTCTATAAGAATATGAAAGGACATCATAATTTTTTAACAGGTCCTATATGTGTTGCCGGTGCTTTACTGCCAGGAGGTGTAATATGGGCTCCTTTAGCCTTGTGCTTGATTGGCAAATTGCGAAAGTTAATAAAATAGATTTTTTTTGCGTTAAAATATAAACATGATTAAATCAAAGAATATAAAAATACAAAAAATAGAAAATTTTGATAATTTATATATAGAACAAGAACTTAAAAATCTCGGTTTAGATATTGTTCGGTGGGCCGTTATTGCTCTGGATGAGGAATTTTTGACGGTTAGTGTATCATATAATTCTAAAAATATTTAATTTGCCAGCCGTCTTCAATAATTCTGCTAAGGCAGCCCCAGCCGTCAGATGAAGGTATTTCAGGGTTGCAAGAGTTTTTCATTCGCCAATCTCCGCAATAATAACACCAACCATACCAAGGACTACTGTGACCACTATCTTTTATTCCATTAGGGATAATTTTTTCAGATTGCATAATGAATGTTATAAATATGTCACGTCCCATACGAGCTTTACTTTTTTTATATTTGTCAGGGTTGGTGTAGATTACTATGGCTGCTCTAAAAGTATCGCTGTTTTTTACATTTTGATTCCAAAAAATTGAATATTGCTTATCATTTAAGTTGGAACCAACTCCATAAATATATTGCCCGTTTGGTGATTGCAGAGTCAATGCACTTTTAGCATTCGAATATACATGTCCGTTTATTCCGTTAGGATAAGCAGTGCCGTTAAATCCTATAATACCTTTATCGCGGGTTGTTCTTTTGAAATTTTGTTTTGTTTCTAAATATTCACTAAAACTATTAATAAATTGATTGTGTTCGCCGGCACAAGTTGAAAGTGTTCCGCTGCAGTCATATGTATAATCGTAATCTTTTAGATATTTGTGCAAATCAGAGTATGCGCGTTTTAAAACTACCAATGTTTTTTGTTTTTCAATATTCGTAATGATTTGTGGAATAACTAATGCAGCAACAACTCCGATAATCCCCAATGTAATTAGAACTTCGGCTAAAGTAAAGCCCTTTTTTATATTAAACTCCTATTAATTAAAAATAATATAATATTAAATATACATAATAAAAATTTATATGCAAGTAATATAAAATTAAAATTAATGAATAATGAAAGAGTCAGAAAAATCCTAGCTGATAATATAAGGCTTTTGAGAACTAAAAAACGTTTTTCTCAAGAAGCTGTTGCCGAATTAGCGAATATAGGACAAAATCAAATTAGTGAACTTGAAAATGAACATTCAAATCCGAATTTGGATACTTTAGTTAGAATAGCTAAAGCTTTGAATGTTGATGTTTGTGAATTATTTAAACTGTAATATATATTAATACTTTATTTGATTTTTGGAATTGTGTGGTGTACACTTTTTATTAATGTGCCGGGTCGGAATTAAAAACCTTACCGGCGGGTTGACGGTGATAAGGTTCGCCGAACCCAAATACAAATTAAGGAGAAAAAGATGACACCTAGAAACTTTTTATTTACTTCCGAATCTGTTACGGAAGGACACCCCGACAAAGTTTGCGACCAGATTTCTGACGCAATTTTGGACGAATTTTTGACAAAATACCCTCAATCAAGAGTAGCTGCAGAAACTACCGTTACTACAGGTATGGCGCTTGTTTGCGGTGAAATCACAGCTGATTGCTACGTTGATATTCCGTCAGTTGTTCGTAACACTATCAAAAATATCGGCTATATCGGCAGAGAAGGCGGCGGTTTTGATTACAAAACCTGTGCAGTTTTGACTAGTATTGACGAACAATCTTGCGATATCGCAGGCGGAGTTAATAAAGCTTTGGAAACAAGAACTGATAATGCTGATACATCAGTTTCAGAAACTGAAAATATTGGTGCAGGTGACCAAGGTATTATGTTTGGTTATGCTTGTAACGAAACTCCTGAATTAATGCCGTTACCTATCAGCTTGGCTCACAAATTGTCTTACAGATTAGCTCAAGTTAGAAAACAAGGTATGTTGAACTACTTAAGACCTGACGGAAAATCACAGGTTACTGTTGAATATGTTGACGGCAAACCTTCAAGAATTCACACAGTATTGATTTCTACTCAACACGACCCTGAAATCAACGGAGTTAATGATAATGCAAAAATTCAAGAAATTATCAGAAACGATATTAAAAAATTAGTTATTGATTATGTATTTGAAAACGAAGCTATTAAACTTGACAGCGAAACAAAAATTCTTGTTAACCCGTCAGGACGTTTCGTAGTAGGCGGCCCTCAAGGTGATGCTGGTTTGACAGGACGTAAGATTATTGTTGATACTTACGGCGGTTACTCTCGTCACGGCGGTGGCGCTTTCTCCGGAAAAGATCCTACAAAAGTTGACAGATCAGCAGCTTATGCTTCACGTTGGGTAGCTAAAAACGTTGTAGCTTCAGGTTTGGCTGAAAAATGTGAAATCGAATTGGCTTACGCTATCGGTGTTGCAGAGCCTATTTCAATCATGGTTGACACTTTCGGAACAGGTAAAATTTCTGATGATGAAATCTCAGCATTAGTTTTTAAAAACTTTGATTTGAGACCTGCTTCAATCATCAATCAGTTTGACCTTCGCGGATTACCTGCTAAAAACGGCGGTAAGTTCTATCAATTGTTGGCTTCTTACGGACATATGGGAAGAACTGACATTGATGTTCCTTGGGAAAGAACTGATAAGGCTGATGCCTTGAAATCACAAGCTTGTTCTTTAGCTCAAGTATAATGATAAAAAAAGAGGGTTTTAAAAACCCTCTTTTTCTTTATAATGTTTTATTAAAATTGATGCAACTATTGCTGTAATCGGTACACAAGCTAGGATTGCGATACTTCCGATTAGTGCTGAAAGTATTTCTGTTGCAACCTGATTAAGGTTAAAAAATTTCGTTAAATCAATGTTGTTAGAAAGCAAAACTAAAGGCAGTGAACTTCCCAAATATACCAATATCAATGTATTTGACATTGTGCCGATAATGTCATGCCCTACGTTCATTCCTGATGTGAAAAGCTCTTTAACCCCTAAGCTGTTATCAGTTTCGTGGATTTCGTTAATTGTACTTGCGATTGAAACTGCTGTATCCATTAATGCACCAAGTGCTGCAATAATCATTGATGCAGAAAGGATTCCAGTAAAATTAAGGTCAGGACGAACCGAATATAAAAACATATTTTCTTCACCCGCAAAACCTGTAAGGTGTGCGAAATAAATCGCAATAAGCGACAATGTGCCTGCGAAAATAAGGCTTATACTTGTGCCGATTATGGCAGAAGAACTTTTAGAATTGAGTCCGCCTACCAGATAGATTGTTATAACTGTTGATAAAATTCCGGTCAATACTGCTGATGCAATAGGGCAAAAGCCGTTTAGAACCATTGGAACTAAAATCAGGAATATCAAACCTAATGTTGCAATAATTGCAATGATACTTCTTAAACCTTTCTTACGTCCGATAAGTAAAAGAAGTGTGCAAAAAATTCCTGCAAAAATCCATATTTGGTTTTCTCGTTTTAAATCAGCTATGAAGAAGTCTACATCAGCGTTTGTTACTACGTCTTCTGAGTTTCCTTCTGCGTGAAGTATTACTTTGTCGCCTTTTGAAAGAACAATGTCATATGCAGGATTTCCTGTAAGCATGTTGTCAATAATTCTTTCAGCACCTTTAAATTCGCCGGTTGTAACTTTTACGGTGACTTCTTGTTTTGTAGTTTGGTCACCTTCATCTTCATAACGTATCGATGTTACAATTCCTGTTGCTGACGGTAGAATTGGTTTTTCGTCCGTAGAAAATGCAGGAAGTGCAAAATTAATAATTAATAAAATTAAAACGATTATTTTTTTCATAGATTTATTCTAGCATAAAATATAGCCTTTTAGTGTAATGATAATTTTATTTGAACACTTTACTCTTTTTATTGTTGAGGTGTTTTATGAAAAAAATATTATTACTTTTAGTCATTATTTTTATTTCTCAGTCTGTTGAGGCAAGCATATTTAGAACAGTTACTACTAATGCTAACAATAATCGTTATTATAATTATCCGGCACGATATAACGGGGTGTATTATAATAATCCCCGAAGATATTATAATAACAGATATTACAACTACCCTAGAAACTTTTATAACAACCAGCAGCCTATAATTTATAAACAGGGTGTAAGGCGCAGCATGGCAGATGAAACTTTGGTAGCAGGTCAATTTTCCGGGCTTGAAAATATGGAAAGACAGATTTTTAATCAAACTTTTGAGTATGATTTAGCTAAAAACCGTATCGAAAGGCTTGAACAAAAAATATTTGGAGCAATGCAGAACGGAACATTAGAGGAGCGTTTTATTGTTTTAAAAAGTGCTGTAAAAAATTACAAAGCTTTTAATGCAGACGGATATGCCCCGCAGTCAGTATATTCAAATCAATACCGTCCGCCGGTGTTTACGGGTACTATGGGAAGTAATTGGAAAAGTACACTGCTTGGAAATTTTAGAAACCAGTTTGCAGGTATGCCTACAGGTTTTACTCCGGCAATGGATCCGGCATATATGGATTATTTTGAAGCAGAACGTGCTATGATGGGAAATGGAGATAGTTTTTATCAAAAAACTAATCAAGGTTATCGTTACTCTAATGTAAACCGTGGTGCGCAAACAGGAGTTACTATTTTAGATTGACTTTGTTTTAAAAATCATTAATATCATACATATAGATGTTTATAACACTCTAAATATAAGTCATAATACAAACGAGTGATATAAAAATGCCTTTCAGATACAGGTTACAAAAAGTTCTGGAATTCAGAATTCGTAAAAAAGAAGAACAGCTTCTAGTCGTACAAAAAGCCCAGCAGGCAGTTTTGGAAGCAGAAGAAAATATTCGAAAAAACGAAGAAGAAATCAGAACAACAAAATTGAATATGCGACAGGCTGACCCTATGATGTATGAAGCTTTTGATAAATATCTTGTACATCTTTGGGAGAAAGCTGAACAGCTTGAAGAAATTCGCAAAGAAAAACAAAGAATACTTGATGAAGAAAAGGCAAAACTTGTAAAACTCGAGCAAGGTGTAAAAGTTCTTGAAAAACACAAAGAAAAGAACAAAGAAGCCTATATTGCAGAAGAAAAAGCCGCGGAACTGAAAAAATATTCGGAGCTCGGTGTAACAAGGTATTTCAGGCAAAGTCAGGAGAAAGCCGAAGAAGAGGAAGCAATCCTGAAGCAACTGGAAGAATTAGATAGAGGTAGTTAAAATGATGAATGTAAGTACATCAACATCAAGCGCATCAAGCACATCAGATATGAGTTCAACTCAAACTGCAAAAGCTGATAGTTCAAAAACTTCCGAAAAATCTTTTGATGAAGAGATGAAAACAGTATCAAAAACTGAAGAAAATAAAACTTCTCAGGAAACGAAAGATACAAAAAACGAAGTTAAACAAGATACAAAACAAGAAACTGAAGACTTAAAGCAAGCAGATGATTT
>CAMTMK010000034.1 GCA_947073645.1 uncultured bacterium | reverse complement strand
CCGATGAGGGTAATTTTGGGTATGATGGTAATTATGCCGTTTTTCTCAAAACTTGCTGTAAAAGGCTGTCATGCAATCTTTGGTAAACCTAAAAATTCATTGTTAGATGAAGATAAGGAACCGAAAGCAGGTGAAGCACAACAACAGGCGCAACAGGCTAATATTCCTCAGCAATTACAAAATCCTAAAGCAGTTCAAAAGCCTCAACAAGTGCTTCCTAACGGAAGGACTTATATCCCGTCATCACAAGGCGTGCAGATTCTGAAAGATGGCAAAAGCCCTACAAATTTATTGAATCAATATAAAAACGGTCAAACTTTGACTTCAAATAAGCCAAATAATGAGCCATTGAGAAATTATATTCCTTCACCAATTGGAGTTCAATTAAATCAGGGTGAAGATATGACCGAAGCGGATAAAGCTTTGCGCAGAGCGGAACTCGCAGAACAGCAGGCATTGCAGACTTTGAAAATGAATTAGTTGCCCTAATCAGACTGGCATGTTATAATACTTTTCGGAGGGTTTTATGACGGCTACATTTAATTATAAAGATTTTGCAAAAGATTTGACTAAACAGGCTGAAGAAGTTATGCCTGAAGATATAGCACTTCAACACAAGAAAGAGTTTCTTGAAAGAGTGTATAATTTTACATATATTGCGGGAGAAGCATTTTCTAATGATGAATCTATTGAAAATTCTGATACTGCAAAATTTTTAACTCAAGTGATTTCCGAATGGACTTTCCATAAATATGTAGACTTGCTTCGCTCTGATATTCCAGCAATGTACCATGAAAGTATTCTACAGAAATTGGGTTTCGTTGCTTATGAAATGGCTAGGGAATCTGCACTTGGCAAATTGAGTAATGAAGATTTATTGAAGTTAGTTGAAATTCAGCTTAAAAAAGCTTTTGAAAAAGCCTGCTCTCACTTGCTTTTAAACGGACAAATTACGCAGGAAGCTTTTGATAATGCAATGAAATTATCAAATATTGATGTTATGAAAGTTGAACATAAAAAAACTAAGTTCCGCACATTTAATTATACTGTAACAGCTCTGTGTTTTGCTTTGTTTACACTTGGTGCAAACGTATTTTTATATGATTTTCAATATTTAGATATTTTAAATACAGTTGCCTTGATTGGTTTATCAATGTATATGGGCTTTTATATCGGTGTTAAGAAATTTAGCCGATAGAGTTGTTGCGAAAACTTTGAAATATGTTATAATATAATTAAGTTCTGTATGGATGTTTATTTTGTTCCTACATTTTTATTAACAGGGAGAATTGACTCTGACAGGATGTGAAGTATACCCGCCGATTTTATAATCGCCAGCGGGAAACGGATAATCCGAGGCGTTCACCCACCTGCGAGACTCCGCAGGTAACAAAATCGCATCTGTGCAGGGCTTTTTTATTGCCCATTCGGGCAATCTATGTTATAATCTTTCTATGAGCATTTCGACAATTGTAATTTCTGAGGATAATACCACTGTAGAGCTTTTGAAACTTTATTTGGAAGAATTTGAAAAGTTTTCGTTTTTGGCGGGAACTTCTGATTTTTCTAAGGCTTATGATGCCGTAAAAGAATTGGCAAAAGCTTTGATTATTGTTGATATTTCTGAATATCAGGAACAGGGTTTGAATTTTGTTTCAAAAATTACTGCTGAATTCCCTGATTGCAGAGTTGTTGCTTTGTCGGATAAACCTGATGTAGATTTGGTTATCAGAGCAATGAGAGTCGGGGCATGTGATTTTTTGGCAATGCCTTTGATTAAGAAAAACTTTTTTGAGATTTTGGATAAAATTTTTAACGATATTACTGATGCAAAACCTAAAAAGTCTAAGTGTCGTGTTATTTCGGTTTACTCTAACAAGGGCGGAGTCGGAAAGACTTCTATTGCGACTAATTTGGCATTGGAACTTGCAAAGATTACAAAGGAAAATGTTGCGCTTATTGATTTGAATTTTCAACTTGGTGATGTAACGACATTTTTGGATTTGAAGCCGTCATTTAATATTTCATATATGCTTCAAAATTTGGATAAAATTAACGAAGATTTTCTTTTATCTACTTTAGAAAAATATAAAGATACAAGTTTGTATGTTCTGGCTGACCCGCCGTATTTTAAACAGGTTGATGATATTTTATCTAAAAATATTACAAAGTTGTTTGAGATTTTGAGAGATACTTTTTCTTATGTTATTGTCGATACTTCCGGTGGATTTGAGGGAAAGGCAATGACTGCTTTGGAAAATTCCGATTTGGTGTTTTTTGTGACTATTGTCAATCTTCCTGCTCTAAGAAATTGTCAAAGATGTTTGGAATTGTTTGAAAAACTTGGGTTTGCAGAGGATAAAATACAAATTTTGATAAATCGTTATATGGAAAATGATGAGATTAATGTTGAGGATGTAGAAGAAGTTTTGGGGCGAAAACTTTATTGGAAAATTCCTAATAATTATTTTTCAATGATGTCAGCTATAAATAAGGGAATTCCCGTTAGTGAGGTTAACGCGGATTCAAATGTTGCTTTGAGTTATAAAAATCTTGCGTTAATGGTTTCAGACAGTGTTTTTCGTCAAAAACTGCAAGGATAAGTTATGAGTAAATTAAGCGATAGATTTAAGAAAAATGAAGAACAGCAGGTTGTTGTCGAGGAATGTCCGTTATTAGAGGAGCTGCTTGAAAAGGTTAATTCTGTTCCTTACTGGAATGAGTACACGGTAGAAAAACAACGGGAGCTGGTAGGTTTTTTTGTCGCAAATTCTGATGTGGACGATAAAGAGACTGTTTGTAAGACTTTGGAAGATTATGTTATTGCTTTTGGCCCATTGCAAAAACTTATTGATAATGAGAGAGTTAGTGCAGTTTTTGTAAAGGATGTTAATTCTGTTTATATTGAAATTGACGGAAGGGAGTTTAATACTGAGATTGGACTTTCTGATAATATGTTTCAGTATATTCTAAATTATGTAAAATATTTGCGTGAAGAATCGGCTTTTGAGGGTTGTGCAGCGGATATCAGTAATGGCGTTAATATTACGATAAGAAAAATTTAGCGTTCGGTATTTAAAAAGTTTTTGGTCATTGTGAATCTTTTGAATGCATGTACATTAATCTGGTCAACACTCGGGTCAATATATTTGTCCATAATTTGTTTATCTACAAAGTCATTCACCGGTTTTGCAAAAATTAAGAGAGTTGTCAGACCGCCTATGGTTTTTAGCATTTTATTTTTGAAAATCATTGTTTTCTGGAATTCTTTAAGTGCGGTTCTGGTGGCTTGGAAAGAATAATCGCTTTCTTTGTATGTTTCTTTCATTTTTGGAAGGACTTGTTTATATTTTCTATAAATTTTTCTCGGGATATTTACAGTATCGCCGTTTTTGATAGCTTGTGCAATGTCAAATGTATTTTTAGCATTTTTTTCTGCGAATGCCATTATTTTGGTTTGTTCGCCGTTTAAGATATCATATCTGTGTGTGAATAGTATTCTGTATAGCTTTTTAAAAATATTAGAGGTTTGTTTTTCATTACTGCGCGCATTAATTTTATTTTGCAATGTTTTTAAAACAGTTTCTTTAAAATGCTCATAGTTTTCTAAAGCAGACCCATGTGCTTGATCAATAACATTTTTGGTATGTCTGTAGATTGCATCTTTAACATTACCTGAGATACCGGTTTTATCTAAGCGTCCGAGAGGTGATACTGTGCATTGACCGGCAAAGATTACGGCAGGTAATGCAACAAGGCAGGTAATACCTTGAAATATTGCACGTTTAAGTGCTCTTTTTGCGCTGGGATTGTAGTTATCTTTATCGTTTTTATATTTATCATAAATATCTGCCCCCAGATACATAAAAGTCGGTGCCCAAAGGGCTGTACCTAATTTTGGTGCAATTTCAGATATCGCAGTACCAACTTCGTTGGAATATGACATTAATACTGCACTGTTTGAATTTAACGGATCTTTATAACTGTCTACCGGGGTAATCATATAATATATATAAACACATAATATTTTTTTTTGCTACTATGTTATAATTTAATTATGGAAAGAAAATTTAAAATTTCTTCAAAATATTCGCCCTCGGGCGACCAGCCGAAAGCAATTGATAAACTTGTTGAAGGATTGCAAAACGGTGATGATGCGCAAACTTTGCTAGGGATTACAGGTTCCGGTAAAACATTTACTATTGCAAATGTAATAGAGCGGATTCAAAAACCCACACTTATTATTGCTCATAACAAAACTCTTGCGGCACAGCTTTATAATGAATTTAGAGAACTTTTTCCTGATAATGCTGTTGAATATTTTATAAGTTATTATGATTACTATCAGCCGGAAGCTTATATTCCCAGAACTGATACTTTTATTGAAAAAACAGCTTCTATAAATGAAGAGATTGACCGTCTCCGCCATAATGCAACAAGATGTTTGTATGAGCGTAATGATGTTATAATTGTTGCTTCTGTAAGCTGTATTTACGGTTTGGGACTGCCTGAAAACTATTTCAGAGGTTCTGTTGAGCTTAAAGTCGGTGATGAAGTTGCCAGAGATGATTTGTTAAAACATCTTGTGAGTGTTCAATATACAAGAAATGATTTGGTTCTTGAACGTTCATCTTTTCGAGCTCGCGGTGATATTGTCGAGATTATGCCTGCTTATGAAAAAATTATTACAAGAATTTATTTCTTTGGTGATGAAATTGAAAAAATTGTCAGAATTGATAATGTGACAGGTGAAATTATTGAAGTTCCCGAAAGTGTCGTAATCTATCCTGCTGTACATTACCTTTCTTATGATGAAAATGTTGATGAAACAATTGCTCTTATACGTGAGGAATTACAACACAGGCTTGTTGAACTAAATAACGAAAATAAACTGGTAGAGGCACAAAGGCTGGAACAACGCGTAAAATATGATATCGAAATGATTAAGGAAATGGGTTACTGTTCTGGTATTGAAAATTATTCTAGGATTATTGAACGCCGTCCGCCCGGGTCTGCTCCTGCTACTCTTCTTGATTATTTCCAAGGCGATTTTTTGACTGTTATCGATGAATCTCATGTCACTATTCCGCAGTTGAAAGGTATGTATCATGGTGATTCTTCTAGAAAAACTACTTTGATTGATTATGGTTTTAGATTACCTTGTGCTAAAGATAACAGACCTTTAAAAAATGAGGAATTTTTTGATAAAGTTCATCAAAAAATATATATTTCTGCAACTCCTGCTGAATTTGAACGTCAAACTTCATCTCAATTGGTTGAACAAATTATCAGACCCACAGGGCTTGTAGACCCGAAAATCTCAGTTCGTCCGATTGAATCTCAAATTACTGATTTGAAAGCTGAAATCGAAAAACGCACAGAAAAGAATGAGCGTGTCCTAATTACGACCTTGACAAAGCGTATGGCAGAAGATTTGACAGATTATTTTATTCAAGAAGGTATAAAAGTAAGATATTTACACAGTGAAATTCAATCTCTTGAGCGTGTTGAAATCCTGCGAGATTTGCGTCTTGGAGAATTTGATGTGCTTATTGGAGTAAACCTGCTCAGAGAAGGTTTGGATATTCCTGAGGTTTCACTGGTTGCTATTATGGATGCCGATAAGGAAGGCTTCTTGCGTTCTGAAACAAGTTTAATCCAAACAATCGGGCGTGCAGCTCGTAATGCTTGCGGTGAAGTTATTATGTACGCGGACAGAATGACAGAATCTATGGAAAAAGCAATTTCTGAAACCGAACGCCGTCGTAAAATTCAGCTTGAATATAACCAAAAATATGGTATTGTTCCGCAAACAATTAAGAAACCTATTGAAAATAATTTGTTATTGCTGGTTGCAAGTTATCGCGATTTAGAAGATATTGTTGCTGAAGAAATGGTTGATATGGGCATAAGCAAAAAAGATTTGCCGAAACTTATAGACCAATTGGAAAAAGATATGAAAAAAGCTGCAAAAATTCTGGATTTTGAACGTGCAGCAGAAATTCGTGATAAACTCAAAAAACTTCGCGAAATGGCAGAAAGTTAAACGGTTTCCTTTTCTCCGATTACTTCATAATCAATTTGTGCCATATAATGTCCCATTATTGCAAGGTTAAAAACAGTTACAACGCACCAGAAGAATGTTGCAACAGGATGCGGTATTCCGAAGAATATCCAGATTAAATACGTAATTGGACCTGCTACAATTAGATTTACTAAAATCATTTGTAATTTCATAAAGATTACTGCAATTAATATATCAACGCAATACGTACTTATTGTTTTAAAATCATAAACATCCATAGCTCTAAATCTTCTTGCAAAAAGAATGTAGCCTGTATAAACAATTGAATTGCAAAGTCCTGTTGTTATTGCAATAAAAACCTGCAAGGTTGTCGGATTTGTTATTAAATTTGACAGAAATCCGGCAATGAAATATTCAAGCGTATAAGCAATTATGATTAACGGGGCTAAAACTATTATCCCTCTGATTCCGTTTAATAAAAGCGGAAATATATTGAATGACGGCAATACGACATTACTGCTTGAACGTACATTGGACGTACATTTTAAACAAAATCCTATATATAAAACTGCTGTAAATAAGGCTGTTACAATAAAATAACCAGTTTTGTCACTTTCAATAAGAAATTTTGAACAGAGGAACAAGGGGATTGCAAATATAATAAACATTAATATTGCATGTTCATCTTGTAAGCTTTCTTCAAATGCGTCTTTTATAGAT
This sequence comes from uncultured bacterium, assembly GCA_947073645.1. Lineage (GTDB taxonomy): Bacteria > Cyanobacteriota > Vampirovibrionia > Gastranaerophilales > Gastranaerophilaceae > Stercorousia. The sequence goes on along the minus strand of CAMTMK010000034.1, from coordinate 2,118 downwards.
GCCATATTTCCAACCTTTCGAAGTTATTGTATCACAATGATAAAGGCAGTGCAATCGTAAATTTTGCCCCTTTATCAGGTGAACTTTCAACAGAGATTGTACCTTTATGAAGTTTTACGAGTTCGCGTGTGATTGTAAGCCCGAGTCCGGTAGAGTTTTGCATTGTATTGCCTGCTTGTTCGAATTTGTTGAAGATTTTTTCAATATTTTCAGGTGCAATTCCAATACCGTTGTCTTTTACGGATATGATTGCCTGCTGAGCATATTTTGTTTCTATTATTATTTCTCCGTTTTCTGGAGTAAATTTTATTGCGTTGCTTAACAGATTAAATAATATTTGCTGAATTTTTTGATAATCAGCTTTTATGGTGAAATTTTCAATATTTGTAATCAATTTCTGTTTTAAAAGCGGACGGATAATGTTTATAGTTTCATTAATTACCTGCTTTATTTCAAATTCTCTTGGATTAAGTGTTATAGCACCGGCTTCAATCTTGGACATATCAAGAATTTCGTTAATCATTTCCAAAAGATGTAAGCCCGAAATTTTTATATCATTAAGATAATCTTTTTGTTTGTCATTCAAAGAACCTGCAAGAGCAACCAAATCAGAAAATCCGAGAATTGAATTTAGCGGAGTGCGTAATTCATGTGAGATATGTGAGATAAATTTTGATTTTGCCTGTTCGGCTTCTTTAACTTTTAAATATCCGTCTTGTAATTCTTTTGCCTGAAGTTTCATAATCTCTGAAATCTCTTTGTCTTTAAGCAGGTTTGCAATTATTACAGAACATGTTTTGAAAATTTCTTTATCTTCTATTGAAAAGTTTTCGCCAGTAATAACTATTTGTCCAAAAATTGTATTTTTTATCTTCAAATCTTCTGTAAGCTGCTGTGAAGCGTCATTTTGCCCGTATGAATATTCAAGCCTTGTCGGATTTGTATAGTAAATATACCCTGTTTTAAAATTTACTGCAGATTTCAGGGTTTCAAAAATTTCTGACGGTTCGATTTCAAAAAACTTATTTATAAAATTTATCATTTTTCAATGTAGCCTATGTATGTAAGGTTTCTGTAGTATCCGTCGTAGTCTAAGCCGTAGCCTACAAGAAATTTGTCATCAGCTTCAAATCCGTAATAATCAGGTTCTACATCAGTTTGACGTGTGATTTTTTTATCAAGAAGCGAACAGAATTTTGTAGATTTTGTGTGGAAATTGCAGTTTAAAAAGTCCAGTAAAAACTTCGCTGTTAAGCCGGTATCTACAATATCTTCAACAATAAGAACGTTTTTATCGTTCAAATCAGGAAGTGAAATATCAACCGCATTAACTTTTCCCGAAGACTTTGTTCCGCCATTGTAGCTTGATAGTCTTATAAATTCCATTTTTAAAGGCATATTAAGGTGTTTTACAAGGTCTACTGCAAACATAATAGCACCTTTTAGCGCGCATATAACGTAAACTTCTTCTCCGTTATAAAATTTGTTCATTTCCTCTGCTAATTCTTTAATTTTTGCTTGAATTTTTTCTTCGCTGTACAAAACATTTATTTTCATAGTTTACCTCTCAGTTCTATTATATGTGTCGCTTTATTTATAACTTTTATTTTATTACTGATACCGTATCCGCTTGCCCAAAGAACTTCATTGTTGTCACAAAGCAAAATAATATTGTCTTTTTTATGGTTTGGTACTTTTTTTTCGTTTAAATATTTTTTGAGCTTTTGAGTTCCGTTTGTTCCTAGCGGTTGAATAATATCGCCATCTTTTCTGTATCTTAGTGTGAAATCAATTTTATCGATATTTATTAATGCTTTAAATTCTTTGTCTGAAGGGAATTTCATTTCGCCCTCAAACGGTTTTATTGAAAAAATAAAGTTTTCAAATTCATATTCGCCGCATTTGGTAATGTTAATTTCAGTGCAGGATTTCTCTGATTTTGTAATAATTTCTGTGCAAGTTTCGCTTGCAAATAACCACAAATCTTTTGTCAATGACATTGTTTTGCCTGATTTTGAAGATTTATTTTCATTTATAAAATCATAAATCTCATCAATCTTTTTTTTGTCGTAATCAATATTGTATTTAATTAAAAGTTCGCGAATTTTTAATTTTTCG
>CAMTMK010000033.1 GCA_947073645.1 uncultured bacterium | reverse complement strand
AGACACGTATAAACAGAATTTCAAGCGCCTATAAAGCAGCAAAAAGTGCCAGCAGATATGACTCCAATAAATTTTCACAAAATATGGCAACCGCAATGCAAATCGGTACAATTCTCTTGATGATACTTGCCTGCGTACTCTAATCTATATCAACAGGTTCGCGCTGAATTTTTTCAATAGCTTCACGAGCAGTGAAAACCAGAGCTTCCGGCACATTTTCAATTGTAGTGAATTGTCTTAATACATCAACTACACGTTTAAATGAACGAACAATATCGCCTTCGCCCATATCAACCTGCTCGGTAATAGTTTCCCATTCAGCACCTTCAACCCAAAGTTCAATCAGAGAACTGAAATAAGGATTTATATACATAGGAGCTTCTACAGAATATCTTGTCTGAACTTTTTCAACCTTGCGTCTGATATTACGGATTAAGTTCAAGGTTTTTCTTACAGGCTCTGATATAGGAAGATATGGAATATCAACCCTTAAATCTTCCGTCGTAATAGCACAAATTACCCCGGCGAGCTGTGCGGGAGTAAGATTTTCAAGCACTCCGGAAAAAATAATTTCCGCTATAAACAACTCATTTTCAGAACGTATCTGAGAAGTTGTAACGCCCTGCACTGTCGGATAATCATCTTTCAAATAGCCAATATCAATCAAAACACTTCTATGCGCAAGAAATTTATTCCAGAAAATATCTTTTTGTTTTTCAATCTCTTTTTCTAATTTTTTATAGCGCACAGTAAAACGTTCCAAAACTTCAATATTTTTTGAATGTTTTTTATAAAGCTTGCAGTTATCACAGGCAAAATTATGCATTTTTTCAAGCATTTCTTTTGTTTGAGCTCCAAATTGTCTTACCTCAGCTGAAAGCGGACGATTTTTTGAGCGCTCTTGTTTACAAATTCTTTTATATGTCTGACGATTTTGAACATAAATATGACGAAGCTTATCATACTCATGCATTTCATTATCAGAGAGCCTATAAGGGCACGCAAATTCTCTTGACTTAATTTCAAGATTAATCTGTTCCTGTGCCTTAATTAAAGGCTGTAATCTTGAACCTGAGGAAAAATATCCAAAACTTTTCAAAATAAGTTCTTTAGCCTCATCAAGACTAAAACGCTGTAACAAATTCAGTACCATTGAATAACTTGGAGAAAAACGGCTTTCCAAAGGATTTGCATCACTCAAAACTAATTCTGCAACTTCCTCTGGCGACTGGAACTGTGTCCCGACAATTGTAACATAACCGATTTCATCCATTCCGCGTCGTCCTGCTCGGCCGGACATTTGCAAAAATTCACTTGCCGTAAGCATTCTATGCCCGCTGTCAGTTCTTTTGCTTGTTGCACTGATAACAGTTGAACGTGCAGGCATATTAATCCCTGCTGCAAGAGTTTCCGTAGCAAATACAACTTTTATCAAACCTTTTTGGAAAAGTTTTTCAACTAACCCTTTCCAAGCCGGTAAAAGTCCGGCATGATGAGATGCCACACCGCACAATAAATACTCAATATGTTTGTTATTGTAAAGATGCGGATTTTCGGCAATATATTCATCTATAATTTGTTGAATTTGCGCCCTTTCTCCTTTAGTTATCAAATCCAAAGAGGCACATTTTTCCATCTGTTCATCACATTTTTTACGGGAAAAAGTAAAATATATTGCAGGAAGCATATCATTCTGCTCTAAGTTCCTAATAATATCTTTTACATAACTTTTTTTATTTTGGAATTTTTTACCGAACACCCTTTTTTCAGGTCTTATTTTTTTATTAAGCTGTCCGCTTGGAGTTAAAAGCGGAAGGAGTTTAGCAGGTTGCGAACTGTCAAAATAGAAAAATCTCAAAGGTACAGGTCTAAAATCCGTATCAACAAGTTCAGTTTTTGAATGTACTGTATTAATCCAATCCGTGAGTTCATCAGCATTTGCAACAGTTGCAGACAGTGCAATTATTTGAACATTTGTCGGGCAGTAAATAATACTTTCTTCCCAAACAGTTCCGCGCTGTTCATCATTCATATAATGAACTTCATCAAGAACAACATATTTTACATCCATCATATTATCCGTTACAGAGCCAAAATTTGTGCCATACAGCATGTTTCTGAAAACTTCGGTTGTCATAACAACAATCTGCCCGTTACGATTTAATGAAGTATCTCCTGTAAGCAAGCCGACTTTATCATATCCATATTTTTCGCCAAAATCATAATATTTCTGATTAGAAAGTGCCTTTAATGGTGTTGTATAAAAAATCCTTTTACCTTCTTCAAGTGCTCTGTGTATAGCATGCTGTGCAATAACAGTTTTTCCGGCACCTGTCGGCGCGCATACTACAACACTTTTGCCTTCGTTAATAAAATCACAAGCATCTTTTTGAAAATCATCCAGCTCAAACGGAAATTCGTACATTAATATCTCCTCATATATTTACATTATGCCCGAAATATTAATATTTGTAAACATGTTAAGCAAAACAAGCAATAATAATTTTCAGGAAAGTTACTAAATATGTGTAGAAAAGAAAAGGAATTAATCATGCAAATTAGCAGCAACATGAATAGCAATGATACCGCTTTTGGTGCAAAATTTAGAGTTAAACCGCAACATATAGACCATGTTATGACAGCTATGGACGAAAGATGCGATATAAAGGGACTAAGAAGAATTTATAACGCATTGAAAAGCGGAGAAACAGGTATTGGTGCAGATGAAGTTATATTTATTGAACCTGTGTTAAAACGCGGTAAAAAGGAAATTCCTGCAGAATGCGGTTTTATGAAAGCTAAAATTGGTCAATTTGAATACACAAATGATGTCATCCCAACATTTTCATTCGGCAGTTTACCACATTATTTTGAAAAAATTCAAAGATTATCCAAAGAAAAATTTATGGATTCATGGACCAATTTAGGTAACAGAACAGATGAACTCCTAACACAATCTGATAAAATGTTTAGCAGATTAATCGGTGAGAAAAAAGGTTCTACAGCACCTTGTCATAGACGAGACTGCCTGCTTGATGCAATATATTATACGCTTACTAAAAAATAAAAAAACTCCCGTTTGGGAGTTTTTTATATTCTGTCAAATCCAGTATATTTTCTAAGAACTTCAGGAATAATGATTGTTCCGTCTTCCTGCTGATAGTTTTCAACAATTGCAGCAAATGTTCTGCCAACAGCAAGTCCTGAGCCATTAATCGTATGTACAAATCTTGTTTTTCCGCTTTCTTTATCACGGTATCTGATATTTGCACGTCTCGCCTGATAATCACCAAAATTTGAACAGCTTGAAATTTCTTTATAAGCATTATAAGAAGGCATCCAAACCTCCAAATCCCAGCATTTATTTGCAGAAAACCCGATATCACCTGTTGATAAAGCTTCACGGCGGTATGGAAGTTCCAACAATTGAAGCATTTTTTCTGCATCTTCTGTTAATTTTTCATGTTCTTCTCTACTGGTTTCAGGAGTACAAAGCTTAACAAGTTCAACTTTATTAAATTGATGAACCCTAATTAACCCTCTTGTGTCGCGTCCTGCTGAACCTGATTCACGTCTGAAACATGGAGTATAAGCTGTCATATATTTTGGCAAATCTTCTTCAGAAAGAATTTCACCCGAATAAATATTTGTAACAGGAACCTCTGCTGTCGGAATTAAGTACAAATCTTCATCAACACATTTGTACATATCTTCTTTAAACTTAGGTAGCTGTCCTGTACCTGTCATTGTATTTGCATTTGCCATAAATGGAGGAAGGATTTCCTCATATCCCTGCTCCTGCGTATGATAATCCAAGAAGAAATTGATAATTGCACGTTCTAATCTTGCCCCCTTACCGCGATAAAGAGTAAATCTGCTTTGAGAAATCTTTACACCGCGCTCAAAATCAACAAGATTTTTTTCTTCACACAAATCCCAGTGAGCTTTGAATTCAAAATCAAACTTTCTCGGCTCTCCCCATTTGTATACCTCAACATTATCATCTTCTGAAAGTCCTACAGGAGTTGTTTCATCCGGAATATTCGGAGTATGAAGCAAAATATCTCTTTGTTTATTATCAAGTTCAGTTTGTTTGTCTTCTAAAGCTTTGATATCATCACCGAGTTTACGAACTTCTTCTTGAATAGCATCTGTATTTTCACCATTTTTCTTCATCATACCGATTTTTTGCGATTCATTTTTTCTTGTTGCACGCAATTCATCAGCCTGCGCCTGAATTTTTCTTCTTTCAGCATCAATTTCCAAAACAGCATCAATAGAAAGTTCCGGATTTCTTCTTTTTAAAAGTTCGTTTACCTTGTCAGGATTTTCTCTAATTAGTTTAATATCAAGCATCTTTATTCCTCTTTCTTCTGAAGTTATTATATTTAAAATACAACTTATAATCAAGAAAAATTTCATCTTGTTAAGAATGTTAAGAATTATGGCAATATTTGACATAAGGTGTATAATATAACTATGGGGTATATTTTTAAGAAATTAGCACAAAAACTTATTTTGGAAAGGGAAAAACATACTTCCGGAACAACAAATCCGATTGAAGACAAAAATGTTTTTCTTAACAAAATGACGCACTCTGCTCTTAATTTGTATGAACGCAATTGTGATATAAAAAACTTTTCCAAACTTGTTTTGTCTGACCCGGAAAATGACTCTCACAACAGAATTATGGATGAATTGTTTGCAAGCGGTGTCAAAGACCCGTTTGATAAAAGCAAATTAACACAATTATCTGATAATAAAAGATTTTTAAGAGATTTAGGTTTAGATTAAAGATTTTTAATTACTGCATCAGCAAAGGTTGTTGTAGATGTCATTCCACCTAAATCACAAGTGCATATACCACTTTTTAAAGTTTTAAACAATGCTGCTTCAATTCTATCAGCATAATTGTTTTCTCCAATATATCTCAACATTTCTATTGCAGATAATAATAATGCTGTAGGATTTGCTTTATTTTGTCCCTTAATATCAGGCGCAGAACCGTGAACAGGTTCAAATACCGCACAATCAATACCGATATTTGCCCCTTGAGCAACACCAAGTCCGCCAATTAAACCTGCACACAAATCGGAAACAATATCGCCGTAAAGATTTGGCAAAACCAAAACATCAAACTGCGACGGTTTTTGAACCAACTGCATACAAAGATTATCTACCAATATTTCGCGTGTCTCAATTTGCGGATAGTCTTTTGCGACGTTTCTGAAACATTCCAAAAATAATCCATCAGAAAGCTTCATTATATTAGCTTTTGTTACACAGCAAACTTCTCGTCGGTTATTTTTTACAGCATAATCAAATGCAAATTTAGCAATACGTTCAGAAGCCTTTCGGGTAATTATTTTAATACTTTCTGCAGTATCTTCATCTACCTGACGCTCAATTCCGGCATATAAATCCTCTGTATTTTCACGAACAACAACTATATCAACGTTATCAAATCTGGTTTTTATATTTGGAAGATTTTTGCAAGGACGTAAATTAGCGTATAAATCAAGCTCTTTACGCAACTGAACATTTACAGAGCGAAACCCTTTACCAATAGGAGTAGTCACAGGAGCTTTCAAAGCAATTTTATTTTTCTTGATAGAATTCAAAACCCTCTCAGGCAAAGGGACACCTTCAGCCTCAATCACATCAGCACCCGCTGTTTGAATATCCCAATCAATTTTTAATCCGGATGCATCAATAATTTTTACAACTGCATCAGAAATTTCAGGTCCAATCCCATCTCCGTTAATAAGTGTTATTGTTCTCATTATTCCTCCCTTAAAGCAATTATACATCTATCAAAAATATTTGTAAATGTTAACAAAAATTAACAATCAGCATTACAAAAGCAATTTTTTCGAAAACAAAAACTTTATATAAGTAAGGTAGGTTAAAAGTAGGTTAGATTATGGTTAGTATAGGTAGAATTGCCAAAGCAACAGGGCGATTAATTTTTCAAGATGACAAATTTTTGAAAGTTGCCGAAACAACATTAACAGCTTCCAAAAAATCTCAAGGTTGGAAAAATATTCATAAACAAATTGGTGATGCTTTTGTAAAAGCCGAAAATGCAACTAAAAATGAATCTTTCTGGGGTAGTTTAAAAAAATTAGTAACAGACATACCTAAAGATATGAAAAACGGATGGGCTGCTAAAGGTGCTTGGGGCAAATTTAAAGGTATAGGCGGTCAGTTATTAAGAAGATTACCTTTGTTATTTGTAGCAATGGAAATTCCAAACATATATTCCGCATTTAAAGATGAAGGTTTAGTAGGCGGTATAAAAGAAACATTAAAATCCGGAACCAGATTAGCTACAAGTATGGCAGGCTTTGCTGTTGGTCAAGCATTAATTCCAATTCCACTTTTAGGCGGACTTATCGGATGTTTTGCAACGGATTGGGTTACAAGTAAAATATTAGGTAAAAGCCACTCAGAAAAGAAAGCCGAAGCAGAAGAAGTACTTGCACAAGCAAACGGTGCTGAACAGCAGGCACAAATGCTGCAGCAATATCTTGCGCAACAGCAGATGAACCCATATGCACAAAATATGGTTGCAACCAATCCTTACGGGCAGGGTAATTTCAATGTTCCACAGGCAACAATGACACCTCAGCAGATAATGGCAATGGGACAAATGCTTCAAGGCGGTTACGGTCTTCCTAACGGGAATTATATGGATCAAGACTTTATGGCAATGACATCAGGCATAAACAAAATGAATTACATGTGTTAAATTTAACGCTTTGTTAACATATCTTAACAAAGCGTTTTTATTTAGCAATTATTAAAAACAGATATCGTTTATATATATACACGGGGAATAAAAAATTGCAGTAAAAGAAATTTACTGTAATCAATTTAATGGGGAAAGAAAAATATGGCAAAGCTTACGTATTTTGATACGTTAAATATGTCAAGAAGCTTATATAGACTAACACCACTTCAAATAGCAGGCGGAGCTGCTTACGCTGGTTACGCAATAGCTAACGACTTTGGTCTTGCAGAAACTGTTGGAGGCGGTACAGCCTTAGTATGCGGAGTTCCATTAGCATTTAAAGGCGCAAAGAAAATCGTTTGGGATGCACCAAAATGGGCTTATCAAAACTATGGTAATTACGGTGAAGCATTTAAATCATCTTTACACAATTGGAAAGAAACAAACTTTGGCTCTGCCGTAAAAGCACAACGACAAACTTTTATAAATGGAGTAAAAGGTAACGGTTTTTGGGGCGGTTTCAGAAACGCTTATAATATAACTACATTACAAGAACTTGAAAGAGCGATTCCAACAGATGTAAGCACTAGTTTTAGCAAAAGTAAATATTATAAACTAAAAGCAGAAAACCCTGAAAAAGCTGCAGAATACTTGAAAAAATTCCAAGAAGCTAAAAAAGCTAAAGCTGCTAAAGTTGAAGTATACAAACAAGCCCAAGAAAAAGTTAAAACAATAAAAGAAGGCTTAAACAACGGTACTCTTAAAGGCAAAGATTTGCAAAAAGCTGTATCTGAATTAGATAAAGCCGTAGCTGAAGCTGATAAAGCGGCATTAAGCATTAACGCCAAACCAACATCAAAACTTGCTAAATTTAAAGCTGCATTTAGCAAATATTCAGGAGCGAAAGCTGCAAGTAATGCCTTAACTAAAGGAGCAGCAAGCAAATCTACAGCCGTAAGAGTTGCAAGTAAAGGTGCTAAAAACTTTATTAAAGGCGGCGGTGCAGTTACCGCAGCCGTAGAATTTGCATTTGAAGTTCCTGATATAGTACAAACATTTAGAGAATGCGGTTCAGGTGCAGGTTGGAAACAAATAGGCAAATCTGCAACCGTAGCAGTAGCATCCGGTGTTGGTTACGCTGCAGGTGCTTGGGCTGGCGGTAAAATCGGCGCAGCAATCGGTTCTTTCGCTGGTCCGATAGGTACAGTTGTCGGAGGAGTTATCGGTGTTGCTTGCGGATTACTTGGAAGCTGGTTGTGCTCTAAAGGCGCAAAAGCACTTGTCGGTAAATCTGAAATTGAAAAGAAACGCGAAGCTGAAGCTCAACAAACTGCACTTGAAGCATATAATGACCCTAAAAAAATGGAAGAACTTGTTAATGCATATGAACAAATGATTAATGAAAGAGATCAAATGGTTCAAGAAGGATATGATGACAACCAAGAACAAATCACTTGTCCTCAAGATAATACATATATCGCAAATCGAGAATTAGATGCTCAATTAGCCGGACTAAGTTATACAGCTTAATATTCAAAAAAATCCCCCCTCATATAAAAAAGACCTTCTAAAGAAGGTCTTTTTGTTTATAATGCCGAAAGATTAAAATCTCGCTCACTTCGGAATGTTGTACATTCAAGAACACTTTTTAAAAAGCGCTCAATTGCACATTCCATAGTAGAAATCTCTTTTTTTAAAGCTTTATAGCTTTCTTCTTTAACATCCTTTAGTGCATTTTCAAAAATTTCGTCATGATACATTAATACAATCTCCTTAGTTACTTCACATATTCCCATAACGACATTTTTTACAACAAACTTTAATAAAGATAACAATATTGTTACAAAAATTAGCGATTAATACAAAAAAAAAATATTTTAATGTAAAATGTCTACAGGGAGTAAAGAATGGTTACAGATTTTTTAACAAGCTATGATTATTATTCAAGCAGACGCGATATGGAAGTTATCTCAACTATTGTTGATGCTTTAAAAAAAATCTTGGAAGAAGATAAATTACAGCCGCAGCCGTTGTTTCTAAAAACTTCGGAAAATTTGATTCTTAATATTGCGCGAAAAGTTGTTCAGGAAAAGAAAAAAATATTTCTGATAGGTATTACAGGAGAAAGCGCATCAGGTAAAACTGTTTTCGTTGATAATACAATAAAAGCATGTGTTAAAGACAAAAAAGAAGGTATTTATACAGTAATCCGCTGTGATGATTACTACAAAGATACATCAAAAGAACTTCAAGAAGCAGGAAGCTACGAAGAGCTATTCAAAACAGGTTTTAGTTTTGATACTCCGGATGTTATCGATTTAGATTTAATGAAACATCATCTTATGGAACTTAAACAGGGAAAACAAATTACATCACCAAGATATAATTTCGTAACTTGTGAATCTAATCCTAACGGAGATGTTAAAAAACCTGCCAAAGTTATTTTGACAGAAGGACTATACGTCTTAAATGAAGGCGTAAGAGATGTTATGGATGTAAAAGTTTACGTTTACACTCCGCTTGAAGTTATAAAAGACAGATGGTATAAACGAGCTGCACAAAGAGGTAAAAGCGGTACTGCTGCAGATATGCAATTTGCAGATGTAAACAGAACTGCACAACAATATATTCGACCTGCATATCA
>CAMTMK010000032.1 GCA_947073645.1 uncultured bacterium | reverse complement strand
GATTTTATGGCACAAGGCGCACTAAGGGTACAAGCAAGCTGTTTTGCTATGGGCGAAGGTATTGCAAAATATATTGCTAATTTTGATTAATCATACCCATTAATATTTGTGATGCGTTTAAAAGCGGATCAATTGTCGGTGAATACGGTGGGGCATATGTTATATCATTTTTAAAAAATTCTTCCACGGTCATTTTTGCAAGCAAAGCTGAAGTGACTATATTAACTCTTTTGTCTGCATCTCCTGCGCCAACAGCCTGACAACCGAGAAGCAAGCCTGTTTTTTTATCAGCAACAAGTTTTAATGTAATATTATTCACATCAGGCATATAACCAACTTTATCATTTTTGGTAACTTTTACAAATACAGGCTCATACCCTAATTTTTCTGCTGTTTCAACAGTTAAACCAGTCAAAGACATAGTTAAAGAAAGACATCTGGTTACAGCAGAACCTAAAACCCCATGAAATCTATCCTCTCCGCCACAGGCATTTATTGCAGCAGTACGCCCTTCTTTATTAGCATTTGAACCTAAAGGCATCCAAATTTTTGTATTTGAAATTATTTGATTTTCTTCAACGCAATCACCACAGGCATAAATATCTTCAAAATTTGTCTGCATCTTGTTATTAACTTTTATTGCGCCAGTTTCGCCTATTGCAATTCCTGCCTCGCGTGCAATCTCTACATTTGGAACCGCACCGGCAGCAACAATTACCATATCAGATTCAAGCACTCTGCCGGAACCTGTTTTTACTGCATTTACTCCGTTATTATCACCGGAAAATTCAGTCACCAACTCTGATGTATAAATTTCAAATCTACCGTTAGAAGCTGATATAAGCTGTTCATAAATCAAAGTAGACATATCAGAATCAAAATGGCGCATTATATAATCAGAATATTCAAATAAAGTTACATGAATATTCTGTTTTACAAGTGCTTCAAGCATTTCAATACCAATATACCCTCCGCCTATAATAACAGCCTTTTTAGATTGTAACGCTTTTTCTTTTATTGCAATCCCATCTTCAATTTTTCTTACTGTAAATATATTTTTTAAACTAATATTTTTAATTGGTGGAATTATTGGGCTTGCGCCGGTTGCAATGATTAATTTATCATAATCTACAAGCATGGCTTTGTTATTATCCAAATCCTGAATTAATACCTGCTTACAGCAAGGTATTATTTTTACGGCACGATTTCTAAGGTGAATATGAACACCGGTTTCCTCGAATTCTTCAGGAGAACGTACCAGAAGCATTCTGTAATCTTCAAAATTTCCCTCAATATAATACGGAAGCCCGCATGCCGAATATGAAACATGCGTATCATCAGTATATAAATTAATTTCTGCCTCAGGTAAAATTCTGCGCGCTTTTGCCGCTGCCTTTGCACCTGCTGCGACTCCGCCTAAAATAACAATCTTCATAACTGTAATATAAAATCATAGAAAAATTTTTACATTAGACATTAGTTTAATCCTGATGTATTTAAAATTACACCTTTCATAAATTCGCAGTAAGCATCAGCATCAGCTTCTAAATTGCCAACCAGATTTGTAATATCAATTATAATATTTTCTTTTTTTAAGTCTTCAAACATGACACACACTCTCCTATAAAATAGAAAACGGCATAAATTCAAAAAACTTTAATCTTTTGCAACAAATCTTTACTTAACAGCAAAATATATTTTTATGGTTTTTAAAACAAAAAAAAAGGAGATACATTTATGGATATTCAAAGAAACAATTATTCCCCTGCATTCAATGCTAAATTTGTTAACAACAGCGCATTTCAAGATGTAGTTAAATATGCAGAACAAAAAGGATGTTTGCGAACTCTTGATTCAGCATTAAATACTATAAATAAAGCAAATGACGGTAAAATTACAATATTGCACGGACAAACTCCTGATGGAAAAATATTTTCTACATTTACAACAGGCAGACGTTCTGTTCCAAATAATGTATCAGAGGCATCTTGCCCTGCAGAAGCTTCACTTGACGGCATACTCGATTTAAGTATGCTGACTAAAAAATTTAAGTCATTGCTTGGTGTATCAAAAATTGAACAAGACATTACCCCGGCTAAAATAATGAAAGAATATACTGTTTAATCCTCATTATAAACAAGTTTTTTTCTCAAATTCCATTGAATAAGAGTTAAGATAAGAATAATAACAAACAAAACGTAGGCAATAGCAGAAGCTTTGCCTGCGTTGAAGTATTCAAATGCATTCTTATATACAGCATAAACAAGAACATTTGTGCTATCCAAAGGTCCGCCCTGTGTCATTAAATATATTAAGTCGAAGACTTGAAATGAACTTATTGCCGTAATTATTACAACAAAGAAAATTGTTGGCGACAACAAAGGAACAGTTACATTTTTAAATGTCTGAAAAGCGTTTGCACCATCTATTTTAGAAGCTTCAAACATACTCTGAGATATTCCTGATAGTGCAGATAAAAATATTACCATATTATAACCGATAAGTTTCCATACTGAAATAATTATCAATGCAGTCATTGCATAATGACTGTCATATAACCAATTTATATGAAAATATTTTAATAATCCAATATTAGGGTCAAAAATCCACTCCCAAATAACCCCAATTACAATCATTGGAGTTATAAAAGGTAAAAAATATGCAGTTTTATAAAATTCTGACCCTCTGATTTTGGAATTCAATATGCAAGCCAGTATCAACGGAATAATTACTCCAAAAACAGAAGTGGAAAGAGCAAAAACAATTGTATTCCAAAATATTTTATAAAACAAAGGTTCCGTAAAAATTTCTCTATAATTATCAAACCCAACAAATTCTATCGGATTTAGCAAATCCCATTTTGCAAAACTAAGCCCGAAAGAACATACAACAGGTATGATAATGAATATAAAAGTTCCCAACACGGCAGGAAGAATAAATACCCAACCGGCTATATTTTCTTTGTTTAATAAGTTATTCAGAAACTTTTTCATGGTATAATTATACAATAAAAGGGGAGAATTTAATATGAAAAGATACGAACATGCTTTCGGAAAAAACGATATAAGAGGGATTTACGGAGAAGATATTACTGAAGAACTTTATTACAACACAGGCAGAGGCTTTGTAGAATGGCTTAAACAGCAATCAGGCAAAACTGAAAAAGATATGTGGATAACAATTACTCGTGACGCAAGATTGCATTCACCCGCACTGGAAAAAGCTTTAACAGAAGGTATAACTTCAACAGGGGCAAATGTTATTCATTTAGGATTAGCTCCTACACCTATCGGGTATTATTCAGAAGTTGCAGGAATTACGGGATATGAAATTATAGCAGCGGCAATTATTACTGCAAGCCACAACCCTTCAGAATATAACGGTCTTAAAATGACATATAATAAACGAACTTTAACCGAAAAACAAATAGCTGAAGTTAAAGATGTTACATTTAATATTTGGGCTGATGAAAAAACTTCATCACTTGGAAAAGTTGAAGAATATGATATTATTCCTGACTATATTGAAGAAATGAAAGGAAAATTCGGACGTATCGGAGAAGGTGTAAAAGTAGTTGTCGACAGTGCAAATGCCACAGGCGGTGTTGTTGGGCCAAAACTTTATAAAGAACTCGGATGCGACGTAATCGAGCTTTTTTCTGAACCTGACGGACGTTTTCCAAATCATCACCCAAATCCAAGTGTTGAAAAAACTCTTGATACATTAAAAGAAGTCGTTGTTGAAAATAATGCAGATATTGGTATTGCATTTGACGGTGACAGTGACAGAATCGGAGTTATTGATGCTGATGGTAAATTCTTAACAGGTGATAAGTTATTACTTATCTATGCAATGGATTTAATTAATAATGGAGAAAAACCAACAGTTGTAAGTGAAGTTAAATGTTCTCAAGTCCTATTTGACCAAATTAATAAACATGGCGGACAAGCAGTTATGTGTAAAACAGGTCATGGATACATTAAAGATAAAATGAAAGAAACAAACGCGATCCTTGCGGGTGAAATGAGCGGTCACACCTTCTTTAAAGACAGATATTACGGATTTGATGATGCAGTTTATGCAGGATGCAGAATTATTGAAATTATTGCCAAGCATAAAAAAACTAATCCCAGTTTCACTATTTCAGAAATGTTAAAACCATTCGATGAAGTTTGCTCATCTTCTGAAGTTCGCTTTCCATGTCCAAATGAACTTAAAAAAGAAACTCTGGAAAAAGTTAAAACTTGTGTTGAAAATAATAAAAATCTTTTTGGTCCTGAAATTAAAGAAATTATTACTCTTGACGGCATGCGAATTGTATTTGACGGCGGTTTTGCCCTGATTCGCCAAAGCAATACAGAGCCGGTATTTACATTACGATTTGAAGCTAAAAACGAAAAAGAATGCGAACAATTCAAATCTTGCATGATAAATACTTTAGAAAAAATTCTAAAATAATAGCAAAATTTTTTATTTACATGTTTTAAGCCTTTCATAAGAAAGGCTTTTTAATGAGAATTGAGAATAGAAATTCACAATATTTTACTGCTGTCAGAATAGTAGATGCTTCACCATTTGAAGTAGCATCGTTTAAAAAGAGTTTTCCAGAGTTTAGCAAAAAGAATAAAATTTTTAGAAATGATACAAACGAATATGTTGAATTTAGAAGACCAATATATGTCATTACAGGCTGGGATATACTTCGACTAAAAATTTTGCAATTAAAAAATTTGCTTAAAACATCAAACGAAATAAGAAAAGAAAATTTTCAAATGTTTTTACAAAAAAATAATGCTAAAAAAGTTACATTTGATGAATTTTTAGAAGAAGTAATTGAAAATAAAGTTTAAAATTTAAGTAATTCATAAGGCTCAATATTAAGTGCTTTTGCAATCAATCGAATATGCGAGAGCGGAATATCTCTGTGTGCATTTTCAATATTTGCAATATATGAATTGTCAGCTTCTATCTCAAAGCTTAATTGCTCTTGAGTCATACCACGTTCTTTTCTCAAAAAAACGGATACGTTGCCCAAATTTTTTATGAAAAACTTTATCCATTTTCTTTCCCATAGATTAAGATATATCAAATAATTAGAATATAAATATTGCTATTTTGGAGGTTTTGTGACAATATTACCCTAATAAGAGGAATATCGGCATGAAAAATTTTGGTTTTACATTAGCAGAAGTTTTGATAACTTTAGGAATTATTGGTGTTGTTGCGGCGCTTACTATGACGACTTTAATTAATAACATAAATAATATGCAGTATAAAAGCGCATACAAAAAAGCTTACTCTGATTTTTCAAATGTTTTAAGCAGAGCTCTATCTGAAGATGAACTTGTACCAAGAACTTCAACATGGGATATTAATGCAGGAACTTCTGAGTGGAATGCAATGAAAAAATACTTCAAAGTAGTACAAGAATGTGAGAAATTGACTCCATGTTGGGTATTAGCCGATACATTTGGTGAGATGCCTCAAATTACAGCAAATTGTCCAGCATTTGTTGACATCTCTGGAAGAGTTTGGGTAGCATATTGGTTATCAGAAAATA
Organism: uncultured bacterium; assembly: GCA_947073645.1. GTDB lineage: Bacteria > Cyanobacteriota > Vampirovibrionia > Gastranaerophilales > Gastranaerophilaceae > Stercorousia. The sequence goes on along the minus strand of CAMTMK010000032.1, from coordinate 5,124 downwards.
TTTATCTTGTTGATGTAAACGGTTCAAAAGGACCGAATAAATTTGGCAAGGATAGATTTCCATTTTTTCTGGCACAAAAAGGTGAAAATGGAAACTTAAAACGCGTTGACACAGGCTTGCCTCAAGCTGTAATACCTCAAAGTGATATATTAACCCCAAATTCTTACTGCAATAATGCTCCCTGCTATTATCAAAGCTGGTTATATTAATTGTCTGAATAAATATTTATATTGCCCACTTGCAATTTATTATTTTTTCTGTAATAATTATTTTTGTCAGAAAAGTTACTCACGAATATTTTGCTATATGTCTTAATTGACTATTTTTAGCGTATTCGTTTTTATATGAATTTAACATTTAAAATGAAAGGTAAAAATCAATGGATTTAGAAAACAAAGAAGAAATCGTTGTAGAAGAAGCTACAGTTGAAACAGCAGAAGTTGTTGCAACAGAAGAAACTTCTGAAGAAAAACCTCGCAAAAGAGGACGCGGCAGAAAACAAAAAATCGAAACAACTGAAGAAAAATCTCAATCTGAATGGATTGAACGTGTTGTTCAAATCAGCCGTGTAACTAAAGTTGTTAAAGGTGGTAAAAAATTAAGCTTCCGTGCTATCGTTATCGTTGGTAACAAAAAAGGTCAAGTTGGCGTTGGATGTGCTAAAGCTGCTGAAGTTATTATTGCTATCCAAAAAGCTATTGCTGATGGAAGAAAAAATCTTATCACAGTTCCTATTTTCAAAACAACTATTCCACACCCGATTACAGGTCGTTCAGGTGCAGGTTCTGTAATGCTTAGACCAGCTTCTCAAGGTACAGGTATTATCGCTGGTGGTGCTGTAAGATTAGTTCTTGAACTTGCAGGTATCGAAAATATTCTTGCAAAATCATTAGGTTCAAAAGCTCCTCTTAACGCTGCTAACGCAACATTGGAAGCTTTAAAAGCATTGACTCCGTTCAAAGAAGTTGCTCAAAAACGCGGTTTGACTATGTCTGAACTTCTTAACTAAGTGCTACACACCTAACCATGTCGAACAGTAATCTAAAGATTTATTCGATATTGGCAGTAGCCAAGTCAGGTTATTGTATTTAATTAAAATAATAAGGAAAATAAAAATGGCAAAAACAGAATTAAAACAAATAAAAATTAAACTTGTAAGAAGCCTTATCGGTGCTTCTGAAAAACAACGCAGAGTTGTTGCAGGTTTAGGTTTATCTAAACAAGATCAAGTTGTAGAACACTACAACAGCGCTACTATCTTAGGTATGGTTAATAAAGTACCTCACTTAGTACAAATCGTTGAGTAATTATCTCAGCAAATTGCGTAAGCGAAAGCGAGTAATATTAGAAAGGAAAATGAAAAAATGACAATTACATTAGAAGATTTAAGACCTGCAGAAGGTGCAACACATAAATCAAAAAGAGTAGGCAGAGGACGTTCATCAGGACATGGTAAAACATCTTGTCGTGGCCATAACGGTGAAGGACAACGTTCAGGCAACTCTTCTAAAAGAGGTTTTGAAGGCGGACAAATGCCTGGTTACAGACAAATGCCTAAATTAAAAGGCTTCAAAATTATTAACCAATTAAACTATGCTGAAATCAACGTTGGCAGAATTGCTCAATACGGTTTGAAAGAAGTTTCTTTTGAAATTTTAAAAGAAGCTGGCAGAATTCATCCGACTTGCGTTGGCTTAAGAGTATTAGGCAACGGGGAATTAAAAGAAGCTATTACAGTTAAAGCTTCTTACGTTACACCATCAGCTAAAGAAAAAATCGAAAAAGCAGGCGGAAAGGTTGAGTTAGTATAATGGCACAAGGAATGAGAATGCCGACAACTGATGATTTAATGTCAATGTGGAATGCATCAGGATTAAAACAGAAGATTATCTTCACATTCTTGATGATAGCTGCATTCAGATTTGGTGTGCAAATGCCTTTATTCGGTATTAATAACCAAATTTTCAGTAATATCGCTCAAGGGAATAATATTATAGGATTTTTAGATTTATTCTCAGGCGGTGCACTGGGTAAGGTATCCATATTTGCTTTAGGTATCGGACCTTACATTACTTCATCAATCATCATTCAACTTGTTTCTGTTGTAATTCCGTCTTTGGAAAAATTACAGAAAGAAGAAGGTGAAGCAGGCAGACGAAAATTATCACAGTATACACGTATTTTTACCGTTGTACTAGCTGTGTTTCAGTCATTAATATTTATGTTATACTTACACCATTTGCCGGGTGCAGTATTGCCAAATGTTAATCCTATAATGTTCTTTATAAGTTCAATTGTAGTACTAACAGCAGGTTCTGTACTGGTTATGTGGATTTCAGAACTTATCACCGAAAAAGGTATCGGTAACGGCGGTTCATTAATCATCTTTATCGGTATTTTATCAGGCATTCCTATCTATGCATCTAGAACAGCTCAAATTGTTGCAAATAATTCTATGATGCAGTTGGGTTTGGCAGTATTACTTTTAATCTTCTTCCTTGCAATGATTTTTATTGTTGTAATGCAGGAAGCTGTTAGAAAAGTTATTATTGTTAACCCGAAAAGACAGGTAGGAAATAAAGTTTACGGCGGTATGAATTCTTTTATTCCGTTTAAACTTAATCCGGGCGGTGTAATGCCTATTATCTTTGCTATTGCAATTCTTTTGTTCCCATCAACTATTTTAAGTTTGGTAGGACAAGCTAATTTCAAAAGTGAAGCAGTTAAGGCTATGGTTGTGCATATGACTCAATTCTTAAGTCCTGACGGTGTAACATATTATGTGTTGTATTTCTTATTAATTGTTGCATTAACATTCTTCTATGCTTCAATTATGCCGAATATGCAGCCAAAAGATATTGCTGATAACCTTAAAAAATACGGTTCATCAATTCCGGGAATTAAGCCCGGTAAACCGACAGCAGAAGCTCTAGATAAAATTTTGACTAAAACAACATTTATCGGAGCAATGGGACTTGGTATTATTGCATTAGTTCCGTCACTTGCAAGTTATGTTACAAATATCAAAACTATGCAGGGTATCGGTGCTACATCATTAATAATCATGGTTGGTGTTGCCCTTGATTTAATAAATCAAGTAAGAACACACTTGCTGGCAAGAAATTATGAATCATTCCTAAAAGAATAAAAAATGACCGCATAAGCGGTCATTTTTTTTATAAAAAAAAGCTCCCCTTATATATTGAGGAGCGTATACTGAGCAATCAGAAGAGTTGAGGATTTACATTTATATAATACAGATTTTTGGGTTCTTATTCATTCAACAAAATGTTAATTATTTTTATAGGACTGTTGCACTTAAGTATATTGCTTAACATATCGACAAAAATAAATTAATGTTGTACAATAGTTTCAAAGTGAGGATAATTATGAGAGAACTTATTGAAAAAGACAGACAAATAACTATTGTACCATCAGACTTTAAATGTGCTAATAAAGGCAGAGTAATTGAAGTTGAACCAAGATATTTTACAATTGAACTTGAACATAATCCTAATGGCATTATGCGTCACAATTACTGCGAATTTTATACACAGACAAATCATGGTACTTTATATTTTGACTCTTTTGCAGAAAGTATCGACGGCAAAATCTTAAAAATTGCAGCCCCCGCAAAACACAGATTTTTACAAAGACGTCAATATACACGTATTAAATATATGTATGAACTTGACTTATCATTTGATAGCGGATGTCATAAAATTTCTACTCTTGATATTTCAGCGGGAGGTATGAAATTCAAAACAAATGAAAATGTTAATATTGAAAACAAATTTACAATAACATTACCATTGTCTGAAAAACAATCTGTAGAGTGTTTTTTCTCACCGATAAGAATTGAGAAAGCTGAAAATGGCGGATACATTTTATCAGGCAGATTTGAATACCACAATGGTAAAGATAAAATGACTTTGACTCAATATTGCGCAAAAAGAAGTATAGAAATCCGTAACAAGTAATGAGTTTGCTGGCGTTATTAAGAAAACAAAATCGAAAAACTCTGTTCACAACACCTTCACATGGACAGAAATTTTTCATATTCAACAAATTAAGAAATATTTATAAATACGACATTTCAGAAACTGATGCACATGATCCGCAGACAGCCCTCTCAGAAGCTGAAAAACGTGCGTCAAAGATTTATGGCACAAAATATACTCACTTTCTAACAAATGGCTCTACAAGCGGTATAATTACCTCTGTTTTAACATGTACAAATAAAGGTGATAAAGTTCTTATATGGCGTAATTCTCATCCCTCACATCATAATGCTGTAAAACTCGCTGGTTGTGAACCTGTATTTTACGATTTACCAATAAATAAAGAGTGGGGAGTACCTGATAGAACAACTCCTGATATTTTAAACTTGAATGGAATTAAGGCTGTTATTGTAACCTCCCCAACTTACGAGGGAATTGTATCAGACATAAAAGAAATAAAAAAAGCTTGTAAAAACACTTATTTAATAGTAGATGAAGCACACGGCGCACTTTATCCATTCTCTGATAAATTGCCTGAAAGTGCAGTTAAAATTGCAGATTTCACAATCCAGTCACTTCATAAAACAGCGGGCGGGCTTAATCCTACAGCACTTTTACACGTTAACTGTGATTTAGATGCTTCAAAAGCTCTATCAATGATTAATACAACATCACCTTCTTACCCGTTGCTGGCATCTATTGAAGCAAATATAAATTATTTAAACTCAAAACGAGGACGTAAAAGTCTTAATGAATTAATATCAAATTTAGAAGAATTACACACAATTAATTTTAATTTTGGTGGAGATGATATTACTAAAATTCTTATAAAAAAAGAAGGTTTATCAGGTTATGAACTTTCTAAAAAGCTATTTAAAGAATTTAATATAGAAGATGAAAAAACAAACGAAATTTCGACAATGCTTCTTTGCGGAATAGGAACTGATGATAAAAAGCTGGAAAAATTAAGAAAAACTTTAATAAAACTTTCTTGATATACTTGCGTTTTCGTTCTTAATGTAACGTTTTATTAACAAATTAAATAGAAAAATTAAAGAAAATTATGTAGTATGCCGTAATAAAAAACATAAGGAAACAAGGACGAAAGGACGCCACTTATGGG
>CAMTMK010000031.1 GCA_947073645.1 uncultured bacterium | reverse complement strand
AAAACTGCATTGTACAAATTTTTGAAACTTCAGGAGACATTGCAAAAAAGTTTTTCAAAGAATCAATAAATGTTTCACCGGATTTTTCTTTGACTTCTTCTACACTCTGCCTTTTAGCCTCTTTAATTGTAAAACAAGTCCAAAGCATACCAAGCGTAAATGCGACAGCAGCCATTACAAATTGCGCAGGAATTGACATTTGATAATTAAATGCCCATTTTAAAAATGGAGCAGTACCCGCCGCAACTACAGAACCTAATCCTATTGCAAGACTTATATATGAATTTGCCAAAGAATGCTGTTCTTCGGGAACAACATCGGGAACTAATGCTCTATAAGGACCTTGTGCAACATTCACACAAGCATCAATAATCCAAATCATAATACCTGCAATCACAAGAGCAGTAAGCGGAGGTAAGTTTAATCCGGTAACATTATGCAAAAATTCAGCAACATCTGCAGAATTTGGAAAAATCCATAAAGCAAGAGAAGCCAATAAAGCCCCACCCAAAAGGTAAGGTCTGCGTCTTCCGAACGGACTTACGGTTTTATCACTCAATGCACCAACCAACGGCTGTACAACCATTCCCGTAAAAGGTCCAGCAAGCCAAATAAGCCCGTAAATAAACGGTGAAGCTCCCAAACCTTCCGTTACAGGCCCTGATAAAATTATTCTCATCTGCCATGCAAATTGTAAACCGAAAAAGCCCAATGCAAAATTCAAAAATTGAGCAGTAGTAAATTTTTTCAAATCATTACTCATTAAAATCTCTCCCTAAACATATTTCCTTATAATAATAGCCCAAAACAAGCACAGGGTCAATATATTTCGATTAATTCTTTCAAAACTTTGTTATAAGGTGTAGGAATATTGTGTTTTTGCCCGAGTTCAATCATAACCCCAGCAAACATATCTACTTCAGTTTTTCGTCCGGCCTCAACGTCTTGGAGCATTGAAGTTTTTCCCTCAGGACACATTAATTGTAATGCTTTTAGTGCATCTTCAATCATAGTTTCAGTATTTTTAACACTCTCAGCTTTTGCAATCGTCTGAACTTCTTTCATTACATTAACAACAAATTCCATACATTTTTTATTGTTAAGCATCTCTCCAAAAGTCAAACGCATCAATGCAGTTGTCTGGTTAGACGAAACATTCAGCATAAATTTCAGCCACATTGAACGGATAATATCATCGGGAATTTCATAATTTATACCGACTTTGTCAAAATATTTTTGGATACGTTCATTTGCACCCATAACAATTGTATTAATGCCGTCTTGCGTAATATTTCTACCTTCGCGAACTGCACTGTGACCGATAAAATATGAATATACGACTTTTTCAGCACCATATCGCTCTGCAATAATTTTTTCGCTTGTCACCCCGTTTAATAAAGACAAAATCAGCGTATCATCACTGACAAACTTTTGAATATTCTCAATAGCATTTGCCAAACCGTCATATTTAGTCGCAATAATAATCAAATCCGCCTTAAAATCATCATTGGGCAGAATATAGTCCAACTCCATAACTTTACCGTTAAAAGTTGTCGGATTTTTTTTGTAACGCTCCAGCCTGCCAGTGTCAACAAGAATTTTTGCCCCTTTTATTTTATCAGCGTAAATGCTTCCAATTGCACCAAGACCGCATATTAATACATTTTTAATATCTCTCATATGCCAATTTTAACATTTCGTAAACAAAAAAGCAATTTCCTATAAAAAAAATACTTTATATATAAGTAGTGTAGTTTTAATTTGTAGTGTAGTAAATGGGATTTGAAATACCAAGAGCGCTTGGTGTGGGCGCGGTACAACCTCATATTTACATAGACAGAAACCGAAAAAATCCATACTTCGGCAACACTTTAAATGCGGATACATTTGAAAACACTTCAATAAACCGTTTTACAACTGAAACTGCAATAAAAAAAATGATTGAAAGTAACCCAAAAGTTAAAAATATAGTAAAAGATTTTAACCCTAACCTTAATTTGAACATGAATGAATTGAGAGAGCTTCTTTCAAACCACGCAGCAGATACTCAAAACATTACAAAAGGTATTGTTGAAAATCTTCCCTTTGCACTTCAGGCAAAAGTTGATGCTAAATCTATTGACGATGCAAGCTATCTGCATGATTTAGGCAAAGTACTTATTCCTGCCGAAGTATTAAACAAACCCGGAAAACTTGATGAAAAAGAAACAAAAATAATGCACACCCATTCCGAATTAAGCTACGAAATGCTTAAAAACAGCGGACTTAATGACAAAACCTTAAAACTTATCAGAAATCACCACCAAAACGCAAAACGTACAGGCTATCCTTGGGTAGACAAAAATTTCAATGCCGACTTAAACCTGCAAATTTTATCCGTTGCTGACAAATATTCAGCTCTTACTGAAAAACGCGCTTACAAAGAACCTATGAGCCCAAAACAAGCATTAACAATAATTTATCAGGATGTAAAAGAAGGGAAAATGCATCCGTTTGTATTTAAAGCACTTGTTAATTATGCACAACAAGCACAGAATGTAACCAATAATGTATGTTTGTGATAAAATAAATAAGCAATGAATTTAGATACAGCTATAGATACATTTTTATCACCCATAGCCGACAAAATTTCAGGGATAATATTCAGCTCAATTACAATATATGGTGTAAAAATTGAGTTTCTTGTTGCACTTTTAATGTGCGCTGCAATATATTTTACACTACGCACAAGATTTATCGGAATTTGGGGATTTAAGCATGCTCTCAAACTTATAACTAAAAATTATGAGCACAAAGATATAATCCAAAAGAAAAAACGCGGAGAAGTTTCATCTTTCCAAGCCTTAACTGCAACAATTTCAGCATCTGCAGGAATAGGAAATGTTGCAGGCTCTGCAGCAGCAGTATCAATCGGCGGACCTGGTGTAATTTTTTGGATGGTTATTGCTGGATTTTTCTCAATGGCGTTAAAGTTTGCAGAAGTACTCCTCGGCATTAAATTCCGCAAAGTTAATCCTGATGGAACTATCGCTGGCGGTCCGATGTATTACATTGAAGGTGCTCTTAAAAATAACAGATTTATCGGGAAATTCGCACCGCATTTGTCAAAAATTTATGCAGTTTGCTGTATTTTTGCAATGATTGGCGGATGGAATTTATTCCAAATTAACGCAATGACAACCCAAATTACTGAGGTTACAGGCGGAGACAAAAGTTTCTTTGCAAATCAAAGCTGGCTTCTAGGCTTAATCGTTGCGATTATAACTTATTTTACAATCATCGGCGGAATTAAAGCTATAGGCAAATTTACCTCAAAAGTTACGCCCGTTATGTGTACATTATATGTTTTAACAGCATTTGCAGTTTGTTTATACAATATCGGACATGTTCCACATACATTAAAAATAATTGTAGAAGAAGCATTTAGCCCGCGTGCCATGACTGGTGGAATGTTCGCTTGCATGTTATGGGGATTTAGACGCGCAATGTTTGCAAACGAGGCGGGATTGGGCACTGCTCCGATTGCATTTTCGGCTGTAAAAACAAGTAAACCCGTTGCACAAGCTTTTATCGCCATGCTTCAACCATTCGTTGATACAGTAATCGTAGGTTCTGCAACTGCTTTTGTAATCGTTGTTTCAGGCGAATACTTGCACACAAGCGGAATTGCAGGAATTGAGTTAACTTCAAAAGCATTTGGCTCGGTTTGTCCGTTCTTCCCAATTCTCTTAACATTTATGGCAAGCTGTTTTGTACTATCCACAATGCTTTGCGGGTCTTATTACGGAATTAAGGCGTGGAATTATTTATTCGGCGAAACAAAATTGACAACGCGTACTTTTCAGGTAATATATTGTATATTCATAGTTATAGGTTCTGCCATGAACTTTAAGAGTATAATTAATCTATCTGATGCATTTACTTTATTCTTGGCTGTGCCAAATTTAATAGCAGTATTTATGTTATCAGATGTAATTATGAAAGAACTGAAAAGATACTGTAAGAAATATAATGTAGGACTATTTAAAGAGGAGAGAATATGAAAAAGAATTGTTTGGAGATAGTTAGAGGAAAATGCGAAAGCTGTAACGGTTGTGCCCTTGCTTCAACAAGAAACAATGTAGTTTTTGGTGATGGCAATCCGTCCACTGCAAAAATCGTACTTATAGGCGAAGCTCCGGGAGAAATGGAAGACGAAACCGGCAGACCGTTTGTTGGACGCGCAGGTCAGTTATTAGACGAGTTTCTTGCAGAAGCCGGTATTTCACGAAACGAAGATGTTTATATTATTAATACAGTAAAATGCAGACCTCCAGAAAACAGAGTTCCTACAGATGAAGAAAAAGCATCTTGCAGAAAATTCTTAGACGCACAAATTGATATTATCAACCCAAGAGCAATCGTTCTTTGCGGTGCTACAGCTTTGAAATCTTTTGTTAACTTAGACAAAAAACAAACTATTTCTAAAGTTAGAGGTCAATGGATGAACATTACTGTTGACGGAAAAGAATACAAATCAATGATAATCTTCCACCCGTCATACTTACTAAGAAACCACTCAATGGAAGAAGGTTCACCAAGAAGATTAATGCAGCAAGATTTGGCAAATATTAAAAACGAAATTCTATTTGATGTAGATCATAATAATATATTTGCTCAAGAATTTTCAATGGCATAACAAAAAGCCCTTCTTTAGAAGGGCTTTTTTATTAGAATAAATTTAACTGTTCCTGTTTTGCAAAATGTTTTTGAAGATAAGAACTTCTATGATAAGGCGAAACTCCATACTTATCAATTGCACTCATATGGTCTTTTGTTAAATAACCCATATTATTTGCCCAGCCATATTGAGGAAATTCCTCATCAAGCTTTAACATATATCTGTCGCGTTCAACTTTTGCCAAAATACTAGCTGCAGCAATTGATGCAGATGTACCATCACCTTTGATTATAAACCTTTGAGGATAAATTAATTGAGGAATTTGGCGATTTCCATCTACCAGCACAATTAACTCTTCACACTCAATATTCTTTCTTACATTTTCAACAGCCTGACGCATCGCCCCCAAAGATGCTTTCAAAATATTTATACGTTCAATTTCTTCAACTCCTGCATACACAACAGAATTTACTGTTTCAGACTTAATAATTTCGTAAAGTTCATCTCTATGTTTTTTGGAAACTTTTTTACTGTCATTCAAATAAACAAGTTTTTCTACCAAATCATTATTTTTATTCGTAAAACAAACAGCAGCGGCAAATACAGCACCAACACCTGAACCTCTACCTGCTTCATCAGTCCCGATAATAACTTTGTTCTGCTTCTCATCAAATGCAAAAAGCTCTTTATACTTCTCCATTACACCTCGTCAAGAATAAACTTTCCGATTTTACCTTCTCTGAAATCTCTCAAAATATAAACAGATGTTCTTTCAATATCCGCTTCACCGCCTGCAACAATCCAATTACGTGATTTTGATATATCTTCAATTGTAAGATTATCAACTTTATAAAAATCTTTCACAATCTGCGGATATTTTTCTTCCAGCATCACCAATAATTCTTTTGCAACAACTTCGTTTGAATAAGCATTCTCAGAAACTGCATTAACAAATGCAAGTTTACGTGCACGTTCCTGATCTTCCTGTTTCATCGGGATAATACCCGGAGTATCCAGAAGTTCCAATTGCGGATTTATACGAACCCATTGCTGTTGACGTGTCACACCAGCTTTTGCACCAATTTTGGTTTTAGAAGAACGTGTAAGTTTATTAATAATACTAGACTTTCCAACATTAGGCATGCCAACAACCATAACTCGTGCAGGACGTCTTAAAAGCCCTTTTTTCATCAACGCTTGAATACGAGGTTCTGAAAGTTGAACAGCTTTTTTAACAATAAAATTCAAATCTTTTGAATTTTTCGCATCAGACTTAACAACAGGGAACCCTGTTTTCTCTTCCAATATTTTTATAAATTTATTCAATTCATTGATATCCGTCAAATCTGATTTATTGAGTAAAATTAAGCGGGGCTTTTCACCTAAAAGCCCCGCAATATTATCATAACTGCTTGAAAAAGGCAGTCTCGCATCAATAACTTCAATAACCGCATCCACTAACGACAATTGTTCTTTGAGCTTTCTTTCAGCTTTAGCAATATGACCGGGATACCAGTGTATGTGAAGCTTATCTTTTTTCAATTTTTTCCTTGATACGAGTTGCTTTACCTGAACGTTCTCTCAAGTAGTAAAGTTTAGAACGTCTTACATCACCTTTTCTAAGAACATTGATTTTTTCAATTCTTGGAGAGTTAAGTAAGAATACACGTTCTACACCAACACCTTGGAATACTTTTCTAACAGTAATAGTTTTGTTAATACCTGAACCGTGTTTTTTAATAACAGTTCCTTCGAAAGCCTGAGTTCTTTCTTTGTTACCTTCGATAATTCTAACGAAAACTTTAACAGTATCGCCAGGATTAGCTTCAGGAAGATTTTCTCTTAAAAATGGTTTTTCCAATTCATCAATAATAGGGTTCATTTCACATTTCCTTTATAATTATATTTCGTACTTTTTGAATTCCTTAAATCGGTGTTCCACAAATACACCGACGCACGTGTAATTATCGTAAAACAAAGGTAGAAAAATTTCAAGCAGTTTTTAAAATTTTGTAATATAATTGGAATATGGCAGGCGATTACAAAAAATTATTGAATAAAAAAAAGAAAAAAGTTTTTGCAGACCCGAAAACTATGGGTGTAAACATTGATAAAAACGAGTATTACGAGATTATTCTGTCAAACTCCGCACATCCTGAAAATATTCGCAAATAGATTTATACAAGACTTTTATTTTATTTACCCCCACAGATAATACAGAAATTACCAATAAACTTAAAACAAAGCATTGAACTGTCCCCTCCGCGAAATTAGATATCAGTTTAATAACAATTTGGTTTAAGCATAAATAATTTATAGAATTTCTCCCAATATATTGAACACTTTTTAAGGGTAAAAAATTACAAATAAATTTTGAGAAATAAAAGTAAGCCAAAGTTGCTGTAATTGCATTAAAATAAAATAATGCTAAATTTGAATACTCATTTGCCCTTACACCGCAATGACCATTTTTAAATATACAAAATAAAGATACAATAAAGCACAATATTGCACATATAACACCTTGCCACTTTGTCAAATTCGGTTCAAAATCTTTAAACATAAAACCTGCATAAAAAACAGGTAGCATATATAAAGCTGAATCTATAGAATATGGCAGTCTTATTTTTAAGAAGAATTCACTAATAGCTATTAAAAAAAGTATAACACCCAGCAAATATTTATTTTTAACATGCTTATGAATAAACCAAAATATTATATTAAGGAAAAATAAACAAGTCAAAAACCATAATGCACCCGCCACAGCTAAATGTCTATTATTAAAGAAAAACAACTTTTCAATAAAAGTACCTATTTTAAAATTTTCTACCAACAAAAGACAAGCAATAGCATTAAAAGCACCAAACCATAAATAAGGTTTAATCAAAGAACCGAATTTTCTTTTCAATAAATCTTTAAAATCATAACTTTTAAATAAATATCCCGATATAAAGAAAAACATAGGCATATGAAACGCTGAAATATAATGAGAAAAACTCTCATCAACCCCAACATGTCCTATTATCATAAAAATAATACCTATACCTTTAAATAAATCAATAAACTCAAAACGTCTTACTTCAGCCATTCAATAATTATATCACAAATATATTGACATTTGAACATATTCGATATAAACTGGTTATGCGCGAAACACACTAAATGCTATGGGCATGTGGTGGAATGGTAGACACGCTAGTCTTAGGAACTAGTGCTAACGCGTGGGAGTTCGAGTCTCTTCATGCCCAAATAAAAAAGCACCCCAAAAGGGTGCTTTTTTTATAGGAAAAATTACATGAATAAAATTCAACCTATTAATTCCTTAGATGTTTATAAAATACTATCATCTGAAAAACTTACAGATAAACAAAAAGCAGAATTTATAAAGAAAAACTCAACTGCAATTAAAAATCTTGCAAAAACAGACATTACACAAAGCGAACTTAAAGAAATTTTGTCACACAGACCGCTTATACGTTTCCGCCCGCTGAAAAACTCTTTCACAAAGCAGGGTGATGATATTATGTTTGCAAAATCTATCGGAATAACTAAAAAAGAAATAAAAAAATACATTAATTCTATAATTGACAATAATTTTGAAAATCAACACCCCGAAAACATTGAAAAAACGAAAGCATATGTTTATCGCCACGGCACAAAAGCTCAAGTTATTTCTTTTTTGGCATATGAGCTTTCGGATGTAAAAACAACGCTTCAAAAACTATATAAAACATTAGAGGATAATTCCGGCGGACTTGCTGATTATTTTTCACGCCCGATTCACAGATTGGACAATATTACGCTCGCAAAACTTTATAACACCATTGACAAAAGCTTAAGAAACTCAGCAGATGCAGGCTACATTAAACATGACGAACTAAATTCGCATGCTCAATGGGCACTGGTAAGAATTTACCAGATTCAAAACAATTCTAAAGTCTTAAGGGCATACGAAACTTATAAAAATTTAACTTGTTAATAAAACTTCACCGAATAAGCAATTATTCACCTTATATATACTTTATATATAATATGGTTGAAAAATGTTTGAATCTTCACAGCACGAAAAATATACCAATACAGCGTTATACTTGCTCTGTAGAAAGTTGTGCTGTTAGCATCCAAAAAGAATTACCTCCTCCTCTATATAATTTAAAACAGGACAGACAACTTTCTGCGGTTCCCATCGGAGACTTACATTCTATACCGGATTCTGTTACATACAATCCTATAAATAATATAGCAAATTGGTATTTTAGAAATGTTTCATCATCATATAAAGTAGTAAACAATTTAGGTGTAAACGCAAAAAATGCAAGAAATATTGATATATGTCTTGCTAAATATTCACAAAAAGTTGCAGATGCAATGGATGTTTCAAACTCCTGCTATACAGGAGTAAAACACGCATTATGGGCTTCCGGAGTTATAGATGACTATGCAGACATGCCTAAAGGAAGTGCTTATGAAGCTAAAAAATATTTTGACAAATATCCTGATAAATTCGAAAAACTTAATATAACAGCAAAAGATTTAAAAAACCTGCCCGCAGGTGTGATTATTGTATACGAGAAAAAAGGTTTAGACGGGCACATAGCTATTACTAACGGATATGGACAAGAAACCAGTGATTCCACCGATAATATGGGGTGGTTAAAAGAACATGGAAAAGGTGCATCCTTCACTGCATATAAACTCACTGACAATTGGAAATATAATAGAGAAACAATGAAACTTGAATTTAATCCGCCAAATAAAAAAGGATAGGCACAAAACCTATCCTTTTTTATTATTTAAAACCTTTTCCCAACACAATGATATTCAAATCCACGCTGTTTCAAGCGTTCACCGTCATATTGATTTCTGCCGTCAAAGATTACGGGCTCTTTCAATAATTCTTTTATTCTGTCAAAATCCGGACGTCTGAACTCGTTCCATTCAGTTAGCAACAACATACAGTCAGCATTTTCAAGAGCTTCATATGAATTTTTTGCATAAGTAATTTTGTCCCCCCAGATTTGTTTAGCCTGTTCAAATCCTTTAGGGTCATATGTCTGAACTTTTGCACCAAACTCTAACAAGAAATTAATTATTGTAATAGCCGGAGACATTCTCATATCATTTGTTTTAGGTTTAAACGTCAATCCCCATACAGCAATAGTTTTACCTGCAAGATTCATGCCATAACGTGCAAGAATTTTATTTATAAAGATTACTCTTTGTTCTTTGTTTACTTCATCTGCAGATTCAATCAATCTGTGACCGCAATTGTGATCTTTTGCAGTTTTTAACAAAGCTTTAACATCTTTTGGAAAACAGCTTCCGCCATATCCAAGACCCGGGAACAAGAATTGCGAACCAATACGTTTGTCTGAACACATACCGATACGTACCATTTCTGCATCTGCACCTACTGCCTCACAAATATTTGCAATTTCATTTGCATAAGAAATTTTTACAGCTAAGAATGAGTTTGCGGCATATTTTGTCATTTCTGCAGATTTTACATCCATAATAACAAATCTGCTTGCTGTTCTAAAAAATGGGGCGTAAACCTCCTGCATAATAGATGTTGCTTTTGTAGAATTTGAGCCGATAACAACACGGTCAGGCTTTAAGAAATCATCAACAGCAGCACCTTGTTTTAAGAATTCAGGGTTAGATACAACATCAAATTCACCGTCATAAAATTTTGCAATTGTTTCTGAAACTTTTTCTGCTGTACCAACAGGAACTGTTGATTTGTCAACAATAACTTTATAGCCGTTCATTGCTTTACCGATACTTTCTGCAACTGCCATAACATATTGCATGTCAGCAGAGCCGTCTTCACTTTGAGGAGTTCCGACCGCAATAAAACAAACTAACGATTTTTTTACAGCATCATCCAAATCTGATGAAAATTTAAGTCTGCCTTCCATTACATTAGCTTTAATTAATTCTTCCAATCCCGGTTCATATATAGGTACAATACCATTTTCTAATTTTCTTAGTTTTTCTAAATCATTATCAACACATATTACGTCATTCCCCATATCTGCAAGACAAGTACCTGCAACTAATCCGACATATCCTGTTCCTATAACACAAATCTTCATATTTTACCCTTCCTAATCCTTTTTTCTTTATATTAACACAAATAAATTTTTTATGAGATAATATAAGAATAAATAAGGGGATAGACACATGGATTACAAATTGCAAAATACTGCATCAAAAGATGCCTTCAACTATAAATATTTATTAGGGAAAATTTTTCCATATATAAAACCGGTTCTTCCAAGAGCTGTAACAAACCTTGCAATTGCAATACCTTTAGGACTTTTAGACGGAGTTGTTGCTCTTTCCCTAAAACCGTATCTTGATTTTGTAGTTAACGGAAATCCGGAGCATACTTGGTCATTTTTAGGATTAACAGTTCACTCTCAAGCTTTTCTTGCAATGATAATCCCATTCGGTATTGTAGGATTTGCATTGTTCCAAGGTGTCTTAAAATATGTAAGTAATTATTTGACAGATTGGACCGGTCAAAAGATTTCAATGTCATTGAAAAAAGATTTGTTCAGAAAATTAACCTCAATGGACCCGCAATTTTTTGATGTAAACTCCTCAGGTATAGTATTGACAAGATTTTTATCTGACCCTGACACTGCCTCAAAAAATATTATAGAAATGTTAAAATCATTTATCGCAACATTCTTCGGACTTGTAGGGCTTGTCGGCGTTTTATTATACAACAGCTGGAAACTTGCAATTATAGGTGTAACAATTATGGCTATTGCAATTACACCTGTTACACTAATCAGAAAACGAATCAAAAAAGTATCAAACGCAAGCATGGTTGTCGGCGGTAACATGACAACAAACTTTAACGAAACATTCGCAGGCAATAAAATCATGACTGCATACAATTTGCAAAAAGACCAAAATCAAAAATTTGACAGCCAAATACTTGAGCAATTCCATCTTGCAATGTCTTTGACAAAACGTGTCGGCTGGATGTCACCTATT
>CAMTMK010000030.1 GCA_947073645.1 uncultured bacterium | reverse complement strand
CTGGAGCGTAGCAGATACTTAAAAAATTTTTTGAAGCATATAGCTTCAATATATATTTTTGTTTCCTTTCCCTTTTTGACTAACATATTGTTAGTCGTTTTTTTTAGGAAAACTATTTTCTGCCATAAACAATCTTGCAAAGAAGCAGGAAACGTGTTGTATTGAATCAACTCGAACCCATTGACGTGTTGCCTTAAATCTTATAGATCGCACCGAACGTTCAGGGTTTTTATGCGAATAGTTATTTTCTTCTGAATTATATAAATGGAATTGACACATTGCAACATTTTTACAAGCATTTAAAAGTTTTTCAGCTAATTCTTCACGTCCAAGAAAACGTGCAAGATATAATGCAGCTACTAAACCTTCTGACCTTGCACCATCAGGATAATAATGGTCACCATACTCATAATAATATCCGCCGTCATAATCAATATATGGAGTATCGTCGCGTTTGTAAGTTTTTTCCATCATCGTATTTGCGTCTGTAAATACAAAATTTATATAATTTTCTTTTCTGAAATGTTCATCCTTTGCCCATTCCTCAATTGCCTGCATAAGCCAAGCATCAGAAGGTAATGCGGTAAACAAATCAGCATAAATTTTTGGACGTTCTTCAACAATCCAATCAAGTGCTTTTTCGCCGACTCTGCGAGCCTCTTTTGCAAGTTCATCATCAAAATTATTTGCATAAAGCCCAAGACCAAGAAGTGCTTCACCGGGATAATAGAACGAGAATGTTGCTTTTCTCTCTTCATCATTCATATTAATAAGCGGCTGCCCGTTTTGAAAAGCTGGATGAATGTAATACCCTAGAAGTTCACCATTATCATAAACTCTGCTCATTACGTGACGAGTATAACCTTTTATATATTCCATATAGGAATCATCACCTGTAATCAAGTAATATTGCATCATTGCAACAAGAAGCACACCTGTTCCGCCAAGTTTACCTTTATTGTTGTAATATGCAAAATAAGCAGTTCCCCACTTCGTATCGTGAGGTTTAGAAACTGATACACTCCAGTCAAGCGCTTTTTTAGCGGCAGTAATATATTTTTCATCACCGGTAAGCTGATACCCCCTTAAAAGTGCTATAATTCCTCCACAGTGGCGCAAATCATTGTAATAAAGATTGTCAATCGGACGATTAGGGTGTTCATGATCTTTGTAATTATCATCACAGCAGTCGTAATAATACAAAAATCTTCCGTCATCATACATATTATCAAGACACCAGTCAACAGAATTTATAACCTGATTATAGAGTGTATCATAATCAAATTCCGTATATCTGACGTTACCGCGATACAACGGAATACATTTATCTCTATAAGTTACATAAGCACGACTTCTGAAAAGATAATACTCATAATCGGGTGATTTAGAAAGAATTTCAAGACGTTCTGAAATTTTATTTGTCATTTTGCCGATAGGAGTTCTTTTTACAAGAGTTTGTAATACTGCACGAAGCCCCATGTGGCTCAAAGTAATTGCATCAGTCGGCATATAATAATAAGAAATTCCGTCTTTGCGAAGTTCTAAACCGTTTATACCGATTTCAAATCTTCCGTTGTCAAAACGTTCAGAATTTAACTCTTTTGGAGAAATTTTCTTTCTGTCTATAACAAACTCAAGCATTATACGGCATTTATTTTCGTCATTTATAATAAAATCTGAAAATTGTTTATTTTTACGGAGCATTTCAATATCACGATTTAAAGTTTCTGCAAAAGTAGCTCGCTTGCTTCCGTAACGAATCGATTTTCTGCCTGATTGAAACAGCGTCAGATAAACAAGAGTCTGCAAGCGTTCAAACTCAACTATTCCCGTAAAACCCAAATCATCAATATCAAGTTTTTTACCTGTCACAAGTGATTTACGAACTCTTTTTAATAATTCATTAACAGGTGTAAAATCCTGATTAAAATATTCTCTTTCCTTATCGTTTTGCTCTTTAAACATGAGTATATGATAGCATTAAACGAGTTAAATATCAAACGTAAAGATTTATTTAACATTTTGACACATATGTATAGTGTCCGCTAGAATAAGAGATATGTACATAAAACAACTTGAGATAGATAATTTTAAATCATTTGCGAATAAATCAGAAATTCCCCTGTTGAAAGGTTTTACTACTGTTTCAGGACCTAACGGTTCGGGAAAAAGTAACATCATTGACAGTGTGCTTTTTGCATTAGGACTTGCTAATGCAAGCGAATTGCGTGCAGAAAATTTGTCACACTTTATATCAACTTATACCAAACGTAACGAAGCTTTTGTAAAAGTTACATTTGGTGATACCGAAAACGGTGACGATTTAACAATCGGACGTAAAATTCGCAAAACATCTCAAGGCTATGCAAGTACATATTATATTAACGACAGTGTATCTACTTTAACCAACGTCCATGCGCTTTTGGAAAAATATAATGTAACTCCTAACAGCTATAACGTTATGATGCAGGGCGATGTTATGGGGATTACAAACTGTTCACCTAAAAACAGACGCAAAATCATTGATGAAATTGCCGGTATTGCAGACTTCGACAGAAGAATAGAACAGGCAACAAATGAATTAACCACCGTTGAACAACGTGTAGAACGCTCTACATTTATATTAAATGAAGTTGACAAACGTTTGGAAGAACTTAAAGAAGAACGCGAAGTTGCTTTAAAATATCAGAAATTACGAGAAGAAAAAACAGGTTTAGAGAGCCAAATTAACAAAGTCCGCTTCTTTGACTTAAAAAGAAATTTAGAGCGTGCGCATGAAAATATCTTAGAATTTACCAAAAAGAAAAAAGAAGAAGAAGTTAAAA
This sequence comes from uncultured bacterium, assembly GCA_947073645.1. Lineage (GTDB taxonomy): Bacteria > Cyanobacteriota > Vampirovibrionia > Gastranaerophilales > Gastranaerophilaceae > Stercorousia. The sequence continues at coordinate 13,112 of CAMTMK010000030.1, read as the reverse complement.
ACAAAGACTTAGACGAGCGTTTAACTTTAATAAAACAAAAATATCAAGAAGTTTCAGAACTTGTGAAAGAAAAAGGCGAAGCTCAACAGATTGAGTTAAAAAAACAAGAAGAAGCTATAAAAGGTGAAATTGACCGCAAAAACAACGCTTCTAACTATGCAGACAAACAAATTCATGACGGGCTTCGTTCAATTGAGAATGCCAAAAATGGTATTGAAGGCTTTAAAAAGAAAATTGAGGATTTTAAGCTAAAAATTAAACTTAAAGATGACGAAATTGCGATTATCAAAGAAAACACAAAAGCCAAAGAAACTGAACTTAAAAAGATTTTGGAAGATATGACAGGTCTAAATGCCACAGCTGACCAGCATATCGAAAAACGCAACCGTTTGAGAAAACAGCTTGAAGACTTGAAAGACGAGGAAACAAAGCTTATTCAGAGCAAATTACCACTTGAAAATGAATTAAAAAATCTTCAGCGTGATCTTGATGATGCAAAAACAAAACTTGCAGAATTAAACGAAATGAAAGCAAACTTTGCATCAAATCAAGATTTGAAAAAAACTCTTGTTGAACAGCTTCAAAAAGAAATGGACGATTTCAAAACCATTCAGCAATCATCTTTGCATGATCTTGATACTACCAAAAACGAAATAAACGATTTGAATTATAACATTCAAATGGCATACCGTAAGATTTCAACAATGGAAGCTAAAAAGCAAGCTGCGGAAGATGCAAACTTCGGTCGCGCTATTGATACCATAATGAATGCAAAATTACGCGGGGTACATGCACCACTTGCTCAATTGGGAACGGTTGATAAAGAATACTCCATTGCAATGGAAGTTGCATTCGGCGGGCGTATGGCGCATGTTGTTGTTGATGATGAGCATGTTGCATCAGTTGCTATCGAACTTTTGAAATCTTCAAATGCAGGAAGAGCTACATTCATTCCTTTAAACAAAATTAAAAAAGCTCCAACAAAATTACAATTACCGAAAGACAAGGGCGTAATCGACTTTGCGATTAACCTTGTTGATTTTGACGATGAATATATCGACGCATTTTTCTATGCTGTCGGCGACACAATTGTTGTAGAAGACATAGAATGTGCGAAAAAACTTATCGGCAAATACAGAATGGTAACGCTTTCTGGCGAGTTATTGGAAAAATCAGGTTCTATGACAGGCGGTGCAAGAATGCGCACAGGTTTGAGCTTCAGCCAGAATGACGATGATGAACTTAACAAATTTAAAGACCGTTTGAAAGAAATGGAGCAAAAATTAGCTTCTTTAGAAAATAAAAAACGCTCATTAGAGGAAAAACTTGAAGATGTCAGAAGCAAGTATTCTGATGCTATGAGCGAATTTTCAAAATCAAAAGTAGAACTTGACAATATGAATAGAAATTATGAAAACAGCGAAAATATTTTGAAAGCTAAATCTGATTTTATTGCAATTTCTGAACCTAAAATCGTTGAATTAAACAAAAAACTCGACAAACTTGAGGAAAAAAATGTCAAAATTTATGACGATATGGCAGTTTGTCAGGAACAAATTGAGGAAGTTGAAAAACTTATCAATGACAAAGATTTAAAAGACTTAAAAGAAAAAACAGAAGGCGTTGAAAACGAAATTAAACGTTTGCAGACGAAATTAATGAGTGCAGAAAACGATAAAAATGAGCTTAACCGCCAGATTTCTTTCCATGAAAATCTAATCGAAACCAAACAGGAAGAAATTGTCGGAATTGAACACAATAACGTAAAACTTGAAGAAGATAAAACACGTTACAAGTCTGATATTGTTGAATTAAACAAAAAAATGGAAGAACTTCATGAACAAATCGTTCAAATTGAAGAAAAACTCGGCAAGCTTTTAAAAGAACGTGACGATATCAACGCAGAACTTATCGAACTTGAAAAGCAAAAACACATCAGAGTTGCTGATATTGAACGTATTGCAGAGCAGATTGAATCATTCAAAGCCCGCAGAAAACAGCTTGAGCCTGAACTTGAAACTGCAACACAGGAGCTTATTGATGCTGGTGTTGAGATTAACAAACTTGAACCGATTGAAATTTCTATTGAAGAAATCACATCAAAAATCCAGCGTCTTGAAAAACGTATGCAGGAACTCGGCGATGTTAATATGAAAGCTCTTACGGCTTATGATGAAGTTCTATCGCGTCAAACATCAATCAAAGAACAGATTGAAACTCTTACAAAAGAACGTAAAGAGATTATGGAAAGAATGCAGGGCTATGAACAGCTAAAAAAAGAAACATTTATGAAAACTTATAATCACATAAATGAAAGTTTCAAAGAAATGTTCCATCAATTATCTGAAGGTGAAGGCGAACTTGTACTAGAAGTTCCCGAAGATCCTTTATCAGGCGGTCTTGATATGAAAGTCAGCCTAAGAGATAAGAAAAACCAAAGGCTCGGCAGTTTATCAGGCGGTGAAAAAGCATTAACAGCATTAGCATTTGTTTTTGCAATACAGCATTATATGCCGTCACCATTTTATGCATTTGATGAAGTTGATGCCAGCTTAGATACTATGAATGTTGAACGTATTGCGCATATGGTAAAAAACCAATCAAAAGATACGCAATTTATAGTAGTTAGCCACAGACGTCCTATGATAGAATCAGCACATAGAACTCTTGGTGTTACACAAAAAGAAAAAGGGATTACTAAAGTTACAGGTATCAAATTAAGAGACGAAGAAGAATGAGTACAGCACTAAATTACAATTTAGATTTACCTGATTTGGGTTTGTCAAAAGACGGCAAAGCCAAAAGCGAAGGGATCGGAATATTAGTCGAAATGGCTAAATCCGGTAAAATTGATCCTTGGAACATTGATATCGTTGATGTTACAGACAAATACCTTGCGCACATGGTTCAAATGAAATCACAAAATTTGAGAGTTACAGGCAGAACATTCTTGTTTGCCGCTGTGCTTTTGAAACTGAAATCAAATGTGCTTGAAGGCATCGATATAATGCAGTTTGAAACTCAAGATGACGAACCGCAGTTTGATGATGACGGATTTATCGTTGATTATCCCGAAGATGATTATGTTCCGACAAACAATGTAATCTCTATTGATGAAGTTCTTCAAAGACGAACAAGTGTAAGGCTTAACCACAATCGTGTAGTAACTTTGAAAGACTTAATCCGTCAATTAGAATTTTATGAAAAACTGGAGCAGAAACAATCTTTAAAAAGTGCTCACGAGCGTGCAAAACGCAGAGTTCAATCTTATTCAAGATTAACTCCAGATGATATTGTAAATCTTGCACACGAAGAATATATAGAAACTTGCGTTGTAAAATTAAAAGAAAATCTTGCACAGATTTTTGAAAGCAACAAAGAAATTGAATTAAATGAATTAACACTTCTCGGTATGGATAAAATCAGTGCTTATATTGCATTATTGTTCCTTACTGCAGAAACAGATTATGAACTTAAACAGGATGAATTTTATTCTGATTTGTATGTGGTAAAAGGCGGTGAAAATGGAACTCAAGTCGAGAATTGAGGCAGTTTTATTTATTACGGCGAGAGCGGTTTCATTAGATGAAATTGCGACTATACTTGATGAAGAATCCGAAAAAATTGAGGAAGCTATCTTAGAGCTTATTATGGATTATGCTTCCCGAGACGGTGCTTTGGAAATTGACGATGAAAACGGATACATTTTGCAGGTAAAAGAGGAACATATGGATTTAGTGGAGCTTCTTTGTCCTGTGGATTTGCGTCCAGCAACATTAAGAACTTTATCGGTTATTGCACTGAAAGAACCGTTAAGACAGACTGCACTAATCGAACTTCGAGGTTCAACTGCCTATGATCATATAAAAGAACTTGTTGATAAAGGATTAATATCTAAAACTCGCGATAAAAACGGCAGAAGCTTTAATCTAAAAACAACCCCGAAATTTAAAGAGTATTTCAAACTCAAAGGTGACACCCGTTCACTTGCAAAAATTCTTGAAATTGACAAAGGCGTAAAAGATGAGTAAAGACCGAAATCTGGCAATAATTATCAGCTCAATTGCAATTTTATTTGCAATTGGAGTAAAATCTGCACCAGTTTATTTTTTTAATCAGGGTAAAAACGCATTAAAAAAACAAGATTATGTAAAAGCTCATAAAAATTTACGCAACGCTTACAATTTTAATAAAAATAATAAAGATTACAGATATTACTATGTACAATCTTTGTTAAATCTTTCTCCGACAATTACTGTCCAAAAAGAATTATTTGAAATTGCATCAAGTTCACAAAATGACAGTGCACAAGACCTTGCCGAAAACAAGGTTGCAGAATGGCGCAATAACGTAATGCGCAACATTGGTGACAATTATATTGAACAAGCCCCTATTGACAAAGGAATAATACGCTGGGACAGTGAAAAATTTCCATTAAAAATTGCTGTTATTGACAGTAGTGGAATTAATATCCCAACATATTATAATGAAGAAATTCAAAAAGCATTTAATCAATGGGAAATTTCAACTCAATTTCTAAAATTTGCACCTGTTCAAAATTCTACCGAAGCAAATATTCAGGTAATAATCAAACCGCTTCCGAATGATGTATGCAACGATAATGTGTGCAGATACGTTGTCGGATACACTACACCTGATATAAAAGGTAATATTTTAAACAAAATGACTATTGTACTTTATTCAAAGGACCCGCATGGAAATTTCTTTTCTGACAAAGAATTATATAACACGGCATTGCATGAAATAGGCCATGCTCTTGGAATCATGGGACACAGTTACAGCTCTGATGATTTAATGTACATGTCATCTGACAATAAAAGTTTTTACACACCTTACCGCAGTTCATTCCAATACCTGTCATCACAGGATATTAACACAATAAAGCTTCTTTACAGACTTATTCCTGTTGTTACAAATTCAGAAAAAATTAATACTAAAGGACTTGTATATGCTCCGATTATTTTAGGAACATCAAAAGATATCTCCTCTAGAAAACTTAAAGAAGCTCAACTCTACGTAAAAAATGCTCCCAATATCTCGAGCGGATATATTGATATGGGTATAGCATATTCAGAACTTAATAAAACAAATGATGCAATTAAAGCCCTTCAAAAAGCATATGAACTCTCAAAAACAGATAACGAAAGATACATAAGTCTTTATAACCTTTCAGCAATATATTTGAATTCAGGCCAATATGATAAAGCGTTAACTTATGCAAATGAAGCAAAAAAGATAATGGAAACAGAAGATATTAAAGATTTAATTACAAATATCAATCATACAAAGGTAACAAAACGTAAACCTTTCTAGCAAAATTTCTTTTTTCGTGTTTTATATATTCTATGATTTCTGCAATAAACAATTGTCCAAATAGTCCAAATTTTACAGGTGTTGTTCCATTACGTGTATTTGTAGACGGTCAACAAACTTATGATGCAAAAATTATAAAATCTGCAACAAGAAAATTAACTTCTGCTTTAATCAAACCACAAGAAAATCCAAATCTTGCAGAATTATTCTCAAAATTTGACCCTCAGTATAAAAAAGGCGGTTATGCACAAAATGCAAGACCTTCAGATTTTTTCAAACTGATTATTGACAGATATCGCGGAGTATTTCTGGCTACAGGTGAGCAAACAGAAATTATTAACAGATACGGAAAAGATGTAGGCAAAGAAAAATTATTGTGCAAAGAAAGAAGAACTACAAACAGTTTAGATTTAGAAATTGCAAAAAGAAAATATAGTGATATTATATCAACAATACTTTCTAGCGCAAAACTCAGATTCTGCACAATTACGGACAAATGGAATCTTGTAACATTAAATATAAACATTAAAGGTAAAAAGCTTGAAAATATATTATTCACTACTTAACAAATGCTTACAAATCCTTTTAAAAAAGGTGTGTTCGGGTTATATTTAATTGGTTGACTAGATATAGGAGATATGAAATGTATAATGTAGCAATTATCGGAGCTGGACCTGCAGGAATTTTTACTGCATTGGAAATTATGAAATTAAGACCTGAATGGAAAGTTGTTTTAATTGAAAAAGGTCAAAAGATTGAAAAACGTACCTGTCTGCTTCGTGAAGGCTATGATAAATGTCCAACTTGTAAAAAATGCGGTCTGCTTTGCGGTTGGGGCGGTGCAGGTGCTTTTTCTGATGGTAAATTAACATTGACACCTGATGTGGGCGGTCATCTTGTTGATTATATGGACAGAAAAAAGGTTGAAGACTTAATTGCTTACTCTGACCAATTATATCTTGATTTTGGTGCAACGGATGAAGTTTTCGGAACTGATATGAATACATTCCGCGAACTTGAAAAACAAGCTTCTCTTGCTGAATTAAAACTTGTTCACTCACCCGTAAGACACCTTGGTACAGAAAGAAGTCTGCAAGTTTTGAAAAACATGCAAGACTACTTAGATGAAAGAATAACAATCCTAAATAATGTTTCTGTAAAATCATTAATTGTGGAATGTGAACAGGTTAAAGGTCTTGTTCTTGATAATGGAGAAACAATTTCTGCCGAATACACAATAATCGCACCGGGCAGAGAAGGGGCAGACTGGTTAACTCAAGAATTTGCGAAAAATAAAATCGGTATGGTTAACAATGCAGTTGACGTAGGTGTTCGCGTGGAACTTCCTGCACCTGTATTTGAACCTTTAACAGATAAACTTTATGAATCAAAACTTATTTACCACTCACCAACTTTCGGAGATGAAGTCAGAACATTCTGCATGAATCCGAACGGTGAAGTTGTTCAGGAAAATTACAACGGAATTTCAACCGTAAACGGTCACAGTTATGCAGAAAAAACTACTAATAACACAAACTTTGCATTGCTGGTAAGCGAAAAATTCACAGAACCGTTCAAAGAGCCGATTCAATACGGTCAGCATATTGCAAGATTGGCAAATATGTTAGGCGGCGGTATTCTTGTTCAACGTTTCGGCGATTTGCTGGATGGAAGACGCTCAACACCGGAAAGAATTAAATCAAGCATAATCAAACCAACATTAACTTGCGCAACTCCTGGTGATTTGAGCCTTGTTATTCCTTACAGACAAATGACAAGTATCATTGAAATGCTTCATGCTCTTGATAAAGTTTGTCCTGGCACAGCTTCAAGATATACTCTTCTTTATGGTATTGAAGTTAAATTCTACTCTGCAAGAGTAAAATTAACTAACGAACTTGAAACAGAAGGTGTTAAAAACTTGTTTGCAATCGGTGACGGTGCTGGTGTTACAAGAGGCTTAATCCAAGCTTCAGCATCAGGTGTTCACGTTGCAAGAACAATTTGCGCAAGATAGCATAAGGTGATATAATTTCATTATGACAAAACAGGTAAGTTTAACTACACAAAACCGACTGATTATATCGGGTTTGCTTTTGAGTACAATTTTGATTGTTGCGATAGCTGTATTTGCGATTTTCAATATCCAAAAAAAGCTTAATTACGGCTACCAAAATTTCGGGCAGATTGTATCCAGGGCTCTGGCTATTGAGTGCACTGAACTTGCTTCATCTCCAGAAACCTTAAAGTCACATGCAGATACAATTGTAGCGTCACATAATGATATTGTATTTATTGAATTTAGAGATACAGAAGGTAAACTTATCTATAAAACAGATGCAAAAAAATCTATCAACCCGAAATCACCAAGTATAACAGTAAATTCACCAATGAAAGATGCAGGCTCAGTAACAGTAGGCTTGTCAGGAAATATTATCTCGCAAATTTCTGCCACAACACGAGTTTCACTACTGTTTGTATTTTCTGTTGCTTGGATTGTATTTGCATTTGTAATCTTGATTAATACCTATCTGATTACACGCGAACTCAGAATATTACATGACGGCGTCCACAAGATTTCAAGCGGAGAATTCGGTTTTACTATTCAAGACATGGACGTAAGTTCGGAAGTTAAAGAATTGTTTAACGCGTTCAATGACATGTCTAATAAACTTCACATTTATGAAGAACAAAATATCGAACAACTTACACTTGAACGCAATAAACTTGAAGCTGTTTTAATGAGCATAGCAAACGGTGTTGTAGTATGTGACAACAATGATAATGTTGTTTTGGTAAATAATCATGCACATCAGCTCCTTGATTTAGAAGAAAATCAAATGCTTGATACTAAAATTCAAAACTATATTGATACAGAAGGTAATTACTGTTTTAAAGATAAAATTGAAGAATTTAAAGACACGCCGCTTGCAATTATGGAGAAAAAACCATTAGAATTTAATATTCAAATTTGTAAACGGGTCATTAAATCAATTATCTCTCCAATGTTTACGCGTCACAAAGATTACGTTGGATATATTATTGTGCTTATTGATATGACAAAAGAGGCGGAAATGGATGCTATGCGTTCAACTTTCATCTCTAACGTATCACATGAATTAAGAACGCCTGTAACTGTTTTAAGAAGCTATATTGACACACTTTATAATTACGGAAACGACTTTGATTACGATACTCAAAAAGAATTTATCGGAACTATTAATCAGGAAATTATTAGACTTAACGGTATGGTAAACGATATTCTTGATTTTTCAAGAATGGAAGCTAATGCACAAATGGAAAAATCTTTAAACAGTGTATATGAAGTTGTAGATACCTGCATTGAACATGTTCAAAGATTAACTCAGGAACATAATTTGACAATATCTGTAAGCAAAGAGGAGAATATTCCTGACTTCCTATTTAATTATGACGGTATTGAACGGGCATTAACAAATCTTCTGTCAAACGCAATTAAATACTCTCCGGAAAATGGTGAAATTAAAGTTAATTTGCGCAAAAACGGCGAAGAAATTGAACTTACCGTAACTGACCAGGGATGCGGAATTGCACCGGAACATCAGAAAAAGATTTTTGACCGATTTTACAGAGTTGAAAATAATATTCATACAGTAAAAGGTACGGGTTTGGGATTACACCTTGTTAAAACTACAATTGAAAAATATCATAACGGTAAAATTTTTGTAAACTCCCAAATCGGGCAGGGTGCTACTTTTGGAATAATATTACCAATTGGTATTGTTGAGGAAAGTTTTGTTTAACTGGTTTTGTAAAATCTCGCTTATTGCGCTTATACTAATCATTTTTAACTCAATGCTTGGTGATTTACTGTTTTGGGTTAAATATAGTTTTCCAAAAGTATCATCAACAACAGAACATATAATTGATACTTCACAAGAGCCAATGCAAATAAACCTGAATGACTCTAAATATATCAGATATCGTGGAGAAAAAGGTCTTTATGCTCTTAAACCTCAAGCTGAATACTCAATTTCTGCCCTTGTTGTTGCAAAAAACAGTAACTTTTGGTTTAGAGATATTATGCGAAACAAATTTGATGATGTTGCATTACTTGACTTAGGACTGGTTTGGGGTGATTTAGCATCCAATAAAAAAGAACTTTATAAACATATAAAATTCAACTCTAAAAAGACACTCGGCCAAGCTAGAATGTTGTATTATCGTTGGGATGCTACAAATCCTTGGGGTAATAACTACATAACTTCTCACATTGCCCACACACACATGATTCCGGCAAATCCTAATGTTATGGGCGGACTTTTGCAAATTAAAAAGAACGATATTGTAAAAATTGACGGTTATCTTGTTGATATTTATACGGACAAAAGCGAACTTGTCGCTTACACAAGCATGTCGCGTTCCGACACCAATGCATCAAGCAGAGGTTCGGGCGCATGCGAAGACTTGTACGTAACACAGGTTCAAATCGGAAATAAAATTTACAAGTAACTGTTCCTTACTCGAATAGTCCGTTAATCTTATCCAAAATATCCTGCGGGTCAATTTCGTTTGTAATCTTATTGATATCCTGCGCAATTTGATAAAGTTTTGCAGCTTCAATTTTATCACCCGTAATAGAAATTGCACGGGCAAGATTAAAATGAGCCAATGCGTAATTCGGGTTACATTCAACAGACTTTTTAAATAATTCCATAGCCTGTCTTACTCTGCCTAAATCATCAAGATAAATTACACCCATATTGTTGTATGCAATATCATAATTAGGGTCATATTTGATAGCAAGCTCATATTCTTTCATTGCCTCATCAATATCACCTTTACCCCAGAATAAAAAGCCTAAATTACAATGAATTTTTGCGTTTTCAGGGTCTAAATCAAGTGCGTTTCTGTAAACCTGCAAAGCGTTTTCAATATCTTCTTTATCATAAAAAGCACTTCCTAAATTTACATAAATATCAATATCTTTAGGAGTTTGTAAATAAGCACTCTGATAAGAACTTATTGCAGCATTCAAATCCTGCTTAGATTCCTGATAAACAAATCCTAAAGTCTGGTTTACAATACTTGTCCATTGTTTTTTAGGGTTCAAAGTAACTGCAGTCTGAAAGTGAGAAATCGCGCCGTCAATGTCGCCTTTTACATACAAAATATTTGCCAGATTTGAATGAACATCAGGCATGTTAGGCATGATTTTTATTAGTTTTTCATAAATTTCAACCGCACTGTCATAATCGCCCTGTTCTTCATATGCAAGGCAAAGATGTCTGTATGCCGGTATGTTTAAACTATCAAGCCAAATAGCCATTTTATATTCGGTTATCGCATCATCAAATTGACCCAAAGAACGATAAATATCACCGAGCAAACAGTACAATGGTAAAAAACCCGGAGCTTTTTCAATTGCATTTGAATAAGTATCAAGAGCCTCATTCAGCCTGTTTGTCTGAACCAGGTAAGCACCTTTTACAAGTACAGGCATAAATTTAATATATGAGAGAGCTTTTCCTACATTTCCAATAGCAATTTTATCAAAAGGAAGTGTTGTTAAAGAAAGCAAGTATTCAAATTTTGACAACATCCAATTTTTAAAACTTCTTGCAGAAGATACATTATAAAGGTTTGAAAGCAAAAAGTGAGCACAAGAATTTCGCATAGGCATAACTTCAATTGCTTTTTTAGCATTCATTGATGCTTCTAAAAATCTTGCTTTTTTAGTATAAGTTTCCGCAAGCAAATAATAAGCCTTTCCAAGCTTATTATTTTTAGATATAGCAGTATCCAAATAATTTACAGCCTTATCCAAATCGCCTTTAAAATAATGAGCCTGCCCTATTTTGAAATAAATTTCAGCAGAATCAATATAAGTTTCTAACGCTCTTTGATATTCAGTGATTGCCTCGTCAATATATTGGCATGAATTATAAATATCCAAATGCCATGCCAGATATAAATCCCCAAGTCTTACATGCAAATCTGCATTTGTAGGGTCCTCCTGCAATCCAATCTGACAAAGTTCAATTGCACTTTTTACGTTTCCTGTTTTATACTCTCTATTAATCTTTTTTTCCAGTTGTTTTGTATTAGTCATAATATTAATATTCTATAAAGATGCTTGACACCTGTCTACATTGTAAATAATATTATATAAAAAAGCAAGTTATTAAGGAGTATAAATGACAAATAAAATTTATTTCGTAGATGTAACGAACAGAGATGGTGTTCAAACTTCAAGATTAGGTCTTGCTAAATTACAGAAAACAATTATTAACCTAATGCTTGATGATATGGGAATTACACAATCAGAATTTGGTTTCCCTACAACAAAGCACGAAATAAATTATTTAAACGGTAACCTTGAGCTTGTTGAAAGAAATGTCATTTCAACAACAAAACTTTCCGGCTGGATGAGAGCTATAGCATCTGATGTAGAGCTTTCATTCAAAAATGTTCCGAAACTTAAAAATATTAACCTCTCGCAATCAACTTCAGACCAAATGATTAACGGAAAATACATGGGGAAGAAAACTCCTCAAGATATTATCAACCTAACTTGCGAGGCTGTTGAATGCGCAGTATCACTTGGTGCACAAGATATTGGAGTGAATGCAGAAGATGCATCAAGAAGCGACATCGATTATCTTATAAGATTTGCAAAAGAATCTAAAAAAGCAGGTGCAAGACGTTTCAGATACTGTGACACATTAGGTTTTGAAGACCCGCAGACTACTTATGAAAGAATTTTCAAAATTGCAAAAGAAGTTCAAATGCCAATTGAAATGCATTTCCACAATGATTTAGGCATGGCGACTGCCTGTTCTGTCATGGGTGCACGAGCAGCAATTGATGCAGGTGTAGATGCATATATTAACACTGCTATAAACGGCATGGGAGAACGTGCCGGAAATGCAGATTTAGTATCATGCCTGCTTGCTATCTTAAAATCTGCCGGGTTTAAAAACAAGTATCATATTGACCCGAATATTGATTTAAGTAAAACTTGGAAACTTGCAAAATATACTGCCTACGCATTTGGAGTACCTATTCCAATCAACCAGCCCGCCGTCGGCGATAATGCTTTTGCACATGAATCAGGTATCCATGCAGACGGAGCATTAAAAGACCGCAGAAATTATGAACTTTATGACTTTGAAGAACTTGGCAGGGGCGAACCTGAAATTATCGAAACAGGCAGAATGATTACAACAGGCGAATATGGCGGTATCAAGGGTTTTAGAAATGTTTACGATAACCTTGAACTTGAATTTAAAGATGAACACGAAGCTCGTAACATTCTTGAACTTGCACGCTATGCAAACGTTCATACTCAAAAGCCTTTAACATCAAGTGAATTGAGATTTATTTATTACTATCCTGATATAGCTGCACAAGTAATGACAGTTTCACCATACTATGAGCCGATTGGTGCAATAAAAGACCGTGTAGATGCTCAATTGTTAACAAGACCGCACAGAATAATATAAAGTCAGGTTTAGCTGTACAACTTGAATGTTCGTTCAATATTCTTATCAATTGCAGTTTTGATTGAATCGTATTCAGTCTGTAATGAATTGTGTTCTGTATCAATATTTTTCAGTTCCAAATCATAACGTTTATCTTTGTTTTCAATTTTGTTCATAGCAGTTTTGTATTCAGCTTCAGCTTTTGCAACAGCAGCATCATTTGTTTGCTCGGTAATATCTGAACAATTTGAGTAAATTAACGGCTGCCAGTTTTTGTTAGCATCAACTTGTTCCATTGTTACAATTCCGCTTTCA
>CAMTMK010000029.1 GCA_947073645.1 uncultured bacterium | reverse complement strand
TTTATACGTGTCTGTTCACTGTCGTTTGCAAATGTTGTGCCAAACATTGTGGATTCAAGTCTGGAAAGGCGATTATCATTGCTTTCGTTGTTGAATGAACGTTTAAATATCGATTTTTCAACGGATGCCAGATTAACGGGATTGCTTTTTTTAGCATTATAGCTTTCGTAATCAAAATCTTGTGCACTATGATATTCATCAAGTTTGTAGTTTTTATCAAGTGGAACTACAGCATCATCGTAGTAGTCATTTGCTGATTGTGCAATATTGTTATTCATAAATGATTTTGGTTTAATTTTTGCCTGTAATCTGTCCACTCGTGTCGCAAACGGGTCGTTGTCGAAAGTTTGTCCCAGTGATTGTTTTTCAAGCTCGGCAAGACGGCTGTTTAGGTCTTTGTCTTTAAATTCTTTTTTGAATACTTGCTTTTCAAGTTCGTTTATTGACGGATAATCAACATTTGCACCAGCAGGCGGAAGACTTTCTTGTACTATTTTGTCTTCTTCCTCCATAAATGTATCTTCTTTTGGTGATATTTCCTGTCCGATTAAATCAGCAGACATATCATTTTTAAGAGCATTTAAGCGTTCTGTTATTGAACCGCTTTTTGCTTGTCCGTAAACGCTTTGTTCTATACGTGCAAGTCGTGATGCATCATCTCCTGTTGTATAGGTAAAACCGTATAGAGAGTTTTCGATATTATCTAGCATACTGTTTGCCATTGTACAGTTAATGCTTAAAATTATTCCAAGTATAAAAATAAATTTTTTCATACTAAAAGGATAAGATTTTTAAGATATGAAAACATTCTACACGAATGTTATTTCAAAATTTTGACAAATAAATAAATCCTCGTAGGACTTTAGACTTACGAGGATTTATTATATTAGAAAAAAGTATTAGTTCTTTAATTTTTTGAGTGCTTCCAACTCATCCTGGAATGGTGAAAGATTAGTTAATTTTTCAATAATTCCCGGCATTTTTTCGCAAACGTAATCGATTTCTTTTTCTGTTGTATATTTACTTAGCGAGAAGCGGATGCTTCCATGAATTGCCGTAAACGGTACATTCATTGCACGTAATACGTGAGAAGGTTCTAAAGAACCTGATGTGCAGGCACTGCCGGAACTTGCACAGATGCCCAAATCACTTAAGTGAAGCAGAATTAATTCTCCTTCAATATATTCAAATCCTATGTTTGTTGTGTTTGGAACTCTGTTTACAATTCCTGCATTCAATCTTGCATTATATACATTTTTCAAAATGTTTGCTTCTAATTTGTCGCGTAATCTTTTAACTTCTGTTGCTTCATATTTTAAACAATCAGTTGCAAGTTCTGCGGCTTTTGCCATTCCGACAATATATGGAACATTTTCCGTCCCCGCACGTTTTCCGCGTTCTTGGTGGCCGCCTATGATAAGCGGTTTTATTAGTGTTTTCGAATTAACATAAAGAGCTCCGATACCTTTTGGGGCGTGGAATTTATGTCCTGAAATCCCGACTAAATCAGCACCCATTGTTTGAACGTCAATAGGAATTTTGCCTGAAACTTGAACCGCATCAACAAAGAATTTTGTTTCCTTGTTTTTTGATTTAATAATTTCAGAAATTTTTTCTATCGGGAAAATAACTCCTGTTTCATTGTTGGCATACATTATTGAAACTATTGCTGTATCGTTATTAATAGTTTGTTCTAATTGTGCCAAATCAAGTTCGCCGTTTGAATTAACACCAATATAGTCAACTTTGTAGCCTTCTTTTTCCAGTGCTTGATAAAGATTTAATACGCAAGGATGTTCAACTTGTGTTGTTATGATATGACGTTTGTTTTTGTTCATATTTAAAACACCGCGGACAGCCATATTTGCACTTTCAGACCCGCAGGATGTGAATATAATTTCCTTTTCGTTTTCTGCATTAAAGAAGTCTTTTATTATTCCGCGTGCTTCTTTTACAGCATAATTAGAACGTTTTGCAAAATCATAAATACTTGACGGGTTTGCATATTCCTCTTGCAAATACGGCATCATTGCTTCTAATACTTTTGGGTCAACCTTTGTGGTTGCGTTGTTATCCAGATATATTAAACTCATACTTCTACAACCTCAATATTTTTATCTACAGCATCTCGTAATGTTGTTTCAACAAATGCTTTAAGGGTAAGGTGTGAATTTTTACATCCCGAGCATTTGCCTCTGAGTTTTACCATAACCTTGTTGTCTTGAATGTCAACAAGAGTAATATCTCCTCCGTCTTTTTTCAGTTCAAGTGAAATTTGATTTTCAATGATATTATTAATTTTTAGGATTTTCTGAGCAGGTGAAAGTGTGCTTTCTTCTGTTTCTTTTTTATAGTATGTATCAATAATATCTTTTATCAAAGATTTGCATCTTCCGCAGGCACCGCCGGCTTGAGTGTATTCTGTAATTTCATCAACTGTTTTAAAGCCGTTAGATTTGATAGCATCCCAGATTTGGTTTTCTGTTACACCAAAGCAGGTGCATACAATTTTTTCTGGCGCTTCGTTTCTAATTTCATCCAAATCCTGGTAATTATCCCAATTTTTCAAAGCATCTTCAAGAGCTTCATAGCCCATAACCGAACAGTGCATTTTTTCAGGAGGCAGACCGTCAAGCTGATCTGCAATATCTTGGTTTGTAATCTTTTTAACTTCGTCAACGGTTTTGCCGATAATCATTTCTGTCAAAATGCTTGAACTCGCAACTGCAGAACCGCATCCGAAAGTTTGAAATTTTGCATCTGTTACAATATTATTTTCTATTTTTAAGTATATTTTTAATTGGTCACCACAGGCAAGTGAACCTGCCAAACCTACAGCATCTGCATTATCAATTTTACCCACATTTCTCGGGTTTCTGTAATGATCTATAACTTTGTCTGAATAATCCCACATGAATTTTTTCTCCTTATTTACTTCATTTTAACGCAAAAAAATTTTAACGAAAACATAATTAATAAATAATTAATTATTGTGATATAATAATTCTATGAATTATATACCTTTATACAGAAAATATCGTCCGCAAAAGCTTGAAGAAGTTGTTGGACAAGAGCATATTAAAAAAGCTTTAAAAAACGCAATTGAGTTGGATAAAATTTCGCATGCATACTTGTTCACAGGTCCTCGCGGTACAGGTAAAACTTCTACTGCAAGAATTTTTGCAAAATCATTAAATTGTAAAGAAGGTCCGACAATTTCACCTTGCGGAGTTTGCGAAAACTGTATTGATATTACAAATTCAACACCAATGGATGTTATTGAAATCGATGCGGCGAGTAACAGAAAAGTCGAAGATGCTCAAAATATTTTGGAAAAGGTTATGTATGCACCTGTTAACAGCAGGTATAAAATCTATATCATAGACGAGGTTCATATGCTCTCTACGACTGCGTTTAACGCTTTGTTAAAGACTCTTGAAGAACCGCCTAAAAATGTTATTTTTATACTTGCAACAACAGAAGTTCATAAAGTTCTTGATACTATTAAGAGCCGTTGTCAAAGATTTGATTTTAAACGAATTACAACTGATGATATTGTAAAACACCTCAGATATATTTCTGATAGTGAAAAAATTAATATTACAGATGATGCGCTTTCTACAATTGCAAAAAATTCAGCAGGCGGAATGCGTGATAGTATTGCACTCTTAGACCAGTTGAGCGTTCTTGACGGTGAGATTACGACTAATGATATAAATAATCTGCTCGGCAGACTTTCTTTTGATACATTGAACTCTTTAGTCGATAGAATCGTTAATTCTAAACCGCAAGAGGCTATTCAAGAATTAGAAAATATTTATAATTCAGGCAACGAGCCTGTTCAAATTTTGACAAATCTTATGGATTATCTGAAAAATCTTTTGATTGTCAAAAATTGTACAAACGAAATCGCATTAGATATTACACAGGCTAATGACGGACAGATTAAGGCACTTGCAGAACAGGTACAAAATGTCGAAACTCATCAGATAGTGTTTTTGATAGACAAATGTGCAGAATATATTAAAGAATTGAAATTAACAAATAATCCGCGTTTGTGGCTTGAGGTCGCAATAATTGACTTAGCTAATTTGACTGAAAATACAAAACTTGTAGAATTACAAAACAGATTAGCAAGGCTTGAAGGCGGTGCCGTTGAACCTATTAAGGTTACTGCATATAAGACCGCTCCTGCACCTGTTACAAAACCTGAGATTATGAAGTCTGCTGCACCTAAACCAGTTCAGCCAGAACCGCAAAAATTTGAACAGCCGCAGCCTCCTCAGGAAGAATTTTCTCCTATGCCTAAATCAAAACCTGTTGCAGGAGCTGATGTTTTAGGATTATGGGGACAGCTGTTGGAGAATGTTCAAAGTGCGCCGACTCGTGCACTTTTAAAACAATGGGGAGCACCTGTTAAAATCTCACCTGATGAGACAATTATAACTATGAAAAATGAGATTTTCTTAAATCAAGTTCAAAGTGGTGCGAAAAAACAATCAATAATTCAAGCTGTTGATAATTTGTTCGGGCAGTCAAGTTCTAATGTTGTTATCCGTCTTCCACAAGCCGGTGATGATGCTGTCAGGCAAGTAACGACGTCAACCGTCCCGCCTCAAAAAACAGTAGAAAAACAAAAAGAACCTGAAATCGAGCTTGAGGAAGTGCAAGAGATTAAACAACAATTTAAAAAGCCTGAAACTACAGTTCATTCAGACAATGTAAAAATGGTTATGGACTTATTTGACGGTAAAGTTATCGATTAGGATAATATGTTAACAAAATATCAGGATTGAAATTTTCAACACTGTTGATTGTAAAATTTTTACTTTCATTTATGTCATTAATTGTTCTGTAATCAAAACAGGATTTTGCACTGTTATCGCCTGTGATTTTGGGCGCAATAAAATGATAAATTTTATCAACATATTTTAATGCTTCGCCGTTTAAATGCCCGCCGCTTTCTATTAATATGCTTTTTATGCCTTGTTCATAAACTTTATTGAATATAAATTCAAGGTCTAATTTATTATCTATAACTGGTGTATTATCTTTATTGAACGTGTGAATTTCGCCTGATTGATAGATTTTTGCGTTCGGATTTGTTTTTAATTCTCTATCAAGTATGATTTTTTTTCTGTGTTCCATTGTCGGATTGTCAGCATTAATTGTTGAAGATGTTGTCATTATTGCATCATAACGGTTTCTGATTTTTTTGACTTCTGCGCGTGCCCTTTCAGATGTAATCCATTTTGATGAACCGTTTGAGGTCGCAATTTTGCCGTCTAATGTTGTCGCTGTTTTTATGGCAATAAACGGTTTATTTTGTGTCATATTTTTTATGAAAATTTCATTAAGCTGACGGCATTCTTTTTCCAAGACCCCTTCAATAATTTCAATACCTGCATCTTTAAGTTTTTTAATTCCATCAACTTTAGGGTTAACATCGTTCATGCCGATTACAACTCGTTTTATTCCGCGCTCGATTATTAAATCTGTACAAGGTGGAGTTTTACCGTAATGGGAGCAAGGTTCAAGGTTTACAATTAATGTTCCGCCTTTTTCTTCTCCGTTTGTAAGTTTTAGAAGAGCATCCCGTTCGGCGTGGTTTTCTCCGTATTTTGCGTGATAGCCTGTCGAAATCTCATTTCCGTCTTTATCCAAAACAACACAACCGACTAAAGGGTTTGGTGAAACATATCCCTCACCTGTACGAGCTAATTTTATGCATTTTGCCATATAATTCTTATAAGTCATGCTAATATTGTATAATAAATAAAGGAGGAATAAAATGGATTTAAGGTATATCGGACATAGCGCATTTGAGGTTAAACTTGAGAATAACTCAATATTAATTGACCCTTATGTGAATGTTAATCCAAATTATAACTGGCGTGATGTTAATATTACTGATATTTTTATAACTCATGCACATGGTGACCATTTAGGGCAGGCTATTGAAATTGCAAAAGAAAAAGATGCAACAATTACTGCGGTTTTTGAACTTGCAAATTATTGTAGAGAACAAGGTTGTAAGGTTAAATCTGTCGGACTTGGCGGATGGATTAATTATGATTGGGGAAGAGTTGTATTTGTTCCCGCATTCCACCCAAGTTCCTTGCCTGACGGTAGATATGCAGGTGTTGCAGCTGGTATTGTGTTTGATGTTGAAAACGTAAGAATTTATCATGCAGGTGATACTGCATTGACTGGTGAAATGAAAACAATTAAAGAATTGTATAGTCCAAATATTGCAATGCTTCCAATCGGTGGTCATTATACAATGGATGTTGAGCATGCTTCAGTTGCTGCAGATTGGGTCGGAGCACAAACTATTATCCCTATGCACTATGGCACATTCCCCGAAATTCAGGCTGATTTAGAAAAATTCGGTCAATTGGTTCAATTGCATAATGCAAATATTGTAGCAATGGATCCAAACAAAGATCCACAGAAATAAAAAAAAGAGACCGATTTCGGTCTCTTTTTTTATATATAAGTGATTTTATGTCGTAATTATGCTTCTTTTTTACCGCCAAGCATAGCACCTGCAAGTAAGCCCACTGCTAATGCGATACCGCCGTAAATTGCTGCAGCTTTACCTTTACCTTCTGTTAATGATTTTTTGATTTTACCAAAAGCTTCAGTTACTGTATTTTTCTCTTTTAATTTGTCAATAATACCTTTTCTTGCATTTGTTAATTCATCAGCAGCTTTTGCAGCTTCTTCTCTTAATGTTTTTGTAGCATCATCAGCTTCAAATTTAACTTTTTTAGCATCAAATACTGCATTTTCAGCTTCTTTTAAAGCATTTGCTTCTGCATCAAATTGAGCCAAGTTAGCTTTAGCTGTTTCTAATTTTGTATTAGCTTTAGTTTTTACTTCTTCAGCTGCATCTGCTGCCAAGTTTTTGACTTCATTTTCTGCAACTTCTAATTCAGATTTTGCTTCAGCATATTTAATTTTTCTAGTACCTTCAGTACCATCAGCTTTAGCAACTTCTACTTCTTTAGCATCTAATGCTGTTTTCTTTTCAGTTACTGTGTTATCTAATTCTGTTTTATTTTCATAATCAGTTCTGCCTTCAATTGCAGATTTCACTTCGTTTGCTTTTGTGTCAGCTGCTGCTTGTTTAGCTTTAACATCTGCATTTTCATTAATTGCTTTCATTTCGTCTTTTAATGTTTTTGCAGCTTCAGCATCTGCATTTTCAGCTTTTTCCATTGTTGCTTTGAATGTATCTGGTTCTTGAGCAAAAACTTCTTCTAATGATGGTGTTTTACCACCCCACCTATAACCTGCGACTGCACCGGCAGCGCCAAGTCCTACACCTGCTCCGATTGCAGCACCTGAATTGTTCTTTTTAGGCTGTTGAACATCTGCTGCGTTTACTGCGTTTACTGACATAAAATTCTACCTTTCTAAATTTTGAAATTACACACTTACTATGTTTATAATAACATCTGAACAAAAAAAATATTGCGTTTTTTTGCTAAAATATTAAGAAATATTAACTTAAACTTTATTCGACTTACTTATTGCACAAAAATTTTTTAGGTGTAATCTTAAGACAAAAGGGGATGAAAATGAACGTTTTATTTGTTATTGACAGAATTGAGTTAAAGTATTTTGAGTTTAATAATCTTGTTACAAATTTTTGGATTATTAGAGAACTTATATATAAAAATGCTAAAGTTTGGATAACTACTATTGATAATTTAAGTTTGAAAAACGGAATTGCATTTGCTGGTTGTTTTGAAGTTTTTGAGCAAAACGGCAATATATTATATAATAAAGAGTTAAAATCTTATAAGATTAATGATTTTAATCTTGTAATGTTCAGACCTGACCCGCCTGTTGATTTGGATTATTTTAATGCAACATATATATTTGATTTTGTTGATAGGGATAAAACTCTTATAATTAATGATACGAAAGCTATTAGAGACTTTAACGAAAAGCTTCATACCGTAAAATTTTTGCATTTGATGCCTGAAAATATTGTTACTTCTTCAAAAGCAGATATTATTGAATTTTTAAATAAACATGAAGAAATTGTTTTAAAACCACTAAACGGTTGTTTCGGTTCAGGTGTTATGACTTTGACAAAAGGTGATAAAAATACTTCTGTTATTATAAATACGATGACAAAAAATCAAACTCAGCTTATTATGGTTCAGAAATATATTCCTAAGGCTAAATTTGGCGACAAACGCGTAATGTTCTTAGGTGATGAAGTTTTAGATGTTTGTATTCAAAAACTTCCATCAAATGATGATTTTAAATTTAATGAACACTGCGACAGCAATATTCTAAAAGCACAACTTTCCCAAAGTGAAAAAGAAAAGTTTGCGCCTGTTGCAAAAGAATTAAACAGACTCGGACTTCTAATGGTTGGCTTGGATGTTATTGATGAACAAATTATAGAAATAAATGTAACAAGTCCTTGTTATTTTATTAAAGAAACTAATTTTCATCATGCAATAGAGTTAGAAAAGAAAATTACTGAATTTATTCTTACTCAAGTTCAAAATCATCAAAGAAAGACCTCTTCTTTAGCGGTATGATTGTTTCATCAATAAAATTTTTAAATTCTTCTACCATATATTTAAGGTAATCTTTAGGGTTAGAAGGGTCTTTTTTAGCTTCAATTAATTCTTCAAGAAGTTTTTGTGTTTTTGCAAGTCCTTCTCTATCAGGATAAAGATTAAATGCATCATCCATAAAACCTCTGTGATAAAAGTTTATATCAAGATGTTCAAGGTTCAATCTGTTTGCCGGTACTTCAAAAAGTCTTTGGGCGTATGCTTTACATAATTTGCCAAATATTTTTGGCGCGTGTTCTGTTCCATCTACGTCAAGTGCAGAATATATATATGAAATTGGGTTATATTCAATATCGTGAAAATTAGGACTGAAATCAATGCAGATCATTTCTTGACTCAAAGGCTCTACGTGTAAATTTTCGCCTTTTCTATCAAAATCAATACCTTTTAGTTTTGCATCTTCAATTTGTGAAATGACTTTTTTGAATGATGTTTCTGGAAAATTATTTGCAACAAGTCCTTTTACAGTTTCTTTAACTTTCTTGCCGTCTACAGTATCGCGATGAGTAATTTTTAAAGGAATACCCGGAATAAATCTCATTAATTGAGTTCCGTCATCCAATTTTGCTACAACGTGGTTAACTTTATCATATTTATTTAATTTGGTATCAAATTTAAAATCGGAAGGTCGTCCGCTTTTTGTTTTTTCGCGTCTGATACAATATTGTGGATAATCTTCCATTTTGTATGCTATTGCTTCCTGTCCTTCTCCTATTTTAATTCCGTCTTTTAATGCTTTTTTGCATACCATAATAATTCTGCGGGGAGTCAAAGACATTAAGTCTTTTGGAGTTCTGCAGCTGAAGCTTACTGTATCTTGACGAAGCGGTGAAAGATTAGGATATTTTTTTTCACTGCGGTTTGCATTATTAATTTGTGGTGTAAATGTATTAAAACCTACTAACATAATACTATTAAGTGTAAACATATAAATAATTGCTTCTTTGTTAAAAAATCGTTACAATAATAATGCGGAACAATCAGTTCCGCATAAAGGTTTCATAGTATATTTCCCAAGATTTTTATGTTTTTATAAAAAATCGAAAAAAATGTTTTTTGCTAATTTTAAGTGTTAATTTTACAATCGTTAACACTTGACGCGCGAAAACACTTCTGTATTCACATCATCAAAGGTATTTGTGTTGAAATATGCGCATGATGCAACCATTGCAGCATTGTCTGTGCAATATTTCATTGGTGGTGCAAATACTTTATAGCCTTCATTTTCAAGGTTAAAGATTTTTTTGCGAATTTCAGAATTTGCAGCAACTCCGCCAGCTATTACAACTTGTTTGTAACCTTTTTCTTCAAGAGCTTTTTTAACTTTTTTCAAAAGAGTTGAAGAAACTGTTTCTTGAAAACTTGCGCAAATATCGTTAACTGGAAGTTCTTGACCGTCAAATGATTTAACCAATCTTAAAACTGCTGTTTTAAGCCCGCTGAAACTGAAGTTATAGCCGTCAACTTTGCCTTCGGGAAGTTTAAAAGCTTTTGGATTACCTTCTTGTGCGAGTTTGTCTAATCTTGGTCCACCAGGGTAAGGAAGTCCTATTAATCTCGCAACTTTATCGTATGCTTCTCCTACTGCATCATCGATTGTTTCACCTAAAATTTCTTGTTCAGAGTATGATTTAACATCAATAATCTGTGTATGTCCCCCGCTTACCAAAAGTGCCATATAAGGCGGTTTTAAATCTGTATCAATATAGTTTCCGCAAAGATGCGCGTTTAAGTGATTTACACCGATAAAAGGTTTATCATAAGTTAGTGCAAGGGTTTTGGTAGCATTTAAGCCTACCAAAAGACAGCCTACAAGCCCTGGGCCTACTGTACCTGCAAATGCGGTAATATCTTCGGGTTTTAAATCTCCGGCTTGTTTGAAAGCTTCATCTATAACAATATTTATAGAATCAAGATGTTCGCGCGCGGCAATTTCTGGGATTACACCGCCAAATTGAGCGTGAGTTTTAATTTGTGAAGCCACAACATTTGCAATAACTTCGCGTCCGTTTTTTACAATTGCGCAGGCTGTTTCATCACAGCTTGATTCAATTGCCATTATGTAATTGTCGTAACCGCTTTCAGGACCTATTTCTACAGGTTCTTTTGAGAATAATTTGTTTTTAATATTTTTCATAGTAATATAATTATACAACAAAGGAAATAAAAATGAAGTTCATAGATAAATCAAAAATTAGAGTAGTATCAGGTCGCGGCGGTAACGGAATGGTTGCCTGGCGCAGAGAAAAATATGTTGATAAAGGCGGTCCTGCAGGCGGTGACGGCGGACGTGGCGGTGATGTATATTTGGTTGCCGATGAAAATATGTCTACTCTTATGGACTTTAAGCACAAATCCGTATTCAAAGCAGAAGGCGGAGAAAACGGCGGTATAAAAAATATGCATGGGCGTTGTGCAAAAGATTTATACATAAAAGTTCCTGTCGGAACAGTTGTAAAAGATATTAAGACAGGTAATATTATTGCGGATTTGAAAGAACATGAGCAAACAGTAATGGTTGCAAAAGGTGGACGCGGAGGACGCGGTAATGCAAGATTTGCAACTTCTCAAAAACGTGCTCCGCAATTTTGCGAACCCGGTGAACCGCCGATTGAGCGTGAATTGTTTTTAGAATTAAAACTTATAGCAGATGTAGGCTTGTTAGGTATGCCAAATGCAGGAAAATCTACTCTTATCAGCCGTATAAGTTCTGCAAAACCAAAAATTGCTGATTATCCGTTTACAACATTAATCCCTAATCTTGGGGTTGTAAAAAAACGTTCGGGCGACGGATTCGTTGTTGCGGATATTCCTGGGCTTATTGAAGGTGCATCGGAAGGGGTTGGCTTAGGGCACGACTTTTTACGTCACGTAGAAAGATGTCGTTTTCTTGTTCATCTAATCGACAGCACGGAAGAAAATCCGTTTGATAATTACAAAAAAATTAACTTTGAACTTGAAAAACATTCAGAACAATTGGCAGGATTGTATCAAATAATAGCATTGAATAAAATTGATTCAATTGATGATGAACGCAAGGCGGAACTTTTGAAACAATTTAAAGAAGTTTCTGATGATGTGTTTGAAATTTCTGCCGTAACTGGCGAAAATCTTGATAAACTCGTTGATTTTATGGGTGTAAAAGTTGATGAAATTCCAAAACCTGAAACCGAAATTGTTGTGGAAGAAGATTTAGGCGCTTACAATAACGACGACAGTAATTTTGAAATTTACAAAGCCGCAAAAGATGTATTCATAATTCAGGGCGGAAAAGTTGAACGTATTGCTGGCGTAACTGATGAACGCAACTCCGAGCAGGTAATCCGTTTCCAAAATATTATGAAAGGTATGGGGGTCTTTGATGAACTTTCAAAAATGGGTATCAAAGACGGCGATACAATCATAATCGGGCATTTGGAATTTGCATATTACAGAGATGAGATGTTTGGTTGATTTTTTGACTTTTCAAATCTTATAATATATAATAAATTTTATGAAATGTTATAAGGCGAAATGGATATTAACTTCTCATGAAGTGTTAGAGGATATGGCAATAGTTGTTGATGAGGGGAAAATCATCGATATCATTCCTAATTCTCAAGTTAATTTTGAAGAAAAATATGTTAAAGAACTGGGTAATGCTGTAATTACTCCAGGGTTTGTAGATTTACTTACACAGTATCAATATACCGATATTTTGGATGCAAAACCTCAGGATTTTAAATCAAAAATTAAAAGATTTTTTAAGATGTTCAGCCTAAAATATAATTTTGCAGGTGTTGCACAGGACAATTACTCACGTAAGTGGGCTGGAATTTTAACTAATTATTTCACTCTTGACAGAGCTCATAAAATAAATTCTTTTAAACATGGGGTAACGGAAAGCATAAAAGCCGGTACTACCTGCGTTGCTCAGGTTTCGAAAGAGTTTAAGTATTTTGAAGTTATAAATAAGCTGCCTATTAAAAATTATTTGTTCTTTGAGGTATTTGCAGATAGTAAAGACAGCAGTAAAAAAACATTTAAGGGTTTGAGAAACAAGGTGGAAGACTTTGTTTTGCATAAAGGTGAAAATACTCATATTGGTATAATGCTAAATTCTATTTCCGGTGTTCATAAAAAACTGTGGGAATTGTTTTCTAAATATTGCCGTAAACATAATATGATTATGATGACTCGTTTTGCGGAATCTCAGGATGAAATGGAATGGCTGGAACATGGTTTTTCGGACATTGATTTACTGCATAAATTTATGGGGATGCGTAAAATTACGCCTTATGCAACTGATATTTCACCTGTAGATTATCTTAATAATTTAAAAGTTTTGACTAAAAAAGTTCTTGTTGCAAATGCTAATTATGATGTTTCAGAACTCGGTAAGCTTGCAGAGACTGGTGTAAAATACATTTATCAGCCTTTATACAGTGAAGAAATTTGTAATTCTGTAATTGATTTTAAAACTGTATTGGAAAATTTTGAGGGTAATTTCGGGTTGTCTTCTCAAAGTTTTTCAACTGATAGACATTTTAGTCTTTTAAAACTTGCTAATGATTTAAACAAAGACGGCTTGCTTGATATTGTTGAATTAATTAAATATTTAACTATTTATCCTGCAAAAATATTAAGATTGGACAATACTATCGGCTCTATTGAGGTTGGGAAGGATGCAGACTTTAATGTATTTAAACTGTCTGAAGGTGAAGATTACAGAGCACTGGAGAAATTAGAATTCCCTTATTCAACATATTCAAAAGGAAGAAAACTTGTTAAACGCGGAGAAGTAAGGTTTAGTTTATGACAGTAATCAATGAAAAGTTCAGTGTAAATACACATGGTTTTACGGATATAATTGATATAACGCAGAAAGTTAAACATGCTGTATATTCGCATTCTTTGCAAAAT
Organism: uncultured bacterium; assembly: GCA_947073645.1. Classification (GTDB taxonomy): domain Bacteria; phylum Cyanobacteriota; class Vampirovibrionia; order Gastranaerophilales; family Gastranaerophilaceae; genus Stercorousia. The sequence continues at coordinate 6,645 of CAMTMK010000029.1, read as the reverse complement.
GCTGTTGTGCAGGTTTATGTTGCAGGAAGTACGGTTTCTATTACTAATATTGAGTTTGAACCCGGACTTTTAGTTGATTTGCCCGAAGCTTTAGAAAAATTTGCGCCTGTAAACGGAGATTACCACCATGATGCTACCTGGCACGATGGAAACGGATATTCGCATGTAAGAGCTTCAATCATCGGTAATAATACAACTATTCCTCTTATTGACGGTGCGCTTCAATTAGGACAATGGCAGCAGATTGTTTTAATTGATTTTGATAACAAAGCAAGAACAAGAACCGTTTATGTCCAGATAGTTTTTTAAGCTCTTGAATTTCAATTATGTTCCTGTTAAACTTAAAGCTATTGTAGAAAGGGATATAATATGACACAGAGAGTATTATTATGTATTATGGACGGTTGGGGAATCAGCACAAGCCACCCCGAAAATGACGCAACAAAACTTGCTAATCCTGTTCATGTTGACAAGCTTGAAAAAGAAGAAAAATTTATAAAATTACATGCTGACGGTGAATATGTAGGACTACCTGCAGGTCAAATGGGTAACAGTGAAGTAGGTCACTTAAACCTTGGTGCTGGGCGTATTGTTTACCAGGATTTATCAAGAATTAATAACGCTATTAAAGACGGTTCTTTCTTTAAAAACGAAAAATTCTTGAATGCTGTAGAGCATGTTAAAAATAATAATTCAGCATTGCACATTTACGGGCTTGTATCAACAGGCGGTGTACATTCATCTTTAGACCATGTACTGGCTTTAATTAAATTGGCAGGCGAACAAGGTGTTAAAAACTTCTATGTACATGCATTTTTGGACGGCAGAGATACTCCGCCTCAATCAGCTTGTACATTCTTGGAAACAGTTGAGGCAGAATTGAAAAAATTTAATCTCCCTCCTGTTGCGACTGTAATCGGCAGATATTACATTATGGACCGTGACAACCGTTGGGAACGTGTTGAAAAAGGTTATAACGCGTTATTATTCGGAGAAGGTGAAAAAGCTTCTTCTGCTGTAGAAGGTGTTAAAGCATCTTATGAAAGAGGAGAAAATGATGAATTTGTTCTTCCGACAGTTGTAGGAGGCGAAGAATCAAGGATTCATGATAATGATGCTGTAATTTTCTTTAATTACAGACCTGATAGAGCAAGAGAAATTACAAGAGCAATTAACTTTGCAGACTTTGACGGTTTTGAACGTAAAAAAGTTTTGAAAAATATTTATTACGTTTGTATGACACCTTATGATGAAACTTTTGATTTCCCCGTTGCTTACGGAAAAGAAAAAATGGTTAATATTTTGGGTGATGTTTTACAGGCTCATGGTGTAAAACAGTTCAGAACTGCAGAAACTGAAAAATATGCTCACGTAACTTTCTTCTTTAACGGTGGTGTTGAAGAACCTCAAGCTGATGAAACCAGAGTTTTGGTTGCTTCTCCAAAAGTTGCAACATATGACTTGCAGCCGGAAATGAGTGCACCTGAAGTTTGTGAAAATGTTTTAAAAGCTATTGATAACCCTGAATACGGATTTATCTTAGTAAACTTTGCAAACCCTGATATGGTAGGACATACAGGTGTAGTTGAAGCCGCAACAAAGGCTTGTCATGTAGTTGATGAGTGTGTGGGTAAAATTGCTGATGCTTGCAAAAAACATGATATCGTAATGCTTTTGACAGCAGACCATGGCAATTCGGAAGTTATGGTTAATGCAGAAACAGGCAAACCTCAAACAGCACACACCACAAACGAAGTGCCGTTTGTAATGATTAATGCACCTCAAGGTGTAGAACTAAAATCGGAAGGTGCTTTATGTAATGTTGCACCAACTGTACTTGACTTAATGAATATAGAATTACCCCAAGAAATGAGCTGCGGTTCATTAATTAGAAAGTAAAAAAATGACAGAGATAAAAAATTTAGATATTGACTTTTCTTTTAAGAAAAATAATGTAGACGAATTATTCTTTAACCTTTCGGAAAATCCCGAAGGGTTCAAGAATAAGGATTTTAGATATACTTTGAGTTTGATTTACCAAACGGTGGAGGACGAGTTTGAAGGTGTGTTTTTAAGTCCCAATCCGCCTGCGCGCAATACTAATTTTTATCTTATTAATAATAATGAGAAACTTTCATTTTTTGTCACTCCGACAAATAATTTTCAATATTACCTAAAATCAAAAGGCTCATTATTCCGCTTTAAATCTGAAGTTATGGGAGATGAAGTCGGATATGCTATGAGCCTTGATTTGGTAATGGATTATTTTGGCGGATTTGGCAATATTGTTGATTTGGAAGCTATGACACCTACTTTTGTTTATTTGAACAAATTAACATATTTTGTAATGAAATTAATCGAGAAGCTTTATTTCATTCCAACAATAAAAAAACACGGTTCAATGTTCAGAATTGTTTATGAACCGATTATTAATTCTAATCAGCTTGCTAGAATTATTAATACTTTTGAAGAAAATGTGCCTGATGATTTGTTCATTAAAGGCGATAAACCTAAAAATTTTGTAAATGATTTTATTTATAACTATTTGAATTATGTTATTTATAAGTTTTTGGGAATTAAGGCATATAAATTCAAGGATGTTAAATCAGGAACTTATATGATTAAGGATTTGGAACAGCGTTCTGTAATGAAAAGTAACGATGTTGCCGAAAATCTTGCTCAGTGGTTTGATGAACTTTATCTTGGTAAATATGATGTAATTCCGTTCTTCAAGATTACTAAACTTGAAAATGAGGAAATTTTCAGACTGAAAGTTCATATTAAAAACAGAAAAACTGATGAAGATGTCCTGATTGACAGACTTTATACAGATGAAGAGGTGTTTGGCGCAAATTCTTCAGATATTGCAAGGATTGTTGAAAAACAGCTTAATTATGCAATAAGATATATGCCAGAGCTTGAAGATTTGTTTGAAGATGAGGATAAGCTAGCACTTGATTTGGACTTAAATCAGGTTTATAAGATTATTACTCAGACTGCTTATTATCTTCAAAAGGCTCAGATTGAGGTAATTTTACCGAAAGAATTGACTAATATTATAGTACCGCGCGCTTCTATTAATGCAAAGGTTAAAACTTCCCGTTCCAGTGAACTTGCAGATATCTTTAACAACAACTCATCAGCAAAAATTTCACTGGATGATATTCTTGATTTTTCTTATGAAGTTGCTATCGGAAACGAAAAACTTTCGATTGAAGAATTTAATAAACTTATTGAAGGTCAAAACGGTTTAATTAAGTATAAAAATAAATATGTTCTTGTTGATAAAGAAGATACTAAAAAGATTTTTGAACAGCTGGCTAATGCAAACTTTAAATCAATGTCAAGAATGGAACTTATTCACGCTGCAATGTCAGGGCAGATTGACCAGTATGATTTTGACTATGATAGTGCGTTTGCAAAAGTTATTCAAGATTTCAACAAACCTGTTGAAGTTACACCGCCTGAAGGTTTGAAAGGTGAATTAAGACCTTATCAGATGACAGGTTTAAAATGGCTCTGGACAAATATTACTAAAGGCTTTGGGGCTTGTATGGCGGATGATATGGGTCTTGGTAAAACTATTCAGGTTATAAGCTTAATATTAAAGATGAAAGAAGAAGGCAAACTTGATAAACCTGTTCTTGTTATTTGTCCGACTACATTGATGGGTAACTGGATGAAAGAACTTCAAATGTTTGCCCCCGCTTTAGATGCCGTTATTTATCACGGTGCTGAACGTCAACTTGATTTGAAACATGATGTAATTCTTACAACTTATGCGATTATGCGTATAGATATTGAAGAATTGAAGAAAAATACATGGGGTATGATTATTGTTGATGAAGCTCAAAATATTAAAAACCCTGATACTGCTCAAACACTAGCTGTTAAAATGTTAAAATCAGATGTCAAAATCGCGATGACCGGTACTCCTGTTGAAAATAGATTAACTGAGTTGTGGTCAATATTTGACTTTATAAACCACGGTTATTTGGGAAGTTTGAGAGAGTTCCAAAAAAGTTATGCAATTCCTATTGAACGCTTTAAGGAAAATTCTCGTGCTTCAAAGTTGAAAATGTCAGTTTCACCTTTTGTATTAAGACGTTTAAAAACAGATAAGCACGTTATTACAGACCTTCCTGAAAAAATGGTTATCAATGATTACTGTTATCTTGCGAAACCTCAAGCTGTACTATATGAAAAAACGCTTAATGAAATGATGGATAAAATTTCAGGATTTACAGGTATAAACAGACGTGGTAATATCTTCAAACTTATCACAGCATTGAAGCAGATTTGCAACCACCCTTATCAATTCTTAAAGGGCGGTGAAATGACAAGAGAAATGTCAGGTAAGCTTGATAAATGTATTTCTACTGTTGAAAGTATTTTAGAAAATAACGAAAAAACTCTAATCTTTACTCAGTATAAAGAAATGGGTGATATTTTGTGTAAAGTTATTGAAAACGAATGTAATACAACACCGTTATTTTTCCATGGCTCATTAACAGTTCCACAACGTGAAGAACTTATTAATAAGTTCCAAAACGAAGATGATGCAAAAGTTATGATACTTTCGTTAAAAGCAGGCGGTACCGGTTTGAACCTGACAAGTGCAACCAATGTAATCCACTATGATTTGTGGTGGAACCCTGCGGTTGAAGATCAGGCGACTGATAGAACATATCGTATCGGTCAAGAAAAGAACGTAATGGTTCACAGAATGATTACGCTCGGTACGTTTGAAGAAAAAATCGATGAAATGTTAAAAGCTAAAAAAGAACTTGCAGACCTTGCAGTTTACGAAGGCGAAAAGATTATTACAGAACTTTCAGACGAAGAAATTTACCAAATCTTTACGCTTACTGCATAAGATTACCAAGGATAATCTTCTTTAATTTGCCAGCCGTCATTAATAATTTTTGCGGCACAAGTTTGTCCATCATTATTTTTATTTTTACAATTTTCAGCATCAGCTTTTCCCCAAGGGCTGATAAAACCGTTGTTAAAATTTAATGAAAACAAAAATAAATCTCTTCCTGATTTATTAGGTTTATTTCTTGCGCCATTTATATCAATATAGATTAAGACTTCGCGATACGTGCCTTCAAAAGTGTTATACAGGAAAAATAAAGTTTGCCCATTGCTCATTTCAACGATGTATGGATTTGTATACCATATACCACTGTGAAAAGTACCATTTAAAAATCTATAATATTCTTTAATCCCAATTTGTGCGGGTGATTTTCTTCCATGAACGATGACATTTTTTAAATATGGTGTAATATAAGTTTCAACAAATGGTGTTATTGGGTCTGCACCTTCAACAACTTCTTGATTAGATGCATTTGTCCAGAACTGTGTTGAAGAATTATCAAGCTGAGAATGTTCAATTGCTTGAGAAAGACGGCTGTAAGCTTCTTTTAATCTGGTAACAGTTAGTTTTTTTTGATAATTAGATATTAATGTTGGCATTGTCATTGCAGCAACAACACCTATAATCCCCAAAGTAATCAAAACTTCAGCTAAGGTAAATGCACTGTTAAAACTGCTCCAGAGACGTTTGGGGGGGGGCAGTTTCCAGCTTTTAATTTAAACATAATTTTAACTCCTATATTTACTAATTATTCATTATCTTCAAAAATTTGTCAAGACTTGAAATTTATTTTCTTTCGATTTATAATTATTATTACAAAGTAATTACAAGACCATAAAGGTGGTGAAAAGAAAATGGCAGAAGTTAAAGTTGGCGAAAACGAATCAATTGAAAGCGCATTAAGACGTTTCAAGAAAAAAATTCAAAAAGCCGGTATTCTTTCAGAAGTTAAAAAACGTGAAAGATACGAAAAACCAAGCGTAAAAAGAAAACGCAAATCAGAAGCTGCTCGCAAGAGAAAAGTTTAGTATATAAAAGAAAAGGAACGTGAAAACGTTCCTTTTTTAATGCTTTTTACTTCACGATATACTTACCCTACGTAGCCTGCTAGCACTTCCTGACCTAACACGGAGAATCTCATTTTTTTCAAGGCTCTCAATTCTGTTTGACGAATACATTCTTTTGTGACGCCGTATATGTTTCCTATTTCTTCCAGTGTCATTTTTGCACTGTCATCCAAACCGTATCTCATTTTAACAACTTCCTGCTCGCGTTCTTTTAATGTTGAAATTACATTCCAAATATCAGTACGAAGATTTTCAAATTCAACTTCTTGTGTTGCTGATGCTTTTTCATCTTCTATAATATCTGCAACATTCATTTCTTTGCCATCTGAATTTTCAAGACCGCTTTCTATTGAAATTGTTTTTGAATAAGCGTTTAAAAATGTATCAATTTTATCAGGTGCAATATTCATTTTCTTTGCAACATCTTCAGTTTTAACCTGCCCATTATTTTCATGTTCCATTTCACGTTTCAATTTTGAAAATTTTGATAGAGTTTCTTGAATATAAACAGGAATTTTCATACAATGTGACTGCTCAGAAATTGCTTTGAACATTGCCTGCTTAATCCACCAGTTTGCGTATGTGCTGAACTTGTAGCCTAAATTATGGTCGAACTTTTCAACAGCAATCATTAAACCGATATTGCCCTCTTGGATTAAATCGCTCATCGGAATTTTTGAAATATGGATTGTTTTTTTC
>CAMTMK010000028.1 GCA_947073645.1 uncultured bacterium | reverse complement strand
CTTATAATATGAATATGAAATATAGAGATAATGTAAGAAACTTTTGTATAATTGCCCATATTGACCACGGAAAATCTACACTTGCAGACCGTTTGCTGGAAAAAACAGAAACCGTCGCACAGCGTGATATGCAAAACCAGATTATGGATTCCATGGATATCGAACGCGAACGCGGAATTACTATTAAGTTAAACTCTGCAAGAATGAATTATAAAGCCAAAGACGGAAAGGATTACGTCCTGAACCTTATTGACACTCCGGGGCATGTGGATTTTTCTTACGAAGTTTCGCGTTCACTTGCTGCCTGCGAAGGTGCTTTATTAATTGTCGATGCTACTCAAGGTGTTGAGGCGCAAACCCTTGCAAATGTTTATCTTGCAATTGAACAAAATTTGGAAATTATCCCTGTAATAAACAAAATCGACCTTCCATCCGCTGATGTTGAACGCGTTAAGGAAGAGATTGAAGAAGTTTTGGGCATTGATGCATCTCTTGCAATTCCTGTCAGTGCAAAAGCAGGAATTGGTATTGAAGAAGTTTTGGAAGCTGTTGTTGAATTAATCCCGCCGCCGGAAGATAATTCGGAAAAACCTTTAAGAGCAATGGTTTTTGACAGCGCATACGACCAATATTTGGGAACACTTTGTTTCTTCAAAATTATTGACGGTAAAATGAAACTCGGTGATAAAGTAAGATTTATGGCATCAGGCAAAGAGTATGATGTTGTAGAATTGGGTTATCAAACACCTGCAAGGGTTCAGGTTAATGAACTTGTGTGCGGTGATGTAGGATATTTTGCCGGTTCTATCAAAGAATTGACAAGATTTGTAGGTGATACGGTTACAACAATCGAAAACCCTGCAGCAGAACCGCTTCCCGGTTATAAAGAAGCATTGCCGATGGTATTTTCGGGTATGTATCCCGTTGATAATGACGATTATGCAGACCTTAAAGAAGCTTTGGAAAAACTTAAACTCAATGACAGTAGTATTACATTTGAGCCTGAAACTTCATCTGCGCTCGGATTTGGTTTCCGCTGCGGATTCTTGGGAATGCTTCATATGGAAATTGCTCAAGAACGTTTGGAACGTGAATACGGGCTTTCTCTTGTAACTACTGCACCATCTGTAGTTTACCATGTTTACAAAACTAACGGCGAAATGGTAGAAATCGATAACCCTGCTAATCTTCCGCCTGCGCAGTTGAGAGATTATATTGAAGAACCTTATGTAAAAGTTCAAATAATCGCTCCGAAAGATTATGTCGGAACATTAATGGATTTGTCACAGACAAAACGCGGTATATTTATTAACATGTCATATATTGATAAGGTTCGTGCAAGTCTTGAATACGAAATTCCATTAAGTGAAGTTATTACAGACTTTTATGACCAGTTGAAATCGCGTACACAGGGTTATGCAAGTATGGATTACGAGTTCAAAGATTACAAGCGCTCAAAACTTGTAAAATTAGATATTATGCTTGCAGGAGAAATTGTTGACGCATTGTCCGTAATCTGTCACGAAGACAGCGCTTTCTATATCGGACAAAAGTTAACCGCAAAACTTAAAGATATTATTCCGCGCCAGTTGTTTGAAGTTCCAATTCAAGCGGCAGTGGGCGGACGTGTAATTGCAAGAACAAATATTAAAGCAATGCGTAAAAATGTTCTTGATAAATGTTACGGTGGTGATATCTCTCGTAAACGTAAACTTCTTGAAAAACAGAAAAAAGGTAAAAAACGTATGAAATCAGTCGGACGTGTAGAAGTTCCTCAAGAAGCATTTATGGCAGTCCTTAGCCTTGACGAGGAATAATTCCTTCTGCATATATTTTTGCAACGGCTTGAGTTCTGTTTGCTACTCCCAATTTATCAAAAATACTGGTAAGATTTACCTTAACTGTTGATATGCTAATATATAAAATATTAGCTATAGCTTCATTTTTTAACCCCTCAACCAATAAACTTATGATATCCTTTTCTCTGGGTGTGAAATCATAGTTTGGTTTATCTTCTGCAATCTGTTCCATATTCTTCCTGTCGTAAATTAACTTAAATCAATACTAGCAGAATGAAAAGTTTTTACAATTAGACGAAAGTCTATACTGTATCAATATTTAGCAAACAATGTAAAGAATTGTTACGAAATATATAAAAAATATATATGATTTACGCAATTTTTCAATACAAAAATACTTTATATAAACATAGAGATCAATTTAATAGGAAATTGAACAACAAAAGAGAATGTGAGTAAAAATAGGAGAATTACAATGATAGGAATTAACGGAAATGATCCACTTTTTGGTTTTGGCGGTATTAAAAAAACTCAATCAGCTCAACAAAAACCACAAGTAAATAATGATGTACCTGTTGGTAAACCTGAAACAAAAGAATTAGGTCGTGATTTTTTAAATGATCCTTATGCTTCTATGGGTTTGAATATTTCAAAAAGACCTGAAGCAGGAAGTTTAGAAGATTTGGCTTTGCAAACAGACATTAATGTTTCCAATGTTGATAGAGTTGCAAAAAAAGAAGCATTTAATGCTGTATCTGATTCATTAATACAGGCTTATATGTATGGTCCTGTTAATGAAAACACAATTGGGGCTCTTGCTGCACTTGATGGCGGTGAATTTCCTGAATTTATGATGGATGATATTTTGGCTGATGTCATTGTAGCCTAATTAAAATAAAAATTTTACTCACATTTAAGACCGATTTAACAATCGGTCTTTCTATTTTGTAAAGTTTTCTTAATATTTTACTTTATTTATTAAAGTTTCTCCAAACAATAGCCGATATTGTTGGTATAGAAAAAACGGAGAAACGGAAATGAACAGAATTCACAACAACAATTTAGAAAATTTAAAAGCTCTTTACGGTGCATATAATACCAATAAAAAAGCAGTTGAAGAAGAAAAGAAAGAACCCGTTAAAGAGGCAAAAGAATTTGAAGCGAAAAAAGTTGACGCTAATGTTCTTGATGTTTTAGCAGCTCAAAACAAAGCACAATTTGCAAAAGTAGATACTTCTGATGAAGCTACTGCAAAAAGATTGGAACAAGCATTTGCAGGGTCAGCATTTATGGCAGCTTTGGACGAATTGCAAGGCGGTGAAGATTTTGTAGCATTCGCAATGGCAAATGTTGTCGGTGTTAACCACGATAAACTTGCAAAATATCTTGAAAAACCATTACATCAAGAAACAATCCAAGGTGTTGCAAACCTATTCTAAAAAATTTTTTCTGCATAATTACATAAACTAAAAGGTCGGCTAAAACCGACCTTTACTGTTATTTAATCTATAAAATCTATCCAAAACCCAAGTGGCGGGTGGAGCGGATTGCCGGCAGAGGGCTGAAGTCATCAGCTCTGCTGATGCGTGCCCGTTTATCGGCGGCAACCAAGGAGCGGCTACGCTCCTAATGTTCAAAGTTTAACAATTTAAACCCGCGTTTTTTCTTTTCGGCTTCGACATCAGGAAGCTCGTAACATTTTATACAGCGTGCTTCATAAGTTTCATCTCCGCCAATCATAATAAGCGGTGAATTTTTATCAGCAGGTTTGCCGTCAATAAGTCTTTGTGTACGTGTAGCATTTTCCCCGCCGCATTTCATACACACAGCATGAAGTTTGTCGACTTTTGTTGCTATGCACATTAATTCAGGCATGCTTCCGAAAGGTTCTGCTTTAAAATCAAGTTCCAAACCTGTTCCGATAACTTTTTTGCCTTCATCCATAAGTTTTGAGATAACTTTGACGATATTTTTGTCAAAAAATTGAAGTTCATCGATTGCAATAACTTCATCATCAGGTTTTACAACGCTCATAATTTGAATAGCGTGTTTAACCTTAATTGCATCAAGCCACAATCCGTTTCTTGATTCTATGTAATCTCCTTTCGCACGTGTGTCAATATCAGGAGAGATTACTTTAACTTTTCTTTTTGCAATAATTGAGCGTCTTATTCTTCTCAAAAGTTCTTCTGTTTTCCCACAACTCATGGGACCTGTAATCAATTCAAAACTATACCCGTAATTCATTTTATCCCCTCTGAAAATATTATACTTCCGTGATTTTTTTTTGAAAAGCTAATGTAAAATTTTGTCACGTTTTTTTGCCCTCTATAACGATATTGGTTAAGGTTTCAATACTTTGTCTCTAAGCCTCTTCAACCCTGCGCCGTAGAAGTATCTCAGCTGTTCGGGGAAGTTATCTTCAATATCAATCATGTACATATCGTTAACGCTGAAAGCTTTGATAAGAAAGACGATTTCAGAGTTTTTTGTCCAAATAACCTCGGGGTGATTGTTTTTAATAGGGTCACTTATGCCAAAAATTCCCTCGTTGTCATCGATTGTAAGGAACAAGAATTTTCCGTATTTGTAATGTTCATGCATGGAAATTCCCGAGTGCTCAAATACTGCGCCAAAATTGCAGACAAATCTGTCGTATTTAACTATTTTCACATCAAGTCCGCGGTTGTAAGCGTCAAGAAGATGTTGTTCAAGATATTTGAAGTCTTGTGCAAACAATGAAATATATATATTTTTCTTTGCGCCCTTAATAAGTTCAATTGATTTGTCGACAATTTTTGTTCTGCCCGAGATTGTCAAAATGGGTTCTGTGTAAGTTTCTTCTTTGACATCAGGAAGTTTTTTATCAAGAAAATCAATTGTACTTTCGATTTTTCGTTTGTAGCGTTTGGTTAATTCTTTAGGCTTTATCGGTGTGTAAGTCAAAGGTTTTGTACCTGACGGGATTACGATATGAAGGTTTTCGAGAGCTTTTAAAGTATCGTAGGTTCTTGATTGCGGAATATTTGCAAGCTTGCTGATTTCATAACCCGTTGCGGGATATTTTTTCAACAAAGCAATATAAACCTTTGACTGATATTCATTCAGCCCGAGTTCTTTCAGTTTTTCAACGATTTCATCCATAGAATGAGTATACCTCATCTTCAAGCAATGTTTTTTGAAATTCTTCGCATTCCTCAATCAAATCAAGCAATAGCGCATATTTTTGTGAATGTAAAGCTTTTGAAATATCGTCGCCTGTTAAATCGATTACATAATAATCTTTTGTCTGCTCTTTGATTTTAATAAGTTCCATTTCTTCAAAAATTGAAAATAACAGGTCAAATACTTTATATGATTTCCCCAAAAAGCTAGCGCAACGGCGTAATTCAACTTTTCCGCCATTGTTGTGGCAGGCAAAGTTAAGCATTTTATAAACTGTTTTCAAAAATTCTTCTTCATCAAGAAATTTTTGTTCGTAGTTCATAAAATGTACTGCAGATGGTGAAGTCATTTCTAAAATTCTGTCGAAAGTTTCGCGGTCGGCAGGATAGTCAAAAAACATCAACGCATCACATGGGGTTAAGTTGTCACGTGTAATTATTTTCTCTGCCAGAGCCGAAAAAGGTCTTAACTTATCGCAAATCTGTTTGCTTTCTGCAAAAATAAGAATATTTTGTTTGGAATTTTTTACATAATCATTAACCTGCGGTAAAATATCTGTTTTTTTGCGGTGGTCGTAAAGCTTTACGGATACCGTATTTTCTTCTTCTTTGAGGTATTCGGAGTGAATATCGTCAATAATAAGTTGAACACTTGTATTGCCGTTATATTCGTTGATTTGCGGGTGGAATGCAATATCTAAAGGGTCGCCGTTAACCAGTGAAACGTCTCCTTGTTTCCAGCGGATACAGTTAAATTCTGAAGTTCCTGCATTACAGGTTAGGCGAAGGTGGTTTTTAGCTTCTCCCATCAAGCGTTTTTCTTTGATTTTAAGATTTTTTATTGCAAAAACAGGACTTGGGTTATCCATTCCAAAAGGTTCAAGCTGTGATAACTGTTCAACCAGGTCAATATGAATATCATCAGGAGTCAGTTCCAAATCAATATTGATAAAGGGTTTCAAATCTTTTCCGTGTGACATTTCTTTGACAGTTTTGCAAAGTGCTGATTTAACTTCATCAAAAGAATGTTGAGAAAAAGAAAGTCCTGCTGCCATAGCGTGTCCGCCAAATCCGTCTAAAAGTTCTGAATTTGCAGAGATTACATCATAAAGGTTAATCCCGTCAATACTTCTTGCAGAACATCTGTACTGTTTGGTTTCTTCTGAATATGTCATCAGAAACGTTGGTTTGTAATACTTTTCTACAAGCATTGAGGCAACAATACCGATAATTCCTATGTGCCAATCTTTGTGATATAAAACAATTGCAGAATTTCTATCATTTTTTGCCATTTCGTCTGCTTCTGCAAAAATATTCTGACAAAGCTCTTGACGAACCTTATTAAACTCATTCAAGCTTTGAATTGCAGTTTCAATTTCTTGTTTATTTTCAGAAATCAAAACTTTCAAAGCTTCATCAACCGTGTCAAGACGTCCAGATGCATTTATACGTGGTGCAATACCGAAGGCAATGTGTTCAGAGGTTATTTGACCTTTGTAACCTGCGCTTTCTAAAAGTCTTGAAAGTCCATAATGCTTGCCGTTAGTGATTAAATCCAAACCCTTTGTAACATAATATCTGTTTTCGCCGATAAGCGGAACTAAATCGGCAACTGTTCCGACAGCAACGTATGGAAGGATTTCCGAGATAAATTCAAGTTTTGAATATTTTTCCAAAAGTGCTTGTGCAACTTTAAACGCAACCCCGACACCAGCAAGAGATGTAAGACTTGTAATCTGTTTTGTTGTAAGATTTTCATCCAGAGCATTCGGAGCTTTCGGGTTAATTATACCGTAGGCATTAGGCAAAACTTCCGGTGCTTCGTGGTGGTCTGTGATAATTACGTCAATTTTAAAACTGTTTAAAAAATTCACTGCATCAACGTCAGAAATACCGCAGTCACAAGAGATTATGAGCTTTGGTTTAACTTGTGTCATAAGTTTTACCAAAGCTTTTGTATCAAACCCGTGACCTTCCTTTTCGCGGTTTGGGATAAAATAATTTACGTCCGCGCCTAAGTATTTGAAAGTTCTGTAAAGAAGTGAAGTGGATGTAACACCGTCAGCATCAAAGTCGCCATGTATAACGATTTTTTCGCCGTTATCAATTGCATGAGAAAGACGCTCAACACATTTTGCCATATCCGTAAAAACTCTCGGATGTGTTAATTTCATCTCAAGCGGGTTTAGAAACTCCCTGATTTCTTCATCCGTCTTAACTCCTCTTGCGTTCAATAATCGTTTAATTAAAGATTTTTCCTGCCCGTCGTATTTATTAAATATCCACTCTTTCATAACAAAATTATATCCTTGAACAAATTACTCTGTCAATTCCTGCAAGGTCTTTTATGATTTCAATATCTTTAAATCTGTTTTTCTCCATAATATTTTTGACATCTTCTGCCTGCCCTATACCAAGCTCAAACAGAAGATATCCTCCTTTATTGAGAATTGCAGGCGCACCTTGCGTGATTTTTTCATAAAACTCCAAACCTTTTTCATCTTTTGCAAACAAAGCATTTTCAGGGTCGAATGTAACCTCTTTTTGCACCTTTGTTCCTTTTGGAATATAAGGCGGGTTTGAGATAATAATATCAAAACTTTCGCGCGGTTTTACATTAGAAAAAACATCAGACTTTCTAAAAATCGCTTTGTTAAAAAGGTTTAATCTTGATGCATTATCAAGTGCGGTATTTAAAGCATCAGTTGATATATCAAGTCCTATAATCTGACAGTCCGTATGTTTTGCAACCATACAGGCAATGCATCCCGAGCCTGTTCCGACATCAAGAGCCATTTTGAAATTGTTTTCATTAATAATCTCAACAGCTTTTCTTACAAGAATTTCCGTCTCATCACGCGGGATTAAAACTGACGGGTTTACAATAAACTTTTCACCCATAAAATCCGCAAACCCGATAATATGCTGTATCGGCTGTCTTGTTCTTGCGCGGAGTTCGGCTTTTTCTTTTACAATCTCAAGCTTTTCGTCAGTTAATTTGTTGCCCATCACAATATCTTTTGCGCCGTAATTTGCAAAATGTTCCAAAAGCATTTTAACTTCTACATTCGCCTCATTCGACTCAATTCCGCTATCGGTCAATATTTTCAAAATCTCTTGAATACTCATTTAAAATCCTGTCTATCTCATCTCTCGCTTCCAGTTTTGAGGAAAGCTCTTTTTTCTCTATATTATATTTTTTGCACAAACGCTCGTAATAATAAAGCTGTTTTTTTGTCGGTTCATCTTTCGACATCTTAACCTCTCTCAAAAACGCACGTTTTTTCTTTTCAAACTCTTTCTGTGCCTGAATTATCGGTTCCTGCTTTTTCTTGTAATCGTAATATTTTCGGCATTCTTTCAAGTATAACATTGTGTCTTTTGCAAAAGTTTCATCGTCTAAATATTCTTGAAGAAATTCAAAATGCGGGTTATTAATCTCAAAATAATACTGCTCATCCTCAATAAATTTATCAAAAATATCATCAACCGACATCTCGGGCGATTTTTTCACCAATGCACGCAAAAAATTACACAGAGCAGATTTCTGTGTCTTGGTCATATTAAGATAAATTCGATTTTTTGTTTGGTACATAAAATTATATTAACAGAAAATCCAACATTTACAAAATAATGACTTTATATTAAAATTCTTACAAAGGGTAAGCCAACCTGCTTGCACCAACGGCTGTCACAGACTTGTTATGAAGAAATTGAGCAGAAAGGGGGTGTTCAAGATGAATTTCAGTGTAACTGAAAAAGCGCTACTGCTTATCTTTATGATAATAATAGCGCTAATTATCTTAACCAAGTAGGGAAGTTATGAAAGACCTTGAGAGCTTAGGACCTCTTGGGGTCTTTTCCCTATGTATTCATTATTTACGATTTTAAGTTTTTTGTCAAGGGTAAGAAAATTATTTCTTAAAGAGGTCTTTCACACTAAACTTTTTGTCTTCATGAAATTTGACAAATTTTTTCGCAATCGGATTAGTAGCAAGCTTTTTAGGTTTTACCTGCTCTTTTAATTTTTCATTTTCGATTACTTCAAACTCTCTCATAAAATCATTATACCTCTATATTAATAAAAAAGTAAGGGGGTGAAAAATTGACTTTTTATTATATAAAAAGTATATAATGTTACATTAGTTTACAAGACCTGCTGTTTCATTGTACATAATCATATAAAAATCCGGACTTGTCATATTTGGGTTCTTTTTCATAAACTTTTTAACATCAAATTTTTCGAGGTATTTGTCAAGTTTTTTGATAACTTTTTCGTTTCCCTCATGTTCATTTTTAAGATTTGAAATATAGCTGTTTGTCATTGCTAAAATTTCATCCTCGGTAAGGATTGGAAGTCCGCCGATTTTAACCTCATCGGGTTCATCTTCGCCAATATATTTTTTGAGTTCTTGTTTAGGGTCTTCTTTTTGACGTCTGCCGTTACTGTCAGAAGAAGTGGATGAAGAAATTGCCCTATTGCCGAAAGGATTGTTAACGTTATTAAACATATTTGAATTTTACGTCGAATTTGATAAATTCTTTAATTAAATCCTTCATTTGAAGGATAAATAGAATTTAAGTCAATTTGTAATATCTGACAAATTTTTATTACAATAACAATAGTCGGATTTGCTTTTCTATTTTCAATCATATTTAAGTATTTTGTTGAAATATCAATCATTTCTGCAAGTTTTTCTTGAGAAAGTCTTTTTTTTAGGCGTGCAAGACGAATATTGTCAGATACTGTGTCTAAAATTATTCTATCATTCATAGGTTAATTTTACCTAACTTGACAATTTTAAATAATCTAATATAATTCTTTATATTGAAATATAGTTCATAAAAATGGAAGGATGTGTTAATGAAAAAGAAATATAATGCCTTCACGCTCAGCGAGGTTTTAATCACTCTTGGAATTATTGGTGTTGTTGCAGCTCTTACTATGCCGACACTTATAAACAATCATAGAAATCATGTATTGAAAGCTTCTTTTTTAAAAACATATTCTACCTTAGCAAATGCTGTTGAATTAGCTAAACTTGATACAAATATTTTTTCTATTGAAAAAGAATTTTCAGATACCTTTGCAGAAGCATTACAAAAAAGATTAAATGTGGTTGAAACGAAAGAAAATCTGCGTTTTAGTAATTCAAAATATAATGTTATGAATTATTCAAATACAACTGGTTTTAACTCTTGTTTAAATATTCGGTCTAATAATGAATATATTTTAAATAACGGAGCTTCTTATTGTGTTCGTGATGGCGACGGGTTTGCAGGAGCAGATAAAGATTTGGGATATGTAATAGGATTTGATACTAACGGACCGTATAAAGGTCCGAACAGAGCAGGATATGATGTTTTTGAAGTCCGTTTTACAGATGATGCAATAGAACCTTATTATTTTACCAAAACTTTGAACTATTGCACAAAAACCAATAATCCTGATGCATCGGGAGATTGGTATGGTACTGGAGGCGGTTATTCACATCAATCTAATGGAAGATTTTGTGCATATTTCGCACTGACAGATGTAAATCCTGATAATCGTAATAAAGGTTACTGGGAAAGTTTATATTGATAAATAATAATCCTTTAACAATTTGCAATCGCCTTCGATATTAGGGCTTTCGCATACCAATGCACCTTTAACTCCAAATTCTTTCAGTGCTTTAAGTAAATCTTTGTAGTTCATATCTGATTCTTCAAGATTAAGGTGATTTTTCTCGCCCTTTGCGGTATATTCAATTCCGGCAAGGTGTCCGTGGAAGTTTTCAATCGCATATTGACCGACTTCTTTGCCCAATTTTTCCAAAATACGTGAAAATTCGTCATAAGTATTATAAATTCCGTTGAAACGGGCATGAAGGTGTGAAAAATCTATACAGGGCAGAACTCTTTCAAACTCGTTTGAAAGTCTTATAATTTCATCTAAATCACCCCACTGTGTACCTTTTCCCGTTGTTTCTGGACGAATCCAAATGTCGATTTTTTCTTTGTCTAAAATATCTACTATACGTTTTGTCTGGGTTTTAACCTGATTGTAAACTGTTTCTTTATCAGCGCCCATATAAAATGCTGCGTGATAGGTTATACTGAAACCTCCTGCCTGTGAGGCAACAGATGCTGTATCGAGAATTCTTTGTACACTTGCATCAATTTTGTCTTCTTCTTTGGAATTCAGGTTAATATAAAAAGGACCGTGAGCTGTAATAACAAAATCTTTTGACATTTCTTTTACAAAAGTTCTGTGTTCGTCTTTCATTCTGACGCCGTGGACAAATTCTAATTCCATTCCATCAAGGTTTAAGTTTTTAAGTACCTCAAACGCGCTCGGATAACTGCCTTTTCCTGTACTTAAAGGCATTCCGGCTGTGATAAAATTCAGTTTATCAAAATTTCTCATACTTTAACCTTTAAAACTTCTTCCAAAATTTCCAACGCATCTGTAACATATTTTGAACAATGTTCTTTTTTAGCCATACCTTCTACACCTGCAGATAAAACACGACAGCATGTAACTTTGTTGCGCTTTTTAAATTCTTCTACAATATATTTTGCGTTTGCGCGTGCATTTTGCGGGTCATTAAATCCCGAAATCATTTGAACAGCGGCAACTGTTCCGCAGATACATCCTGATGACATTCCACCTGAAAAAGCAGATGCTGCAAGGAAAAAACTTTCAGGGCACAACCCCTTTTCTATTGCGTATCTTATAATGCTCTCTGAGCAAGAGTTTCCGTTTTTAAAATATTCTACAGCTTTCATAATAACATTGTAACATAAAAAAATACCGACATTTTTGCCGGCATGTTACTTTCTTGGAAGTAAAGAGGTGATGATTGTACTACGTACGTAGCCTTGTAAGACTGTTTTGGTGCGCTTTTATAAATATTTGTATCTGTGACGCACGTAGCCTTGTAAGACTATTTTTGTAGCATTTTTAGATTTTAGTGATGATTATTTAGTGTTAGATTATTAGTTTACATAGTCATAAGGTTTGCTTCCTGTTGCTTTGTACAAGCTGATTGCATCTGTCATACATTCAACTTTTTGCTGTGCAACGAGTTTTTCAATTGTCAAAAGATTTTCCTGATATTGGATTAAGTCCAGTTTGGAAATTGTTCCCTGATTGAATTTTTGTTCATTGTATTTATAATCAGATTTTTCCAAATTGTATTGTTTTTCGGTCTGTTCCATTTTTTCTTTGTCCAAACGTGAAGCAACAAGAGCATCATTAACTTCTTGGATTGCTGTCAGATTTGTTTTGTAGTAATTTTGCAGTACTCTTTCATAAGTTGCTTTTTTCAATCTCAAATTAGCTTTTAAAGAACCGCCTTGAAATAATGGAGCCATAAGTCCGCCTGCAACTCCGAGAAGCATATTTTTTGTTGTAAATAAGCTTCCTAAATCACCGGCATTGAATAATCCTCCGCCGATAATATTAATAGAAGGTAAAAACTCTTTTCGTGCAACTCTTACATCAATTCCTGCTTTTTCTACCATTAATTCGGCTTTTATATAATCAGGTCTGTGAGTAATAATTTCTGACGGAATTTGAGTTGGGATAGATAGCTGGTAATTTAAACCGTCAAGAGAATTTCTTGCTATATTTTGGGAGTTTTCAGGGCTTTCGCCTAGTAAAACACAGAATTGATGTAACATTTGTTCTCTTTGTTTTTTAAGTTCCAACAAATCAGTCTGCCCTTGAACAAGAGCTTTATTTGCCTTAATTGTATCGGCTGTTGATGTTAATCCTTCTTTGTTTCTTAAAAGCATCAAGTCATAGATATTTTGTCTTGCTTTAACAATATCTTCTTGAAGCGAAATAATTTTATCCAATTTGATTATATTAAAATAGTTTGTTCCGACAGCTGATGCGATTGCGATATAAGCTGAACGTTCATCAGTTTTGGAACCTTCATAAAGTTTTTTTACAGATTTTGTTTTATCGTGGTTTTTAAGAAAAATATCTGCTTCATACTGAACAATCATAGGCAGACCAAAACCTGACTGAGTTTTTGTCATCCCCGGCATTTTTATTAATGAAGGTCCAAATCCTGCTGTTGCAGAAGGAAGTTCGTTTGCAAATTGTGCTCTTGTCTGTTGGTAATATTCTTCAACATTGATTGTTGCCATTTTTAAATCGTAGTTGTTCATAACAGCTTTTTGAATATAGCTGTTGAGCAAATCATCGTTAAAATTATCCCACCAATTTAGATTGATGTAACCGATTTTATAATCGTCAGAAGTTTTTTTGTTCTTTGTAACCATACTTTTGAATTGTTTCGGCTGGGGTGAATCTGCCAGTACAGGTATGATATTTAAACTTATAATACTTGCTAAAAGTGCTGTTGTTACTATCTTTTTCATTTATTTAAAAATCCTCTTGCAATTTCTATAATAGTATGTTAGCATAATATTGTTGTAAATGCAACATATTTTTTTTACAACAAAGTATTGAGATTATAAAGGAAATATGAAAAGTAAAATTTTACATTATACAGACAGTATAAA
Organism: uncultured bacterium; assembly: GCA_947073645.1. Lineage (GTDB taxonomy): Bacteria > Cyanobacteriota > Vampirovibrionia > Gastranaerophilales > Gastranaerophilaceae > Stercorousia. Next base: position 7,722 of record CAMTMK010000028.1, on the reverse strand, counting down.
TTATGAGTTGGAACAAACAGCAAGGCTGATGAAAATTTTGACTTTGCAATTGTTTGACAGATTGCAATTAGATATTACGCCTGATGAATATTTTGCATTGGATACGGTTTCTATTAATGCTGGAATTTGTCAAAGAGATTTGGCTAAACTGCTATTGAAAGACAGGGCAAATACCGGCAGAATTCTGGAATCTCTGGAACAAAAAGGGTTTATTACAAGATTTATTGACACGAAAAACAACAGACTTGTCAAAAAAATGGGGATTACAGAAAAGGGCTACATTGAACTTGATTTAATTAATATTAAAATTCAAGGTTACATTGATGGTACAACCGGCAAACTCTCACCAAAAGAGGTTGATAAAGTGCAGGAAGTTTTGAAAAAATTTAGAAAAAATTTGGAACAAGTAGTAGAAATTAATATTTAAGAGGATAAATATGGAAGAACAAAATACAACAGAACAAGAAGTTAAGCAAGAACATAAACCGTTCAAAAGATTTATTGCAATCGGTGCTGGTGTAGTTGTTGCACTTGCAGGTGCTTATTTTATACATGATGCGTTGATGTATCAATCAACCGATGATGCATATGTAGAAACAACTACAGTTCAGGTTGCACCGCGTGTATCAGGACAGATTACCGAAGTTTTAATTACCGATAACCAAAAGGTTAAAGAAGGTGATTTGGTTGCAAAAATTGACCCTGCAGATTATGAAATCGCACTTGCTCAAGCAGAAGCGAAATATGAAAGAACTCTTTTAAACCAAAAAAATGCACAGGCTAATTTTAAAGCAATGCAGTCAAATATTGATACTGCTAAAAAAGATTTGGACAGATATAAAAACCTTTATGAGCAAGGTGCAGTATCAAAACAAACTTTAGATAATGCACAGGCAAAATATGACAGTGCACAGGCAAATTTAACAAATGCAGAACAATCCTTGTTATCTCAAGGCGGAAATAAAGTTGCCGATGCTGATTTGAAAGAAATTAAAGCAATGAGAGATAAAGCAAAATTAAATTTGGGTTATACAGAAATTTATGCTCCTCAAACAGGCACAGTTTCATCAAGACGTGTTGAAAAAGGTATGTATGTAAATGTCGGCACTCCGTTATTTACAATTGTTCCGGAAAATGTGTGGATTGTTGCAAACTACAAAGAAAACCAATTACGTCACATGAAACCGGGCCAGGTTGTTGATATTAAAATTGATACTTATCCGAACAAAACTTTTAAAGGTAAAGTTGACAGTATTCAACGTGCATCAGGTGCAAAATCAAGTTTATTCCCGCCTGAAAACGCTGTAGGTTCATTTGTAAAAATCGTACAAAGAATTCCTGTAAAAATCGTATTTACGGAAGAAATTGACCCGAACGAGTTCAATATCGTTCCTGGAATGTCAGTAGTACCGAAAGTAAGAGTTAAGTAGCAAACATAATGTTTGCATCACCACATTAGGTTTATTAAGTACCGCCTTTTAATAGTAATAAAACATTTTACAAGTTTTGTAAAAGGCGGTTTTCAATTAAGGATTTATAAAAATGTCAGAAGAACAAGTACAAGAATGGAAGCCGACGGTTAACCCCTGGATAATGATTATACCCGTAATGATTGCGGTATTTATTTACGTGCTTGACGGTACAATCGGAAACGTTGCATTGCCTCATATGGCGGGAAGTTTTTCTGCTACCCGTGATGAGAGTATGTGGATTTTGACATCATACTTAATCGCGGCGGGTATTGTAATCCCTGCGGTTGATTTTTTCAGCAAGGTTTTTGGACGTAAAAATTTCTTTATTATAAGTATTTTGCTTTTTACTTTGGCATCAATGCTTTGCGGAATGGCAAAAAATATTGAATTTATGATTTTTGCAAGAATTCTGCAAGGGTTTGGCGGGGGCGGAATTTTGCCTATATCGCAGGCTATTATGCTTGAGGCTTTTCCGAAAGAAAAACGCGGACTTGCAATGTCTGTTTTCGGCATGGGCGTAATCTTAGCACCTATTATCGGGCCTGTTCTGGGCGGTTGGATTACCGATAATTGGAGCTGGCCGTGGATTTTCTATATTAATGTACCGTTTGGTTGTGTCGCAGCCGTGCTTTCTCAAAAACTTGTAGAAGACCCGCCATATGCACGTAAGCAAAAAAATGTGAAAATAGACGGAAAAGGATTTTTATATCTTACAATTTGGCTTGTAACTTTGCAAACCGTTTTGGATAAAGGTAACAATGCCGATTGGTTCAATGCAACTTGGATTTGCTGGACATTTGCGGTATCGGTTGTTGCGGGGATTTTGTTTTTTCACTCACAGTTGACAAATAAGGATTCTTTAATCGATTTATCAGTTTTTAAAGACCAGAACTATTCGGCGGGTACGATAATTCAAATCGTAATTCAGGCTGTTTTATATGCATCTTTGGCAATTCTTCCTCAATTTTTGCAGAGTATGATGGGTTACACTGCGTTTTTAAGCGGTGCAACTATGATGCCGAGAGGTTTTGGTAGTATGACTGCAATGGTTATAACTGCACTTTTATCTAATAAAATTGATAACAGGTTGTTTGTTGTAATCGGTCTTGCACTGCTTGGCGGTTCAAGTTTGGTTTTCGGGTCTTTAAATCTCCAAATTTCAAATATGAATATTGCTGTTCCGAATTACTTTATGGGACTTGGTATGGGGCTTTCAATGGTTCCAATAATGAACCTTTCTGTTGCGACTTTGAGAAACGACCAGATGACAAACGCAACAGGTATTCAAAACCTCTTGAAAAATATCGGAAGTGCAATCGGAACATCTCTCGTTGCTACAATGCTGACTCGTTTTGCACAGGTTCACCAGTATATGCTGGTCGGAAAAATGAATGACCTTAATCCGGCGTTTATTGAACGCGTTCAATCAACTGCGGGGGCTTTAATGCAGTATACAGAAGGTTCTGTTGCGCAATATATGGCGCAGTATTCTCAATACGGTCAATTGATTAAACAATCTACACTTTGGGCGTTTATTGATTCATTCAGAATTTTCGGTGTCCTTTGTCTTGCTGTAATCCCATTGATGCTCTTTATTAAAAAACTAAAGCAGGATTAAGAAATTTAAAAATATTTTTCTGCAAAATCCTTACTTGCTGGATGCCATATAAATACTGTCAGCAGATAAATCAAACGCATCAACTGTTGAATATCCAGTCGGCAGAATAAAAGTTATGGTTTTGCCGTTGGATTTTTTGTCCATAAGCATCAATTCAATCATTTTTTCCATTTTGTATTTTGGAATTTTACGGAAATCAAATTTTTTCATTATATCATCTGCCAAAAATTTGTAATTCTTATCTATAAGATTTTGTTTTAGCGCAAGTTCAAATGCAAATCTCATACCTTCAACCACAGCTTCTCCATGGGTAAATTTCTTGTAATTAGTAATTTTTTCAACTGCGTGCCCGTATGTGTGTCCGAAATTTAAAATACGTCTTAAACTGCTTTCTTTTTCATCTTTTTCGACAACTGATTTTTTGAGTTTTATGCAAATTTCAATTAGTTTTGCAAGAACTTTTTCATCACGAATATCTTCTGTATTCAAGAAGTTTGTAAGGTTCAATTCTTCTTCGTACATACAGCTTTTTTCAATAAAAGAGTATTTTATAACTTCGCCAAGCCCTGTTTTAAACTGTCTTTCATCAAGAGTTTTCAAAAATCTCGGGTTAATATAAACAGCTTTGGGCTGATAGAAAGTCCCGATTAAATTTTTGCCAAAACTTGTGTCTATTGCAGTTTTCCCGCCGACAGAACTGTCGACGCAGGCAAGTAATGTAGTCGGAACTTGGATAAAATCAATTCCGCGCATATATGTTGAAGCGCAAAAACCTGCCAAATCACCGACAACTCCCCCGCCGATTGCAACAATTGTGCTTTTGCGGGTTAGTTTGAGTTTTAGTGCATGGTCTAAAATCTTTTTGAAATTTTTGAAATTTTTTTCTTTTTCACCGTCTTTTAAAACAAATTTTCTTTCTTTTGGAATATTTAACTGTTTGCCGTAAAGTTTTTCAACTTTTGCCGAAATAACAACAAGATAGTTTTCCAAATTTGCAAATATTTTTTCGCGCAAATCAGAAATCGCTTCATTTTCAATAATTATAGGATAACTTTTTTCTTCCGACTTAATCTTTACTTCTATCATTTAAGACTCCAATAATTTCTTGTGCGATATTGTAAGGTGTTTTTGAATTTGTGTCAATGATTTTATGTGCTTTGCTGTAATTTGGTTCGCGATTTTTAATTATTTCTGCAATTTTTTCCACAGAAAAATTCTTCTTTAAAAGCGGTCTGTGAGTTTCATTCTTAATTCTCGTATAAATCTCATCAGGTGAAGTTTTCAAGTATATTACAAGATTGTTTTTTGATAAAGTTTCGCGGTTTTCTTCGCGTTCATAAACTCCTCCTCCTGCTGAAATTATTTGATTATCATTCTTGCAAATAAGTTTAATTTTATCTGTTTCAAGCATTCTGAAAAAAGGCTCGCCGTGGCGCAGAAAAATTTCCGAAATCTTTTTTTGAGTACTTTTTTCGATTTCTTCATCAATATCAATGTATTTAAAATCTGTTAATTGCTGTGCAAGTTCTTTAGCAACCGTTGTTTTGCCGCAGCCCATCATTCCGATAAGTACAATATTCATAAAATTATTTTACTATAAAAACTCATATATTTAGAGGTTTGACATCTTTAAAAAGATTATTAAAATAATGATAAGTTAAAATTTGGAGATAATTATGGCAAACAATAATAACGGAATTCTGTCAGGTATAGCATCAGGATTGACAAGTACATATTCTTACCTTGCTTCTCAATATCCTAATGGTTTAACATTGGAAAATTTGACAGAAGCAAGAACAAAAACTTCTAACCTTAATGTAGTAAATCAATCATTTGCATCATATTTGCAGACAAATTTTGCCAGTATTGATAAAGACGGCGACGGAATTATTACAGCTTCTGAAATGGATAATTTATCAAATCTTATATCTACTCAAGGTTTGACAAAAGCTGAATTAACCCAGCTATACGCATCTGGTTCAAGCGGACTTTCAGAAAGTACTATGACAAAAATTCTTGAACATTTTGACGAAATGGACACAAACCACGACGGAAGAATTACAAGTGCTGAAATTTCAGCATATGATGTCAACTGTTCACGTATGCAGGTTGAAGATGAATTCAATAACCGCAGAGCAACTGATATGTCAGTTTTCTACGGCAATGAAAGCTCATCTACAGACACATACAGTCTTTTAAGTTACAAATACAAAAATAATAACTAAACTTAGTAACGTTATGGAAAGGAAATGACCTCTTAAAAGAGGTCATTTTTTTATGAAGCTTGTTTGTCAGTATCTTTGAAAGTTTTGTAACCGAACATAAGTGCGCCTAAGCCGGCTATTCCGCTGCCAATTGCAATTAGTGTTTTATTATGGGATTTTTTTACTGCTTTTGAAGTGTTTTTTGCAATAGTTTCTACAGCAGTTTCAACAGCTTCTTGAACAGGTTGTGCGGGTTTTACAGATGTTGGAGGTTTTACCGGAGTTGTCGGAGTTGCTGTGGGTTTTTTACTTTCTATTATTGGTGCTAGGCCGTTTTCTATAAAGACTTGCATTGATTCCTTTGCTGAATGGAATGGGGCAAGTCCTCTTTCCAATTGCCCTTGAATTTTTAAAAGAGGATTATAAATCCTTTTGGCTTCTTTTGTCATTTGACCCTGTGAAGTTAAATATCTTGCGTTTCTTTTAGGCTTTGTATCCCTATAGCACTTATGGGTTTCTTGTGAGATGTGTTCATTTTTTTTCTTAATTTCTTTTTTCTTTTTGGATGACATATATTCAGCGTTAGCCTGTTTTTTGTTTTTGTTATTAGAAGTTTTAGGAACTTCTTTTTCTATCAAATCTGGATGTTTTTCTTCTAAGAATCTTATATATTCATCGCCGCCAAATGCCGATTTTGCTTCCTGCATATTTCTTTTATGTAGTTTTTGTTTCCCCTTTTTTGTGAGTGAATGAAAATCATCATAATGCCTTTGTGCCTCTTGGGAGTTGATTTTTGTGACAGCATTTTGTACAGTCGGAGTTGTAACCGGTTTTACATTCGCTTTTAATTGTTCGGCTGTGAATTGCGCATGTACTTCTGATACAACAGGAGCTATTTGAGAAATTTGTTTTTTGCTTATACCAAATTGTTTAGCATTAGTTTGAAAATAATCTTTTGTTTCTACAAGAACCTGTGTTTCGGACGCTTTTGGATTTTGTCTTAAATAATCTCTTACGTATGTTCTTACGCTGTCTACATTTTTCATTTTATTTTCCTTTATTTTTAACCTTCTTATTTACATTAAAACATGGCAGAAAGAATTTTTGCTAATATTGTATGAAATTAAATGTATAAAACGGTGGTATATAGATATATTGTCGCATTCCAGCTTTACAAAAATTAATATAAAATGAAATTAAATCGGTTAAATTTATCTTTTTAGCGGTTGAAGGTATTTATGGGTATAAAATCAGAACTCGGACAAAAAATAAAGACAATGAGATTAAACAGAAATCTGACACAGGCAGAACTTGCTGAAAAAATAGATGTCAGCCAAAGAACTTTGAGCGGAATTGAAATCGGTGAAAATTTTGTTACCGCAGATACCCTCGATAAGATTGTTGTGGCATTAGATACGAACTTTGAGGAACTGTTTTCAACTAATCATTATAAAGAAGTTCCAATCCTTAAAAAAGAATTGGAACAAATTATTGTAAAGTTAAGTGATAACAGGCTTAAACTTGAAATATTGTATAATGTAGGAAAAAGTCTGTTAAAAGAATAACTATTGCCCGTTAAAAGCTTTTAAGCCTAAATATTTCCCCGCAGAGCCGAGTTTTTCCTCAATCCTTAAAAGCTGATTATATTTAGCCATTCTGTCGGAACGTGATGCCGAACCTGTTTTGATTTGACCGCTATTTACAGCGACTGCAAGGTCTGCAATAAATGTATCTTCCGTTTCGCCCGAGCGGTGAGAAATTATTGTAGTATAACCGCTTGCATGAGCCATTGAAATTGCGTCCAATGTTTCAGATAATGTTCCGATTTGGTTTACTTTAATCAAAATTGAATTTCCTGCTTTGCGTTTAATCCCGTCTGCAAGACGTCTTGTATTTGTTACGAAAAGGTCATCTCCGACAAGCTGGCATCTTGAACCTAATCTTTGAGTGAGCATTTCCCAGCCGTCCCAGTCTTGTTCTGCCATTCCGTCTTCAATAGAAATAATTGGATATTTTTTAACCCATTCATCTAAAAAATCGGTCATTTCTTTATTATCAAAATATTGACCCTCTAATATATATTTTCCGTCCTCATAAAACTCAGATGATGCAACATCAAGGCAAATCTTAATTTGGTCAGTGTTGTAACCGGCTTTGTCAATAGCTTCCAAAATAACTTCAATACCTTCTTCGTTTGAACCTAAGTTTGGAGCAAAACCGCCTTCGTCGCCGACTGATGTTACCATGCCTTTGTCACCGAGAACTTTTTTCAATGTATGGAAAACTTCCGACCCCATTTGAAGTGCGTGTGAAAAAGTTTCGGCACCTACAGGTGCAATCATAAATTCCTGAAAATCAATGTTATTATCAGCATGTGCACCGCCATTAATAATATTCATCATCGGAACAGGCAAAGTTAGAGCATTTA
>CAMTMK010000027.1 GCA_947073645.1 uncultured bacterium | reverse complement strand
CGGCGCCTAATTTAGAAAGACTCAATCATTTCAGATTGAGTCTTTTTTTGTGATAAAATTCTATTATGAAGTTGAAACAGAAAAAGATTATAAGGTTTGCTATTACTTTTATTTTAATGCTTTCAGGGCTTTATTATTTTGGTTTAAATTATGTGCCCAAAGAGCTTTATGAAACTGTGAGTATGAAAGCTGATATGCCCGAGAATTATTATGTTAATGAATGGTGTTCTTCTGAATTTGGACGTCGTGAAGTAGTATTATGGGATTTGACGAGGGTGGATTGTTTAAGTAAGGATTATGCTATTGAATTTGATTTTGCTAAGAAATGGGCTGAAAGTATAGGACAATCACTTTATTATGCAGAAATGACCAAGAAGAAACCTGCTGTGGTTTTGATATTAAAGGATTGGTCTGATATGCGATATGTTAAAAGAGTTGAGCGTTTAAATAAAGATATAAAAATATTTTTGGTAAGAGCGTTTTAATTATTATTTTGTCTAATGTTTTTGATACGGTTTGTTGTTATGCTTTTATTATGAATAATTTAGATTTTTATAATGTAATTAATAAACCGTCGTATGCGCCGCAGGCACATACATTTAAAACTGTATGGACAGTGTTGTATTTTTTGATGTTTGTTTCTTTTATTATATTTTATTTTAAACCTTTGAGTATTGTTAAAATATTGGTCACACCTTTATTTTGTTTGCAGTTGTTGTTAAATTTGAGTTGGATGCCTGTATTTTTTAAATTTAAAAAAATTGGTTTTGCTTTTGCTATTTGTGTGTTGCTTTTAATAACTGTGATTTTGATGACGTTGTTATTTTTCAGAATGTCTTTTTTATTAGGACTTTTACAAATTCCGTATATAATTTGGCTTTTTGTTGCGACAAGACTTAATTATGATATTATGCGTTTAAATTAAAAAAAAGGAGCTCACCTGTATTAGGAATAGCTCCGTTGGAATTAAGAATAGCTGGAAGTATGAAAAAGATTTATGATATTATTTAACTTAATAAATATCTTTTTGACAATTAGCCATATGGCTATATTTTTTTGACTTTTCAATTTTTTCGGTTAAATAAATATTATGATAATTTTGGAATTTTTTAAAAAGAATAAAAGCTGTTCACATTCAAAGGTTAGAGCTGATGTTGATTTTGCTTATTGTCCTGATTGCGGTGAATTAGTCGAAAATCAGTGGTATCTTGTGCGATGTGCCTGTTGTGGTGTAAAACTGCGTGGTATGATTAAGAATGGTGAAATTGTTCCTGAAAATCATTTTTGTCATAATTGCGGAACTAGGGATTATGTTATAGAAAGAATTAATAAAATTAATTTTATTGATATTAGTTATGCAGTTTTGGTAAAAGCGATTGTGCATAATAATGAATATAGTTATATACAAAGCTGGGTTGATTCTAGAACATCAAATTACAGACCAAAATTGCTGAAACAATCCCTATAAAATCAGCAAGTAAACCTACAATTAAGGCATATCTAAGTTTGGATATTCCAACTGCTCCAAAATATACGGCTAGAACGTAAAATGTTGTTTCGCTTGAGCCTACCATTATGGCAGAAAGTTTTGTAGCATAATCATCAGGACCTAAGTTATTTGCAATATCTGAGAAAATTCCTAGTGCTGCAGAACCTGAAAGTGAGCGTACGAGCATAATCGGTATTGTGTCTGCTGGAACGTTAAAGTGTACAAGTATTGGTTTTAATACTGTTTCGAGCATTTCGATTATGCCTGAAGCACGAAACATTGAGATTGCAACTATTATTGCAACAAGGTAGGGTATAATGTTTACAGCAACCTTAAAACCGTCTTTCGCGCCTTCTGTAAATGTTTCATAGAGCGGAATTCTTTTGAAAAGACCCATTGTAAGGATTAATAAAAGTATTGCAGGTAGTGCACAAAGGGATATAATTTGCATTATTTATCCCTCCAGCAGTGTTGAAAAAGTTTTGCAAGACCGATTGCACTCAAAAATGCAATTGTTGTTACAACAAGTGTAGGAGCTATTATTTCAGTTGGATTTTTGTAGCCTATACCGACTAAAACTGCAATTACAGTTGCAGGAATTAATTGAAATCCTGCTGTATTCATTGCCAAAAACATACACATAGCATTTGAGGCTGTGGTTTTATCTTTATTTTCTTTTTGGAGTTCTTCCATAGCTTTTATGCCGATTGGGGTTGCGGCATTAGTTAAGCCAAAGGCATTTGCTGATATACTCATTGCAATATCACCTATTGCGGGGCTGTCTTCTGGGATTTCATTAAACAATTTGCTGGTTATTGGTTTTATAAGCTTTGATATAACTGTAATAAGACCGCATTTTTCGGCGATTTTCATCATTCCGAGCCAAAATGCCATTATTCCGATAAGTGAGAATGCAACTTTTACAGAAAGTTCTGCTCCTGAAAGGATTGCGTTTACAACATCTGAAAGACGTCCGTTTATAGCTCCTGCTATTATTGAAATTACGATTAGAAAATAGAATATATAATTCATAGCTAGATTATAGCATAAAAGTTTTTTTAGTTTTTTCAGTACCTACATAACGCCAGTGCCAAGGTTCAAAACCAAGTCCTTGTTTATTATTTTTTGGGAAGGACATTTCAAAACCATAGTCATTAGCATGTTTTAATAACCATTCGTATTCTTTTGTGTCTGCAAAATCTTCTTCCAGCGAATTAATATCGATTGCCAAACCTGTATGGTGTTCTGAAAATCCTGCAGGAGCTGAATATTTTAAACGCGCAATAAATTCTTCCTCTGTTGGAGGGAAGGTTTTGAATTTGCAGGGGAAAATTGTTTTTTGGTATTCAATAGAACGAAAACCGGAAATTATTTCTAAATGAATATGTTCTTTTTGGGCATCGTTTTTCATTTTTTCAAAAGCTTTTGCACAGTCTTTATGAACCTGTTTTTCTTCGCAGGTTGCAAGATTTTCTTCTGTGCAATCAGCATATTTGTAGTGCGTAATTCCGCCATAAACAATCTTTTTGCCTTGGTAATTCCCTTTTGTAATTTCTTCTATCAAATTCATATATATATTAAAACACTTTTTGTTATTTAGGTCAATTAAAATGATATAGGATAATCATCAGGAATTTTCCATCCATTTCTTTGAATCATCGTTGCGCAGGCTTCTCCTTGTTCTGCAACTCCGCCTATATCTAAGCCGATTGGCTGTTTACATTGTCCTGTACCAATATCTTCATGTATACGACTGTGAAGTACACCTACTGCATTCATAGTTCCACCTACACTGACACCACCTGTGTATAATTGGTTTGATTGGTAAGTAAATAAAAATTTATCTGTTCCAAGTAATTTGCCCGTACCTGTTTTAGCTATATCTGACTTATCTATATTATTTAGATAAATAATAAAAAGAAAAGTCGGAACTTTATATATATTATTAGCGCCTGTGTTGTTTCCTAATGGTTGTGATATGATCTTAAATCCAGAGCAAGCATAATATTGATTTCTTGTCATGCTAATACCACTTCCATATACAAGTGCATTACTATTTTCTGTTTGACAGTTTTTTAGATACTTTGAAAAGTATTCTTTGTCAATTTGAGTAACAATTTCAGGATTAGAAGCGCCATCAATTAATGGTGAAAAATCCCATATATCAGAATCTCCATGTTCATTTTCTGAAAATTTCATAGCCTGTGCTATTATAGAGTAGGCTTTTTGTAATTTTGTTTCAACAACTCTCTTTTTATGATTGCTGATTAATGTCGGCATTGTTATTGCTGCAACAACACCGATAACGCCAAGAGTAATTATAACTTCTGCTAAAGTGAAGCCTTCGGGGGGGGGGCAATTCTAAGCTTTTTCATAATAAATACCTCCAATAACCTAATTATCTATTATTAAGTTAATTTTGTCAAGAGTGTTGAAAGCATAAAAAAAGAGCGGGGTTAACCCCGCTCTTTTTAGTTAATAATTAGTGGCAAGAGCAAGTTGCGCATCCGCAAGAGCAAGACATTCCTAAAGCTTCTTTAGCTTCTTCAAGTCTTACTTTGATACGACCATCTACTGCAATGCCTTCACCTGTTGTTTCAGAAATCAACAATGGGTTGATGTCTAGTTCATCGATGAATTTGAAGTCAGAAACTAATTGAGATAATCTCAACAATGTTTCTTGGATTTGGTCGATTTGTGCTGGTTTTGTACCTCTAGCACCTTGTAATAATTTGTATGCTTTTACTGATTTAATCATTTCATCAGCATCAACATCTGTTAAAGGAGCAATTCTGAAAGTTACGTCTTTCATAACTTCTACGAATACACCGCCTAAACCAAACATCATCATAGGACCGTATTGAGGGTCTGTTGCAATACCGCAAACCATCTCGCGTGTTCCTTTTACCATTTCTTGAATGATTACACCTTCAAGACCTTCTAACAAGCCTTTTGCTTCTAATCTTTCAAGAAGTCCTTTGTATTCGTTTCTCAATTGTTCTTCTGATTTGATGTTTACAACAACACCGCCAACGTCTGTTTTGTGAGAAGTTGTTTTTGAAGTCATTTTCATAACTACAGGGTAGCCGATTGAGTTACCTAAAGTTACAACTTCTTCTTCGTTTGTTGCTAAGCCGTATTTGCAAGCTCTGATACCGTAAGCTTGTAAAACGTCGATTGATTCAAGAGTTGTAAGTTGTGCTCTGCCTTCTGCCAATGAACCTTTAATAATGCTTTCAACTTTTTCTCTGTCAACATCGTAGCAAGGAATTTTGCCTTCAGGTCTTTCCATCCATTGACGTTGTTCGTCAAGTCTGCAGAATGCTTCTGCTGCTTCTTCTGCGTACATGTAGAACGGCATATTAACTTCCATATTAGAAATTTCTGTGAAGAAACTGCTTGTTGTCATGAATACACCAACGATTGGTTTTTCAGGGTTTTTAGCTTTGATTTCCATCAATGCTTTAGCAACATCGATATCTTTCAAACCTAAGAATGGCAAGTAGATTACCATAATCATATCAACGCTTTCGTCTTTGATTACAGTTTCTAAAGTTTGCATATAGTGTTCGATTGGAGCTGATGCAATCATATCGATTGGGTTTTTAACTGATGCTGCTGATGGTAAGAAGCTTCTTAAAGTTTCTTTTGTAGCATCAGAAATTTGAGCCATTTGCATACCGCTTTCGCAGATAGCGTCTGTTGCCATAATACCAGGACCACCTGAGTTTGTGATGATAGCTACTTTGTTACCTTTTGGAATTGGGCAGTTAGAGAAAGCTTTTGCGTTAGCAAACAAGTTTTTCAAAGAGAATTCTCTGATTACGCCTGATTGTTTCAACAATGCTGCTGCTGCTTTGTCAGCACCTGCCAAAGAACCAGTGTGAGAAGATGCTGCTGATGCACCTGCTGCTGAACGACCTGCTTTCAAAGCCAAGATAGGTTTTTTCTTAGTGATTCTTGAAGCTAATTTACGGAAGTTAGCAGGGTTTTGAATTGATTCCATGTATAACAAAATTTGTTTTACGTCGTCGTCATTTTCCCAGTATTCAAGAGCTGTTTCAGCGTTAACATCAGCCTGGTTACCAATTGAAATGAATTGTGCAAAACCGATGTTTAAGTCTTTCAAAATATTCAAGATACCGCCGCCCAATGCGCCTGATTGAGAAACGAAACCGATATCTCCGCGGATTGGTAAGCTTTCTGCAAAAGTTGCGTCCATAGAAACGTCAGGGCTTGTATTTAAAACGCCTAAGCAGTTAGGACCTACGCATCTCATGCCGTATTCACGAACTTTAGCCAATAATTGTTTTTCAGCTTCCGCCCCTTCTTTACCTGTTTCTTTGAAGCCTGCTGTAATAATACATAAACCTTTAATACCTTTAGCATGGCATTGGTCGATTGTATCAAGTACGAATTTAGCGTTAACTACGATAACTGCCAAATCAACTTCACCTGGGATTTCAGCAATAGAAGTATAAGCTTTGAAACCTTCGATTTCTCCGCCTTTAGGGTTAACCGGATAAATATTTCCGTTAAATTTGTAATCTCTTAATCTTTGCATGATTTCAGAACCGATAGTTTTCGGTTTTGTTGAAGCACCGACAACCGCAATTGATTTCGGTTTCATGATTTTGTCTAGATTCATGTTTTGTCCTTTCTTTTATTTATGAATAACCGTTTTGTATCCATTCACGTACTCTGAACTTTGCGCCCAGATTTTTTGCGATTTGTTCGCAGGTTTTAAGGTCAAGGTGTCTGCCTTTGTAACCTTCTACAACGCTTGTTACTACTGAGATTTCTTCATCAGCGCAAGCTTTGATAAACTTTTTAACTTCCTCATAAGCTTCATCAAATACAGGCTGAGAAAGTTCATTGTATTCTTCTTTTGTTGCACCGTTCAAGCTTACCGAAAACTCATCAACAAGTCCTTTAAGCTCTGGAACAACGTTTTTTTTGTATACAAAATTTGCGTGTCCGTTAGTGTTTACACGAATTTTTGTATCGGGGTATTTTGACTTAATATATTTTGCAACTTCTTTTAAAACTTCAAATTTCAGCATTGGTTCACCGTAACCGCAGAAGATAACTTCGCTTGTTACATCAAAGTTTTCAAACTGTTCAATAACATCTTGCGCGGTAGAATTTTCATTATCAAGCCATAAAGCTTGACCGCAAACGTCATCTTTGTCTTTTCTTAGGCAAAATATACAGTCATTGGTGCATTTGTTGGTTAAATTAATATAAATTTTTCCGTCTAATAAATATACTAAAGTGTTTGCCATGACACGCCTTTCAATAACAAAATTATGACATGGGCAAAGTCATTTTACAAGTGATTTTTTAAGCTTTTTTATCAGAGTAATCGGCAGTTCCGGGGAATGCATTAGAGCCTGTTGCTTTTCTTGTTATCCAGTACTGGATTTTGGGGATGAGTGTTGACAGGAATGCTGCTGAAATTGCAAAACCGATTCCCCAGTTGGCTGCGTTTTTAATATAATTTTCACGGTTAACTTTTTTCAATAAGTCAGTTGTAATTTCGCCGTTTTTAGCTTTTTTGATTATTGTTTCTATATAACTTTCGATTTCTTTTTGTTTTTTAGTGAATGTTTCTTTTGAGATAAATACAAAGTCTTTGTCAAATCCTGCTTCGCTGATTTTGCCCGTAAACAAGTTTTGATCTGATGTTGAACATCTGAATACGTTTTTCAAAAATTCAGGCATGTTCATTGCACCGTCTGTGAATACGTCAATGACTTGTTTTTCGGAAATCATTGCTTTACCGTTTAATTTCGGCTGTAATTCTGACATTCCTATTGCACGTTTTTTGAATTTTTCAATATCAATTTCAGGGTATTTGGCTTTAACCTCTGATAGAAGTTCTACAAATCTGCTTACTTCCATTACACCTTTATTTTCTCTTAGTGCTTTTGAAATTGAAGGTGTCATGTAAGCTTTGTTATCAGAATTTCCGAGAACGATTGTCCTGAACGCATCAGAGTTCATTTTTCCGCCGTTTGCTTTCAATACTTCGTTCATATGGTCTGTAACCTGCTGAGATGCAATAGGGTCAAGTCGAGTTGATTTGCCGTCTTGAATTTTGTTCAAAAGCATTGCAATAACAGGCATGTTGAACATATAGAAGTAGCTTGATGATATGTCGCGGAATAGGACTTCTGTTCTTTCGTATTTATTTCTTGCGCAAGCGCCTCTACCGATCCAGACGCCTAAGTCTGTTGAAAGAAGGCCGTATTTCGGGTTGTTTTCAAAGTTATAGGCAAGTGACATCAAGGTTTGAGGTGCCATACCGAATGATACTTTGTCTTTATCTTTATTTAAGAATTTATCCATTGAGTATTGTTGCTGCGTAGCTTGGTTGCTCGCATTAAACGAGTCTGCGGTCTGCTCCGCCGGCTGATCGCCGCCGTGTGCGACCTTCGCCCTCTGCTCGCAATCCGCTTTTTTCATCAAGTGTTTTGTTATGCCCTGATTTACTTTTGGTAAAACTAAGCCTACAAGGCAGTTTGCAAGAAGTATGCTTGTTATTACTTTGCCGAATTTATATTTGGCAATCATTTTTTCAGCTTCTTCCGGGTTTTTGGCAAGCTGTTTTTGGAATTTTTTTATGTAATTTTGTACAGGGTTTCTTAGGTTGTCACGTCCTGTATCAAAGTCTGTTTCAGGCAGTTTAAATACTTTTTTGCCCACATGTTTGTCAATAAGGTGATTAAAAAGAGGTACTCCGCTAAACCAGAATGCTGCACCGATTATTTCTTCCGTAAAACGTTCGCGAGCTTCTGTAAATCCGCCTCTTTTATAGGCCTGATAAGTTCTTCCTCCTTCAACAAATGCTTCTAAAAGGATTACAGGCGCAATTGAACGGCTTGCAAGTCCTCTAACGAATTTGCGTCCGTATGAAAAATCTTTTAATGTTTGATTAGGTTTTACACTTATTTGCATACTAAAACACCTGAGTGCATGAAGGTTTGTCAAGATTTTTTTTTGCTTTTAAATTTGTACTTTTTAATATTTTGTTACATTAACTGCCCAAACTAGCAATGTTTTTTATTTAGGAATTTTACTATGATAAAATAGAAATAGAAGGTGTGTGTATGCAAGTTAATGCAATCAATAATGACAAAAGAAACGATTATAAGTTAAAAGTCGGAGTTGCCGCAACTACTGCTCTTGCAACCGGTTGTGCATTAGCTCATATCGCAAAAAAACAGGGTTTTTCGCTTTCACCTTCTGTTATTCGAAAAACTCCTGCTAAAGATTGGGCTGTATTCAGTCTTTACGATAAAAAACGTCCTGATAGAAAATTGATTGAGCTTGAAGAAAAAGAAATTCTTGAACTTGCAACAGCGTCTGTTACTGGAGGTTTAGCGGGCGGGCTTTTGTTTGATGATAAAAAATATAGAAAATCAAAAGTAAGGGAAACTGTAAACCAGCTTTTGGGTAACGTTGCTGTACCTGTAGCTTGTGTTGGTGCGGTTTCAAGATTGTACAAAAAATTTAAACCGCAGATTTTGGCAAAAATTCCACAAGTAAAGGAAACTGGTAAATTTACCAGAAACTTTAATAAAGCATTGAAAGGTATACCGTTCTCAATTGCTACGGTTGTATCGCTTGGTGCCGGTATTGTTGCAGGTAATAAGGTTTCAAATTTATTAAACGAAAAAGTGTTTAATAAAAAAATGGATAGGAAAATTAAGAAAACCGATTTTGCTCCGCACGTTGATGATGTAGGAATGGCTGTATCATTGATGGCTGAAAAGTCTAAGGGTGCATCATTTATTACAAGAATTGTTCCTGCTTTCTTATGTGTTCCGGGTTATGAAGTTGGAACTCATAGAGATTAGTTTTCAGGTTCTTTTAATATTTTTGCGTAATGATTTAATTTATCAATGACGGGTTGATATTTTTCGTAAAGTTCATCTCTGTCAGGTGACATATCCATTTTTGCCTGAAGCGATGTTTTTAATAATTCGGGAATATTCAGTGCTGTCTGATTTTCGCTTGAAAGGTTTTCGTAGTATTTGTCAAGAAAATCTGCAGGGATGCGTTCTTTCCAGTTATTTTCTCTTGTGCTTCCCGGTATGTTGTATATTTCATCTGTAATGCCTAAAAGGTCATCAAAGGATATTTGGAATTTTGGAGTTGTCATAAGTTCTGAGAATTTTGCAAATACAAGTTCTCTGTCATTATTTGCGATTTTGTTGCAGAAGGAGTTTCTTTCTTCTGCTCTGTTTTCGTTTTGGTGCAGATAACCTGCAAGGTATAGAGGATTCCAAGCTGATTGATTTTTGGTGTATTCGTTTCCGTTTCCGTCTTTGCGTTGAAGATAATTCATTACAGGAATTGTGTCATGGTTTCCAAGGATAAACCAGCCTTTGGGGTTATTGATTACTGCATCTTCGGCTTTTTCCCAGTCTAAAAAGCTTATTCGCGGGAGTTCAAGTTGGTTATAAACCATTTTGAACCTGTCAGGGTATGAGCATATATCTTCCCACATTGGCAAATCTTTTGTTATTCCATGTTCTTTAAATGTCGGAAGAATAATTCGTTCTATTAATTTTGGATAATCCCAGTAGAAATCATATTCTTCGCCGTTTTCATCTTGTAGTTGAGAAATATACATTTCTAAATCATTGTTTTTGTGTATTGTGTCAAATTCAGTATCATCAGCATGTTTTGCCATTAAATAAGGTTCAATTAACCCCATAACGTGGTCTACTCTGATATTATCCGAGAATTCAAGCGCAAAATTAATTTTTTCTTTCAAAAATTTTCCGCCGATATTCAACTCATCCCCAATCATAATTTTTTTAGGGTCGATAACTGGAATGTGCCATCTTTGAGATGCTGAATTGTTTTCTCTTGCGCCCATTTCCCAATCTTTTAAAAACGCTTCTTGATAACGCCATTCGTCCATTTTTGAACAGCCCACAAGCAAATCGTTAATATATTTAAAGCCAAGTTTATCGCGCCATTCTTTGTTTTCTTTGATTTGTTTTGTTGCAATAAATTGTTCAAATTTGTATTGTTCGATTTCAAATGCGTTATCTACACTAAGTTGTTTGTAGCGTTCAAAGCCTTCGGGGTTTTTATATTCTGATATCAAATTTTTATCAATCGGATTATTCCATTGAGTAAAATCATCTGTTCCATATTGTCTTGATAGAATTTTGAAAACAGCTTCATCGTTCAGTCTTGCACCGTGTTTGTTTTTAAAGTCTGCATATATTTTATTTAACGCCAGTGCTTCGGGTTTTCCGTTAAAAAGGTTTTTCCTGAAATTTTTATAACTTTCTTTGAGTGCAATATTATATGTGTGTTCAGCTTGTGCAAAGTCAGTCATGTCATAATCATTTCCGAGAATAGGCTGACTTGTAACTCTATTGAATGTTTCTTTGCTTAAAATATTATCATATTTATCTGTTGTGAGTTCTTCCAAATCGATAAATAAACGGTTTTTGGCAAATGCAGAGGAGTTATAAGGGGAAGTTGAACCTTTTTGTAATTCTCCGCCGGGGCCGAGTTGGATACTGTTAAAACCATAAAGG
This sequence comes from uncultured bacterium, assembly GCA_947073645.1. Lineage (GTDB taxonomy): Bacteria > Cyanobacteriota > Vampirovibrionia > Gastranaerophilales > Gastranaerophilaceae > Stercorousia. Next base: position 11,229 of record CAMTMK010000027.1, on the reverse strand, counting down.
TTTAGGAATTTGATATATTCTCGTGCTGATTTACCGTATGGTGAGCCGATATATGTATCTCTGCCGAGTGCGGGAAAGCAAGACCCATGAGTGATTACGGCACGTTCTTTTGTACCCATAATATCATATGCTTTATTGACGGCAGATTTTAAATCTTGTTCCTCATCTTTTGTCGGACGTCTTTGAAAATTTATTGTATTATTAATCCCTAAAATGCGCATTCTGTATTAAAACCCCTAAAAAATTTTTTTGCTATAATAAATATAACATAAAAGGAGCAAGCGTGACGCTTGACCCGTAACATTAGCTAACGAAAGGAGTTCAAGATGAAATTTTTAGAAGTTAATCGGCTTGTCGGGGGGGGGGCACTCATAGCTTAACTCCTGTACGCTCGGGTTTTACTTTAGCTGAGGTACTTATTACCCTTGGTATTATCGGCGTAGTTGCAGCAATGACTATGCCTTCTTTGATAGCTGAATATAGAGAAAAACAAACTGTTGTTCAACTTCAAAGGGTTTATTCAATGTTAAGCCAGGCACTTCAATCTGCTATTCAAGACAGTGATGAGGTAAATTACTGGTGCAATGGCGATCCTATTCCTGATTATGAGCAGTGTTCATTAATTATTGCAGACAAGTTTGCCCAACAGCTTAAAGTTGTCAAAAGATGTAAAGTAAATGATAAAACTTGTTATCCTAATAGCGGTAAGGGTTGGAATCCGCTGCATGATGGTACTTGGCATATTCCTCAAATAAAAACGGTATATTATGATGATGCAAATTTTGTTTTGGCAGACGGAACTATTATGACAATACAAGCTGTCGGGCATGATGAAGGAGCTGGTTGGTGTGCTAACGGACAGCCTGCAAGTTTGAATAGTAATTGGTCATCATATTATGGTAAGTGTGGTATTATTTATGTTGATATTAACGGTTTAAAAGGACCGAATACATATGGTAAAGATTTGTTTGATTTTAAAATTTTCCGTAACGCTATCCAACCAACAGGTTTGAAGGTAGATACTATTAATGCAAACAGTTTCTTATACCAATGCGCAGTTGGAAAAGGTTCAGATTGTTCAGGCTGGGTATTGATGAACAAAAATTTGGATTACCTGCACTGTCCTGACAAACTCGGTTGGGATAAAGCATCAAGCTGTAAGGATTAAATCTCCGAGATTATTTCAATATGCGCATTACAGCCAATTTCTTCGCGGGAAAGCACTGTAATATCATTCATATAATTACTCAACAATGTAAATATCAAGTGTCTGAATTCAAGCGGAACGATCAGCTTTGGATTTTGCACCTGATTTTGTTTGATTTTTTTACTTAATTTATCAGCAAGAGTTTCTGCAAATCCGGCATCAATTCTTATGATTGCATCATCATCTTCTTCAAAGTTCGGCATGAATTTTTCTAATGTTTTTTCGGAAATTTCGAATGCTGATATAACTCCATCTTCATTCTCATTATTTTTAACGATTTGGCGTGAGATTGAAAGTCGGATTTTCTTTATTAAATCAGATTTTGTGCAATCTTGAACAAAGTCGTTAATTTTTTCAAAAATATAAGTTATGTCTTTGACTGAAATATTTTCTCTGATTAGGCTTGTCAGAATAAATCTTAAATCAGACAGTGACAAGAAATCAGGGATTATATTTTCAACAAGATATTCATTTGAATGGCTTACGATATCTATATATTTGTCCAGCTCTTCATAATCCAAAAGCTCGTCAACATATTTTACAGCACAAAACTCCAGTGCACGTGCAATATATTCGGCACAGGACAAACCATTTTGCCAAAAATCTTTTGCTTTATCTTTTTCAATCCAAACGATTTTTCTGCCTGTAATTTCATCAATATCAGACATTGAATTTTTAATTTTCTTTTCAAGATTAAGTTCGTCTTCAAAAAACATTAAAAATTTAGGATAAACAGATGCTTTAAAAACATCAAGTCCGCGAATTCTGATACTAAATTCGTATGGATTCAGGTTTTCGTCATCTTGGAACACAATTTTCGGGATTACATAGCCCAATTCTTCGGTAAGTTTTAATCTTGATTTAACTGTTTCAGCAACAAGTTCTTCTTCCAAAATTTCCTGTTCAGGGTCTAAAGCGCCCAAAATTTCTTCACTCAAACGGATTGAAAGTTTTTCTTCTTTTAATTTTGGAAACATTGCATCAGGAGAAGTGGCTTTTGCCAGTTTTGCTTTTAATTCATCAAGTTCTTTTAAACCTGCAGATATTTTATCATTAAGTTTTTTTCTTGTGACAGATGCTGGCGCTTCGCCTTCAAGTTCTTTTTTTATTTTAGCGATTTTTGTTTTCTGGTCGCGGATTTTACCTTGGATTTCAAGACAGATTTCATATGGAGATTGTTCTGATGAAAGCATTTTTTCCATCTGGCTTTTGAATGATGAAATATTGATTACATCAGCGTTTGTGTCACGTCCTGAACTTTCTGCTTCTTTCATAAAAATGCAGTGGCAAAGCAATTGACCTTCGTCATTTTCGGTTTCTTGCATGCTGTATAACTCCCAGCCGTTCATAGACATTTCGTTCAAAAGATTTTGAAGCTCTTGAGTGTTTTCACTTGAACAAGTTTTAATTACATACTGCATTTTTTTATTATACATAGAAATTACTCCTTAATAAGAATTTTTATAGCTTCTATTGCGACATTTATAGCCTTATCGGTATCATGTACGACAGGATTTTCAAGCCCTTGTTTTTCTCTTTCCTGATTTGCAACGGCTAAAAATACAGAACCGACTTTTACTCTCAAAAAGCTTCCTGCAATAAATAATGCCGCAGATTCCATTTCTGAAGCCAGACAGCCCATACGTTTCCAAGCTTCCCATTTGTTTTGAAGTTCAAAACTCACGGGCATTCTTTCAGGGTCGTGCTGTCCGTAAAAAGAATCTTTACATTGTACTACGCCTGTATGGAACTCATAGTCTAAGTTTTTTGCAGATTGCACAAGAGCGTTTGTAATATCAAGGTTTGCAACAGCCGGAAATTCAATCGGTGCATATTCTTTGGAAGTTCCTTCCATTCTGATTGCGCCCGTCGCAATTACAATATCTCCGCCTTTTACATCCAAATCAATTCCCCCGCAAGTGCCTACACGGATGAATTTTTCAGCCCCGATTTTTACAAGTTCTTCCAACGCAATTGATGCAGATGCTCCGCCTATACCAGTTGAAGTCACACTGACTTTTTCACCGTTCAGGTAGCCTGTGTAAGTTACAAATTCGCGTCTGTCACCTACCAGTTTCGGGTCGTCAAAATACTGTGCAATTTTTTCGCATCGTTTCGGGTCACCGGGAAGAATTACATATTTGCCCACATCTCCGTTTTTTAACCCGATGTGGTACTGTTCGCCGTTATCTGAGTATTTCATAAATTTTTACTATTGCCTCACTTATTTACGACTGCGCCTCGCATTAAACGCTAAAAATCTTCGGTTTTGCCTAGCTCAGTCCGTTCGCTTACCAGACTTTGTCCGTCCGGAAATCCGCTCTACTCGGCTTGTTAAAACTGTCCGCTTTTCAATTTTTGGATTACAAGGTCAGAAATATCTACACCGCCTACAAAGATTACTCTATAATCTAAGATTGCATCAAGTTTTTGTTCTACAAGAACTTGTTTTGTTGCTGCTTGGATTTTGTTATAGACTTGTTCTTCTTTTGTAGATTTTAATTTCATGTAAGCATCTTCTTTTGCTTTGAATTCGCGGGCTGTTTGTTCTTCAAAATTTTGTTTTTTCAAAGGTGTATCAAGGTTTTTGTATTGTTTTTCTTTATCAACCATGAATTGTTGCATTTCTAATGCTTTTGAATCTATTTCTTTAATAGCTTGTTGTGCAAACGGGAAATTTTCCTGAACTTTTCCGTAATTGATATAGCCTACACCTGCGGCATGTGCTTGAAGTCCGAAAAGTAAGCCTGCACCGAGTAAAAGTGCTGTTAATTTAAAATTTTTCATATAATACCTCCATATTATTAATACATTATATCGCCTACACCAAATGTAAAGTAACCGTTTTTGTTACCGTTATCACCCGGATTTGTAAGCGGAATACCGTAGTCGATAGACAACGGACCCATTCCGGGAACATAAAGTTTCAAGCCCACACCTGCCGATACTGCATAAAGCGGTCTGTCGTAAATTTGGTTTGTAACTGTCGGGCCGAATACTTTACCTGCATCAACCCAAGCTGTTAATCTCAGGTTATTTAAGAAGTTAATTCTTGTTCTGTCAAGGAACGGAATCGGCGTCGCAAATTCTGCACTACCCATAATAAACGCGTCACCTGTACCTACACCGCTCATCTTGAAACCTCTGACGGTATACGGTCCGCCTAATCTGTATGCCATTACTTCAGGCATATTGTCGCCGTGAATTTTTCCGCCGCCTTTTGCTGTGAATGACAATGAAGATTTTTTACCTACAGGAATATATTGTTTAACCATACCTGTAAGTTTTCCGTGAGTTTTGTCAAATCCGTCAAGTCCGAATTCTTCATCAAATCTCAAGCTTGCCATTGTACCTTTTCTGGTAACTGTTGAGTTGTCACGTGTATCATATAATAATGCAGGGCTTAAAGACAGGAATAAACCACCTTCTAACTGTTCTGCACGTTTAGCAATAGGAATATGGTATCTTGAATACATTGCAGCAATTTTTGCGCCGTCACCTTCTGATACGTCAATGTTTTCAACACCTAAAGAGAAAGTTCCTGTTACGTGTCTGTTGAATTTCATTCTGTGTGCAACAGTTGATTCTACACCGATTCGGCGTTCAATAGCCAAAGGTACTTGATATGAACCGAAATCTCTATAGAAAATTTTACTCATTAATGAAGTATCAGCATTATAGAAATAAGGTTTAAAATAGCTTAATTCTGCTTGAATATTCATTCTGCGCTTGATTGATGAGTCATTAAGGATTACCCCTGTACCTGCTATACCGTTTAATGAAATTCTTTCACCGCGTCCTAAGAAGTTGTTATCTGCAATACCTACTGACCCGAATACACCTGTTACAGAGTCGATACCTCCGCCGACAGAGATTGTTGCAGTTCTTTGTTCTTCAATTGCAATTGTAACATCGTATTTGTCAGGTTCTTCAGTCGGTTCAATTTCTCGGGTTACATCTTTAAATGCTTGTGTCGCATACAATCTTACGATATCTTCTTTGATAAGATTTTCGTTATAAATTGTTCCGGGTTCTGTCAAAATGTTGCGTTCGATTACGTAATCTTTTGTTTTTTCGTTGCCCGCAATCATGATACGATTAATCGTACCTTCTTTAATGCTGATGTTCACTGTTCCGTCAGGATCGTCAGAAACGGATTCTATTCTTGCCAGAATATAGCCTTTAGAACTGTAGCAGTCTTGAATTTTTGTGATAGCTTCGTTAATTTCTGCAATATTTTGCGGTTTTCCTTTCATATTGATAAGGAAATTTAAGATTTCATCAGTAGAAACTACAGTGTTTCCTTCAATAGTGAAGTCTGTTATCGGGGCATTTTCTTCCAAAACTATTTTTAATGTAACTGTGCCGTCTGAATTGTTGACAGGAACGGCTTTCATTTTTTCGGTAAAGTAACCAAGGTGGTAGATAGATTTCAGAGCTTGTTGAACAACATCACGACTGTAAGTGTCACCTTCTTGTATATTTATTCGTTCAAGAATAACGGATGTGTCTATAATGTTGTTGCCAAGGATTTCAACGTTTTTAATTTTGCGAGAACCGACTTCGGTTGTGCTTACGGAAGCGGAAGTTACGGGGGTGTTTTCGCCAAATTGGGTAGCAGAAGGCGGTTGGAGGTCATGGATTTCATAATCAACCGTGTCACCCCAGAAATTCTCTCTCGCATTTGCCTGTATCGGGCATATAACCGCCAACAACAGGGCTATTGAAATTATATGTTGTTTCTTAAGCAAAAAATCTCTACCTTAAAAACTTCTACTATCCTAAAAATATTATATCATAAATTAAAAATTTTGGCTAAACCATTTATATTAATTTACTATTTATTTGCAGGAATGTTCTCCGCTTTTAATAAGTTGGTTTTTGCAGTGAAGATAATCGACATTTTCATATCTCATAATCCAGCCTGTGCAGTATTCACCTGTTGTATAGTTGCCTTCTGCAAGATAACCCGCAGGTGCATCTCCGCTCAGGCAAAGGGATGGAAAATCTAAGTTGGCAAATTCTCTCATGCCAATAGGTATAAGTTTCGGCTGTTCGCTTAGATTCCAGTTTTTGGTTGCATAAATACCAAATCCGAATATGTCTTTGCCAAATGTATTTGGACTTTTTGCTCCGTTTATGTCGACATAAATCCAGCCCCAGGATGCATAATTCATAGCGCTTGTTGTTTTAACAAATATATACATTCCGTTTTTTAAAATTCCGCCATGTGTGTATGAAAGACTGCTGTTTTTTCCATAAAGACTTTTTATAATTGTTCCTTGCGGATAACAAGGAGTATATAGCCCTTTTACTTCTCCGCAGTCTTTTGCAAGGTGTAAATATTGGGTTATGTATGAAAACCAGCCGTCTGATGCTGCATAATCACTATTATTTTCACTAAAATCCCAAGTGTTTGCAGGACCGTATTCATTTTGTGCATACATAAAAGCATTTCCTAAAATACTGTATGCTTGTTTAACTCCTGAAATTATTGCTTTATCTTTATAATGTTTTGTTACATTTGGTATTGTAAGTGCAGAAATAATTCCAATAATACCAAGTGTAATTAAAACTTCTGCTAATGTAAAGCCTTCGGGGGGGGGGCACTCATAGCTTTTTTATTCATAATTACCTCCAGTTATGCATTGTTTGTAAATTTCATTTTTATTTGCGTTATAAAGTTCTGATAAAATTATGGAAATTTCTTTTGCTTTAAAACCTTTTGATTTTAGTAATTCTATTTTATCAGAAAAATTTTCATCTGAAGTTGAATCTTCTCTAAATACAAGTCCGACAATTTCACCTTTCAGCGTGTTAGTTTTAAAATGTTCAATAATTTGTTCGGTGTTATTTATTACGATTTCTTCAAAAACTTTTGTAAGTTCACGCCCGACAGCAACGCGTGAGTTTGGACGCGCAGATTTAATTGTTTCAAGCGTATTTAATAATCTGTTTGGAGAATCGTAGAAAACCATATCTGTGGATTTATATTTTTTTAAAAGATTTTCAATTTGTTGTTTTGTTTTTGGTAAAAATCCTACAAATACAAAGTCTTCGCCGTTTCTGGGAACTTGTGAAAGAAATGTTGCAACAGCATTTGCGCCTGCAAGTGAAGTTACTGTAAAATTATTTTTCCTTAATTCATTTACAATTACTGCCCCGGGGTCGCAAAACAGGGGAGTTCCTGCATCGGATACCAGTGCTATTTTTTTGCCTTCGCCAAGAATATTAAGAAAATAATTTACGCGTTCTTTTTCGTTAAATTTGTGATATGAAATACATTTTGTTTTGATATCAAAGTGATTGAGGAGTTTTTGCGTAACTCTCATATCCTCACAGGCAATAATGTCAACTGTGTTTAAAACTTCAATTGCCCTGTTTGTCATGTCGCCCAAATTCCCGATAGGAGTTGGAACTATATAAAAATCATATTCTTTCATAAAATAATTATACCATAACTTAACAAATTGAAAATTATATAAAATCAATTATAATATTTGTTATGGAAGATTTGGATACAAGCAGGCTTGATGAGCTGAAAAACAGAGTTAAAAACAAACTTGATGAAACAACGCTTTATAAATTTAAAGGGTCTGTATCTAAACTTTTGGGCTTAACAGTTGAGGTTAAATTACCAGGGTTAAAGGTGGGTGATCTTTGTTATATTGAAACCAAAGATGGACGAAGGAAACCTGCTGAAGTTCAAGCTTTTAAAGGTGAAGTCGCTCAATTGCTTTTGCTTTATGACGGTGAAGGTATCGGGCAGGGAAGTTTGGTAACTTCTACTGGAAATCCTATTATTATTCCTGTCGGGGATTTTCTTTTAGGGCGTCTAATCAATCCTATGGGAGAACCGATTGACGGAAAAACGCTTGATACGACCGGTGCAATGTGGCGTCCTGTTGAGGGGCCTCCACCTGGGCCGTTTGAAAGACCTATTATCACAGAACAGTTTTCAACAGGAGTTAGAGCGATTGACAGTTGTATGACAATGGGATGCGGTCAGCGTTTGGGGTTGTTTGCAGGTTCTGGGGTAGGTAAAAGTACGCTTTTGGGCATGATTGCAAGAAATTCCGATGCAGATGTGAACGTAGTTGCCCTGATTGGTGAACGTGGTCGTGAGGTTAAAGAGTTTGTTGAAGATTCTCTCGGTGAAGAGGGTATGGCAAAATCTGTTTTGGTCTGCTCAACAGGTGACCAGCCTCCGCTAATTCGTCAAAAAGCTTTGTTAACAGCAACTGCTGTGTGTGAATATTTTAGAGACCAAGGTAAAAAAGTTTTCTTAATGACAGATACAGTAACTCGCTGCGCTATGGCAGGACGCGAAGTTGGCTTGTCGCTCGGTGAACCGCCTACTATGAAGGGTTATCCGCCTTCAATTTTTTCTTGGCTTCAAAAAGTTCTTGAGCGTGCCGGAAATAGCCCGAAAGGTTCGATTACGGCACTGTATACCGTACTTATGGAAGGTGATGATATTTCTGACCCGATTGTAGATATTGTGCGCGGTATTGTAGACGGTCACATTTTCTTGTCACGAAAAGTTGCAGAGATGAACCATTATCCTGCGATTGATGTTTTGGGCAGTATTTCAAGGCTTATGTCCGCAATTGCAACTCCTGAGCATAAATCCGCTGCTGGTAAAATGCGTACGATAATGTCTATGTACCGTGAAAATAAAGACTTAATTGATGTTGGTATGTATCAGCCTGGGTCAAACCCGAAACTTGACACTGCAATTGAGATGATGCCTCAGATTAATGCATTTTTACAGCAGAGAACATCGGATATTGTTAGTATGGAAACAACTGTAAATACGCTTGTTGAAATGATGCAGGGTGTTGATATTTAATTGCAGAATGTTTGTGTTACAATAATTTGCGGAAGGAAAAATTATGATGAATTTACCGCAAAATTTTGTTCCAGCTATGCTGATTTCTCTGTTTGCAGGGCTTGCAACTACAATTGGCGGCGGGATTGCGTTTATTATTAAGAAAAAAAGCTTGAAGGCTTTGTCTGTAGGACTTGGGTTTTCGGCAGGTGTTATGATTTTTCTTTCGTTTACGGAAATGCTTCCGGAAGCTGATAAGCTTTTGTATCAAAACTTTCCGCATAATCATGAATGGATTACTCTGGCAGGGTTTTTAATAGGGCTTGTTATTGCAATTTTAATTGACTATTTTCTCCCTGACCACGTTGATGAAGAAGATATGCTTCATCCTGAAACTCCCGCAAAACATAACAATATGATAAAGCGTGCAGGGTTGTTTACGGCTGTTGCAATTTGCGTACATAATTTTCCCGAGGGTATGGCAACATTTTTTACTACAACTCAAAATATTACTTTGGGCTTGTCTGTAGGGCTTGCAATTGCTATTCACAATATTCCTGAAGGTATTGCGGTTGCGTTGCCTATTTATCATGCAACAGGTAAAAAACGTTATGCAATGCTTTATGCAGGGTTGTCAGGGATTACGGAACCTATCGGGGCAATTGTTGGAATGTTCCTTTTTGGCGCATTTTTACCGCAAATTCTTGTCGGGGCTTTAATGTCTGCTGTTGCAGGGATTATGATTTATATTTCGTTTGACACTCTGCTTCCTCTGGCAAAAGAATATGGTGATTGGCACCAATCTTTGGTTGGAATTCTTTCCGGTATTATTGTTATGTGGATTAGTATGATTTTTATAGGTGGATAATGAATTTGTCGAACCTTTTTGATTTTGGAAGAAATTTATATGCAATGCCGGCTTATAATGATAAGAGCGGTAAAGCTCCTATTCCTTTGAGATATTTTTTTGAATTGACTTATCGTTGTAATTTGCAGTGCCCGTATTGTTATGTGGGATGCGACAGGAATAAAGAAGAATTGACTACAGAGGAGTGGTTTAGGATTATTGAACAAATTCCGTTTTATTCATTTGTTACGCTTGTTGGCGGTGAACCTTTAATTCGCAAGGATTTTATTGATATTTTGATGAAAACTTCTAAAAAAACTTTTGGTAAACTCAATGTTGTTTCAAACGGGATTTTAATTAATGACGAAATTATTGATGCATTTATTAAAAGCAAGATGATGCTTTTGTCCGTTTCACTTGACGGTTATGGCGGAAATCACGATAAAAACCGTGCAAAAGAAGGCATTTGGGACAAAATTATGACAAATTTTGATAATATGAATTCCCGCTCCAAACGCCCAATGATTGATATAAAGACAATTGTTCTTGAAAATAATCTTGATGATTTGCCAAAACTTTATAAAATGTGCGATGAGATGAATTTTAACTTTTTATCTATTTCATTTTTAAGAAATAACAATTTAAAGCAAAATTCAGTATTGTTTGATAGTTTTGTGCCTGAATTTAATGCAAATTATCCTATCGAAAAGTATTTTGATATGGAGCATTTTAAGGAAGTTTACAGGGAACTGGAAAGTTTGAGTAAAAATTCAACAGTTCAAATCAGGTGGTCGCCAAAGTTTGAGTATTCAAAAAATCCGCTTGAAAAGATTGAAGAATTTTTTAATACACCTTGTGACAAACCAATTTCAGAAATATACAAACCTTGTATGTATCCTTATTCCAATATGATGATTACACCTGCAGGAGATGTTTATCCTTGTTTGTCACAAAAAATAGGTAATGTAAAAGAGATGTCTGTAAAAGATGTTTTTAATCTCCCAAGCTACAGATGTTTTAGGAAAAATTTGCAAGCGTCAAAAGTGTTTGGGGCTTGTCAGATGTGCTGTGAACTTTGTGTAAAATAGGGGTTGAGAAAAATTTAAAAATAGTTTATAATATTATTATAAATATGAGAGGAATGGGTTGTATGAAAAGTTATAGTAAATATTTTAGTGCCTTCACTTTAGCCGAAATGATGGTTGTTTTACTTATAATGAGTATTGTATTGGCTTGTATGGCTCCGGTAATGACGACCAAGATGAAAGCTGACCAGAGTATCCAAACATCCCCTTGGCGCTGGGCAGAAAATAATGTAGATGCATATTTTAGTTCCAGTAGTAA
>CAMTMK010000026.1 GCA_947073645.1 uncultured bacterium | reverse complement strand
ATTTAGAACTTTAGTTACAGAGATTAACTAGGAGATTTATGGTAAGAGAAAGTCAAATTCAAAAAGAAATAGAATCATTGTTATCAACAATGGAGTATGAACAAGAATTTACAAGACGTTGGTTTATAAAAACATTAAGTTCTCAATATGGAAGAGCTAGACATAACTATATTCCTTCTGATTATTGTTATAATTGGACAAATAAAGGTATTGTTTATGAAAATCAACCACATTATTTTATAAAAGACCTTAGTGTAAGAGGTTTGTATAAATATGTTGGTAAAAATTATGTATATAATGGAAAAGTTTACAGTAAACCCAAGAAACAAAAATAGTTGTAATTATTTCTCAAATACTATTAAGGAGTAAAAATGGAATTTATCATATTGGCTATAGCTTTAAGTTGTATATTTCATAAGTTTAAAGAAATAATTATCGGCATTTTGGTTATATGTCTTATCGTTATATTATGGGAATATAAAATTATTCAAGGTTTATTTCTTATTGCATGTCTAAGTATAGGAATCTTTTATATAAAGAGATATTTATCAAAAAAAGAAAAATATAAAAATGAAACACCTAAAGAACGAAAAAAAAGAGAATACCTTTTAAAAATTAAGGAATGGAGCAAACGCAACAAGTGTTGATATTTTACCCTATTAAAGTATAAAAATTACTAATTTTATTAAAATCCTTTGATGAATACATCGAGGTATATGACATCACAAAATTATAAGGGTACTCAACCACTAAAAATTAGGGGAGAAATCCCCCTATTTTGGTGGAGAAATCCAAAATTTTTGTAAAAAAAATTGTGAAAATAAACTTCTAACCTAAGCCTAGAAAAGATTGTAGGCAAAACGACAACACTTTTTGTGTTGTTTGTAAAATTTTATTAACCTTTCTATTACATCGAACACATTATGCCTGCTAAATATTCAGATTATTTTCACAAATTACCTTCGGGTATTATACCCCTTGACGAATGTTTTTAAAGTTGTTAAGATGTGACTACAAATTGCAGATTGAAAACTGAATATTAGATTTTGGGTATTTCCCTTACTTAAATACCACCCAGCCGTAGACTTCATGCTAGGTAATAAAACAGAAGTCACTCCAAAGAGAGGTATTTAAGTATGTGTAGAATTTTCGCCCACTAGTATTTAGTTAATATTAAGAAAACGCTTAAATCCTTTCTGTCGGAGTTTAGTTATCACTACTCGGGCGATAAATAAGAAAGGAGAAAATTTTATGCAAAACCGTATGCCACCGAACCGCCTTCGGACATTGGAAACAATGGAAGACATTAGGCAAAACTGTAAAGGCAGAATCTATGCCAATATGTTTACAGTTAAAGAATTTGCGGAAACTTTTAAAATAGGTATAAATACTGTTTACAAGTTATGCAAAACTAAAGATTTTCCAGTAATCCAAATTGGCGGCAAGAAATACATACTTGCCAACGATTTTAACGAATGGGTGATAAAAAATGTAGGAAAGGTAATAGAACTATGATGAATGGAAATTATTATCATAAAACACACAAAAACTATAAACCAGACACACGAGGAAAAGTTGACCATAGAGATAGCCCAACTAATTTATTCGGAATTCAAAATACAGATAGAGAAATTAAGTGGGTACAATCAGAAGATGTTAAAAATGACAGCCTCATTGGATATCATCAAGTTGTTTTTGCACTATCCAAACTTATAAACATTTACTCCAATGTAAAAATAAAGGAATGGCTAGATAAAAACCAAACTTTTAACAGCTTGTTGAAAGAAGATAATCTAGGAAGAAAGTATCTTATTTACAGCGATTACAAAAAATGGGCTATTGCCAACAGTAAAAAGTTAAATTTAAAAGAGAGACAAAAGAAGGAGATTAAATTATGGATATTAGGTTTATAAATGTAGAACACTCAATCAAATTTAGGACTATGAAAGAGGCGGAGCGTGAGGCAAATCGTTTAAAAATGGTTATGGATAGATTTGCAAAAAGAACAAAAATACCATTTGCTTGTTTGTTCGGCGTAAGTCAGTTAAGTTTAAGATTTGGCGAATATGTATTATTTCATAATGGTAAAAAAGGTCGTCCTATAAGAAAAGCTGTTTCAAAAATCAAATTATTTGAACCGCCTGAAACAGTAGCACCACATTTACATATTTTTATAGTTTATACAGAGCAAGAAAAAAGAATTTCGAACAAAATAGTTGAGAGTATAACTAAAAAATTTGGTAATGATAGTTCACGAGCTTACGATATTACAAATACAGACCCGCTATATTTTTTACAATATGTAGCAAGACAATCGGGAATTCTAAGATTTGTAGAAGATTTTACAAATACAATCCAGTTTGATTTAAAGAAAATGTGCAGAATTTCAATAAAGCAAAAAGACGGTCTTTATTTTCACAATAATAACCGACACGACAGCCGCTTTAGATTGCCAGCAGATTAAGTTTCAGCATACTGTAAAAATACATGTGTAATTATTAATGGATAGAGTAAAAGGGTATGGGTAAGAACAGATTAGTTGATATTGTTATTAGTTGATAATAAAAATATATAAAATTTGTATTTGACCAATGCCCATACCTAAAACCTCTACAAATCAATAATAATGGTGGTGAACAAAGGATTTTAACGAGATTTTTTGCAAAACTCATTAAGCATTTACAGTATTGTAATTTATTTTAAGTATTTTATTTGAGCCAAGTGTATGGTTAATGACGAAATGTTTTACCGCAAAGAGGTATTATCCCATACGAAATAACAAACTCTCAAAATATGTTCAGAAAATGCGTGTATAAAAATCACCAACTTAACAGAACTTGATTAAGAAATGTCTTTAAATAGGTTATGGTCTAAAACAACATTTTGAAACCGTTTGAAATGTATTTGTTTAGGGTTGAGTTTTTAATTTTTAAATAAATATTTGCGGATGTCTTTACAATCAAACATCAATATTCAATAATGCAAAAGTCCAAAGGAGGTAAAAATGGAAGAAGAAAAGAAAGTTCAAAATGTCGCTTACATTAGAGTTAGTACAGAAGAACAAAATTACGAAAGCCAAATGGAAGCAATGAAAGATTTAGAATTTGCCAAAGTTTTTACAGAAAAACGAAGTGCCAAAGACACTAACCGCCCCGAACTCCAAAATATGCTTGATTATGTTAGAGAGGGTGACACGGTTTACGTCAAAGATTTTTCAAGACTTGCAAGAAGTACAAAGGATTTACTCAATATCATTGATATTCTAGAAACTAAAAAAGTAAAACTTATTAGTATAAAAGAAAAACTGGATACAAGCACACCTGCAGGTAAACTTATGGTTACAATGCTTGGAGCAATTTATGAATTTGAGCGTGCAAATCTTTTAGAACGACAAAAAGACGGTATTGCAGTTGCGAAAAAAGAAGGCAGATACAAAGGCAGAAAGAAAATTCAAAAACCTGATAACTGGCAAGAGGTTTATAGTGATTGGTCTTGCCGTAAAATTACAGCCAAAAAGGCTTGTGAATTACTAAAACTGAAAACTAACACTTTTTACAACTTTGTAAAAGCAGAAAGAGAGGTTGCATAATGGCAAAAAGAAGAAGTAACGGCGAAGGCTGTATATACAAAGAAAATCGTACTGGTCGTTGGGTTGGTAAATTTGTAATCGGCTACAACACAAATGGTGGACGCAAATACAAAACTTGCAGAGGTAAAACAGAAAAAGAAGTTATTGCAAAATTAAAAAACTTAACAGAATTGCATAATGCAGGAGTAAATGTAAGTTCAAATGGTTTAAAAGTTGGCGAGTTTTTTGATGATTGGTTTTATAATTCAGTAATACACGGATTAAGAACTTCAACAAGTCAAAGTTATGAAATGATTATCAGGCGGCACATAAAACCACATTTAGGTGATATTTTATTATCAGAACTATCAAGCAGAGATTTACAAACATTTTATAATTTCTTATATGTAGACGGAAGAACAGACGGTAAAGGTGGTTTAGCAGTAAAAACAGTTGAGAACATTCATCTTTTAATTAGCAGCGGAATAAATTATGCTCTAAAAGAGGGTAAAATTATTCGTAATCCGTTATTAACAGTAAAATTAAAACGTGAAGGGAAAAAAGAAGTTGAAGTATTTACAAGAGAAGAACAACAACGCATAATTGAAGAATGCAAAAATTATTATTACGGTATGGCATTCAAATTTGATTTTTATACAGGCTTAAGAGCGGGCGAATTGTTGGGCTTAACTTGGGATTGCGTAAATTTTGCAAATAATACAATTAGAGTCAATAAACAAGTTCAGAGAAACAAAAATTTTAACACTAATGCTAAAAATAAAACCATACTTGGCTTTGTATATAATACAAAAACAGGAACATCAACAAGAACAATAAAAGTATTACCGCAAATTATGGGCGAACTTGTCGAATATAAAAAAGAGCAAGACAACCTAAAACATCGTATAGGTAAAGATTATTATAAATATAATCTTGTATTTCCACGACAAGACGGATATTTTACTGATACTGCAACTTTTTTGGATAATTTTAGTAAAATACAAAAGACATTGGAAATTCCGCACCGCAATGTTCACGCAATGCGACACACTTTTGCAACAAGAGCTTTAGAAAGTGGAATAAAACCAATAGTAGTATCACGACTTCTCGGACACGCAAGTATTCAAATAACGCTAGACATCTACGGACATGTTATACCAGATTTTGTAGAGCAGGAGTTGGAAAAACTGGGGGAAATTTACAAATAGTAATAAATCTTCGGTTTATTGCAAAATTGTGATAAAATATTTCCATGAATAAAGGTTTTGATAAAAATTATGTAACTAAAAGATTTTGGATACGGTGTATTTGTTTTTTGTTAGTATTTGTTGCTGGCTGTATTTTTAGTTGGATAATATTAGAACCTTTTTGGTTGAGTATAGCTAAAGACAAGATAATTTTTGATGTACAAAATTTAAATAATCAAGAAATTACATTTCTCAATTCACTAATAAGTGCTAATAAACTGCATACTGCAGAATTTGCTTTTGATAAAATTGTTAGTTTTTACGAAACTCTAATTACTGTAATTATAGCTATTTCTGCCGCATTTGGTATTATTGGTTATTTATATATCAAAAATTCTCATCAACGTGACATTGAAGACGGAATATACTCATTTTGTAATTCCAAACATGGAGAAAATATTTTAAAAGCTCATGCTCAAAACAATGCTAAAGAATATTTTTTACAAGCTTTCAAAGAATCCTTAAATGACGGCGATATAAAAGTTTTATCTATTAACGTTGCTCAAAATTCTGATTACATTAATAAACTTTCAAAAGATTTAGATGAAATTATTAAAAGACTAACTAAAGTTGAAGATGTTTTAGAAAATTCAAAATCACTTACATATGATGAACTTAATATAAATGAGAATATTATAGAAACTGAACAGAGTTCAGATGAAAGTGATTTAGAAGAGAATATAATTGAAAAAACTTTTGGAGAAGATGTTGCTGTTGAAATTGATACCGATAATATTCAAAAAGACAATTCAGATAAATTAAAAGAAACAGTAATATCTGACAAGCAAACGGAGGACACCTGTGGCGATAATACAAAATAATATAACTAGAGATGATGTAGATAATTTGTTTATTGATATTGAGATAACTCCTCAAAATCAAAAAATATCTTCAGCAGAAGAACTTTTAGAAACTTGTAAAATAACAACATTTCCAGTAAATTTAAATACTATCCTTAATCATTTAAATTTATCTGTTGAAGAATTAACCTTAACAAATGAGTTGTCTGGATCTTTAGATGTTATAAATAAAAAAATATGTCTTGAAAAAAGTCATTCTCAAACAAGAAAGAATTTTACAATTGCTCATGAGTTAGGTCACTTTTGTTTACATCAAGAAGTCGCAGATAAATTTGAGGATAAAATATTTTTTAGAAGCTCAGTAACAGATGAACATGAATTTCAAGCTAATAATTTTGCAGGAGAATTATTAATGCCTAAAGATGAGTTTTTGAAACAAATCAAAGCTGGCAACAAAACAATTCAAAAATTAGCAGATTATTTTAATGTTTCCACTTTAGCTGTTAGAGTTAGAGCAAAGCAACTTAATTTAACAGGACATGGCTTATGATGCATAAATATATTCCAATAATCAAAACGGGAGAATCCGAACTAAAAGCAATAAAAAATTTAAGTTCTGAACTTAAAAACTTTATATTGCCATTATTTGAATTGACTAAAGCAAGAAAAAAACCTAAAGAAGTAGAAGGAAGTATAAGAAATAATATTGAATTTTTGCAAGAAAACTTTAAAAATACCCCCTTTATTTTAGATTTAACAAGTGATGATAAATTAAGTAATAATGAAATTGATAATTTACTTACTTCTCAAAACAATTACGAAAATTGGATTAATTTCTGTTTGGAACAGAAAAAAATATTTAATGAGTTTTATCCGACAGTAGCAATTGTTGAAGAAAAGGATGAGGAATATTCAAATTACATTAATAAACTTGAAAATCAATTAATAAAACTTTGTTCTAATTTTAAGTATATTGTATTTAGAGCTCAAAACGAATCAATAGCTAAAAATTTAATTTTAGATATTAATAACATATTGAAAAAAGGAACAATAAATAATTTAGCAAAAAAAATAATTTTCATCTTGGATTATCGCTATATAAATAATTCTTCAAAAAGTGTTGATATTGCTGCAAAATTATGTAAAGTATTATATTCTTTGGAAGTTGAAAATATTGTAATTTCTAGTACTTCTTTTCCTAAAACAGTTTCAGAATATATGAGTACAAGTGATTTTGTAAAATTTAAAATCAAAGAATTTGATTTTTATAGAAATATAAAACAAGAATTAAATGATAAAAATATCAATCTAATATACAGTGACTATGCAACTGTAAATCCTGTGCGAAACGATAATGTTGTGTTTGCTAGAGGTTGGATACCAAGAATTGATGTCCCAGCATTGGATGAATATATTTATTGCAGAAGAATGCGTCGCGATAAAAAGCAATCCTATGCTGATGTATATAAAAGTATAGCTAAAAAAGTTGTACGTTCAGATTATTATAATAATTTACTTGAAAGAGGAATTAACGGTTGGGGAATCCAAGAAATTTTTAATGCAAGTAATGATAATATAGGTGGTTCTTCTCCTCGTTATTGGATATCTGTAAGAATGAATATTTATATTGAAATGTTATCAAAAATTATAAGTACAGTTCTTGGGTAGTTATATTACCAGTTAACGATTTTAAATCCTCAATTGTAATAGAATCTTTACTTGTATCAACAAGAAATAAGTTATAAAGAATTGTATATCTTGATCTCAAAGAATTATAGCAAGTGTTTTGTATTTTTTTAATAGAGCAGCGTTTACTAATTATGTCCCTAAGTGTGAATACTGAATATTTACTATAACCACTTTTATTAATCAAAGATAATAACTCTGGTTTTCTTAAAAATTCTAAAAGATTGTACTTTGATATTTGTTTAGACAATGTGGGTTTTTGCATACATATAAATTCACTGTCTTTATATACATATATACCAATGTTATAATGTAAGAATTTTTCTAATTGTTTTATATGCTTTGGCGTAACAACTAAATATGTATAATTAAATGTAGATATATAATTTGAGATTTGTTCATCAAAATCCAAAAAGTTATCAGAGTCGCTCTTTATTTCATAGGCATAGATTTTTTTACTTTTTAGCATTACAATATCGGCACGACATTTATTTTCAGAAAAAAGCACTTCATTACCAATAACAATATCTTTATTATTATTATTTATTAACCATTCTATAAATTTTACTTTTAATTGATTTGCTTTCATAATTCTTAATAATATTATAAAACAAATAAATAATTAATCTAATTAGTACAACAACACATTCATATGCACATGAGGTTGGAAAGTGCTAATTCATTTCGTGACGAATTGGAAAGTGTTGAGATGATAAGTTAAATTTCGTGGTAATTCGTGAAAGATACCGTCGGTGTAAAGGTTTGAGGTAATCGCTCATAACCCGAAGGTCGTTGGTTCAAATCCAGCTCCCGCAACCATTTAGAAACAAGGCTTAAAGCCTTGTTTTTTATGTATAAATTTACTAAGTAAAAATATCAATGAATATTCAGACTTAATTGTTATAATAAAGATTATGGAAAAACGCAATGATATAAACCCTAATACAGGCATAAATAAATATGGCAATGTTAAATTTGCCGATAACGTTAATAAAAAATATCCGCTCGATACAGAGGAACATATCCGTGCTGCTTGGAATTATTTTCACATGCCAAAAGATTATGACAAATACTCTGAAGCTGACAGGAAAACAATTTCAAACAGAATCATTAAAGCATGGAAAGAAAAAATTTCACCTGAAGGACCAACTAACCCAAAACACTAGCAAATTTTTTTACTTTTGTGCATTATAATTATATATCATGATTTCACCAATAAAAAGTTCAAGAATTGAATACGATATAAGGACTTACAGAAACCACAGGAAAGAACCTGTTGATTCTTCTTCTGCAAAATATAAAGTTGCAGCAGGTGCAATTACAGGAACTATACTGCCCATGATTTTTATTGCAAAAAAGCAGAAAACAAATATTTTTAAACTCAAATACAATACCAAAGAAATGTTAATGTTAAGTTCTGGTGCAATTCTTGGCGGTCTGGCAACAGGAATACTTACAGGTAAAAAAGAGCATCGTAAACAAAAAATGAATGAAGGTGTTTTTCAATTCTTAAACGCTACCGTTCCGACACTTTTAACCGCATGTCTATTTTCTCTAACCAATAGATTTAAACAATTTAACAAAACGTCTATTAAGGCTTTAAGTGCTTTAACAGGGCTTGTAGGCGGTATGTTTCTTGCTTCAAAAATAGCAAATTTTATTAACGACCCTTATGACAAAGTACCTGACCGAAAACTTACTCTTAAGGATTCTATTGCAAACATTGATGACGCAATTGGGATTTTAGTAGTAACCAAAGTTCCGATTGCAAATAAACTTCAAGTTGATAAAGCACTGCCTGCAGTGTATAGTTTATGCGGATACAGAGCAGGCATGAGCAATTAATATTTTATTTTAATTTCGCCATTTTCATCAATCAATTCAGGCTCTTTATTGATAGTTCTTTTCTCAACAACAGGAGTTTCTGTTCTATTACGTTTTTCAAAACGCGCTTTTTCTTCTTGCACTTCTTTATAATCATTAATTTCTTCGCGTCTGAATTTTTGCTCTCTAATCATCTGCATATCATGATTATTAATTACGGGAGCTATAGGCGGTGCATACGCAAATGCAGGGAATACCGTCATTGTCATCAAAATTCCGATTAAAAACTTTTTCATAAAATTTCTCCTATTTTATACGGAATACAATATTAGCAACTGCTGTAACCTTTTTATCAACAGTTGTTGTATCACTTATACCCATATCAGAAACATTTGTTGAATCTACAGGTGTTATTTGAAATACGCCCATTTGTACAGATTGGATTTTCCCAGGTCTGTTATGAGTAGCTTTAAGCATCGCAGTAGCTCTGTCTTTTGCATCAGTAGTTGCTTCCTGAAGCAGTTTAATTTTTAAATCAGCAAGTTGTGAATAGAAAAACTCAGGACGCATTACACGAATATCTATTCCTTTATCCAAAAGACTTTGAATATCTACTGATATATCTTTTATTTTTTGAACATCACCAGATTTAATAATAATAGGTTGAGAGAAGTTATGATAAAGAACTTCACCCGTTGAACTTCCATTTGCATTATATCTGTAAGTATCATAACCGCTTGAGGTTTGAACCTCAATATCTGTAATACCTTTTTCTTCTAAATACTTCATTACTACAGGCAATTGAGTTTTTGCTTTATTATATGCACTCTGCTTGTCAGGTGTACGTACAACCAATTCAAATTCTAGTCTTGCAGAATCTGATTTTACAATCTCATAAGCCGAGCCTGTAACAGTAATTTTATCATTTGACATTGACCTTGTTCCTGCTTTTACTGCTATAACAAGTCCAAGTGCAAGAATGACCGCTAACCAAACCAATTGTAATTTCTCTAATTTTTCAAACATAATTTACACTCCTTTTCCACATTATAAACGATATACAAAAAAAATCAATTATGTATAATAAAAATAAAAGAGGTTTATTATGAACAGATATTTAGAAAAAGTTTTAAATGATGTAAAAGCAAAAAATGAACACGAAACAGAATATATACAAGCTGTAGAAGAAGTTCTTACAACAGTTGAACCTGTTGTAGAAAAACATAATGAATATGAACAACTTGCTCTTTTAGAGCGTATGGTAGAACCTGAAAGGCTAATTACATTCCGGGTACCTTATGTAAATGATTCAGGCCAAACTGTTGTACATAGAGGCTATAGAGTACAATTCAGCAGTCTTATCGGACCCTATAAAGGCGGTTTAAGATTTCATCCGAGCGTAAATCAAAGTATTATGAAGTTTTTGGGGTTTGAACAAATTTTCAAAAACGCATTAACAGGTCTGCCAATCGGCGGAGGTAAAGGCGGAAGTGATTTTGACCCTAAGGGAAAATCTGACGGTGAAATTATGAGATTTTGCCAAAGCTTTATGACTGAACTTCAAAGACATATCGGGCAAGATATAGACGTTCCTGCAGGCGACATAGGCGTCGGGGAAAGAGAAATCGGATATTTATTCGGTCAATACAAAAGAATTAAAAACGCTTATGAAGGAGGAGTTTTAACAGGTAAAGGCTTGTCCTACGGCGGTTCGTTAGCAAGAAAAGAAGCTACAGGCTACGGACTTATGTATTTTATGAGAGAAATGCTTAATGCAAACGGGCAATCACTTGAAGGCAAAACAGCCGTAATTTCAGGTTCAGGCAACGTTGCAATTTACGCTTGTCAGAAAGCAAAAGAATTAGGCATGAAAGTCATTGCAATGAGCGATTCTCAAGGCTGTATTTATGATGAGAACGGCATTGACCTTGAATTAATCAAACAAATCAAAGAAGTTGAACGCGGAAGAATTTCCGAATACAAAAAAGTTCATGAAAACGCGCAATATCTTGCAAGCAAAGATATCTGGAATATTAAAGCTGATATTGCACTGCCTTGTGCAACCCAAAATGAAATAACATTAGAAGATGCCCAAAAACTAGTTGCAAACGGCGTTATTGCAATAGGAGAAGGTGCAAATATGCCTTGTACAAAAGAAGCAACTGAATACTTCTTAGCAAACAATATACTTGTAGCACCGGCAAAAGCTTCAAACGCCGGCGGAGTTGCGACTTCTGCGATAGAAATGAGCCAAAACAGCATGAGATATTATCTGACTTTTGAAGAAGTAGACAAAAAGCTTGAAAATATTATGATTAATATCTTCCAATCTTGCAAAACAGCTTCAGAAGAATATGGCTTAGGAAACAATTACGTTGCCGGAGCAAATATTGCAGCATTCAGAAAACTTGCAAAAGCTATGAAAGCTCAAGGAATTGTTTAGAATAAAGAATTAATTCTTTCCTTTGAACATGCCTGCGGATCGCGTTTTTCAAATTTGAAAGCATTATATTTGCAATATTCCTGAACAATTGTCTTGTACTTATTTATTTCATCATTATTAAACTTAATTACAAGTGCAGCTATAGCTTCACGATTTGTATTAGCACCTGATGATGTTGAAAATACTGATGCAATAAGTCGTTGACGGTCTGATTCAAACATCAAGCCTCTATATTTCATATAATTCGCAAACTGGTGGTCAAAACGGAAATTTTCGCTGATTTTCACACTGGTTTGATGTTGTAACGCGTTGCTTTCCATCATTTTACGCGATGCACTTTTCTTCTCTGGAGAAGTGTTTGCGCATACCCCCGCCTGAACGGTAATAACTAAAACCACAAATAACAATAATAATCTTTTCATATTGCAATGATACAATAATAACCACTAAATGTCAGAAAATTTACATTCATTAATACAAGGTAACTTAATATTATATGTACTAAAGTTCTTTTCATTGCTTTCAACAGAGACTTCACCATTATGTGCTTCAATTATCTGTTTGGCGAGATATAAACTTAGCCCTGAGCCCACTTTATCCATTTTTTCTGATGGTGTTGAATACATATTAAACATATTTTGAAGTTTTTCAAATGACATATAAGGGCTTTCAAACACAAGTGAAACAAAAACACTTTCTCTATCACGTGATTTTTTAACCTCACAAATAACAATTGTATTTTCATAGGCACTTGATGCGCAAAAATTAATAAGATTATCAAATGCTTTTTGTAATTGAGTTTTATCTGCAAAGATATTATAAAACATCTCTCTTGAACGCAAAATTACTTTTACATTCTTATCCTCAAAATTTTTAGATACGCCTGCAAAACAAGCATACATAAGGTCTAGAACCTCTACTTTTTCTATATCTAATACAAAATCATTGTTCTCATATTTATACGTGCTTGTAATTGTAGAGAGCATCTCATACATATAACGGCAAGAGTCTAAAGTTGAATTTATTATTTCTTTTTGGGCACTGTTAATACTGCCCATACTCTCATCCAATAAAAGCTCTAAAGCTCTGATTTGTGCTATTGTCGGAATCTTTAAATCGTGGTTTAAAGTCGAAATATAAGTATCCCTCTGTCTTTTTGCTATCGTTTCCATACCGGCCATCCTTCTTACATTCACATGTTAAATTAAGTTTCACAAAATAACATTCCCCACCTGTCCTATTTACATCTGTTTTTACAAATCGGTCTTCCAAAAATCAAACGTAAACCGCCAAAAGGCTTTTTCATCGTACAATTCAACCCGGCAGTCATTTCATCAACATTACTTAACACTTTATTAACTTCACAAATTGTACATTGCACTTGAGGCATGGTCTTATTTAATTCATGAGTCATTAATTTCATATTTTTGCTCATAATCTGAACATTTTTTGCTGTCGCATTCATTCTTTCTTCAGTCAATGCCGAATTTGCTGATTTTGAAACTTTCGCAAGATTATCAGTCGTTGAATTCAAATTAGAAGATGCCTGAACAACATTCGGCTTAACATCTTCTGCCATTGAATTTAACGTTGCAAATAAATCTCCAAGTGTTTGAACTGTTATATTCAAATTTTTAATTGTTTCCGCGAAATCAGCCTTGATAGCTTCTAAACTTTCAGGGTCTTGATTTGCAAGATAACTTTCCAGTTCAACCGTTGTTTTGCCTGCAACCCTGTCACCATCTTTCAAATAAAACCCTGACGGCTCTTTCGGATAAACTATATCTATATAATCAAACTTTCTATCACGCCTGTTTTTTTCTTTTTTCAAATGAACTTCAACATTGGTAGGAAGCTTCAAATCATGCGGGTGAAGCCACAGAGTAACAATAGTTGAAGTATAATCTTCATTCGGTCTTACTCTGATAACCCTGCCAATACTGAACCCGTTATAATAAATAGGAGCTCTGTCATGAAACGGTCTTAAATTATGAAATTCAGCCGTTACAAATGTGCTTGTTTTATAAATATAATAAGATAATCCCAAACACGCCAATAATGATATTATTACTATAGATTTATACAAATTATTCATATTATAAATTCTATTTATCTTATGATTAAAATCCATTACCAAACAGGCTAATTTTATAGTACAATCAATTTATGAAATCAGTAAAAGCTAAAGAATTATTCAAAAACGGCTACAATTGTGCCCAAGCGGTATTTTGCACATTTGCAGATGAGCTTGGTATAGATTTTGAAACAGCACTAAAACTTTCATCATCCTTTGGAGGCGGTATGGGCAGACTCCGAGAAGTCTGCGGGACTGTATCCGCAATGTTTATGATCGCAGGCTTAAAATACGGTTACACATCAAATAATGATGATGCTGCCAAAGAAAAACATTATGCACTTATTCAAGAACTTGCACAAAAATTTGAAGAACAAAATGGTTCAATTATCTGCAGAGAGCTTCTGGGACTTGATGTAAAACACGACATCCCTAAGCCTGAAAAAAGAACCGAAGAATACTACACAAACCGCCCGTGTGAAGAACTTGTGGCATCAGCAGCAAAGATAATAAGTGATTACATATCAAAACATGAAACATAAATTTATTATTACCATATAAAAATTACTTTTAATTACCTGATAGGAGAAAAAAGTGAACGAAAAAGAAAAAATGTTAAATGGTTTATTATACGATGCCAATTATGACGAGTCACTCAAACAGGAACGCATAAAGGCAAAAATTCTCTGTCAGAAATATAATAATTTACCTTATGAAAACTTTGAAGAAAAAAATAAACTTATAAAAGAGCTTTTGGGAAAAACAAAAGACAGTTTCACTATAGAACCCTCTTTTTACTGTGATTACGGCTGGAATATAGAAATTGGAGAAAACTTTTACTCCAACCACAATCTCGTAATTCTTGATCCCGCAAAAGTAACCTTTGGCGACAATATTTTTATTGGTCCAAACTGTGGTTTTTACACAGCTCAGCATCCGCTTGATATTGAAAGAAGAAATAAAGGGCTTGAATGGGCATTCCCGATTACAGTCGGGAACAACGTTTGGTTTGGCGGAAATGTTACAATACTCCCGGGTGTTACAATCGGTGACAACTGCACAATAGGTGCTGGCAGTGTTGTTGTAAAAGATATTCCAGCAAATTCTCTTGCTGTAGGTACCCCTTGCAAAGTTATAAGGAAAATTGATGAATAAAATTTTTAACGAATTTATTGAAATACCAGAAGTTAAAGCAATAGCAATAGGCGGTTCCAGTACCGCAAAAGCATCAGATACTACATCAGATATTGATATCTATGTTTTTTCATCAAACGGAGTTCCTCTCAAGAAAAGTGGATTACAAAATTACTAACCCGGCCCAATCCTGAAACATTAACCATACTTGATGAAATGTTTGAGAATTTAAGATTTGTAACAACCAAACATACATAAAGCACATTCTAAAAATAAAAAAACTTTATAAATATAAGGTTAGGTGATTTTTAACATGTTTAAATACTTGGTAAAAAAGTTTAATATAATCAAAAGCTTTGCAGGTAAATACATTCCAACTCCTGTCAAAAAGGAGTATAAAACAATGAAAAGTGGAATGGATACAATTAGAGAACGATTTTTTGACAATTATACACAAGCAAACAGAAACGCAAAATTACGCGGAAATACTAAGATTGGTGCATTTACAAAAGGAGTAACTACGGCCATTGCCGACACGCGTATAACAAAAAAAGAAATTCCTCCGTTATTTGCAATAGCAGGCGGATGCAGTTTTCCATATCCCGGAACTACCGAAGCAGGATATGTAATCGGAAAAGTTTTGACAAGCAAACCAGCAACACAAGTCTTTAAAGCAGGCAAAAAGGTTGTTACAAATGCATACTCAGCACTGCCAATCATTCGCAAGCCCTAAGAGATTAATTTTAAACCTGTAATTCCTGTTATTATTAATAATATACAAACAATCCTTAACAGACTATATGGTTCTTTAAATAAAACTATCCCCAATATAACTGTTCCTATAATACCTATTCCTGTCCAGACTGCATAAGCAGTACCTAACGGAATATTTTTTAATGCAATTGCCAAAAAATAAAAACTTGCAATCATACCTAATACAGTAAGTATACTAAATCCTAAATGAGTAAACGCATATGATAATTTTAAACCAATAGCCCAAGCTACCTCAAATAATCCTGCTATCAATAAAAATACCCAATGCATAAAATATTCCTTTCTATTATTTAATGTATACAAAAATGCATCCTCTAAATATTCCTTCAAAGGCCTAACGGAATATCTAAAAGATGCTTACTGTAAAGAGTCAGATGGTTTGATTATTTGGGTCAGATGGTTTGATTATTTTGGGCAAAGAAAATAAAAATTTTGTGATAATTAGGCAATTTTTGATAGGAAAAATACTTTATATAAACATAGGGGAAAAATAAGGATATTTTCATGGGAAAAGTTGATTTAGGAATCAAAATAGCTGAAAGAATAGGTTTATTTGGAAAAACTGGTAGAAGTTTTGTTAGAAAATCTGTTCCAATAACCAAAGATACCATCTTTGCATATAAACCTAACTATGACAGAGCTATTAGTTCTTGGAGCAGAGAATTACTGGGAAACGGATATAATAGTCAAACGGCACAAAAATTAGCAAAACTTAAAGTTAAAGAAGACATGATTACTTGGGGTAGACCTTTAGAATACACACCTCTTCCCAGAAGATATGAAGACCCTAAATTATTGGATATGGGAAGCTTAGGAGAAGATGCCAGTACATATGTGATGAATATAACAAATAAGGCAAGGGGAATAAATAGGGCTAAATACAATCCAATAGTTGCCGAAAGGATGAAAACTAATCCGGAATTATTTGCAATATCTGAAGAAGAAGCACTGAGTAAAACTATTTTAGACAGAGCATTTGCTAAAGTTCAACCTAATTCTGTTGAATCAATGGAATATAGAGGTGCTGCATTACGAAAAGATAGTATTGAATATCAAAATCTATTAAAATTAAAAAAGGGTGATATTCATATGGAGCCTGGTTATATATGGACATCACCAAATCAAGGTTATGTATTTGGTAGATATGCAGATGCAACAGGAGCGTTTAAGCCTCAAGCAAGCATAAAATATCATATATTAATGCCAAAGGGTAGCAAAATGCTTTGTGTTGACAGATTGAATCCCGAAACTTTATTGAGATATAATTCGCAATTTAAAGTACATAATATTCAAAAATCTGATAACGGCGATATTCAATTATTTTTAGAATATTTATCAATATAAATATTCATATATTCAAGCAGGTAGATTGTGGTTTATACCCCAATAAATGTAAAAACTACTCAAATTACTCTTTAATTACTCAGGGATGAAATTGGCTTGTTGAGTAAAGATAAGGTGATTTTTTAGAAAAATAAAAATTCTGCGTGAGTAGAAAAAGAGTAAAATGAGTAATTTGAACTTGAGATATTCAACCGACTTCCGACCGCCTGAGATTTAGTGTTGTTGGGCAAGTATGCCCAATATAAAACGACAGCCGGTTTGATAATTTTGAGCAGGGAGTTTGAGCACACTTAATATATCTACATAAACCAGTTGCAATTACGCAAAAAAAAATGATGTTTGTGGTTTATATAATATAAGTGTGTAAACTAGTAGGTGTTATAACTATGACAAGTGTAGAAAAAGTAAATTTATCAAATTCAAATCAAATTCGTTTTACTGCACAACCTGAAAACAGTAGTGAAGTAAAAGAGTCATCTGTGAAAAAATATTTCACGGCTCCAAATATTATATTAGGCTCACTTGCAACAGTTGGAGTTTTAGGAATGGCTGATGTTCTTATTTGTAAAGGCAAACACTTGAATAAAATTACAGGTAAAGGCAAAGAACTTGAAGAAGCCCTTTCAAGAGCTAGCAATGCTGAAAACAGAGCTACTACACTTGAAACCGAAGCCTCAAAAATTAGAAAACAATTAGATGATTTGATAGCTCAATTAAAAAGAACCACAAAGTTAGAAGGTGATTTAAAAATAACTGGTGAAGGCAAAAATATTAATTTAAAAAATAACTCAGGGGATCAAGTCTTTGGCATTAATGATCGAATTGTAGTACCATTAAGTAATGTACCTAAGGGTAGAGGTGTTTTAGAAAAGTTACGGGATATATACTCTGATATTTCCGAGATTAGTGATATACCTGCAGAAGAAAAAACAAGATTATTAGATAGAATAAGACGTGCATTTAAGAATGCTGACTGTGCCCTTTTAGAAAAATATACTCCTGAAAACGGTAATGATTTTATTATAAGTACAAATCCACATTTAAAAGCCCCTGAAGTTACAGTACCTGCTATCATAGATAAAAATGGTAATACTATATTGAAAGGTACTGCAGTTATACCATAACTATAAATTAATTTTATCAAGTTTTGTAGGTCGAATTTACTAATCCGACAAATTCAAAATAATCAAACTACTCTTAAGTTACTCAGGGTTAAAACTGGCTTACTGAGTAAATAGTAGGACAATTTTAAGAATAAATTATATTTACCTCTGAGTAGAAAAAGAGTAAAGTGAGTAATTTGAAATGGAGATAGTCAACCGACTTCCAACCGTATAAAAGCTTGATTGCTTCGGGCTGTCCGCCCTCGCAATGACAGAAAAACTTCCGACCAAATTACTCAAAAAAGTACACCCAACCTACGTTTGAAAAACTTCCGAGCAAATTACTCAAAAAAGTACAATTCGCAAGCCTTAAAATATTAATTTTAGCCCTATAATCCCTTTTAAAAAATCAGAGGGGATGGGATTCGAACCCACGGTGGAATTGCTCCCACACAACCTTTCCAAGATTGCACCTTAAACCACTCGGACACCCCTCTAGGTCAAAACAATTGTATCACAAATATCCGTTTTATGTTAAAATTTTTATATGAAAAAATTTGTTGAAAAAACTAAGCGAGGATTAAAAGGACAGATTATAATTCCTGCTGATAAATCAATTTCACACAGAGCAGTCATTCTTGCATCCCTTGCAGAAGGAAAATCTATTATAAAAAATTTCTCACAAGGACAAGACCCGCAATCTACACTTAAAATCTGTCAAACTCTAGGAATAAATGCAGAGTTTAAAGACGATTTAATTATTAACTCAACTGGAAAATTATATGCTCCAACAAATAACCTTGACTGCGGGAACTCTGGTACTACTATGAGATTTATGGCAGGAATTCTCGCCGGACAGAACTTTAAATCAACACTTATTGGAGATAAAAGCCTCTCCAAACGACCAATGAAACGTGTCATTGAACCATTAACACTTATGGGTGCAGAAATCACATCCGACAATTTTCACGCACCTTTAAACATAAAAGGTAAAAAATTACACAGCATTGATTATATATCAAAACTTGCATCAGCACAGGTTAAATCCTGCATTCTGCTTGCTGGATTAAACTGCGACGGCAAAACTTCATTCACAGAGCCTTACGTTTCACGCAATCACACGGAAAGAATGCTTAACTTTATGGAAGCGGACATCTCGATAGCGGGAACTACCGTTACAATTCAAAAATCTAAACTTCACCCTCAAAAAATTGAAATTTGCGGGGATATTTCATCTGCCGCTTACTTTATTGTTGCAGGATTAATTGTTCCAAATTCTGAACTTATCTTGACAAATGTAGGTTTAAACCCGACAAGAACAGGTATTATTGAAGTTGTTAAACAAATGGGCGGGAATATTGAAATTCTTGATTTACGTAACGTATCAGGTGAAGAAGTCGGTGATATTAAAATCACTTATTCCGAATTAAAAGCTTGCACCATAAAAGGCGAAATTATTCCAAAACTTATTGATGAACTTCCTGTAATTGCTGTCCTTGCGACACAAGCCAAAGGTACGACAATAATTAAAGATGCACAGGATTTACGTAACAAAGAAAGTGACAGAATTAAAGCAATTGTAGCCGAACTCAAAAAAATCGGTGCAGACATAGAAGAAACCTCTGACGGATTTGTCATAAACGGCAAAACAAATCTGAAAGGCGGCTGTGAAGTTGAAACTTATCACGACCATAGACTTGCAATGAGTTTATATATTGCAGGATTAATCTGTAAAGAACCGATTTGCATAAACGGATTTGAATGGGTAAACATTTCTTTCCCAGAATTCGAACAACTTTGTAACAAATTATTAAGCTAAATTCTACATAATAAGCAATTTTCCCTTCCAAAATTTTTTTATATATACAAGGTTAGGTTAAATTTATAAAAGGTAGGTTATTATGTCAGTAAACGCTATGTATGGTTTTAATCCGTATATGATGAACACAGGATTAAATGATGATTTTATGGCTAATGCAACAGGTTTTAATAACCAATATGCGCAATTAGCTCAACAGCAAGCTTTGATGCAGCAATTAGCACTTCAACAACAACCAACAGCAGATGCATTCCAAAAATCTGAAGGCGATTCAGGTTTAAGCTCAGGTCTTAAACTTGCAGCAGTCGGCGGTGTCGGTGCAGGCGCAGGAGCTTACTTCTTTGGAGATAAATTTGGCACAAACTTTGTAAAAGAAGGTAAATTTTCTGACGAACTATTAAGCGCAGTCGAAAATACACCAGCACAAGCAGAAAAAATTGCACAACGAAGACTTGCAGATGCTAAAATAAGAATATTAAAACGCTTCAACTTAGATGATAAAACATTTGAAGCAATTCAAAAATATGCAAAAGCTAAAGATGTTACAAAACTAAAACCTGAAATTATACAATTGGTTCAACAAGCAGGTATAAAAAGTCAAGCTGAAGCTTTAACAAAGCTTACTCAAATAAATACAGACTTTGGTAAAATTGATTTAAAAGGTTTGACAGCAAAAGCAGAAAAATTAGCTGAAGCAGGAAGTTTGAAAGGGCAAACTGCGCAATTAGCGAAATTACAAGCTCGTGAAAACTTAATCCATACTCTTGCAGACAATGCTAAAAAAGCAGATATAGAAAAACTCATCACCGAAAATGCTGAACAATTTGGCATAAAAGGCGATAAAGCTACTATTGAAAGAGAAGCAGAAGCTCTTGCTAAAAACTTCAAATCTAAAGCAGGCGGAATCAAAGCATTAAAAGCTGAAATTGCAGCACAACAACAAATCGTTAATACAACAAGAACTTCATTAAATAAACAAGTAGCCGCATATTGGGATGATGCAGCAAAAGCTTTCAGAGCAGATGCTCCCGAAGCTTTAACAAAAGCTACTAAAAACTTCAAATGGTCAAAAGCAGGCAAATATGGTGCAATCGCAGCAGGTGCAGGTTTGCTTCTAGGCTGGATGTTCGGCGGAAATAAATCATAATAACAACCCCCAATATAATTAAGAGCAAGGTTATAAAAACCTTGCTTTTTTACCATGCTTAAAATAAAATTATTATCATGAAAATTACAGCTTTGTCTTTAAATAAGGGATATTATCATCAAAGACAAAATAAACATCAGGTCTCTAATAAACCAGAAGTTACAACTGCGCCTGTTTTCAAAGATTTTGGCGATATTAACTTGCTATTATCTTTCAAGGGATATTACGGTGACAGACAACCGCTGAAAAAGCTTTTTTGGATTAGTACAAACCGAAATGACATATATGAAGATAATTGGACTAACAATCATATTTACAGTGCAGGCATAACAAAATGGGTAAACGCTTCACCTTCTGAACTTTTAAAACGGACTCCGGAACAGACAATTCAATCAATATGCACACTTACAAAACCCAATAATCAATATCCCGGAATACCTTCCTATATTCCCTCTCCCGACTATGGCGACAAATGGGGCAGACATGCAAATTATATTGAAATAAACCCTCGCCTTACTGCCAAGTATGACGGAGATAGAATATCAGAAGGACTGCTTGGTTTAATGAAGTTGCTTCCCGCAATTCCACCACACTGCGGAAAAGGAGCAAATTGTATTATACTTTCACAGCTCTATCCAACTTTCCATGGCGACGGCAGTATTTTTGACGGTTCTCTATATTGTACAAATCTACATAGTGGAATAAGTAATACCCTGACTTCCCCGGGCTTATTTGGAAAGATGGGAGCAGATGAACAGGTAAAAGCGTTCAATGACCTTGCTCATATGCATGGTTTAAAAACCGGTATAAGACTGCCATTATCAGCAGGACAGTTAAAAGTTCAAGGCAGAGACTTTAATTGGTATGAACATGAAAAAGCTTATATTGATGCTTGTATCTGGGCAGTAGACTTAGGTTTTGATGCAATATTTTTTGACAGTGCAAAACACATAATAGATTATGACGGATATATGGGTCAAGGAACACTTCCAAATGAAAAACAAATGGCATATATTCTGCATAAAGTCAGAACACAAACAGGCAGAAATGATTTATCCTTTATCGGTGAAAAATGTAACAACGATTACCGCTATAAAGAAATGGGATTTACCGCGGGAACTGACTGGGGCAGAGCAGACGACATTTCAAGCGTAAAATATGAATCAGAACGTCAAGCATATAACAGAGAATATGCAGGCGGGCCACAAGTGTCTGATGACAACGATTACGGCGATTTAAGATTTGAGGACAGATTAAACCGCATTAATTCATGCCTGTGGGGATATGATAACAGATATAATAAACTGCCTACATTTATGCAGATTAATGATATCTTCCCTCTTTCACCATATATAAATACGCATGAAATAATGATGTATCCAAAGAAAATGAGCGGTTCTGATGCCTGGACAGATTGCGAACGCCACTGGACAGGAGTTTTTAACACTTCACCGGAAGCAAGAGAATATACAAATAATGTTTATCATATTTTTGAGAATGCAATTAATAAATAAGCAGGTATAAAACCTGCTTTTTTATTTTGGGCTCAGTGGGACTCGAACCCACGACCAATTGATTAAGAGTCAACTGCTCTACCAACTGAGCTACAAGCCCATTCAATGACTTTAGTTTAGCACGTAAATATTAAGTGTCAATTGAAAAAAGGGAAACTTGAAGGTTAACTTTTGTCTAAACCCTTGCAAAATTAATAAAACAATGTTATACTAGAAATATCCAAGAAGATATACAATATTTAGAAATGTAAAAAATATTCCTAAAAAATTAAAGAAAAAACTAAACCGTGCCGAAAGACAATAATGTAGAAGGCACGAATAAACAACTAAATACACCAGAATACTTAAAATGATATTTCTAAGTTGAAATATCTATTTTTATTGAATTATTTAAGTATTAATAACTTCCAACATATTATTAATCTTCACTTATTTAAGGTTAAAATCCTCATTATTCTTATGTTTATAAGAACGCACAAATTTAAGTAAAATGATGCATAAGATACGAGGTAATATGATGAGAAAGATTAGAAACGACAGAAACTTAAAAGTATTATCAACCGCAGCTCTATTAGGAGTAGCGGCGTTAGGTTTAACAATGCCATCCGGAGCAAAAGAAGTATACCCGGGTGTAAATATTCCAGATGAAGTATACAAAACAGAATATGGAGACAAAGAAAACTATTCAGAAATAAAATATTATAAATGGCAAACTAATGACCAAGGTTATAAGGTGTTAGTTGATGGAACTGAAACCGACAACGATTTAAAATACTATGTAAGTTCTAAAATGGATACAATTAATGATTTGTCACAATCAATTTTAGAAAATCAACACGGTGCTGATTTGAATGTCAATGTAATTGACTTAGAAGGTTGGAGATCAGATAATGCAATAAAAAACTCTGTTGGGTATGAGATAGGTAACCTTACGGGAGACTATGTTAATACTGCAGGTAATGCGGTATTGAATAATAAAGGCAAAATAGAAAATATTATAGTGACTGCTATTAATAATAATGGTTCTCCATTATATGGTGATGCCGCTTCTGTTATATATAATACAACTATAGATGCTGAAATTGCTTCTATTCAAGGTACTTTTATAGGAAATCATAATAATGTTGGTAAGTCTGCAATTTTAAATGATAATGGGGCTCGTATTGGTTCAATAAAAGGCGTTTTTATTGGTAATAGTATTCAAGGGGGTAATGTATGGGGGGCAGCAATTTGCAATAAACAATTTAAA
>CAMTMK010000025.1 GCA_947073645.1 uncultured bacterium | reverse complement strand
GCTTTTTTAGCAATTGTTACAACGAGTTTTAAATTTGCTTTAATAAGTTCCTGTTTTGCTGTTTCGTCGCCTTCTTTTACTCTTTTGGCAAGTTCTTGTTCTTCTGTTTGGCTTAAATTGCGGTAATCAGAAATTTCTCTGATGTAATTTGCGAGCACTGTGTCGTTTGCAGCTTCAATAACTTCATTTTTTGCGGGGTTAGTTTTTTTCATTTTGACAATACTATTCATACCTCTTAAACTCCTTCTTGGTAAACATACAAAAATAAAACGATATATACTTAGTATATACTACGGTATATAAAATTTCAAGTCTTATGTAAACTTATATTAAATACTGTAAAAAATCTTTTGTAGTATAATGATTGTAGGAGAGTAAATTATGAAAAAGAAATTATTAATAACATTAGGTATTTTGGCAGTATTGTTTACAGTTTCAGCTGCAGGTATTGCAGTTACTAATATGAACGCGCCAAAACATCCTTCTGATTATAAAATAGGTATTCAGTATGCAGAGGCATTGAATTCTGAAAAACCGATGCTTGCTGTATTTTATGTTGATTGGTGCGGGTATTGTTTGAAGTTTATGCCGAAATTTAATATTTTGAGTAAATTGTATGGAAATAAATACAATTTTGTAATGGTAAATGTTGAGGGAAGCAAAGAAAATCGTAAACTTGCTGAAACTGTTGGTGTTGGCGGTTTTCCTACTGTTTATATTTTAGACCCTAAATACGATAATAAAGTATTGTTGTCAAATGTAATATATCAGGATTTAAGCAAATTCAGAGTTGAATTGGACAGGTATTCAAGAATTAGAACTTTGCTTGATAAGAAATAAAAAAAAGACCTTGATAATCTTTTCAAGGCCTATCCGTTTAAATAAGAAGAGAGAGCTTTATATTTATATAAAGTATTAGTGCAAAAAAAATTTGCTAATTTTGAGAGAAATATTAAAAAATGTTAAGAGATATTCAAAATTTAAAAGATAATAGAAATGTAGATATTCAAAAAGTTGGAATAAAAAATCTTAAATTACCTTTGATTGTTCAAAGGAAAAACAGCTCAAATCAGGTAGTATCAGCTGATGCAAGAGTTTGTGTTTCTTTGCCGAAACATTATAAAGGTACTCATATGTCAAGATTTGTAGAAGTTTTATCTGAATGGCAGACTAAAAATCTTCTTGGTGTAGACATTAAGGGTTGTCTGGAGAAAATTATTAAAAATTTAGAAGCACAAAGTGGTGAATTAGAATTTAAATTTACTTATTTTGTTGATAAAAAATCTCCTGTTACAGGGATTTCTGCACCTATGAGTTATGAATGTTCTTTTGAGGGCAGAATTGTTGATGATAGTTATAAATTTATTTTAGGTGTTGCTGTGCCTGTAACAACTCTTTGCCCTTGCTCTAAAGAAATTTCAGATAACGGCGCTCATAATCAGCGAGCAATTATTGATGTGAAAGTTTCTTATGATGAAAGCGAGCAAATTTGGCTTGAGGATTTGATTGAATTAGTTGAAAATTGTGCATCTTGTCCTTTGTATACGCTTTTGAAACGTGAAGATGAAAAGTATGTTACAGAACACGCGTGGGATAATCCAAAGTTTGTTGAAGATATTCTCCGTGATGTAGTTGTGGAATTAAGAAATCATCCGACTGTAAAAGAATTTGAAGTGGATTGTGAAGCCTTTGAAAGTATCCACAATCATTCAGCCTGGGCTTTTCAACATGAATTTAATTAGAATTTGTAAGATATACCAACATTAATGCCCCAATTTGAGGGAGTATTATCTTTTAAGTTTTGAAGATTGTATCTTTGAACTTCTAAAGAAACACTTGTATTATTATCTAATTTTTGTGTTGCACCAACAAATGCACCACAGCTGTTTTTCCATGTTGTTGATTTAGCCGCATAATTTTTGTTCAATTGTCCGCAATAGTGTAAATTGCCGTATAAATTTGTGTTTTCACCAACGGGTACATCAACTGATACGGGAGAATATCTGACCTGTAGAGATGTATTGTCTGTTGTCATTTTTGTTCTAAGTCTGAGATTTTGATTTAGCACCCCGCTGTAATTATGCGAAGTTTTTACATCAGCAACGATACCAAACGCATCTTTTTTAGCAAATGTTGTTCCTGCACCAAAAAATAGACCAACACTAAGATTATCAGCTTTTTCTTTATAGTCAATTCCAGCAAGAGTATAGTTTGAACCGTCTAAGTTTTGATAAGACGATACGCTTACGCCTGTTGATGTTTGAATAGCATTTTTACTCATAATTATCCCCTGTTATATATATAAAAACATTTGAGGATAAAAAATTGCCTGCTACAAAGTTTCAATATAATTAGTGTTAGGTATATATTCACTCGCCATATCCATATTGTTGATTAAGTTTGCGCGTTTTTTGCGGAAAAGCATATCAACAAAGGCTTCAAGACGTGTAATAAATCCAGCTTCACCTGTTTGTTCATCAATTGTAAGGTTAAGAAGCGGTTTGTTAAATCTTTTAGCTTGTCTTGTAATTCTTTCAACCATCAAAGAATCAGGACCGCATCCAAAAGCTGTAAGAGTGATTATACCATCAATTTTGGCATCTTTCATAAAATGACCTGCACAGCCTGTCATTTCTCGTTCATTTGCCCAGTACATATCTTGTCCGAGAGTTGCAATACCGTCATCCATTTGCTCGTTAGAAAGCTGTAAAGACGAGAAAACTCTAACATCCATATCTTCAAGTTTATCAAATATTTTCATAGAAGCTCGTTCATCAAAAATATTATAACCATGTGAAACAAGTGCAATTGAAATCGGAAATTCTTTAGTCTGATTTTCAATAAATACTTTGCCCTGTAGTGCATAGTTCATAGCTTTTTTGTAGCTCATGCCTGATTTTGACATAATATAAAAGTTATTGTATGTTCTCCAGCCTGCTTTTGAAGCTTTTTTAATTCTTTCCATATCAGTGATGCCGAATTGACCTGCAATTTCTGCCAAAAATTCGTATAATCCCTGATTTTTTTCTGATTTATCAAGGGTTGCTTCAATCATTGTAAAATCTTTTTTTACAACGTTTCTAACTAAATCAGGTAAGCCTCTGATTTTAGAACAGTTGTAAATTTTGGGTGCAATTGATTGAATTGACGGAACAAAAATTTTATCTATCCCTTTATCAATAAGATTAAGCACATGCCCGATATAAATTTTAATAGGGAGGCAGGTTTCAGTTACAACAAGAGCAGAACCGCTTGACATAGTATGTTTTGTTGTGACATCTGAAAGTACAATTTTTATTCCTAAATCTGTAAAAAATCCGTAGTAGAACGGATAGTTATGGTAAAAAGACATTCCTCTAGGGATGCCTATTGTCATTTCGTTAGTGTTCTTAGAATTTTCCACGATAAATCCCCTTTTTGCTACTCTTATAATACTTCAAAATAAAATTTTTTGCTATCATTGTAAATTTATTTATAGTAAAATTTGCATATGCCACATTTTTTTATAAATTCAGAGGATATAAAACATAATAAGATTGTAATTTGTGATAAGGAGAATTTTACTCATATTGCAAAGTCTTTGCGTATAAAAACAGGAGAAAAGCTTCTGTTAATTGACGAAAATCAAATTCAATACGAAACTGTTGTTGTAGAAGTTACAAATAAGGAAATAACGGTTAATGTTGAAAATTCTTATAAGTCTGGCAGAAGGCTTGATTTTGGATTATATCTTGCGCAAAGTCCGCTTCGAAGCGACGCCCAGTCAATCATCGTCGAAAAAGCAACAGAACTCGGAGCAGAAGGATTATACCCTGTGTATACTGATAATTGTTCTCTTAGCAGAAGTGTTATTGAGAAAAAAATTCCCAAATGGCAGAGGATTATGTATGAAGCTTCTAAACAATGTGAAAGGGCGTATGTTCCGAAATGTTATGAAGTAACGAATTTGGAAAGTATAATAAATTTAGGATATAAAGTTATTGCATTTTGCGAACGCTGTACAGATATTACTTTGCATGAATACTGTCAAAAAAATCCTATTCAAAAAGATGATAAAGTTGTAGTTATAATTGGGCCGGAAGGCGGATTTTCAGAACGCGAATTTGATTTTTTGAGAGAGAATAATGTTGCTATGCTTACTCTCGGAGATTTGATTTTGAAAGCAGAAACCGCTGTTATCGCTGCGTTAGGAAATATTATCTATGAATATAACAGATGAAATCTTAAATAAAATAAAAGAAAATTTTGATAATGAAATTTATCTTGTCGGAGGTTCTGTCAGAGATTATTTTATGGGTATTCAAAGCCACGATAGAGATATCATTGTAATGGACGAGGAGGCAAAAGAGTTTTCTCTAAAGCTTAAAAAATTGTTTGATGCAACTTTTATTCCGCTTGATGAGGAAAATAAAATATACAGACTTGTTATGCGCGACAAGATTAATTATATTGATGTCACAAATCCTGTCGGCGGAACTATTGAAAAAGATTTAATGCGCAGAGATTTGACAATAAACGCAATTGCAGTAAATATCAGAACGGGTGAAATTGTTGATATTTCAGGCGGTGTTGCTGATATTGCAAATAAATGTATACATTGTGCAAATGAACAGAATTTTGTTGATGACCCTTTGAGATTATTGAGGGTTTATCGTTTTCAGGCGCTATACGGATTTAATATTGCTCCTGAAACAATTGATGCAATATGCAAGTATTCTGATTTGATTAAAAAACCTGCAGTTGAGCGCATTAATTATGAAATCTTAAGACTTTTCAGCGGAAAATACGCTCATATTGCTCTGGAAAATATGAATAAAACATGGATTTTGGAAGAGCTTTTTCCTTTTGTAAAAGAGTTGAAACAAGTTCCGCCAAATTCTCATCATCATCTTGATTTGCTTCATCATTCTATAGAAACAGTCAAGCAAATACAAGAACTTTATGAAAATGCACCGGATGATGTAAAAGAGCACTTAGACAAAGTTGATTTTGGCGGATTTTCAAGATTAGCACA
Organism: uncultured bacterium; assembly: GCA_947073645.1. Taxonomy (GTDB): domain Bacteria; phylum Cyanobacteriota; class Vampirovibrionia; order Gastranaerophilales; family Gastranaerophilaceae; genus Stercorousia. Next base: position 19,135 of record CAMTMK010000025.1, on the reverse strand, counting down.
TTTGAAATTTGCAGGGTTTTTGCATGATATCGGCAAATTTTCAACATGGACTATTGAAGAAGGCGGACGGCACAGATTTATAAAACATGATGATGTCGGAGCAAAATTAGCATTAAAAATGCTTAAGAGTATGCATTTTTCAAATAAACAAACTGAATATTTATCAATGATGATTAAAAATCATATTTATCCGTCGCAGGTTATGTGCTCTCCGCAGATTACCGATAAAATTATGATGCGTTTTGTTCGTAAAATGGACGCAAATTCTATTGATAACATTATTCTCGCTATGGCTGACAGATTATCTGCACGCGGACCTGAGATTACTGATGAAATTGTAGAACGTAATATAAGTTCTTTAAATATGTTATTAAAGTTTTATCTTGAAGTTAGAGAAAATCTAAAACCGCTTCCGATACTTCTGACGGGTAACGACGTTATGGAAATTTTAAATATTAAACCTTCCCCAAAACTCGGAGAAGTTATGTCTGCATTGCATGAAGCGCAATTGTCAGGAGATGTTATTACTCGTGAGCAGGCTGTAGAATTTATTAATAACTCATCTTACCTTCAGTAATTATTTTATATGCACAAGTATAGCCTTCTCCGTCTTTTTTGCAGTCATCTTCCTGTGCGTAACCGTATGGATGAACTTTACCTTTTTCACTTTTATTAAGATAAAAATAAAATATATCTCTACCGATTTTGTTGGGTTTTTGTTTTCCGTTAACATCAACAATAAACATTAAATCAGGATTTCCCCAGAAATATCCGCCAGAAGGATTACTCAAAAATTTTAGAGCAATAACTGAGCCGTCTGCCAAAGCAAGCGGATATGCATACCAGTATAATGCCATATAATCTCGTCCGTTAGTTCCGTTTAAGGCTTGGTATTTTTGTTTTGTAAGTATGCAAGAATTTTCAGACCAGTGGGATTTTCCACAATTTTGGAGATAGTTCATTTTTTCCGCATACATATCAACTACATGCTGATTTGGCTCATCTGTTCCCATTGCATATGCATTAAAAATCCAATTAGAAGGTTCTCCTTCTTCATTAACAATTTGGGTTGTAACATTTTGAATGAGCGAATATGCTTTCTTCATACGCTCAACATAACCCTTATTTTGTATATTTGTTACAAGAGCAGGCATTGTAATTGCAGCAACGACACCAATAATCCCTAAAGTAATAAGAACCTCAGCTAACGTGAAACCTTCGGGGGGGGGGCGCTCATAGCATTTCTCAATTTATATGTCATGTAAATATCTCCTTTAATAGTATTTTACCATTTTGAATGGAATATTAAGCGTATTCTTTACAATTTTTTACAATTATTTTTGCGTAATTTTTTATCTGTTTTAACTATTTTTTCTTTTATTTTTTGTGATTTTAAGCCTAATTTTTAAATTTTTGCTTTAAAATATACCTTTTTTTAGAAAAAAATGCAAAATTACATCTTAATATCTCTTTAATATTTTGTAATTAAGGCGCAATTTTTTTTTTGCCCGGCTTTTAATATGATTGTGTCATTGTTATAATAGTGTGTGGAAAACCAGACAAGAATTATGATTGATAAAATCAGTGTAGTAAATAATAAACAACAATATACCCCGCGCAGGGATAACTATTCTCAAAATCCAAGTTTTAACGGCTTAGGTGACGGGATAATTTCTGCTGTTCAGTTGTGTGAAAAATATCCGATGGTGAATGTTTCAGCATTGGATTTGTCTACAGCAATTGTTCCGCGTACTATTATTGAGACAAAAGAATCGAATGCTCATGCCGGTTTTGAAGCTTTTAGGCGTGAGTCTTCAGGATTGATTGTTAACTGTTTAATCCCAAGCTTTATTGTTATGGGGATTGCTAAACTGTTACAACGTCCTTTAATGGGTACATTTAACAAATCTAATCTTGTTAATACCTGGGCAAATGGTGATTCTATTGACAAAATTCATCATTTCTACGGAAACGCTAAAGGTGCAACACCTAAAGAAAGAGTTTCGAATACTTTCAGAAATATGTTAGGAAATATTTCTGGTGCAGATGCTGATAAAACAAGAAACTTTAGTGATGTTTTCCGTATGGAATTTGATTCTAACGGCAATGTTATAAAAGTTGGTAATGCCAAAGCTGAAAAAGCTATTCAAGATTTGACAGATGCTGTAATGTCAGAAAAATTAGACGGAAAATCTGTTAAGAAAGCTTATGAAGCTTTAGTAAATGAAACTCATATTGCTGAAAATATTAAATTTAAAAATGATAAAGGGTTATTTGCAAATAATTTGGAATCAGTTTGTGATGATACGGTAAAAATGCTTCGCGGTGTATTAAAAGAAAATATTACCGATCAAAAACAGCTTGCTGATTATTTCAAAAAAGCTAAAAAACTCGTAAACTGGAAAAGTATCGGCGGACTTGGACTTATTATTCCGCTTGCTGTTTCTATGCAGCCTATAAACAGATGGATTACACGAAAAACATCAGGACAAAAAGGCGCACCTATTTATAAAGATTTTGGTAAAGAGAATGAACATAAAGAACTTACACCAAAAGAAAAACGTGAACTTCTTGCTCAAAAATTTATTTCTATCGGCTCAATGGTAGGTGTTGCAGGTCTTTCAATGTTTATGGACAGACCATCTTTAAAGATGTTCCAGTTTAAAGGTCTTTTCCCTACTATGGATCAAGCAAGAATTATATCAACAGCAACTTTTGCAAGCCGTATGGGCGCAGCAGAAGATAAAAATGAACTTAGAGAAGCAACAGTGCGTGATATTGCAACATTTGCAAGCTTCTATTTCTTAGGAGATTACGTTGCTAAGGGTATTGCAACTCTGTTAGAAAAGAAAAATAAAGACGTTCATTTGATTAATACTTTACAAAAACGTAAAGAAGGAGCTAATGTCGTAGAAAAATTCTGGCATTGGGCAAAACATACAACAATAAAATCTTCGGATGAACTTGTAACAGCTAAAGATAAAAAATTGAGAACTATGTGCCAAATCGGTAATATTGTATTCTCATTACTTTCTTTGGGTGTCTTCATTCCGTTATACACAAGGTCGAAAACAAATAAAAAACATGCAGAAGAACTTGCGAAAATGAATGCAGAAAAGGATCAGACGATAACGGGAACATCTACAGATGATTTTACAAAATCGTTTTTAAAAGACAAAACTGCATTTAGCGCGTTTACCCATTCGTAAGGAGATAATAAATAAATGAAAATACAACCAAATATACCCCAATATAATAACAAGAATAATAATAATAATCAAAACTTTACAGGAGCAATGGAAACAGGTACTGCTTTCCTGCGCTTTCTTGATACTAACCAAGCCTGGGGCGCAAATGCCGTAGACTTATGTTCAATGGTAATTCCAAGAACAACTGTTGATTTTATAAACAGAGGGCCGGAAGCCGGTACTGAAACTGCTCGTCGTGAATCTATGGGAACATTTAACCATTCTATGGTTGGTGTTTATGGTTCTATTGCAGGTGCATTTTTAGCTGCCTCAATTAATAATCGTTTTGGTATTAAAGCTCATAAGATTTTTGCAGATAACGAAACTTTTGAGACAGTAACAAAATCTTTCGATGCTCATAAGGGTTCGGATTATAAAGCTCACTTGAGAAATATGTTCTCTAATCTGGAAACAGAAGTTGACGGGCAATGGAAAAAAGTTCCTGCAGAAGATGTTGAAAAACTTGTAAATAAATTTAATTCAGCTATGATTAGCAAGCAAACTCCTGAACTTATTAATAAGGAATTAATGAGCTATTCTAAAGCTGTTATAACTAACGCTACAGGTTCACAGAGCGCTTATAGATTTGCGGGAAGTAAAAACTCATTTACTCTTACAAGCGGTATTGAAAATATTTATAATATTACAAAAGCGGTTATTGCCAAAGAAGCTAAGGGTATTTCTTCTGCTGATTTCTTGAAAGCTATGAAGAAAATGAATATAAGTCGTTCTTTAATCGGCCTTGGTGTTGCAACAACAATTGGTATGCTGACTCAACCTGTTAATATGTATTTGACTAAGAAAAAGACAGGTAGTGACGGTTTTGTCGGCGTTGCAGGCAGAGAAAAGGACAAATCAGCTTCATTTAAAGTAACAAAGGCAATTGGAGCTTCAATTTTCTCGTTAGGTGCTTTATCAACAATTACAACAAACCCTAAAAACTTGTTAAATAAACTTCAATTCAAAGGTATGACACCGACAGTTTCTCAATTAAAACTCGTTTACGGTTTGACTATTGCGTCAAGAATTATGTCTGCACGTGACAAAGATGAGTTTAGAGAATCGATGGTAAAAGATACTTTAGGTTTCTTGAACCTGCTTGTATTGGGTGCATTGGTTACTAAAGGCGTTGCAAGAGCATTTGATAAATCTTTAATCAATGTTGGTAAAGACGGTTCTAAAAATTTCTTTAAATGGCTTACAAATTCGTCATTGAAATCTCGTGATGAAGTACTTTACACTGAGTTAAAGAAAAAAGGTATTGCAACAGTTAAAAATGGTAAAGAGCTTCCGTTCAAAGAACTTATAAAACTTGCAGATAAGTCAACCAAAGGTAAATTAAGAGCATTAAATATTGCACAAGTTGCAGGATATTTGTATTCAGGTATTGTACTTGGTGTAGGTGTTCCAAAATTAAATATTTATATGACTAACAAATCTGAAGCCAAACGTAAAGCAAAACTTGCAGAAAAAGAAGCTCAACAACCAAAATCAGCATTTGATACTATGATGCAGGCTGATAATTTAGCATATCTTTCTAAAAATATGTAAAATTAGTTTATTTGAGCATTTGCGCCTGATACAACTTCAATGATTTCTTGTGTGATTGCAAATTGACGAGTTTTATTATATTGCACAGAAAGTTCTTTAAGCATTTTCTCAGCATTATTAGATGCGGCAGACATTGCTGTCATTCTGCTTGCAAGTTCACTTGCCTGGGCTTCCAATAATGCTTGGAATAAAATATTTGTTATATACATAGGAACAACTTTTTGCAAAATATGATGCATATCAGGTTCAAATTCCATCATAGGTTCAATAATACCATCATGAAGTCTTTCATAGTCGTCATTTAAACCTTTCAATGGTAAAATCTCCCAGCTTTCAACAAAATAACTCATCATATTTTTGAAACGTGTTGTGATAATTTCAATTTTATCAATTTGGTGAGAAACATAGTATTCTGCAATATCTTCAATAATAATCTTTGCGCCTTCACCTGTAGGGTCGTTAGCAACGCTCAAATATGTTTTTACGATATCACAGTTCATTCCTTTGCATTTGCGTTTTAAGGTTGTTACACCTTTTTGACCTACTACAAAAAGAATTGTTTTTATCCCTTGTGCTTCATAGCTTTTAATTGTTTCTAATGTTTTTCTTACAACATTGGCGTTATACGCACCTGCAAGACCTTTGTTTGAAGTAATTACAAGCAAACCTACAGATTTACATTCTCTAACCTGCAAAAGCTCGGGATAGTTATCAATTGCAGATTTTATCTTTAAAGTCTGTGAGCTGTATGTGCCGACAGAATTTAAAAGTTTTTTAAACATTGAAACAAGTTCACGTGTGAATGGACGTGACATTTTAACGGTATTTTCAGCTTTTTTTACTTTTGCAGCTGCAACCATCTTCATTGCGCGTGTAATTTTTTGTGTGCTTTGTACGCTCTGTATTCTATTTTTAATATCTTTAAGATTAGCCATTAGAAGGTCCTTTTAAAGTTTTCCAAAGCTGATTTTAACTGTTCTTTATCAACATCAGATAATGCTGAACCGTCATTGATACGTGTTGCAAGGTCTGAAAGATTTGAGTTTAAATATGCAAACCATTCTTTTTTAAATTTTGCAATGTTATTATTAGCAACATCATCAAGCATTCCGTTGTTTGCGGCAAAAAGAATTGTAACTTGTTCTGCAACACTCAACGGGTTGTACTGCGGCTGTTTTAAAACTTCTGTAAGTTTTTCACCGCGTAACAGCTGATTTTTTGTAGCTTGGTCTAAATCAGAAGCGAATTGTGCAAATGCTGCAAGTTCATTATATTGTGCCAAATCAAGTCTTAATTGTCCTGCAACCTGTTTAATAGCTTTAGTTTGTGCTGCACCTCCTACACGGGATACTGAAATTCCGGCATTTATAGCAGGTCTTACACCAGAGTTAAACAAGTTTGTTTCAAGGAATATTTGACCGTCAGTAATTGAGATTACGTTTGTCGGAATATATGCTGAAACATCCCCTGCTTGAGTTTCAATAATCGGTAATGCTGTAATACTGCCTCCGCCTAGTTCATCATTTAATTTTACCGCGCGCTCAAGCAATCTTGAGTGAAGATAGAATACATCACCCGGGTATGCTTCACGTCCCGGCGGTCTTTTAAGAAGCAAACTCATTGCACGATATGCCTGAGCATGTTTTGATAAGTCATCATAAATAATCAAAACATCTTTGCCTTGTTCCATGAATTCTTCACCGATAGCAACACCTGCAAATGGGGCAATATATTGTAATGGTGCAGGTTCATTGGCTGTAGCTGACACAATAAGTGAATATTCCATTGCACCTTTTTCTTCCAATGTTTTAGCAATTTGTGCGACAGTAGATGCCTTTTGACCGATTGCTACATAGATACAAATTACATTTTGCCCTTTTTGGTTAATAATTGTGTCAATTGCAATCGCAGTTTTACCTGTTTGTCTGTCTCCGATAATTAATTCACGCTGTCCTCTGCCGATTGGTGTTAATGCATCAATTGCAGTTAAGCCTGTTTGTAACGGCTGATGAACTGATTTTCTTGCAACAATTCCAGGAGCAACTCTTTCAATTGGACGAGATTTATCTGTAATAATTTCACCCTTGCCGTCAATAGGCTTACCTGTCGGGTCAATAATTCTGCCTATCATTGCATCACCAACTGGAACAGATGCGATACGACCTGTTGTTTTAACAGTCATTCCTTCTTTAATATGAGTATAATCACCAAGGATTACGATACCCGCGTTATCTTCTTCAAGGTTCATGGTAATTCCGAGAGTGTCACTGCCGTCATCAAAAGTTACGAGCTCATTTGACATTACGTTTCTCAAGCCGTAAACCCTTGCAATACCGTCACCAACTTCAATAACAGTTCCTGTATTTGAGATTTCTGTTTGAATTTCGTAGTTTTCTATTTTGCTTTTAATTATAGAACTGATTTCATCAGGTTTTATAAGTGCCATAATTTTACCTCTATATTTTACTTAGTTTATCTAACTTGTTTTTTAGGCTTGTGTCAATAATATCATCGTCAATTTTTATGATAAGACCGCCTATTATATTTGTATCCAATGTCCAGTTTACTTTAACTTCTTTTTGAAGTCTTGTTTGAAGCTTTTCGATTGTTTTTTGTTTTTGATTTTCTGAAAGTTCAACTGCAGATACAACCTCAACTCTTTTTATGTTATTCAATTCATCCTGCTCATTCGAATAAGCTTGAATAATTTGTTCAAATTCGTTAAATCTGTTTTTTTCAACAAGAATTTTTATAAAATTAAGTACTTTTTCGTTTAAATCTTTTTTGAAAATCTCGTCAATAATTTCATATTTTGTCTGCAATGAAATTGAAGGGTTAAGCATAGTTAACTCAAAATCTTTTGAAGAATTTATAGCTTCATTTACGGTAAGCAAGTCTGATAAAGCATTTTTATCCGCTTCAAAAAGTGATTTTGCATAAGTTATTGCTGATGTTGATATCCTTGTCATTATATTTCCCCTATGCTTTCTTCAATAAATTTGTCATGAAGTTTAGGATTATCTTCAAGTGTTTTTATAATCTTTTGTTTTGCAAGTTCAACAGATGCTTTTAAGGCTTTATCGCTTAATTGTGTTGAAAGAGTTTTTTCTTCGCCGACTATGACATTTTGAACATTTTTTTCTATTAATCTTACCTGTTCTTGTGCATTTTTAATAATCTGCTTAGAAAGCCCTGTTGCACGTGTATTTGCATCATTCAGACGTTCTTTAATATCTTCGTCAAGGTGCTCAACAAGCTGTTTTGCACTTAAAAGTTTTTGTTTAGCTTGTTCACGTTCTGATTTGGCGTCTTCAATCTTTTTGATTATTTCATGTTTCAAATTTTCAACTGTATTTGAAATATTCAACTTTTTATACAGCACAGCAAAAATCAGCAGTAAAACTGCAAAGTTGAAAGTATTTGATTGTACTATAGCGTTCCAAAAGTTCATGACATCTCCAATACTTTAGAATATATTACATCAGCAAGTTCTTCAATTTTTAAGTTTTGTTCAATGTTTTCAGCTTCTTTGGTTAAAGCTTCTTTTGCTGATTTAATATCCTCTTTTGATTTTTGTTTAGCCTGTTCTGTCAGGTTTCTGGAATTTTCATTAGCATCATTTATTTTTCTTGCAACAAGTGACTTTGCGTCAAGTTGAGATTTAGCAAGTTTTTCTTCCCTGTTTTTTGTGATTTCATCAGCTTTGTCATTTGAAAATTTTGCATCAACAATATTGTCATTAATAAATTTTTCACGTTCATTCATGACTCTTTCAAGTGGTTTATAGAATATTCTATTCATAATAATTGTGAATACAATAAAACTTATTGCCGATATTAAAAATGTTGCATTGAATTCCATGTTTTTATCCTGTAAATTTTACAAACTGCGCCTCGCGTTAAACGGTACCGCTCACAATCAAATCGAAAAACGCGGTTTCCGATTATGATTGTTCGTCTTTCGCTACGCTCATACCTCTGCTCGGCTTGCTATTTTCCCAAAAGCATAAATGCGATAACGAATGCATACAATGCACAAGCTTCTGATAATGCAGCACCGAGAAGGAAGAAACCGAATGCTTTACCTGCAACTTCAGGTTGTCTTGAAACAGCATCCATCAAACCTTTTGTAGCAAAACCGATACCTAAACCAGCGCCTACTGCACCAAAACCGATTGCAATACCTGCGCCTAAGTGTGCCATTTGTGAAATTGTTTCCATAATTTTTCTCCTTTTTATATAAGTTTTAATGTTCTTCTTTCACTGCTGAACCGATATAAGCGATTGTCAGCATCATAAATACTGTAGCTTGAATAAATGCTACCAAGATTTCAAATAACATAATCGGAAGCGGTAAAAAGTATGCCATCGCTCCAAGTGCTATTGAAACTAAAATTTCTCCCGCAAAAATGTTTGCAAAAAGTCGAATTGCAAGGCTTAAGGGTCTTGTAAACATTTCCAAAACCTCAACTAATGCCATTACAATTCCTGTAAAACTAAAGTCATGGATAAGGAATTTTTTGCCCTTAGCTTTAATTCCCATTGCCACATAATAAATTAATACGATTACAGCCATTGAAGCTGTTAAGTTAATATCGTTTGTTGGTGAAGCCAATTCTCCGCCATGTTTTAAATGGATTAATCTTAACGGAAGTTGTCCCATAAGGTTTGCTGTTACAATAAATAGAAATAATGATGCTACAAGAGGAACATGTTTTCTGTTTTCAGTTTCAATCATAGTATCAAGAGTTCCATAGAAAAATTTCATAATGCTTTCGGAAACAGCTTGAAGTTTTCCAGGAATAAGCGAGAGGTTTCTGGTGGCAAACAAAGCAAAAATAATGACGACTGTCATTGCAAACCACATTGTAAATATAGTGTCTAAGTTTAATGAAACAGCATGACCTAAAATATTAGTGTTGTAAATCCAATGTTCCATTTTTTTCTCTCCCTGTGAACTTATTTTAACGCGCTAAAAAAAAAATCGCAAATTTTTTTTGTTTGATTTACAATTGTCATATATGAGTTTAATTCAGAGGGAGATTTTTTGACATGCCACCAGCCTTGGAGAGTTTGTCCAATATTGAACAAGTGATAACTTTAAAGGAAGTTAACTCAACCAATTTGTATGCAAAGGCTAATTTGGCTGATATTGCGGACAAATCAGTTGTTTGCGCTGATAGACAAACCTCTGGCCGCGGACGATTTGAAAGAGCATGGGTTGACTTTGGTGAAGGTAATATTTTCATGTCTTTAGTTTTGAAACCTTCTGGAGAATTTAAGCCCGTATATGCAAATTTGACCCAGTATTTTTCTGTTATTTTATGTGAAATGCTTGAAGAATACGGTCTTGAACCTAAAATTAAATGGCCTAACGATGTCCTTGTTGACGGTAAGAAAATTGCAGGAATTTTATCTGAAACCGTTATGCAGGGACATAATTTTAAGGGGCTGATTTTGGGTGCGGGAATAAATTTAAACGCTAAGAAAGAAGATTTATCACTGATTACGGATAAAGAAGTTACGGCTTTGAATTTAGAAATCGGTAAATTTGTTGATAAATCTGACTTTTTGAATAAACTTTTAGATAAATTTTTTGGAAACTATGATAATTTTTTGCAAAAAGGATTTGTCATGGTTGAAAATGATTATGTAAAACGAGCATGCTTTTTGAATAAGGAAATTTCGGTAAAAGGTTTTAATAATATCTTTACCGGTTTCGCTAAATCAATAAATCATGCAGGTGAACTTGTATTGGTTCAAAATGAAAATGAAATTACAGTAACAATGGGAGATATATTATGAATGAAACACTTATGGCAGGCTTAACACTTATGGGGCTCGGTATGGGCTTTGTATTAAGCTTTCTATGTATTTTGATTGCAGGTATGTTCGGGATGTCTGCAATTGTCGGGTATTTGAACAAACTTTTTCCTGAAAAAGTTGAAGTTGTTGAGAAAAAATCAACTAAAGCTTCAAATGATGATGCGGCAATCGCTGTTGCTATAGCAGCAGTTTTGGCAAGAAAAAATTAAAATAGTTTATAAGAAAGGACATAAAAATGAGTAAAAAACTTATTAAGGTTATGGATACGTCATTCCGTGACGGTTTCCAATCAATTTACGGGGCGAAAGTTCTTGTAGATGACTTTATTCCTGCTTTGCAGGCTGCAGTTAATGCAGGTTTGAACCACTTTGAAACAGCAGGCGGTGCTAGATTCCAAGCTCCGATTTTCTTCTGTAACGAAAATGCGTTCGAAACTATGGACAAAATCAGAGAAGCTGTTGGACCGGATGTAAAATTACAATCATTGGCTCGCGGTGTTAACGTTGTTGGTTTGAACTCTCAACCTCGTGACGTTATTGATTTGCACGCAAAAATGTTTGCAAAACACGGTGTTAATGTTATCAGAAACTTTGATGCTCTAAATGATGTTAATAACTTAATCGATTCAGCTAATTCAATTAAAAAACATGGGCTTCAACACGAAGTAACAATCACTATGATGGAACTTCCATACGGTTGTGAAGGTGCTCATGATGCTGATTTCTATGAAAAAGTATTGAGAAATATCTTAGATGCAGGTATTCCATTCGACAGCTTAGCATTCAAAGATGCTTCAGGTACTTCAAATCCGAGAAAAGTTTATGAAACAATCAGAAGAACAAGAGAAATCTTAGGACCTGATGCTCATATCAGATTCCACTCACATGAAACTGCAGGTACAGGCTTAGCTGCTTACCTTGCTGCTCTTGACGGCGGTGCTGATGGTATTGACCTTGCTATGAAACCTGTTTCAGGCGGTACAGGTCAACCTGATATTATTTCTATGTGGCATGCTCTAAAAGGTACTGAATACGATTTAGGCTTAGATATTGCTAAGATTATGGAAACAGAAGAAATCTTTAAAGAATGTATGAAAGATTATCCGCTTTCTCCGATTTCTTTGGCAGTTAACCCAATTCTTATTCAAGCTCCTCTACCAGGCGGTGCCACAGCTACAACTGTTAACCAGTTGAAAGATATGGGTATGTTAGATAAATTCCCGAAAGTTATTGCTAATATGAAAGAAGTTGTTGAAAGAGGCGGTTATGCAACATCTGTAACTCCTGTTTCTCAATTCTATGCTCAACAATCTTTCTTGAATGCAATTACTGAAAAACCTTGGGATCAAGCTAACCCGGGTTATGCAAAAATGTTATTGGGCTACTTTGGAAAAACTCCTTGTGAGCCAGATCCTGAACTTGTTAAATGGGCTGAAGAAAAAACTGGTTTACAACCTACTACAGAAAAAGTTGTTGACTTGAACGACAGAGACCCTGAAAAAGGTCTTAAACCTGCTGAAGAAAGATTGAAAGCTGCAGGACTTCCTGTAACTGATGAAAACTTATTCATCGCCGCTGCTTGTAAAGACGGCAACCTTGATAAAGGTATTGACTTCTTGCTTGGTAAAGGTTCTGTTTCTGTTAATAAAAAATCTGCAGATGCTCCGGCACAAAATGCAGGAAACGCATCAGATGGCTATACTATCACTGTTAACGGTAAAAAATATGCAGTTAAACTTGATGGAACTAAAGCTACTGTTAACGGCAAAGCGTTTGACTTTGATGTTAAAGACGGTATTGAAGAAACAACTCAAGCTTCAAGCGCTGAAGGCACTCCGGTTAAAGCTGCTTTACCTGGTGTAGTTCTTAAAGTTGAAGTTTCAGAAGGCGACCAAATCGAAGAAGGCGATGTTCTTCTTGTAGTAGAAGCGATGAAAATGGAAACAGAAATTAAATCACCTGTATCAGGTACTGTAAGTTCTGTTGAAGTTGAACTTGGTGCTAAAGTTAAAACCGGCGATGTATTGGTTACAATAGCGTAAGTATAGATAAAACGGAGAGCTTTAGCTCTCCGTGAATAAAAGGGAAAAAAGAAATGAACATACAAGACAGTTTAATGAAATTATGGGAATCTACAGGTATTGCAAACTTTGTACAACCTGTTGACCCTAGTATCACAAACGGATTTGAACAGTTCTTGCATCAATTCGGTTCACCGATTATGCTTGTAATCTGCTGTTTCCTTTTGTGGTTAGGTATTAAAAAACAATACGAACCGCTATTGCTTGTTCCAATTGCTTTCGGCGGTTTGTTATCAAATATCCCTGTTGCAGATATTGCAGGTCCGCATGGATTTTTGGGAATTATTTATGAAGCAGGTATTCATCAGGGATTGTTCCCGTTGATTATCTTTATGGGTGTTGGTGCAATGACAGACTTCGGTCCGTTGATTGCTAACCCGAAAACTGCACTTTTAGGCGGTGCGGCGCAGTTTGGTATTTTCGGTGCATTATTACTTGCATTATGTGTATTCGGATTTACTTTACCACAGTCAGGTGCAATCGGTATTATCGGCGGTGCTGACGGTCCTACTTCAATTTATGTTACTTCAAAACTTGCTCCTGAATTATTGGGTGCAATTGCAGTTGCAGCTTATTCTTATATGGCATTAGTTCCTGTAATTCAACCGCCTATTATGAAGTTGTTAACTACAAAAGCTGAACGTGAAATTCAAATGTCACAGCTTAGAGAAGTTTCAAAAAGAGAAAAAATCGTATTCCCTCTTGTTGTTTTGGGATTATGTATAATCTTCTTACCTGATGCTTGCCCTCTTATCGGTGCATTGACATTCGGTAACTTGTGTAAAGAATGTGGTGTTGTTGACAGATTATCAGATACAATGCAAAATGCTTTAATTAACATTGTAACTATATTCTTGGGACTTTCAGTAGGTTCTAAATTGTCAGCAGACCAATTCTTGACATTACAAACATTGTTCATTTTAATCTTAGGTATTTTAGCATTCTCATTTGCTACAGGTGCAGGTGTTATATTTGCTAAGGTTATGAACTTGTTCTCAAAAACAAAGATAAATCCGTTAATCGGTGCGGCAGGTGTTTCTGCTGTTCCTATGGCAGCTCGTGTTGCTAACAAAGTAGGTTTAGAGGCTAATCCTCAAAACTACTTGTTAATGCACGCTATGGGCCCTAACGTTGCAGGTGTAATCGGTTCGGGTGTTGCGGCAGGTATATTGCTTGCATTATGCAGTTAGAAAAAAGCTCCCGTATGGGAGCTTTTTTTTGAAAAAATAATTACAAAGGATTAGTGCATTATTTTTTTGATTAATATATAATTGTTATATGGTTTTTTATTAGTAAAGGAGAAGAGATGTCGATTGATGATGCACTTGTAATGATTTTAGCAGGCGGAGAAGGTAAAAGACTTTACCCCTTAACGAAAGATAGAGCAAAACCTGCTGTACCGTTTGGTGGCAGATACAGAATTATTGATTTTGTGTTAAATAATTTTATTAACTCGGGTTTTTTCAAAATTAAAGTTTTAACTCAATACAAGTCGGATTCATTAAATAAACATATTACCAGAGGCTGGGCTTTATCTCCGTTTTTAAATCAGTATGTTGATTTGTGTCCTGCACAAATGAGAACAGGTTCGGACTGGTATCGCGGTACTGCTGATGCTATTTATCAGAATGTTTTTCATATTACTGATGAAGACCCTGATTATGTTTGTATTTTTGGAGGTGACCATATTTATAAAATGGATGTGTCGCAAATGCTTGATTATCACAAATGTAAAGGGGCAGATTTATCAATTTCGGCAATTCCTATTCCTATCGAAGAAGCTCATGAATTTGGGATTATTGAAGTTGATGATGATTGGAAACTTGTAAATTTTGTTGAAAAACCTCAATACAAGCCAAAATCTATCCCGGGCAATCCTAATATGTGCCTTGCTTCTATGGGAAATTATATTTTTAATAAAGATGTTCTTTTAGATGCCTTAATTCGTGATGAGAAGATTGAAAATTCAAGCCATGATTTTGGTAAGAATGTAATTCCTATGCTTTTGAATGAAGGTAAAAAGATATATATTTATAATTTTAATGAAAATTCATTCCCGGGAATGTCACCGCAGGAACGCGGATATTGGATGGATGTCGGAAGTATTGATGCATATTGGCAGGCTAATATGGATTTATTGGATTATGACCCTGAATTAAATTTGTATTCTCAGGAATGGCCTTTGAGAACGTTTAATTATAACTATCCGCCTGCAAAATTTATTTGGGAAGAAGGTGAACGTGTCGGTATGGCAACAAACTCTATGGTATCAGAGGGGTGTATTGTTTCCGGCGCAGGCTTGTCGCGTTGTATTCTTTCACCTAAAGTTAAGGTAAACAGTTTTTCTCAAATTTCTGAAAGTATTTTGATGGAAAATGTTGAAATCGGCAGATATTCTAAAATTAAGCGTGCAATTATCGATAAAAACGTAGTTGTTCCGCCTAATTCAAGAATCGGTTTTAATCGAGAAGAAGATGAAAAACGCGGTTTCCATGTTTCTCCTAACGGAATAACTGTTGTACCTAAGGGTGCTATTCTTTAATTTGTAAATCTTTTGTAATATATTACATGTTGTAAGCAATAATTTTGCTTCATAGTCTTTATTGATTTGGGTAGAAATATGGCGTCAAACATGAAAATACAATCAAGTTCTCCAACGTTTCAAGGCGGGATTTCAAGCACTTTGCGTTCTGCAAGACAGCGAGTGATAAATGCCGTTCCCAATATGGAACTTTCGGGAAATACAAACTGGATTAATAAAGCAGGTGAAAAAATTTCATCTGCTGAACAACGTCTTATTTTAGGGGCATCAGCATTGATGTCACAACCCTTTATTGACGCTCATAATAAAAATGTAGATGAGAAAACGCGAAAAGTTTCAGTAGCACGTACTATTGCTAAAATTATTGCAGGAACTTTAACTGGTTTTGCTATACGAAAAGGATGTATAAAAGCAATCAAGGCTATGTCACAGCCTAGAGGTGCTAACATTCCAAAATGGAAATCCTTCTTTACGCCAAAGGATGTTAATAAAACAAATACAGATGCTTTTATGCAGTATCGTAATGCTATGGGAACGGTTGTTGCTCTTGTTGTTATGATGTTTACTAATTTTTTAATTGATGCCCCGTTAACCAAATTTTTGACTAACACTTTTATTAAAAAACAGGAGAATAATAATGGCTAACTTATTCTCCAACTTTAAATCATCATTATATAAAAATTACGGTGAAAATCCCGGGAAAATGCTTGTACATACAGGTGTTTTAGGGTGGATTTTATCATCATTAGCACAAGTTAGTGCAGTCGTGTTTAACGATAAAATTTCTCCTGAGCAAAAAAGTTTCTTAATTCCTCAAGAAATTGCTGATGCAGGAATTAATATTGCATCTTTCTATTTGATTACAAGTTCTTTTAAAAATGTAGCTTCAAAACTTGTTTCAACAGGTAAATTAACTACAAAAGGTATTAAAGGAGCTTTAGCAAAAGAAGATATTGCAAAAATCGGTAAATTGGATTTTAATATCGGTGAACTTAAAAATGTTCCTGAAGATTACAAACCGTTTAAAAATGGTGTTGATGTTATAGCAAGTACTGTTGGTTCTATAATCTCTTGTAATATTGTAACACCTATTTTACGTAATCAATATGCGTCAAGAAAACAAAAACAAGCATTGGCACGTATGCATACTAATACTCAATTAACTGCTCCCAGAGGAATTTCAATGGCGCAGTACCAAAGACTTTCTTCAATAAAATATTCTTCAGGGTTAAAAGTATAAAATAGTTATTATTCCGGCAACTATACAGCTAATCATTGCAAAAAATATTGCTGTAAGTTTTATGAAAGGGTCAAATTTTTTATTATCCGTACATTCTTGTTGAAGCTGGCATATTATACCTTTTGAATAATCTGTCTTTAATTCATTTTTAGTTTTTTCAAAGGAAGAATGCATAAGTTTTTTGTATGTATAAATATCCTCTAAATCTTGTCTTGCAAGAGGGTTTGAGATCGCAATTTTTTTAATTTTTATATTCTCTAAATCATCAAGTTCATTGTCAATGTAAGCAGAAAGATTTAATTTGAAATCTTCATATTGCTTTGTAACATATGGGTTTGCAATTTCTTCATTTTGAATTTCATTAAAGCGTTTTAATATATTTTGTAACTGAAGGTATTTTTCTCTGCACTCGGGACAATTATCCAGATGAGATTTTACATAGCCTGATAGTTTTGCACTTAATTTTTCCTCTGCATAAAATGTAAGTAATGCTGTGACTTGTTCGCATGATAAGTTATATTGCATAAATTTCTCCTTAAATATAAGCTTTTAAATCTTCTTGTAATTTACCTCTTGCTCTTGCAATTCGTGATTTGACTGTCCCTATGCTTGAATGTGTAGCATCAGCGATTTCTTCGTAACTTAAACCTTGAAATTCTCTTAGAACAATTGCAATTCTAAACTGTTCAGGAAGTGCTAATATTGCATTTTTTATGATTTTTTCTAATTCACCCGAAATACATTTTTCATGTGGTTTGCACTTTTTATCCAAAAGCTGGAATTTAATTGACGGCATATCTTCTTTTTCTTCATCAAGCGATATAGTTTCTGCTTTTCTTTGTGATTTTCTTAGTTCATCATAAAAAAGATTTGTAATAATTTGATTCTGCCAACTTTTATATAACTTTGGATTTTTAAGGTGCTGAATATTTTTAGCAATACGCAATAATGCTTCTTGAGTTAAATCTGAAACATTTTCTCCTTTTTGGCTTAAGTATGCAAACGATGCATAAACATTTTTTTGTTCACGCTTTATTAGTTCTTCAAGTGCTTTAAAATCATTTTGCTGTGAAAGTACTACAAGTTCTTCCAATGACATTTTTTTGTATTGCAATTTAGCATCTGTCATAAACTTCTCCTTACATCTATAGTAAGTAAAGTTTAACTGTAAATGCTCATACTCTGATATATAGCCGATTGATTATATTTTTTATATTAAACTTTTAAGAAGCCGAAATGAAACCATTTAGAGCTGTATAAGAAGCTACATAAGGTGAGGCTAGATATATGAACCCTTCAACGTTACCCATTCGTCCTTGAAAGTTTCTATTTTGAGTAGCCAAACAAACTTCACCATCAGCAAGAGTTCCTGCATGAACTCCAACACAAGGACCGCATCCGGGAGGTAAAATTGTTGCATTTGCTTCCACAAATATTGTAATTAACCCTTCATCCAGTGCCTGTAAATAAACGTCTTTGGATGCGGGACAAATCAACATTCTAACTTTAGGATTTACTTTTTTGCCCTTTAAGATATTTGCAACCACTCGCAAATCTTCAATTCTGCCGTTAGTACAAGTACCTACAAATACCTGATCTACTTTTACATCTTTCAACTCTTCAACTGTTTTTGTATTATCTACAGTATGAGGACAAGAGACAGTATGTTTAATATCTTCTGCATTAATTTTAATTACTCGCTCATAAACAGCATCGCTGTCAGGTTTTAAGCTTCTAAATTTATCTTCGCGTCCACGTAATTTTAAGAATTCTCTGGTTTTTTCATCAGCGATAAATAAACCGGCCTTAGCACCTGCTTCAACAGCCATATTAGCTAAAGTAAAGCGTTCTGACATTTCCATATTCTCAATTGTATCTCCGCAGAATTCTAAAGCTTTATAAGTTGCTCCATCAGCTCCTATCATTCCTATTAAATGAAGCATTAAATCTTTCGAACATATTCCTTCTCTAAATTTGCCTGTAACTTCAATTTTAAATGTTGCCGGAACTTTTAACCAAGTTTTGCCTAATGCCATAGCAACTGCAATATCAGTTGATCCCATACCTGTTGCAAAAGCACTTAAAGCTCCTGAAGTACAAGTATGAGAATCTGCACCAACAAGAATTTCACAAGGATTTACAAAAGTTTCTATAAGTCTTTGGTGACAAACCCCTGCTCCAACATCAGACAAAACTGCACCATATTCTTTTGAAAAATCTCTTAAAACAGTATGTGTGTTTGATAATTCTTTTCTCGGACTTGGAGATGCATGGTCAATAAAAAGAATGGTTCTTTCAGGATTGTTTAATTTTTCTTTGCCTAATTTTTTAAATTCCTGAACAGTTAAAGGACCAGTTCCATCTTGAACCGCTGTAACATCTACATTTGCAATAACGAGTTCTCCGGCTTTTACAGGTTTTCCTGCATGCTCAGAAATTATTTTTTCAGCTAAAGTTTGTCCCATAACCATTCTCCTTTTTAGCTAATTATAGCACTAATAAAAATATATGCAAAACCTAATATGTCTACCTGCGTTGCGCAAAAAAAAAACGACATCAAGTCGTTTATTTAAAAAAGGGAAAGGAAACAAAAATATATATTGAAGCTATATGCTTCAAAAAATTTTTTAAGTATCTGCTACGCTCCAG
>CAMTMK010000024.1 GCA_947073645.1 uncultured bacterium | reverse complement strand
GCCATAAAATCTGCTGACAAACATCTGCCTGCAACAAAAAGATTGTTAATATCTGCTGACATAAGGCTTTCAACAGGCAGCTGATAATCCTGAACAACCTGTAAAGTCGACTTGTCACGCTCATTTGAATGAACATCTACAGGATAATTTGATATAACAACAGGATTATCGAACTTCTTACCTGATTTTAAATCATCAATTGTATAAATATACTTACCTTTAATTCGTCTTGAAACCCTTACACCAAGCATATCTGCTATGTTTGAAATATAAGCATTTTTAAATCCCGGTAAATATATTTTGCAGAAGTTTGATAATCTAAGTATGCTTTGACGCGCTGATATCAAGGCTTTTGAATAATTTAATTTATCAACTATGCGCGGACAGTTGAAAGCCACGCAATCAGGTGCTCCTGCAACCGAAAATACCTGAAAATAGTTTCTATCACTATCTTTTAGTATTCCTTTAGATACAGCCTTTTCAAATAAAGGCGCTAGCGCCCACTTCTTACCGCTATCCCACGTGTATGCAGTAGATAAGTGTATACAGCCGTCAAGTTCCTCAACAGTCGTAACATCTCTGTCAGTATCAAACTCTAAAAGCCATTTAGAAAATTCTTTTAAATTAACACCGCCCATAATGAATCGCAGGCTTACAGGCTGTTCAGAATTTTCCAAAAATTCGCAATTACAAATTTTGCCGATTTCACAATTTCCTGTCGCATCAATTACGTATCTCGTTCCGATAGTTACCGATAATATATCTTGTAACTTATCGATATGTTCTGATAATATTTTTTGTTTTATAACAACACCTTTAATCAATTTATTATCAAGTAATACATCTTCTACCTCTGCCCCAAATATCACTTCTACTCCTGCTTTTTCCATAAGAGTATCTAAAGCGATTTTTGTAAGTTCAGGATTGAACCAGCCAGGGTTATTTTGATAAGTCACTTGCCCGCCCATAGCTTGTAATTCGGTAATTAATGCGTTGTAAAACTCGGTATTTATCTGATTATCACCTGATTTCATCACAGGAATAACAAGTCCTGACGTAATTGTACCGCCTAAATGAATATTTTTTTCTATTAAAAGTGTCTTTAAGCCTGATATGCCGGCAGTATAAGCTGCTGCACATCCTGCAGTACCGCCCCCGGCAACGATTACATCATACTTCATTGTTTCTCCTGTGTTGTTTAATATATTTAGAACTCGACATAAGGGTTGAATTTTCAACTTCAATTTTATGAGAGGCGATAATAACCTCATTATCAAGCGTTAAATTTTCATCATGATAAAATATACCTGCTTTTGTTTTCATAAGCCCTAAATCGTATTCTGAGAGCTCATGTTTTATAAGAACTTTATTTTTTACAGCTATTGTGCCAGTAAACTTCTGCGCACTTTCAGAATAAATTTTTCCAACATAAAATCCTGCGTTTAAAAATGCATTTCTGACAAGCGCAGAGTTTGAGTAAGTTAAAATCATGCCATCATCTTCCAAATGCTCATAAAGAAGTTTAAAAAAGTCTACTGTCCACAAACAAGGACATTTTACAGGTGTAAATGCATCCAAAAATACATAATTATATCTGTTTTTATCTTTTAGTATTGCTTGCCTTGCATCCTCTATACTGAGCCTAAAATCAAAATCAAGCAATTTAAGGGCATTAGATGCGTTTTTATAACATGATGATAGGTGGTGATAATAGATATTATGTAAGAAGCTAATAAAAGCCCTTAGAGGGGTTGTTTTATATGTCTTATTTTTATAAAGCTTAAATAAACCACACATATATTTATCAAAATATTCCGAATATTTTTGGGAAAATAATACTTCTTCTGTCTCGCTGTCTATATATGGAAATAGCTTTTCTCCCAATAAAATATTTACTTCCTGTTTAAGTTCAAAATGCTGTGTAATTTTGTCAGACAGCATCCTTTGAATTTTTTCCTGTTCAAATGAAAGTTTATTATTTTTTCTCTTTTTTTTATCAGTTACAAAAAATGGAGATAAATATGCCAAATTTTTATCAATGTCTATAGCATGTATAAAAACCTTACGCTTAATATTATCACCATATACCTTATCGATATGTTTAATATTATTACTACCTATCGTTTCGTTATAGATAAAATTTAAAAAACTTTTGGTGTTGTATCCGATTCCAAAACAAATATCTAAAATTTTTATTTCAGAATTTTTTTCTAAAAAATTTTTTAGGTTTGACGGTAAAATAAATTTTTCGTAAGCTTCAGTCAGTGCACCATAAGTTGAATGATAAATATCATCTGCATCTGGTGAAAAAAGTCCTACTGAACCGTCATTTGTAAAATATGGATATAATTCGTACATGTAACCTATTATATGATATATCTTAATTATTGGCAAATTTGTGTGTTTCTGTTATACTTTTATAGAAAGAATATAGCAGGGAATTATGAAAATAAGTGTAAAAGTGCCGGCTACAACGGCAAATATAGGACCGGGATTTGATAGTTTAGGTATGGCTTTGCCTCTTTATAATACTATAACTATTGAGGAAACTGTATTACCGGGTACAGGTATAGAAATTAATGTTCTAAACAATACTGCTTCTGCAGATGATTTCATTATGGAACATATTCCAATGGATGAAAACAGTATTATTTACAAAGCTGTAGAGCTTTTATACAACTCTATAGGTCAAAATCCGAGTGAATTAAAAATAACTGTTCACTCTGAAATTCCTATTGCAAGAGGCTTGGGAAGCAGTGCATCAGTTATTGTAGGCGGTTTGCTTGCGGCGAATGAACTTTTGGGAAGACCGGCAGATGAAGTAGCACTATTGTCAATTGCAACAGAGGTTGAAGGACATCCTGATAACGTCACTCCCGCAATTGTCGGTGGTTTGGTGTTATCTTCACAGGAAGATGACGGCAGAATTATCTATACAAAACTTGATTGGCCTGACGAATGGGATATAACAGTTTGTGTACCAGATTATGAATTATCAACAGATATTTCTCGTTCTGTATTGCCTTCAGAAGTTCCAATGGCTGATGCCGTATTTAACGCAAAACGTCTTGGAATGTTTGTACAAGCTGTTAATACAAAAGATGCAGAATTAATGAAACTTGCACTTCAAGACAGATTACATCAACCTTACAGAATGAAACTTGTTCCGGGGCTTGATAAAATTATTGAAAACTTGAAACATGAAGAAAACGTTTTAGGTTGTGTATTAAGCGGAGCAGGTCCATCAATATTAATAATCTCACAAAAAAATAATCTCGATAAAATAAAAGCAATTGTAAAAGATACGTGGGAAAGTTTAAACGTAAAAGCAAATATAATGACACTTCCTGTTGAAAAACATGGAGCACAGATTATTAATCAGGAATAAAAAAATAGGCTCTCCGTATTGGAGAGCCTATTAAATCTGTTATCCTTGTCCCGACTCAGGCATAAATGCTTTCGCGCCGGATTTTTCTTGTTCTTTATACATTTCATATTCATTTTGTGCGATTTTGACCTGACTATCCAGACTTTCTTTTTCAGTTTGTAAGTCGGCTTCTAAATCTTTAAGAGCTTGTAAGTCTGCATCTCTTTGCATTTCAAACATATTTTGCCATAAAGTTTGTGCTTGCATAAACTGCATTTGAGCCTGTTGTTGTACCGCCGAATAAAGCTGCATTTGCTGTTGGTTAAAGCCACCCATAGCAGCATACATACTGCAATCCTGACCAAAGGCACCCATGCCTCCCATCCCCATCATAGCATTTCCGATAGGCAAGCCTGCTTGATAAGCTGCCCCCATAATACATTGCTGCATTTGGAGCTGCATACCTTGCCTCATGTTACGTTCTTGAGCCTGATACATTTTTTCTTTGTTGGCTACTTCCCGTGTAACATGACGCAATCGCCTTTGGACATCTGCCTGCTGATATTGTATCTCGCGCAGATGTCTTGCGGCCATTAATTTTCCGTATGCGCCTGTCAAGAAACCCATTGCTTTATCCTTTGTGTTTAGTCCTCGTAATTATATAAAGTAATATATAATTTAATAATTGCCTTTTTTTGGAAATTATGTTAAGTTTTCGTTACAATTGTAAATTTTTTTATACATTATATTATCCTTATTATTGTTAAGATACTTATTTACATAAGCTTTTTTCTTGATATAATGGGCTTAAAGGAGAATTTATGTTCAGTAGAAGATTTTGGACAAGTAAAAATATTATTTTTATAATTTTAGTAGTATCACTGCTTTTAATATTCCCTAAAATTATAGGAATATTACTTTTATTTTTTGGTGCATACGTTTTAGCATGTGCATTAAATCCATTTGTAACTAAGCTTATGAATAAAATGAGCAGAACTTTGGCGTCCTCAATAGTTATGTTTACAAGTATTTTGGCAATAATTGCTCTGTTTATACCAATATTTTTTGTTGCTTATAAAGAAATCAGAACATTTATGATTACATTGCCTGATAAGATTACAGGTGTTACACATTTTCTTTTGAATTTTAATATTAACGGACATAAAATTCCTGATATTGTTGATATTGATGCTATTTTAAATAATTCAACAGCACTTGCACAAGGGGTTGTAAATCATTCATTAACAATTACCGCCGGTATTGTTCAAGCCATAGTAATCCTTGTTGCTATGACAATGATTGTATACTATATATTGATTGATAAAGTTTATTTGAAACAAAAATTCTTGGAATTTTTCCCGCCTGATTTAAAAGATAAATCAGAAAGTATATTAAGCACAATAAGCACTAAAGTTGGTAAATACGTGAGAGCACAGATTTTATCAATGATTGCTGTCGGAATTATGGTTTCAATTGTGCTTGTAATATTTGGAGTTGAATATTCTACACTTTTAGGTTTAATAAGTGGTATTCTTGATATTATACCGATTCTTGGACCATCAATTGCGCTTGGAGTAATCCTTTTGGTTGCCTATCCTCTCGGATTAGTAAAATTAATATTAATTGTAATTGGTTTTTTAATTGTACAGCAAATATCAAATTATGTCGTAAGACCTTTATTATTTGGTAAAATGATGTCTTTGCATCCTTTAATGATATTTTTAGCTTTATTCTTAGCACAGCAGTTTTTAGGTTTTTGGGGAGTAATTCTATCTCCTGCAATCGCTGCAACTATTTGTGTTTTAATTGATGAACTATACTTAAAACCTATTAATTTAAAGGGTAAAGACTAGATGGAAAAATATTTATATCAGAGAAATACATCTAAAAATTCTGATTATGTCATGTGGATGGCGTTTCCTGGCATATATTCATTTTCAATGTCATCATTAGGTTATTTATGGATGTTTAAAACTATTGATGAAATTGAAGGAATTAATATTGAAAGAATATGCTCTGATACTGAAAAAACAAAATTTGCCAAACCTGATTTGATGGGTTTTTCTTTCTCATTTGATATGGATTTTTTAACAATTTTTTCTATGCTGGAAAAATATAATATAGCTTTAAAAGCTAAAGACAGAGATATAATTGTATTTGCAGGCGGTCCTGTCGTTAGTGCAAATCCTGAGCCTTATAAAGATTTTTTTGATTTCTTTATCATTGGTGATGGTGAAGATGTTAATATTAAAGCTGTTGAAATTTGTAAAAATGCATCAAATAAACAAGAAGCTTTACAATTACTTTCTGAAGTTGAAGGGATTTATGTTCCAATATATCCGCAAAAAGTAAACAAACTTACAAAAAAACTAACAGAATGTATTTATACCCCTATTATCAGTAATGAAGCTTTTTTTAAGGATACATTTATATTAGAAATGTCACGAGGCTGTGCCAACAGATGTGGATTTTGTCTTGCATCATATTTAAACTTACCTTTGAGATGTGTGCCATACGAAGAGCTTTTAAATACTATTGAATTAGGTTTATCATACACTGATAAAATTGCCCTTTTGGGTGCTCAAATTAGTGCACATCCACATTTTAATGATGTATGTAAACATATTTATAACAAAATTCAATCGGGTCAGAAAATTGAAATGAGCGTATCTTCGTTACGCGTTGATGCAATTACACCTGATGTAGTTAGAACATTTGTTGCAGCAGGGCAAAAAAATACTACTCTTGCAATTGAAGCAGGAAGTGAGCGTTTAAGAAAAGTTATCAATAAAAACTTATCAGAAGAACAAATTTTTAATGCTGTTAAAATTGCTCGCGATAATGGTTTAAAGGGGTTAAAATTCTATGGAATGATTGGCTTGCCGACAGAAACTTATGAGGATTTAGAAGCAACCGTAAACCTTGCAAAATGTTTAAAACAAGAAAACAAAGGGTTTGATATCTCTTTTGGGTTTTCAAGCTTTGTACCTAAAGCAAATACACCTTTTCAATGGTTTGGACGCGAGGGTACAAAATCTTTAGAAGAAAAAAGTAACTTCTTGAAAAAAGAATTGCATAAGCTCGGTGTTACAGCGCATATTTCAAGTATTAAATGGGATTATTGGCAGGCTGTATTGTCACGCGGAGATGCATCTTTAAACGATTTTGTGCTCGATATTTACAAGCAGGGCGGAAAACTCGGTGCATTTAAAGCTGCAGCAAAAAAATATAATATAGATACAGATTACTTTGCCTGTGGAAATTGGAATTTTAATCAGCAATTACCTTGGGATTTTATCGATGTAAATCCGGGAAAAGAATTCTTAATAAAAGAAAATCAAAGGCTAAAAGGGCTTGAAGTCGCAATAAACAAGGCTTGACCAGTGCTCAAAATAACTAATTTGAGTTGCACTTCCCGATTTGATGTAAATTCTGTGTAAAGAACTGTCAGGCATATTTAAAGCCGAACAGACAGCGGCTTTTATAACATCTTTATGAGTTACTATAATAATTCTGTTACCTTGATTTTGTTCTATAATATTACTAATAGAATTATTTACTCTCCTAATAAAACTTGAAACAGTTTCTGCATCTTCAGGAGTCGGTAAGTCCGGATTATTAACTAATTTATCAAATGCATCAGGATATTTTTCATCGATTTGCTCAAAAGTTAAACCGTTAAATGCTCCGCACTTTCTCGGATGCAAGTCTTCAATAATTTCATAATCTTGTTTAAATAATTTTGCAATCATGGATGCCGACTGTGTAGAACGCATTGCAGGCGACGTATAAATTTTATCGTTTTTAACTCCGCGTTTTTTCAAAAATTCACAAATTCTTTCTATTTCTTCCTGTCCTTTTTCATTTAAAGGTGGATAATTTTCAGCATCAGTGAATCTGTCATCTTCACTAAAAAGAGTTGCTCCGTTACATATAAAAGTTATTTTACATTTTCGATTAAAATACATGATACTTCTATTATAACATATTTTGTGATATTATCAAGAAAAAAGGAGAAAATTATGCAGGGTAAGGCTTTTAAATTTGGAGATAACATTTCAACAGACCATATTGCACCGGGAAGATTATTCCATTTAAGGTCTAATCTGCCTGAATTTGCAAAGCATGTATTGGAAGATGCAGACCCGAACTTTGCTAGTTCAATGAAAAAAGGTGATTTTGTTGTGGGCGGTTCAAATTTTGGACTTGGTTCTTCACGTGAGCATGCACCTCAAATAATTAAAATTGCAGGTGTTGGGGCAGTTATTGCAAAATCCTTTGCTCGTATTTTTTACAGAAACGCTATCAATATCGGACTTTTAGCTGTGGAAGCAGATACCGATGCTATTGATGCAGGTGACGAACTTGATTTGGATATTGAAAAAGGTATTTTAACTGACCTGACAAACGGTGCTATAATTCCTATAGAACCTCTTCCTCCTGTAATGATAAAACTTCTTAAAGACGGTGGGCTTGTAGAACATATTAAGAAAAATGGCGATTTTAAATTAACTTAGTGCCAATTTTTCAGACCTTGTAACATATGTTCAGCCTCTGTTATGTTACGTTTTTTAAGCTGAACATATTCATTTTTTGCCGGATTAAATACACACATTGTTTTTCCGCAATTGGATAAAAAGTTTGAAAGAAGTGTGTAATTAGATGCTTTTTCTCTTACTTTATTACATTCTTCAATACTATTACAAATTTTGCTTGGGCCCATAGTGCCATTATGCATATTATTAAAGGCATTTAGGCTATATGGTTCATAATTATAAAAACTTATAAGCTTATTTTTGACAAAATATGAATAAAGTTCAGAGTGAAAGTCATCATTATTATCATATAAATAAAAAACAACTTTTCGGTTTGAATTAAATATATTTCTCCAAATTCCTGAGGCTTGAGAACCTGATAATACGTTCTCCGGGATAATTCTCGGTCTGTAATTTTTATAAACGGTAACTTTTTTTCTGGGTGAACGTTCCTGATTTATATATTGCTCAATGCCTGTTGCTTTTACGCTGTTTACAACAGAGGTTGATAAACTTTCATTAGATGTTTCTTTAAAAAATCCTGAAATATATGCACTTAATAAAATAAATGCAATGCATCCGGCATAACAGCCGATTTCTTTTAAAATCTCTTTCTTCATACGCAAATTATACAATAATATTAAGTTATTTTCAACGTTTTATTGACAAAAAGCTATGTGCGATGTTTAATTAAGGTACACAAAGCCGATTTGTATCGATTTTGTCAGGCAAAAATAGGACGTAGGGGTCACCTAAACTTTAGGGCTCAGGCTTTTTGAAGATTTTTGATGACTCGGCAGTCCCGTCATAATCGGAATGCGTAAGGGTTTCAGAATATGATTTTGCCGAAGATGTTACTAAATTAAAGGAGAAAAAAATGCCTACAATTAACCAGCTTGTTCGTAGAGAACGTAAAAAGCTAATTGACAAAACAAAATCTCCAGCTTTGATGGATTGTCCTCAAAGACGTGGAGTATGTACTAGGGTTTACACAACTACCCCTAAAAAACCTAACTCAGCTTTAAGAAAAGTTGCAAGGGTTAGATTGACTAACGGATTTGAAGTTACTTCATATATCCCTGGTATCGGTCACAACCTTCAAGAACACAGTGTTGTTCTTATCAGAGGCGGAAGGGTTAAAGACCTTCCAGGTGTAAGATATCACATCGTTAGAGGTACTTTGGATACTGCAGGTGTTGCAAACCGTGCACAAAGCAGATCTAAATATGGTGCTAAGAAAAATGCTAAAGGAGGTAAGAAATAATGTCTAGACGTTCTAAACCAGCTAAAAGAATACCTTTAGCAGATCCAGTATACAACAGTGTTGATATTTCTAAATTTATCAACAGAATCATGAGACGCGGTAAAAAATCACTCGCTGAAAAAATCTTCTACGCTACATTAACAAGATTAGAAGAAAGAACTGGCGAAAAAGCGCTTGATGTATTCCAAAAAGCAATGACTAACGCTACTCCGCTTTTAGAAGTAAAAGCTAGACGTATCGGCGGTTCAACTTACCAAGTACCTATCGAAGTTAAAGCTGACAGAGGTTTTGCTCTTGCTTCATCTTGGTTGATTGAAGCTGCTAAAAAACGCGGCGGTAAATCATTCATCGACAAGTTGACTAACGAATTGATTGATGCTTCAAACGGTTCAGGTGCAGCTTGCAAAAAACGTGAAGATACTCACAAAATGGCTGAAGCTAACAAAGCTTTTGCTCATTACAGATATTAATCTAAAAGGGGAACTTAGTTCCCCTTTTTTAATGTTTCCAAATCCTCTTTTGGCGTAGTTATTTCATTTATATTATATAACTTTGTAAACGCTTTTAATACCGCAGGATTTATAACCAAAGGCGGGCAGTCAGATAAAAATATATCTTTTGCACCATTATTTTTCAGATTGATTATATTTGATAATGAATTTACATCACATTTGGTTAAAAAGAATGCAAGTTTTTCGGAATTTACAGGGATTTTTTGAAAAATTGTATGTAAAAAATTGTATAACAAAGCATAATCATTACCGATATTTATGTGTAAAACATTTTCTTTATTCGGATTATATGAAAAACTTATTGCACAAGTATTATCAGGCATTGAACAAAAAAACTTTTTAAAATAATCGATTTGGCTTACAGATAAATTAGATGGTCCTATTATAAATATCTTTTCAGGATTTTTTTCAATAATTTTATTAAGTCTTTCAATTAATGAATTTTCATCAAAACCAATAACTTCTTCCTGTCTTTTTTGGCCTTTTGCAAAACCTTTTGCCTGCAAGGCAGATTCTATAAGCGGTGTAAAATCATTATTTTCGATTTTTACAACACCTTTTGCAGTAACTTTATCTGTTGTAAACAAACGTCCTCTATATAAATACTCAATATTTTGCGTTTCATTTCTGGTAAGTAAAATCGCACCGGGAAAAGTCGCAAAATCCAAAATAGTATTTAGAACTCCGCTTCCAAAATGACCTTTTAAATTTTTATATTCCTTAAAAAGAGGGAAAGCATGAGCAATTAATAAATTACCATTTGTATAAACATCAATTTCTTTGTCTTTTAGAACATCCAGAAGGGTCTTTAAGTCATTTAAATTCGAACCGGATACCATAACTGCCTTACCCGGAACAGTTGATGTTGAAACGGCTGTTTGCTGAATTTTACCAAATTCTTTTGTTTGCAAATCATTTATTTGTTTCAAAAGTTCTACATCAAATTTTGCAAGTTCATCAATGTATAGTTTTATTTTTTGAGTAGAAACTCTGGCTGAATTAAATAAATTCAGTGCATTAAGAATGCTATCTGATGCAAATTTACCGTAAGAGCCGTAATCATACAAATTTATCCAATTTACAGACACACTTTTTATAACGCCTGAAAGAATTTCAGAATAAGATTTTTCATTCAGGCTAAAACGTTTATATTTTTGTAAAAACTCTTTATCACCACGTTTTAGTATTGATGAAAGGTTTGTTTTTGCCGAAAATTTAAGTAAATTTTTCAAATCTTCGCACGAACTGTTATTTTCTTTGCATAATTTCATGTATTCTTTACGAGTTTTGACAAGATTTGAGTATTGCATTGAAAAAAGGTCTAAAACCTGCGCTTCCGACAAGTCTTTTAAACTGTCAATAAAAGCAAGTTGAAACATTATATCGTAAATAATATTTTCTTTTTCAATGCCGAAATTTTTTAGTTTTAATACATAATAAGAAATTTGGCGCAGCAGAATAAACATTATTTCCTGCATAGAGGTAATATTGGGTGAAACCGAGCATGCACCGCGCGAAATGCAATCATTATATTCAAAACTTTCTGAAGAATTATAAAACATATTAACACCTTGTAGTTAAATACTTAATTATCTCATCGCTTTCGTAGTGTGAAACTCCGTCATCATATAAAAAAGGTACCTGATTTTGTCCGCCGAGTTTCATTAATCTATCAAAATTTTCCGGATTAGTAATATCTTTTTTTTCGTACCTTATACTTTCTTTATCCATAAAATCCATAACTTTGCGACAGTATGGACAAGTTTCTAAAATATATAATTCAATCATATCTGCCTCCTTGTTCATACTTATTATACCTAATTCTATTTTTTATAAATCGCCCTTGTTATTAATATTTGTTTATACTAATATTTTTGATATGAAAAATATATTAGTTGTTTTTGGGACGCGTCCCGAAGTTATAAAATTAGCACCGGTTATTTTGGAACTTAAAAAATATCCACAACAGTATAATGTTATCGTATGTAATACAGAACAACAAAAAGAGCTTTCAAACCAAACTCTTGAATATTTTGGTTTAAAAGCAGATTTGAATTTGGATTGTATGAAACCGAATCAATCACTTTTGGAAGTTCAGACAAGAATTTTGACAGCATTGAATAAAGTTTTTACAGAGCATAAAGTTGATGCAACAATTGTTCAAGGGGATACAATGACTGTTTTATGCGGTGCACTGGCAAGTTTTTATAATAAAGTACCTGTTTATCATGTTGAGGCAGGTTTACGCTCTTATGACATTTATGAGCCGTTTCCTGAAGAAGTTATGCGCCAGATGACATCACGTGTTGCTGAACTTAATTTTGCACCTACTGAAAAGAATAGACAAGCTCTTTTAAAAGAGGATATTTCTGATGATAAAATTTTTGTAGTAGGTAATACTGTAATTGATGCATTATTCTGTTTGTCTGATGAAACAATGCAAAATGCTTCAAAATACTATGAAGATTTAGGTATAAAAGTTGATGATAAATTAGTGCTTATTACCGCTCACAGACGTGAAAACCATGGTGAACGCATTGATAGAATACTTGATGCAATTGAGTATCTGGTCAAAAAATATTCAGATCATACGTTTGTTATCCCTGTTCATCCAAACCCGAATGTCAAGGATAAAATTCACGGCAGGTTGGAAAAATATTCTAATGTATATCTTCTAAAACCGCTAGATTATCCTTATCTTGTTTATTTGATGAAAAACGCAAAGCTTATTTTAACAGATTCAGGCGGAATTCAAGAAGAAGCTCCGTCGTTCGGGTGTCCTACACTTGTAATGCGTTATGAAACCGAGCGCCAAGAAGGAATTGATGCAGGTGTGTCAATTCTGGTCGGTGCAGATTATGATAAAATAGTTTCGGAAAGTGAAAAAGTTTTATCCAAAACTCGAGAAGAAACCCGTTTAAAATCACTTAACCCATATGGTGACGGGACTTCTGCAAAACAAATCGAAGAAATAATAAAAAGACAAGCTTAAACGCTTGTCTTTATTCTGTTTTCGTAGCTCCTTATTGTTTCACCTTTTAAAACGTGTTTTCTATAGCCTTTGAGTTTATAATTTATACTCGGGATAGTAGCAACTTCTTTTTGAAAGTTTCTATATAATGCCTTCTCACGTTCTTTTATGATTTCTGTAATATCTTGTCTTTCAGGTTCTTTTGCCATTCTTTTAGCGGAATTCATAATTAACAACAATAACACTATTGAAATAATACTCCATACGGCTTTTTCTTCGTTAATTTTATTTATTACCGTAATTGGTGCCGAGTTAGGAGTTTCAAATACAACATCAGCCTTTGCAATTTCAGGAGCTTCTACATAAATTTTAAGTTCACCGTTATTTTCGCTCTGAATAACCAATGCATTAATATCTGATATATTTTTATAGAGCGTATTTATTGCAGGGGACTGGGTGACTCCTTTTAGAGTAACTACAATCTTGTCAGAAGCTTCAACTTCTTTTTTTACTTTAGTAATTTCATCTGTGCGGAGTACGATAGAAGTTTTGCCGTCATTTTTAGAAATTACAACAGAATTCAAATAGTTGTCTGAGGCAAAAGCACTCAATCCGCTAAATAAAATTAGAGTTAATAAAATCTTTTTAAACATATCCTATAATCCTCTCCATATATACAATACCTTATTACTTGTAAATTACCATCAATCAAGAGTTTTAAGTTACTCAACCAATAGATTGAGATATTTGTTAACGAATGTAACAATACATAAGCATGCTGAAATAAGAGAATTTCAAAATTGTTTATATAAATGTAATACACGAGATTGAGGAGTTTTTAATGAACGGTATTTTAGCCAAGTCATCTGAAAATAAATTACACGGTGTTTTAAGCCCGAAAAATCCTGAAGCAGTTGAAACAGCAGGTTCATTGGCAATGAATTCTTTCCAGAGTTTATTTGCTGTAAATAATTATGATGAATTTTCATCAAGCAATCCGTTTGCAGTTGATTATTCAATGTATTCAGATTGCGGTGATTATGTTGCTGATAACGGATTTTTAAGCAGTTTTTCAAATGCAGTATCAGTAATTAGTTCTGATGGTGGTTCATTTTCAACAGGTGGAGACTGCGGATTTTCGTCCTGTGGTTCATCAGGAGGTTTTACATCAGTTTGCTAACAAAGGTATAAGTATAAGAAAAGGATTTACATGGTTTACATTAAATGGCGGTTTTAATAACCGCCTTTTTTATTTATTTATATTATATGTACTATACTTATATTCTTTTAACTCAAAATGATACTTTATATTGTGGTTACACAGATAATGTAAAAAAACGTTTTTTAAAACACCTGTCCGGTAAAGGCGCAAAATATACACGTGCAAATAAGCCTGTAAAAATTGTGTATCAACACAGTTACAGAACAAAATCCCAAGCAATGAAAGAAGAAGCACGGATTAAAAAACTTAGCAAAAAAGAAAAGTTAAGACTTATTGCTCACTATTCACGCCTGCGTCTTTTTCTCTTTGTTTTTCCAGCAATTTTAATTCTTTTTCTTTTTGTTTTTCTAATTGTTGTTGTCTTTTAGCTTCTTGCTGTTCTTTAATTTCATTATACTTATCTAACCCTTCATTACCTGAAGTTGAACTATTAATCCTTTGACGCATATTATAATCTTTTTGGGATTCTTTAAACTCAGCATCCATTTCTTTTAATTTTGTTTTATAAGCTTTTTCAAGTTCTTTAAGTTCTGCCTTGTCATCTTTTTTCTTTTGTTTAGCCTGTTCTTTTTCAACTTTTTTAAGATGTTCAGCTTCTTTTTCGCTTACCGAAGGCGGTTCAACACCTGCTTTAACAAGTTTGTAACCGTTTATACTGACATTTACTGCTGAATTATCAAAAGATACAAGTCTGGATTGTTCACCCGTATATGTAACTTTCCACACACCCAGATTTATTGGAGTACTGCCTGTATATGCAACAGCATTAACAACAACCCAGTCAGGATTTTCTGCATCAAACCCAAGAGGATATATATCCCATCTCTTATCATCAAGGTTCATTGATTTATATCTTTCCCAATAGTAAACAATAGCACCTCTAACCTCAATCAAATTGTAAGAAACATTGTTTTCAAAGTCATATACAATTGGAGTTGTTTTCCAAATACCGTCTTTTGTATGTCCAACTTTTTCTTTTACCAGAAGCCTTGTTCCGTTCGGGGAAAAATCAACCGGAGTAAGGGTTCTGAATATATAAAGATTTTCATTTGATTTTTCAGTAGATAAAATAGGTTCAGATACTCTGTGAAGAACATTTGCTGTTAAAATCTTATCCTTATTCGATTTTGCTTCTTCAAGATTAATTACAAACAAATCACAAGCTGTAGAAGCACTGTTTGGATAATAATAAATCGAAGGATAAACAAGTTTTGTAAAATCAGGAGATACTATACCTTGTGCATTTTGCTGACGTCTTTTGTACAGGGCGGTACCGATATTTATCTCAGGACTTCCAGGCGGATTATTATATTTAACTATTTGATATGCAGGTTGGGGAACATAGAGCATATCAGCAGGAGTAGGAATCTTTGGAACTTCTACTTCCATTGTCATTCTATCCTTTGGTGTTGAAAGAAGTTCATATTCTTCAACAGTCATATAACCTGACGGATTACGTTCCATAATCTTTTTTTCATACTTTTGTTTTTCTTCTTGTTTTTTTACATTATGGACATATTTTGCTTCTTTTTTATTTACATTCCCATGCGGAAGATGAATTTCATCTCCCCACTGAATATAAGCGCAAAAAGCTGCTGCAATTGCCAAAAGGGCAGGTATCATACAAGTCCTTCTTTCATAGCCATTGAAATAGCTTTAGAACGCGAATTAACATATAATTTTTGCAAAATACTGTGAACATGGGTTTTTGTTGTTGATAT
The DNA here is from genome assembly GCA_947073645.1 of uncultured bacterium. Lineage (GTDB taxonomy): Bacteria > Cyanobacteriota > Vampirovibrionia > Gastranaerophilales > Gastranaerophilaceae > Stercorousia. The sequence continues at coordinate 10,751 of CAMTMK010000024.1, read as the reverse complement.
AGTTATAAATAATTTTTCAGAAATCTGAGGATTAGTAAGCCCATCTACAATTAATGCAAGAACTTCCATTTCGCGCTCTGTTAATCCGTACAGGTTTTTACCGAGTTTGTAATTGATTTCACCACGTTTTTCTGTAACCTCAGTTCCGCGTCTGATATTAGTTAAAACAACTTTTGCAATAGCAGGGTCCAGCCAGCCTGCACCTTCTGAAACTGCAAGTACAGCAGAAATAGTTTGTTCTGATGTCGCACCTTTGGTTATGTAACCGTCAGCACCTGCTTTAAATGAGTCAAAAATATCATCATCACCTTCACGCGAAGTATACATGAGAACTCTTGTTCTTGAATTTGAAGCCTTAATTCTTGCAGTAGCTTCAATACCATCAATAGTAGGAAGTCCTATATCCATAATTACAACATCGGGAATTAAGTCAAGCGCCATATCAACGCCTTCCTGTCCGTCTGCACACATTCCTGCGATTTCTATATTAGGATTACTCCCCAAAATTACGGAAAGCCCCATTCTTGCCATATCATGATCTTCTACTATAAGAACTCTTACAGTCATACCTGTCCTTCTTTCATAACTACATCTGTCAAAAGGAAAGTAAATTCACTTCCTTTGTTTACTTTACTGTTTACCCATATTTTCCCGTTATGGGCTTCGATTATCTGTCTTGATAAATACAATCCCAAACCCGTTCCTGTTGAACGCTTTTTAGCCGTTCCCTGTGAAAACCTCATAAATAAGTTTGGAATGTCACTCTGCGGAATACCATTGCCATTATCGGTAACTGAAAAAATAAAATCGCCATTTTGTGCTTTTACAAGAATTTTAATTTCTCCACCCTTATTGGTATAATTAAGAGCATTTCCGCATAAATTGGTTATTACACGCTTAATTTCCGTTCTGTCTGCATCTATATACAGTTTTTCAGGCAGTTCATATTCAACTTCAAAACTAAGATTTTTCTTTTCAGCAAGAGGTTTCAATTCAGAATAGCACTGTTCAACTAAATCCTTAATCGGAAACTTAGTTCTGCATAATTCCAATTTACCGCTTTCAAATCTGTATACTTCCAGTAGAGCGTTGACAAGTCCCAATAAATCTTCATTGCTTTGAAGCATAGTTGATAAAAGCACCCGTTGTTTTTCATCCAAATCGCCAATTGCACCTTCAAGAAAGAATTTTAAAGTTTGAATTTGAGCCAAAAGAGGCGTTCTCATATCATGAGTAAGTGTTGCGATAAAATCATCCCTAAGGCGTTCAGTTTCTTTTTGAACAGTTACATCTCTGATAACTCCTACATATTTATCCGGTGCACAAAGTGCAAAACTGATTTCAACAGGTGTATGTACACCGCTTAGGTCATTAATCACGTAAAAATCCCTTAAGAGAACCTCTGAATTTTCATCATCAAGTTTAAATTCTGCTTTTTTAGAATATGCAATATCGTTGAAATTCTTATTAATTAAAGCATTTTCTGACAAACCTATCATATTTTCGCATGCAGGATTAACACGCTTAATATTACCTGCTTTGTCAATAATCAAAATACCGTCGGCACAGTAATTAATTATACCTGCAATTTCAGCAGTACGTTCAGCAACAATTTTTTCAAGATTTTCAGAATAATCTTGAAGTTGTTTTTTAGCTTCTTCAAGCTCAGTTATTTTATTACGCAAGCTTTCTAAAAGATGACTTCTTTCAATGCCGTTACGGACATTCATTAACAAATCATCATTATCCCAAGGCTTTTCAATATATTTGTATAGTCCGACCTCATTAATAGCCTTAATCGCGTTTTCTTTGTCAGCATACCCTGTTAAAAGTATCATACTGACTTCAGGATAAAGTTTTTTAGCTTCTCGCAGAAACTCCAGACCGTTCATATCGGGCATAATAAAGTCAGAAATAATTAAATCAGGCTTATTTTCCGCCAAAAAATCAAGAGCTTCTTGGGGGGTGTTAAATAAATTTATATCAGAATATCCCTCAATCTTAAACAAAGTTTTAAGAGCTGAGGTTACCATTTTTTCGTCATCTACTGCTACAATCTTACTCATAACAGTATAATAAATTATTTAAAATAAATGGACAAATTCGTTACGAATTTGCAATATTATAACCTATTTGCTCTGCCACAAACCATGTATACTGCAATATTCGCGTGCAATAGTATCACCAAATTTTTCTTTTAAAATCATTTTTGGTTCTTGGTTTGGATGCAAAAACTGTAATTGAACGTGATTTTTATCTTGTGAAATAGTTTCTATAAACATAATATAATGTTCGGGAAGCATAGGATGAAGCACTTCACCGACTCTTATTTCTTGAGAACCGTCTTCAAGAGATACAAATATTGGAATATGTTTTTCCATCATAGCTTCTTCTTGGTTTTGTGCTTCCATTTTCGTCATTGGCTGTCCGCAGCAAACAAGTTCGCCATTACCGTTTAAGATTACTTCAACCACATTACCGCATATATCACATTTGTATAAGTCTAGTTTTTCCATAACTTTCTCCTTCGCGATAATCATGACAAAATTTTAATAAAATTTCCATTAGCTGATTGGGTAAAATTTATTATTAATATTTCTTCACAATCTGGTTAAATTTCTTTTTAAGAGTTAGAATAAAGAAATGAGAATATTACCGGTTTCTTTTAGTTTCAACTCAAAGGGTGCAAACGTAAACCTTGAGCATCAGTTTTTGTATACAGCAAAGGAATTAAGACCTAATCAAAAATTTGCTGAAAACTTCAGCATGTTTGCCGGCTCAATGGCACTATTTGCTGTAATTATTACATTGCTAAATTTAGGTATAAACAAAAAAACACCTAAAAAAGTTTTTGTGGTATAATAAAAACAGTCGTGCTCCACGGGGACTTGCAATCTCTTGACCCGAAGCGTATGCGGGGTGCAGAGCCTGTTGTGAGGGTTTGACTAATAACTTTGAAAAGTAAATTATTGTTGACGTTTGCAGATACGGCGGCGTAAGCTGTCGAACCGTGTCAGGATGGAAACATAGCAGCACTAAGACAATCCTTACGGGTGTTGTACCTGTAAAAAGAGATAATTTATTTAGAAATTTTATTAGTTTGATTCGATAGACAGTGGCACGGCTTTTTTATTTTAATTCAGTATCTTTAATGTATCTTGGACGCCCTTTTACCTCAAGGAATATTTGTCCTATATATTCCGCAATCGTACCAAGACAGAATAATTCTATGCCGCCGAAAACACAATTCATAATAAAATCAATTGCCCACTCATGTTGAAAATTCGCAAAGAAAATTTTACTGCAAACTGCAATTGAACCTAATATAATACCTATTATTGTCATTGAAAATCCTAAAATAGAAACCAGACGTAACGGTACAACACTGTATGAAGTTATCCCATTCAAAGCAAGAATTGTTAAACTTGCGAAATTAAATTTTGATTTCCCTTTCATACGTGGTTTTACATCAAAATTTATATAAGCGGTTTTAAATCCAACATCGTTAAAAAAACCTCTTAAGAATAAATGTCTTTCGCTAAATTGGGACATTATATCCAAAGCGTGTTTGCTTACAAGGCGAAAATCCGAATGATTGACAGGAATATTTGCCCCAAGCAGATTCATAACTTTATAAAATGCCAGAGCAGTAAACTTTTTGAAAAAAGAATCAGTTTTTCGGTTATTTCTTATGCCTGAAACAACATCATAACCTTTCATATACTTATCAATAAATTTTTCTATCGACCATTCATCCTGCTGTAAATCAGCATCTATAGTTACTGCACAATCGCATCCAATATTTTTTACAGCTTCCAGCCCGGCAATAATGGCTTTTTGATTCCCGTAATTTTTGACAAATTTCAACCCCTTAACAAGAGGATTATTTTTATGAAGATTGTCGATTATTTCCCACGTATTGTCTTTTGAGCCGTCATCAACCAAATACAAATAACTATCTGATTTAATTTTATTTTTATTAATTAAATCAGATAAAACCAGAAATAACCTGTCAACAGTTTCTTTGATACACAGTTCTTCATTAAAACATGGTATTACTATAGCCAAAAGCGGTTTGTCCATATTCTCTCCATTTGCCAAAATAACAATATTTATATTATAATATCCATATTATTAAATCAAGGATTTTTATGGTCAACAAAAAATTTATTTTAAATGCAGATGATTTTGGGATGTCTAAAGCCTTTAACAGAGCTGTATTGGACGGATATCATAACGGTTTTTTATCAAGTGCAAGTCTTTGCGCTAACGGAAAAGCTTTTAATGCGGGTGTTAATGAAATCATTCCCGAATGCCCTAATCTTGGTATCGGAGTCCATTTAAACATAATCGAAGGACGCTCTTTAACAAAAGCTCCTTTGTTAACAAATAAACGCGGAAAATTTAACAATAGTTTCGGACAAATTTTACTGAAATCAAACAACCCTGAGTTTTTTAATCAAGTTGAATTTGAATTCAGAACTCAGATTGAAACCATAATGAATTATACAAAAGTTGACCACCTCGATTCACATGTTCATACACATGCTATCCCTAATATTTTTAAAATTACTGCAAAATTAGCAAAAGAATATAATATTCCATATGTAAGAACTCAATATGAAGAAATGTATTTTGTTCCATCGCTAAAAAAACATATTAACTTTAAATATCCGCCAAATATTCTAAAAATATTATTATTAAACTACTTTACATCACAAAACAAAAAAATTATCAAAGAATACAATTTAAAAACAAATGATTTTATAATCGGTGTTGGATATACCGGCTTGATGGATGATTTAACAGTAGAATACGGCTTAAAAATACTTGAAGAAGATTGTATTGTTGAAGCTCTAATTCACCCTTGCAATTATACAGCTTCAAATAAAAATCAGCATTACACCGAATTCTTAATAACTCAAAATAAATCATTAAAAGACAAAATCAGCAGACTTGGATTTGAAATAACGAACTATAAGCGAGAATATGCAGACAAATAAAATTATTTCAATATTACTAATTTTAGGCTTGTTTTGCGGATTTTGCACATACGAATTCATAAGAAAATCCGAAAAACAGATTATAAATATCATTTCACCATCTATTATTGAGCTTCACAATGAAACAATTTGTATTCCTGAAGTTGAAACATTTACTGCGGATTTAAGCAAAAACCAAACTGAACTGGAACAGAAATATAACATCTCCCATGAAGATGCAATAAAACTTGGTTATCTTACCGATAATTTTGCAGAAGACTTTTTATCCGGTAAAACTGCAAAAATTAAGTATACAGGAGAACAAAATCAAAATTGTAAATTTGGAGATATTTATGTTCAAAAGCAGTCCTATAGAGAACATCTTATAAATGCGGGATTTGCTAATAATTTTACGACACAACTTGAAAAAGCAAGAAAACTAAAACTTGTAATTTTAAACCATAAAAGTAATAAATTTCATAAATTAGACTGCAAATACGGCATAACAGCCCATGACGCAATTATATTACCCCAACGCCAGCTTCAAAAAGATTCAAAACCTTGTAAATTCTGTCATATTGAAAAATCAACACAGCCAAAAACTTATCCTTTAGCGATTTCTAACGGCAATATAAAAATGTATCTTACAGATTTAACATTAACGCTAAAACCTGACAATAAATGTAAATCTTTAGTATGTCAAGAATTATTGGGACTTATTAATTCTGCAGAAAATTCAATTGACATTGCATTATACGGCTGGGGACAAGTTCCCAATATTTACAATGCGCTTTTAAAAGCCAAACAACGGGGAGTTAAAATCCGAATAGCATACGATATAAGCAAAAATAATTATTATCCTGACACAAAAATGCTCTTACAACTTAGCGAAGAGAAAAAGGGGGATACTCCGCAAATACTTATGCACAATAAGTTTTTTATTATTGATAACAAAAAACTTTTCACAGGTTCGATGAACTTCTCACCGACAGGCTTATCCGGCTTTAATTCTAACTGTGTATTTTCAATAAATTCACCTGAAATAGCGCAAATTTATAAAGCTGAATTTGAACAAATGCTTAATGGAAAGTTTCATGGCAGTAAAATGAAGCTTCAATCAAAAACTGTAAAACTTGCTGACGCAAAAATTACCCCGCTCTTTTCTCCAAAGGATAAAGCTATTACAAGCAATATAATCCCGCTTATAAATAATGCAAAACATTATATTTATATTCCTGCATTTATAATTACGCACGATGAATTTTCTAACGCACTCATACGCGCCCATAAACGAAATGTCAGAATTAAAATAATTGTTGATGCAACAAACTCGCACAACCCAAGAAGCAAGGTCAAAACACTTAGACAAGCAGGAATTCCTGTAAAAATTGAAAATTATGCAGGAAAAATGCATTCAAAAACAATTTTAATTGATGACAAATACTTAATCGCGGGCTCTATGAATTTTTCAAACAGCGGAGAAAATAAAAATGATGAAAATTGTTTAATTATCGAAAGTGAGCGTTTCACAAGATATTGCAGGGAATTTTTTGAATATTTATGGAATAAAATCCCATACAAACAATATATACGTGCAGAAAGCAAAGATTCAATCGGTTCATGCTCAGACGGTATTGATAATAATTATGACGGCAAAATTGATATGCAGGATGAGGCTTGCCATTAATAATGCGGGATTATCTTTGCCTCAACAGTTTTAAACGAATTTACACTGTTATTAAGACTTCGAACTAAATCTCCGGCTGTTTTTGCATTATAAAATTTCCCGCTTGTAACAAGAGATGTACACTCTAATTGCTCTAAATCTTCCTCATCATCAATATTAAAAGCAATAACATCTATAATTACATCTTTCCTGATTTTGATAAGCTCCATGACAAATTTACAAGGGCTTTCGTCACAATTTTCACCGCCGTCAGTCAAAAGAATTATGTGCTTTTTACCGCTGTAACCCATAAAATCATGCTTAACAGCCTGTTTTAGAGAATAAGTAATCGGAGTCATTCCGCGCGGTTTAATTTCCATAAGCCTATCTCTCACACCAATTCCGTTAGAGCGCGCAATAGGTGAAACAAGTGTTGAAGCTCGACACGCTTCCATTGGCGTAAACCCCATCCTATGCCCGTAAACTCTTAAACCAACTGAAACATTCGGATTTAAATTAGGTAAAATTGATTTCATTGTATCAATCATTAAGTCAATTTTGCGTTTGCCGTTTAAGTATTCTGACATACTGTTTGAAAAATCAAGAATAAACAAAACGCGCTCATCCTCATTCATATCAGGAATATTTCCCGAACGATATACATTATAATTACCTGCAAATACAGGCAGACATAAAAGCATTAATATAAACAAAATCCTCATAACACAATTATTACATTTGAAATTTTTATATTTCATCACCCATTTGACGATTATTCTTGCTTGCAATATTATAAGTGTATTATGAATAAATTAATTAAAGATGCAGAAAAAAGCTTAACAAAAGAATTTGAACAAATTGAAGATATAAGAGATTTTAATCAGGAAAAAGTATTAAATGCCTTTATTGAAAATAAAGTTGCACCCGAACATTTTTATACCGTTTCAGGCTACGGTCATGACGACTTGGGCAGAGAAGTACTTGATAAAGTATTTGCAGATGTATTTAAGGCAGAAAAAGCATTGGTAAGAATACATTTTGCTTCAGGTACACACACACTTGCCTGCTGTCTGTTTGGGAATTTACGCCATGGTGACAAATTAATTTCTGTTGCAGGAGCACCTTATGACACTATGCAGGAAGTTATCGGAACTGCAGGTGATGAAGAAACAAAACGCTCATCACTAATCGGAAACGGCATTCTTTATGATGAAGTTCCTCTAAAAAACGGTATGGATATCGATTTTGAAAAGCTTGAACATACTATTGATGAAACTACAACAATGGTCTTAATTCAGCGTTCAAAAGGATATTCAACCAGAAAATCATTATCAATGGAAACAATTGAAAAGATTTGCAAAATTGTTAAATCAAAAAATCCTAACTGTATATGCTTTGTTGATAACTGCTACGGGGAGTTTACTGATACTATAGAGCCATTAGAAGTCGGTGCAGACTTAATTGCAGGTTCACTTATAAAAAACCCGGGCGGTGGGCTTGTTGAAGCTGGCGGATATGTTGCAGGCAAAGAACTTTATGTAGATAGAACCGCAAATCGTCTTACAGCCCCAGGCATTGGTTCTGAAGGCGGAGCAATGTTTAATCAGCACAGATTAATTTTCCAAGGCTTGTTTATGGCGCCGTCAGTTGTTGCAGATGCCGTAAAAGGGGCAGTATTAGCATCTAAAATTTTTGATGAAATAGGTTATGACAGTGCACCAAAATATTACGAAAAACGCACAGACATTATTCAAAATATAACATTTGGCTCACCCGAACCTCTCGAAGAATTTTGCCGAACAATTCAATCATTATCCCCCGTAAACGGCTATGTAACTCCAATCCCTGAATATATTCCCGGATATGAGGATAAAGTAATTATGGCAGGCGGAACATTTATTGAAGGTTCAACAATAGAATTATCCGCAGACGGCCCTATGCGTGCGCCATATACTGCTTATATGCAGGGTGGTTTGAATTATTCACACATTAAAATCGCTTTATCAATGATACTTGATAAAGTTACTCATTAAGTTTTGTTAAGTGTCTCTTAACCGCATATAACTAATTCTCTAGGATTAGTAAACAATTATTTTACTATACTATTTGACTATTTAATTTTTGTGGTAAACTGTTAATATACCCTTAAAATGGGCAATGTTTTACAATAGTTATAAGAAGAGGAAGGTTAATATGTCATTACCAAATGTAGCATATTTCTCAATGGAAATCGCAATGGATCAGTCTTTAAAAACTTATTCAGGCGGTTTAGGATTTTTGGCAGGCTCTCACATGTTGTCTGCAGGTTATTTGCAAATGCCTATGGTCGGCGTTACTATGTTATGGTCTTATGGTTATTATGACCAGCGTATCGCTCACAATGGTCAAGTAGAAGTTGCTTATATCAGAAAATATTATGATTTCTTGAAAGATATCAATGTTTCTACAGAAGTTGATATTTTTGGTGAAAAAGTTAAAGTTAAAGCTTATTTAGTTGAACCGGAATTATTCGGAACTTGCCCTGTATATCTTTTAACAACTGATATTGAAGGTAATAGTGATTGGGCTAAGAGTATTTCTCATAAACTTTATGACGGTAATGAAAAAATCAGAATTGCTCAAGAAACAGTTCTTGGTGTTGCCGGTGTTAGAATTCTTCAACAAGTTGGTTACAACTTCGATGTTATACACATGAATGAAGGTCATGCACTTCCTGCTGCTTTTGAATTGTTAAGACAATACAATGGCAATCTTGAAGAAGTTAAAAAGAAAACTGTATTTACAACTCACACTCCTGTTGCTGCAGGTAATGAAGTTCACTGGGTTGATACACTTCTTGAAGGTGGTTTCTTTGCAGGTTGTTCAAGAGAAACTGCAGTTCAATTGGGTGGTGAAAATTTCTCACTTACAGTTGCTGCATTAAGAATGTCAAGACTTGCTAACGCTGTATCTCAACTACACGGTCTTGTTTCTAACAAAATGTGGGAATGGGTAGAAGGCAGATGCCCAATCAGAGCTATCACAAACGCTGTAAATCTTCAATATTGGCAAGATGAAAGAGTTAAAAAAGCTGCAAATTCACCAGAACAACTACTTGCTGTTAAACGTGAAATGAAAGCTGAATTATTTGAATATGTTGCAAACGTTGCAGGTAAAAGATTTGATCCTGACGTATTAACTATCACATGGGCAAGAAGATTTGCTGACTACAAACGTGCTTGGTTAATCTTAATGGATAAAGACAGAATTAATAAATTGTTAGACGAAAATAAAATCCAAATCATCTTTGCAGGTAAATTCCATCCGGATGATGTAATGGGTAAAGAAATGTTTAACAAACTTCTTAACCGTTCACACAGCTTAAAAAATGTTGTTGTATTGCCTGGTTATGAACTTGAACTTTCAGGAAAACTAAAACGCGGTTCAGATATTTGGTTAAATACTCCGCTAAGACCATTTGAAGCTTCAGGAACTTCAGGTATGTCAGCTAATATGAACGGTGCATTACACTTATCTATATATGACGGCTGGACTGTTGAAGGTACATTTAACGGAATTAACGGTTACACTGTTGAATATCCTGGACTTGATGATGAAATGCCTTGGGAAGAACGTCATTGGAAAGACCATGAATCAGTTATGGATACAATTGAAAACCATATTATTCCAACTTACTATGAAAACAAAGCTGAATGGGCTCGTTTGATGAGACAAGCAATCAGAACTTCAGAAGCTTACTTCAACTCTGACAGAATGGTTGTTGAATACTATAATAGATTGTATAAACCTATTGCTCACAGCGATTCAACATCAGGTGAAGAGAAAAAAGAAATGAATATTTCAGAAACACCAACATTTGATGCTTGGACATTCTCAAACATTAAATAGGAGTGTAGTCGTAGCACCCGCCACTTGGGTTTTGTAAAAATTTAATAGCGGGTATAATTCAATATTAACAAGGGTTTTCGAGAAATCGAAAACCCTTTTGATTTTGTATTTGTTACAGAATGTTAACATAATTAATTAAAAAATTAAAGAAAATTATGTAGTATGCCGTAATAAAAAACATAAGGAAACAAGGACGAAAGGACGCCACTTATGGG
>CAMTMK010000023.1 GCA_947073645.1 uncultured bacterium | reverse complement strand
TATTGTATTTAATTAAAAGTTCGCGAATTTTCAATTTTTCGTCACAAGCTTCGCTTGCAATTTGCGACAGAGAATTTAGTGCATCAGCGGCTTTTGGGTTAATTTCTCTCATTAATGGCAATATTTTTTTTCGGATAAGATTTCGTTTGTATTTTATATCCTCGTTAGAGCTGTCATTGTTGGGTTTTAAATTGTGTTCTGCGCAGTATTCTTCGATTTGTGTTCGTCTCATATTTAACATTGGACGGTAAAAAATATCTCTGTGTTCTGCAATTCCCTGCAAACCTGCGATTCCTGTACCTTTAATAATCCTGTACAGAATTGTTTCTGCATTATCATCGTAATTGTGCGCTGTAAAAACAACATTTGAGTTAAATTTTTCGGCACAACGTTTAAAAAAGTCATATCTTGCCTCTCTTGCACAGGTTTCATTATGAGGAATATCATCACTTAATGTTTCTGTATAGAATTTAATCCCGCGTTCTTGACAGAATTTTTCACAAACCTTAGCCTCATTAAGGCTTTCTTCACCGCGCCAATTGTGGTTTAAGTGAACTGCAACAACATCATAATCTTTTAACATATCTAAAAGGCACATTGAATCGTATCCGCCAGAAAATGCAACGATAAATGTGCCTGATAGTTTATATTTTTCTATAAAAGATTTAATCAAAGTTTAGCCTCTTGAAACTTTTTTACACCCTCTTTAATTTCAACCGCATCCACGCCTAGCTGCTCTAAGGCTTTCATTGCAAGAGAATTTGGCTCAGTTGTTAGAGCAAGAAGCATATGAGCTGATTCGATTTTTGTTTTATTATCTTTTTTAGCGAGTTTCCAGGCTGTTTCCAGAACTCTTTTAGCACGCTCCGTGAATACTATTTCTTTATCAAAGTATTCGTTTCCGAAGCCGATAAGATTTTCAACAGTTGATCTTGCATCTTTTATGTTTATTTCAAGTTCAGTAAGCACTTGACCGCCAATTCCTGTTGCTTCGCCAACTATACCGAGCAAGAACATTTCCGTTCCGACAATATTTCTGCCTAAACGTCTTGCTTCTTCTTTTGCAAGTCGTAGGATTGTAAGAGTTTCAGGCATTTGTTTTTCAATAGGTTTAATAATTGCATGGGCTAAATCATCATCGGGTATTCTCAATTCTTTCAAAATTTCATAAGCAATACCGCGTTTGGTTTTCAATAGCCCTAAAACCATATGTTCAGGCAAAACAACAGATGAACCGAGTTCTTTTGCTGTTTGTTGAGCCATGTTCATTGTGGTGAAGGCGTTTGGTGTGAAAATGATTTGTCTGCCTTCGTATTCAGCTTGACGAGATTGAATTTTTGCAAGTTTTTCTTCAAAATTTTCGCTTGTTACACCATATTGTGCAAAAATTTGGGCAAGCTGTGAGTCTTTATCTTCTAAAATTGACGATAAAATTTGTTCAGTCCCCAAAATTTCATAGTTAGATGTCGAAAGCTTGGAAACAGCTCGTTCAAAAACTCTTGAAGCATCTTCGCTGTCGAAGATATTATCAGTCTGTTGAGCTTTATTACCTTCTTCTCGATTTTCATCGATTTCGGGATGATAAAGTCTTTTGGTTTTCTTTTGAACAAGTTTTTCAAGCAATGTTTTTGATTTGTATATATCAAACCCTAAATCTTCGAGGATTTTGACGCTGTTGGATTTTTTATCCGAAAGAACGGAAAGAAATAAATGTTCGTAAAGAATTGTCGGGTTACCTGATTTTTTTGCCAAATCCAATGCTTTTTTTAGTATTTCTTTGTAGTCATCATCAAAAGGCAGTGTACCTGAAGTTTGAGTTGATACAAAGTGTTGGTATTTATCAATTTCTTCAAGCAGATTTTCTCTTGTAATGTCATAAGTTTTAAAAAGCTTTAGAGGTATACCTTTAGCTTCATCAAAAAGTGCCAGCAGCAAGTATTCTGGTCCGACTGTGCGAGCTCCTGCTTCTTTTGCTACATTTTGTGATGCACTTACTACATTTATTGCTTTTTCCGTAAATCTTTCAAACATTATTCTTCTTCTTCGTCTTCCATATTTTCTACATATTCTGCTACTTTTTCGAATTCTGCATCGTCTTCGATTGTTTCGAATAAGTATTCTTCGCCGTCTTTTGATATTCTCATAAGAACTACTTCATCCGCATCTTCTTCATCTGCAGGTAAAAGTAATGCGTATTCTTTTTCGTCAACTTCAACGATGTCGAATAATTCGAATTTTACTATGTTACCGTTTTCATCAACTGTTTCAATGATTTGATCTTCTTCTGCCATGTCAGGCTCCTTTCTATTTTCTACTTAAGTACTGCTCTAATATAATTCGGGCGCTTTCCATATCGACAAGCCCCTTTTCTTTTCTAAAATCAATTTTTTGGGAGCGGAGATTTTCTTCTGCTGTATCAGAGGTTAACCTTTCGTCCTCAAATATTATTTCATAACCTGTAATCTGAGATGCAAAATCTCTGCAATCTTGAGCTTGAGCACCTTCTGTTCCGTCCATGTTGTAGGGAACTCCTGCAACTATTTTTTTTACGTTATTTTCTTTGGCAATTTTCAGGATTGTTTCTATGGAATTGTTGTCTCGAGGAATGTATGAATGACCGTTAGCAAGCATCAAAAGATAATCGCTTAGTGCGATTCCTATTCTTTTTGTGCCGATATCAAGTCCCATTACTTTAAACATTTTTTGCCCTTTCTGACAATATTGGTATATTTTTTGGGGGTTAGGCGCTTACGCTCCTGTTTTTACCCACATTTCTTCTATTGCCTGAACTCTTTTTTCATCTTTCTTTGCGAAAAAGTATTCGTAAATACTTTTTCTTATGATGTTTTTGAAAAATTCGCGTTTCAGTGTTTTATCATTATACAAGGAATATAAATTTTGTGCAGTTTTCTGTTCGTTTGCCAAATCCTTTAATAATGCAGTGTTTAAAATTCTGTCTGACCAGACTTTATATTCTTCGGGGTAGAAGATTTTTTCAACATTTTCATCAATAAGTTTTTCAAAATCTTTTGGGTCATCAAGAAGTTTCAAAAATTCTTCAAACTCATCGCTGTATGTGCTGTTTAAGAACCAGAAATCAGTAAAATCACTTTGTAAAATGCTTTCAAATTCTTGTTCTGTCAATTGTTTAACCTTATAGTTCAGTTTCAATTCGGCAGGTTCAATATCAATAAGCAAATTTCTCCAGCACACGTATTCATATGGCATTTTAGAAAGTTTTTCCGCTCTCACAAGAATTGCCTTCAAAACTTCAGGTTCTAAATCCAATGCGCGTTGACCTCTGTAAAATCTTTCTATGATTGCGTTACATTCAAATTTTGAAATTTCGTTAAAGCCGAAACAATCTTTAACCCCTTTGTAATCATCAATTACGATTGCAACGAATTGAACTTTGCCTTGTTTATTAATTCTGGAAATGATAACCGCTTGATTTCCATGCCCGTCGGGATAAGTTATGCAAAATTTGTACGGTTTTGAATCTTTCAAAATTTCTTTATAAAATTCTATTGTATTGTCTTCTCTGATACCTGCAAGTTTTAATGTTGAAATATTTTTCTTGATTGCGGGAATTAAGTTTTCGTCTGCAGTTTCTAATGATGCATTTAAGGCATGGTATGCTAACTGAGATTTAGAATTGCCTAAAATTTCCAGTGCAGTTTTCCCGGCTTCAGTATCAGGCATTGATAAGTATACGGGAACAAGCATGTTTGCAAGTTCATCTTTTGAATAGTCATTGCCAAGTGAGTTTAATAAAATAACTTTATCGTTATCGGCAAGTGAATTCAAGAAATCCAGAAAATCAATTTGTACTTCGGGGTTTGCTATTGCGTTATTGAGAATTTTTCTTGTATCTGCATCAACAAACTCATCAGGATTATCCAAATATTGTCCGCATTCTTCGTATGACCAATTGGTGTCGATATCTCTAAGTAAATCAAGTGCAAAAATTTTTGCCTGATTTGAAGTTAAATTATTTTTGATAATGCTCCATAAACGTTCAATCAAATCAGATTTTTCGCAGTATCTAATCAGTAAAAATTTAGTTAAGTCGGCATTTTTATTGATTTCTTTAAATAAAAGCTTTACAATAACACTTTTATCCTTTTGGGCATCAAGTGTCCGGAAATGAATTTCATAGCTTGCATAATCTTTTACGCCGTCAAGTTCAGTGTAAATCTTTGCAATTTCTGCTTTTATTTCAAATGGATTAAACTGCATTATCTTGCTTTCCCCCAAAATGCATCTAAAATAGCCTGAGCTTCAGCTGACGGCATTCTGTCGTTTAATATTAAATATTGAACGGCAATCATGGTGCATTCTGAGCAAATGTTAACTCCCGGGCCTTGAACCATTTTGATTACCTGTGTGTTCGGACGTCCGCAAAAACTGCAGTAAACAAGCTCATCTTGCGTAGTTTCTTTCTTTTTAGCTCCTAATTGAACAACTTTGTCATCTGACATATTAACCTCACATTGTAACTTTTTTTTATAAAATTTGCCAAAATTATATGCTTATTTTATAATCAAAATTACGTTTATTTTATGAGGATGATTATAGCATGAAAAAAGCTTTTTTACTAGCAAGTATATTATTCATTTCTGTAATATCAACGGCATGCATTAATAACTTTGCGGTTCAGGAACTTAATAATAAAGCAAAAGATTTTATGGATAAGGGTGATTATGTTTCTGCGATTGAAAGGTTAAAATCCAGCGTGGATTTGGATGGAAGTGTATTTGAAACTCAATATAATCTTGCTGTTGCTTATACAAAAGCTGAAGATTATGCTAATGCTGTAAAAACTTATAATGATGCTATTAAATTAAATCCTGATTTTGCTGATGCATATTATTCACTTGCAGTTGCTGAGGAAAATTTGGCAAAAGATATTATTTCCGGTGAGGTTGAGGTTAATGAAGACGGCTCTGTTGAAAAAGCAGATGATGATGAAAAAGAAGATGTTAAACTTTCAGATATTGCAAAATCAACTTTGACTACAACTATTAACAATTCAATTTCAGATTATAAGATATATTTGGAAAAATCTCCGTCATCACAAGACAAAGCTGAGGTTGAAGAAAGTATTAAAGCTTTGGAAGAACTTTTAAAAAGTCATGCCGATTAGTTCTCCGGGTGAAATTGCGTTTAGTATTTTTGAATTTCCTGTTTATTATTATGGGATAATTCTTGCTTTTGCCATATTTGTCGGTGTTTATACGGCTGATTTTTTGTATAGAAAATATTATGATAAGGTTTCGTATATTTTTGATTTTACACCTTATATGATAATTTTAGGAATTTTGGGTGCAAGACTTTATTATTGTGCGGTGAATTATTCGTATTATTTGGCACATCCTTTTGAAATTTTTTATATAAGGCAAGGCGGTTTATCTATTCATGGAATGATAATTATTGGTATTCTTTCACTTTATTTTTTTTCAAAAATTTATAAAATGCCTTTTTTAAAACTTGCAGATGTTTTTTTGTGTGGAACAGCATTAGCGCAAAGTATTGGCAGATGGGGGAATTTCTTTAATTCTGAAGCTTTTGGTACTCCTACAAATCTGCCATGGAAATTGTTTATTCCAATTTCGCACAGACCGTTAGAGTATATTAATTTTGAATATTTTCATCCGACTTTTTTGTATGAAAGTATTCTGAATTTTTGTATATTTCTTGTATTGGTGTTCTGTTTCAAGAAAAATTTTACTTCCGGAAAGATTGCTTGTTTGTATTTGATTTTATATTCTGTTGTAAGAATTTTTGTTGAGCATTTTAGAGTAGACAGTGTATTGAATATTGCAGGTTTCCCTGTTGCGCAGATTATTTCTCTGGTTATGCTTCTTTTTGGTCTCTGCGGGTTTATTTTATTGAGTAAGCAGCATAATTGATTTTATTCTTTTTTTGACGTTTAATTTCTTGTATGGAAAATAATTTACCTCAAAATAAAAAGGCTCTTGTTTGGCTTTCCGGCGGGCATTTTATAAATGATATTTATACAGGGGTTTTGAACCCTATTATGCCGTTTATTGCTGTAAAAATCGGGATTTCTATGGCGATTGCAACTGTTGTATTGACTGTATCGCATATATTTTCGTCGCTTTTACAGCCGTTGTTCGGATTTTTTGCCGATAATATTTTGAGACGTCATTTTATATTTTGGGGACTTCTTTTGTCGTCAATATTTATACCGCTTTCGGTTTTGTCGAATAATGTTTTTCTGTTGGTATTTTTTATAATTCTTGGCAGTATTGGTTCAAGCTTTTTTCATCCTCAGGCATTGGGGCTTGCTTCACGTTTTTCAAAAGGTTTGGATGGTACAAAGGCTATGGCAATATTCTTGGCTATGGGGACTTTGGGTTACTCTTTAGGACCGATTGTGTCATCATCTGTTACTCAATTTTTAGGCATGAATAAAATGCCGTTCATGTCTGTTTTAGGAATTGTTTGGGCTGTTCTTATGTTTAAGTTTGTTCCTAAAATCTCTAATACTCAGGATGAACTTCCAAAAATTGATTTTAAAGTGGCTTTCAAAAGAATTTTGACAAATCATAAACTTAATATTTTGAATGTTATTGCTATGCTTAAAACAATGGTTCAATCCTCTTGTTTTATTCTTTTGCCGTTTCTGTGGAAAAACATGGGGCATAAACCGTTTTATATTGGTGTAGCATTGTTTATGTTTATATTCGCAGGTGGTGTGGCATCATTATTGAGCAGTTCTGTAGAAAAAAGAATTGGTTCTAAGAATGTGTTTTATATTTCTATGATTTCAACTTTGCCATTAATGTTTTTGTTTATTATGACTTATCAAAAATATTCAATACTTTCTCTGGGAATCTTCGTTATCATGGGCTTTTTAACAATGATGGCAACTCCTGTAACTATGGTTATGGCACAAAGCATTTTGCCTGAATACAAAAGTATAATTTCAGGTTTTATTAATGGTTTTTCTTGGGGAGTTATTGCGATTGTTATGTCTGCGCTCGGGTTTGTTGCTGAAAATTTCGGAATAACAAATGTACTTATTGCGGTTGCAATAATACCTGCTGTGTGTTCTATGTTAGTAAAAGAGCTCTTTAAGGATTAAGCCAGAATATTTAATTTATGGATTGCAGATTTTAAATTATCAAGAGAAAACGGATTAAAGGATTGTTGTTTATTATTATTTTGTACTCCGTGAAAAGAGTTTACAGTTGCCTGAGTCTGCATTTGTACTGCATTCTTTAGTGCGTTGAAACGGGCTATTGATGAAACTAACATTCCTAACTCCTATACCATGTCTAGCTCATCTATTGTATTATAAGCAATTGAAAAAATCAAGTATTAACTATTGTAACGAATTGGGTAATTTTTGAAATTGGATAAATTATATATACTTTATATATATGTAAACATTAAATAAAACGAGATATTAAGAGAGAGATTTTAAATTCCTACCTACCTACAAAATTTTGCCCCGTTATACGGGGCTTTTTTTTCTTTTAAATGTTGCATTTTGGTTTAAAAATATTTCTGTCGATTTCGTCAAAATTCTTGATAATTTGCGATACGGCAGGAATATTTTTATATAAATCTTCGCTTTCCATAGAAGCTATTGCAATAATTTTGCCTATGCCTGCACTTCGTGCTGATTCAATGCCTGATACTGCATCTTCTACAACAATACATTCTTTCGGGTCGAGATTTAGTACTTTGGAAGCTTTGATATAAATATCAGGGGCAGGCTTGCCGGGGATTGTGCCGTCTGCGTAAACGATTTTATCTATATCAAACCACTTTTCAAGTTTAAATTCTTCTATGTAGAAATCAACATTATCTTTTTCTGACATTGTAGCAATTGTTGTAGGAATATTGTTTGCTTTCAGGTAGTCTAAAAATTCTACGGCACCTGGTGCAAGAACAGTATTTTTATAATCTTTTCTGCACATTTCTCTGTAAACAGCTTCTTTTTCTTTGCCAAGTGCTTCAACAAGTTCGGGTTCGGGTTTTCTGCCGAGGAGATATGCCAGAATATCTTCGTTTGTTCTGCCAAACATATATTCACGCATTTCATCATCGGTAAAAGCTTCTTTTCTTACGCGTTTTGAAAATTCGCGCCAAGCTTCAAGGTGTTTTTCCGAATCGAAAAATAAGGTTCCGTTAAAATCAAAAATTATTCCTTTATACATTATTGCTCCATAAGTTTATTGTAATATTCAATATATCTTTTAGCTTCTTTTTCTTTGTTCAGTTTTTTATATACGTAAGCTAAATTATAATGAAAATCTGCGACTGTGTTTTTTAAATCAATTGCTGTTAAAAGTTCGTATTTAGCTTTTGAATATTTACCTAGTTTTATATAAGCACAGGCAAGATTATAATGTCCGTATGCATATTCAGGTTTCAGCTTAATAACTTTTTTGTATTGTTCAATAGCCATATTCGGTTTACCGTCTTTTAGGTAAATATTTCCGAGATTGTAGTAGGCTTTGTAATATTTTTCATCGGTTTGGATTGCTTTTTTATACATAAAAACAGCTTTATCAAGCTCGCCTTGGTCTTGCAGAATATTTCCCAGAAGAAGCCAATTTTGAGCAGTTCTTTCTTCTTCAGGAATACTTAAAAAAAGTTCTTTTGCATTTTTTATGTCATTTCCTGCGTATAAAATATTTGCCTGATTGCTGATATCTTGATAATCTTCTGCCAAAGCAGGGAGTGTTATTAGTAATAATACTATTATTAAAAATTTCTTCATAAGAGGATTATAAAACAAATCGAAAAATTTGACAAAAAAAATAAATATTTCATAATGTTGGTGATGTCTCTTTTACTGATTTAATTACCCGCATTTTAACTCCTTGATGCGGGTTTTATTTTACAATAAAAAGAGGCCTTTCGACCTCAAAATTATCTACACTACACACTATTTTTGTTATTTTGATGTTGCTATTGCAGTTCCGACACCTGCTATTGCACCTGCAAGTATTCCCCAGAAAGTTTTGCTCTTAGATGTTATTTTTAGAGCTTTACATAACAGACTGCTTCCTGCAAATGTTGCTCCGCCGACTAATGCACCGCCTGTGATATTACCTACAATCTTTTTGGTTTTATCTTTTCTGCCTACAGGTTGTCCTGTTAGAGCAGAGATGTTTTCTTCCGCTGATTTACCGTCTGCAAGTCCTAAGGTTACTGTCTGCAAGAAGCCTTGAGTTAAGGAATCTCTACCGTGTTCCCGGATGTCATCTGTGATTGATTTGCCTGTCAGTTGCTTATAAAGAGTACTTGCACGATTTGCAACCTGCTCATCTGTTGCCTGATCTCCATACATATTTCTTACACTTTCCTTAAATGATGCATATGCTTGAAGAATTTGCTCCTGTTCATTTTGCAAGATTTTTTCGTGAAGAATTCCTGCTTGTTTTTGGATGCCTTCTTGAGGTGAGTTCAATTGCAAGTCTGCGTTTCGCATTTTTTGTTGTTGGCGAACTTGGTTATTAATCATGAAATCCTGATATTTTTCATAATTTTTATAATAATCTTCGTAGTTTCCGCCCATTCCCATCATCGGATAAGGCATTCCCATACCGTATCCCATTCCGCCGCATCCGAAACCGCCCATTCCCATCATTGATGAGCCAAAGATACTTCCGTTCATTGTAAGCATCGGATCCATTGCCATTCCGGTTGGAGCATACAAATCAAATCCAGACAAATCGTTCATCGCAATTTGATTGGTATAATAATTCGGTGCTATGCCGTACATTCCCGGTGCTGCCATACTACTGTTGAACATAACCTAACCTCTAAATTTAATTTTAACCTACCTTACTTATATAAAAACATTTTGTTTGCAGAAATTGCTTTTTATGAGAAATTTATGTTACAATTCTGTTACAATTCTATTTTTTATAGAAATAGGCTGTAAAATAGTCTGAGAGGTACGGTTTTGAAAAAGTTTTTTTCGGGATTATTTACTTTATTAATACTGGCGGGTATAGGATTTTTAATCTATACTCACCCTGAATTTGTACGCAAGCAGCTGGATAAAGTTCAAGGCGTATATTATGTTTATAAAGGAGATAAGGAGCTTAGAAAACTAAAACTTCAAAAAGCGATTAATAATTACACAAGAGCAGTAAATCTATACCCTGAACATTATGGAGCCTGGTACAACCTCGGTAATCTTTATGTCGTATACGAAGATTATTATTCAGCGGTTGATGCTTATGAAGAAGCTTTTGAACATAATCCGAAAATGATGATTGCGCGTATGAATTACGGAATTGTGTCTGCTGAAAAGCTTGGTGATTTTGACGGCGCAATTAACCAGTATGATGAAATCTTAAAAACCAAAAGGCACCTTTTATCTATTCCGTTTGTATACAGTAATAGAAAAAGCTACAAAGTTAATAAAGGACTCGCATATTATAATAAGGGTGTTGCTTACAAGCAAAAATCGATTTATCTTGATTATGATTACGAATATAGACGTCAGTTTTTGTTAAAAGCTCTTGATGCTTATAAAGAAGCTTGTAAAATTCTTAAAAGGGATTATGATGCAAGGTATAATCTTGCTTTGACTCATCATTTGCTCGGTAATTATAGAGAAGCAGGGTTGACTTATTGCAAAGCGATTGAACTTGCACCGATGAATTATGAAGCGCATTATAATTTGGCAATTTTATTACGCCATTTAAGATATTATAAAGAGTCATTAGATGAGTTGAAAAAAGCCTCAACTTTGATTTCAACATCAAAGACAGGGATTTCTTCCCGACAGCGTTATATTTTTGATGTAATGAATGATGTTACGCGTACTATTTTAGCGAATGCTGACAATGATTTGGTAGAAAAAGTGTCGGATGAACCGTCAGAACATGCTCAAATAACTTATGTTAACGGCAGAATGGTATTTACTGATGATTTGGATAATGCAATTATCAAAAACTTTAAGGTTTGCGGAGCAAAAAAACTTATTAAAGAAGATATCGAAGACCAAGAAAATGAATTTGACGATGTTCGATATAATATTCACGTGCCGGGAGTTGAATAATTTCAAAAATAGTTTATAATGATAAAAAAGGAGCTTGGAATGAGAAATTTTAAATTTAATCAAAATATCGGGGGGGGGGCACTCATAGCTTAACTCCAGGATTTACACTTGCTGAGGTTTTAATTACCCTTGGCATTATTGGAGTTGTCTGCGCATTAACAATCCCTAATGTGATTGCTGGTTATCAAGAAAAAGTTACGGTTGTAAGACTAACTCAAACATATAATTTATTACTTAATGCAACCAAACAAATGATACAAGATGAAGGCCTGACAATTGATCAAATGGGTGAAACTGATTCAGAACGAGTCACTAAATATTACGAATTACTTCCGAAATATTTAAAAATAACAGATAGCTGTGTTGCTAACGGAGCAAACGGTGTTCCCGAAACTTGCCTTACAGGTTATAAGCACTTTACTTACAGATTAGTAAACTCGTCTGGTGTTTTGGGTTATAAGCGGCATGTTCTTGCAAATGGTGCTATTATAGGTATGTATAATACGGGTGGTTCGTGCCAGCAAGACATGACATTACAAAAACCTGGAACAGGCGAGGCTGGCAGTGGTAGTTTTTTGTATGGTTCATATCAGCATTATTGCGCAATGATTTTTGTCGATATAAATGGTAAAAAAGGACCAAATGTCTCTGATAAAGATATCTTTATTTTTGTCCTTGTTCAAGACGGTGTAGTTCCGTCGGGTTCTCCGAAAGAAGTTATATGGACTGAAAAATTTGCAGAGCAATGTTTGGGAGAACATCCCGCCGGAAGCACTTCTAAATGTGCAGCTTGGGTAGTTTACAATAAAAATATGGATTACCTGCATTGTCCTGAAAAACTCGGCTGGAACAAGGCTTCAAGTTGTAAAGACTAACCCTTTACAGCTCCCTCGTTTTCGCCAGAAATGAAATATCTCTGCATTGCCAAGAAGAAAATTAAAATCGGTATTGTAGAAAGGATTGAACCTGCTGCGATAAATCGCCAGTTTGAGCTGAACATTCCCTGCAAGTTATTTACACCGACTGGAAGGGTGTACATTGTTTCTTTGGTTAAAACAATGCTCGGCCACAAAAATTCTCCCCAAGAGCCTATAAATGTAAATATTGCAAGCACTGCAAGCGAGGGTTTTACCATTGGCAGTAATATTTTCCAGAAGATTTGAAAAGAATTACATCCGTCGACAATTCCCGCCTCTTCCATTTCTTTTGGAATTCCTAAAAATGCCTGACGCATAAGAAATATTCCGAATGCACTTACAGCAAACGGCATTATCAGTCCTATAAATCCTGCAAAATTGTTTACACTGTCTACAAGATGAAGTTTCAACGTAATCAAATACACAGGAAGCATAATTGCCTGAAACGGAATCATAATTGTTGCAAGGATTGCAAAAAATGTAACTTTTTTGCCTTTAAACTCCATTCTCGCAAGCGGGTAGCCTGCCATTGCAGAAAGGATTAGGTTTAACAAAACAGTTCCGCCCGCAACTATCATACTGTTTATAAAATATCCGATAAAATTAACCTTGTCCCATACTCCGATATAGTTTGCCCAGGTAAAATCTGTCGGGATAATTTGCGGAGGATATGCAAAAATATTTTCACTGTTTCCTTTTAATGATGTTGAAATAAGCCATATAAAAGGGAAAATTGATAAAAGTGAAATAAAAATAAGTATTAAATGTGTCGGTAATTTCTTCATAATTGGTACTTATTCCTTTCAAAGCAGAAAATATTTATAAGTGAAAATATCATTACAACACCAAGCAGAACTACAGCCATTGCTGATGCAAAGCCTAAATCAAGGTTTTCAAATGCTCTTTCGTAAATATAATAAACAATTGTTTTGCTTGAATTCAGAGGTCCGCCTTTTGTCATTACATAAATTTCTGCAAATACTTTCATTGCAGAAATCGCGCTGATTGTTGTAACCAGTGCAATTGTCGGCATAATATGCGGAATAGTGACGGTTAAGTGTTTTGTTAAAAAACTTGCTCCATCAATATCGCACGCCTCATAAAGCTCATTTGGAACACTCATTAAAGCTGAAAGGTAGATAATCATGTAATATCCGATACCTTTCCAGATTGTAACGATAATCACGGAATACAGCGCATATTTCGGGTCTGTAAGCCAGCCGATTGAGTTAAGCCCGAGACTTGTAACCGCATAATTTAAAATTCCCTGCTCTGCATAAAGCCATTTGAAAGCAATTGCTGCAACAACTATGGAAACAATTACGGGCAGGTAAATCAATATTTTATATAAAGTTACCCCTCTGATTTTTTGGTTGATTAAAACGGCAAGAAACAGAGGGAATATTGCAAGTATAGGTACTGCAATAAACAAATATATAAATGTGTTCCATAAAACTTTATAAAATATCGGGTTTTTAAATAAGTTAATATAGTTATCTAAACCGGCAAATGCAGGATTGTAAATGTCAGAAGAATAATCTAAAAAACTTAAACCTACCGTTTGAAAAAACGGAATGAAAAAGAATACCAGCAATATAATTGCTGAGGGCAGTAAGAATAAATACGGTGCATATTTACTGTTATACATATGCTGATTATTACATTATTTTTTTTATTCGTCAATTTTTTTACATCTTGCAAGCCAAATGTCGCTTACGACATTTTCTAAAACACGCTTGCTTACAGAGCCTGTCAAAAATCTGTCAAGACGCGATTTGTTTTGAGAGCCTAAAACAATCAGGTCAATCATATTTTCTTTTGCATAGTTAATAATTTCATGAGAAGGGTTTCCTGTTAAAATTGATGTTTTATATACATTACACCCATGTTGCTCAAAAATATTTTGAATTTCTTTTATAGCTTTTGATGCATATATATGCTGTTGCTTTTGAATATCAAGAATCCACTCTGTATCAAGAGTTCCATCTAAAAATAAAAGATTTGGGTCGTCGTTTACCATAACAATATGAATTTCTTTGTTTTCAAGATTTAAGTCAGGTAAAATGTTTTGAATAATTCCGCAAGAACATGATGTACCGTCTGTTGTTATTAAAAGTTTTTGAGTTTTGTTTTCTTCTTTGGCAATATAGCAGGACAGTTTGCTGGAATTAATGATTTCCTGAGATACTGATCCAAGCCACTTTTGAATGCCTTTTTTGCCGTGTGAGCCCATAAGGATTAAGTCATAATCTTGTTTCTCTGCCTGTTCTAAAATGCTTTCGATAGCCGAACCGCAATTTTTAATTTTTATACCGCATTCAAGTCCTAGTTTTTGAATTTCTTCTTCTGCATAATCAAGTATTGTATCTGCAATATTTGCACAAGAATAAGAAAAATTTTCTTCTTCAATACTGATTTCGTCAGGCAGAAAACTCCAGTCAATTACACAAATAGTATCTATCATTGCATTTTTTATCCATCTAGAAATATTTGTCAGTGAATTAAAACTTATTTTTGAACCGTCAGTACAAAATAATATTCTCATAATTTTCTCCTTATTTTTCGTTACTATAATTTATGTTAAGGAAAATTACATTGTCTGGTATTCTATATTTTTTTCTGGTATTATTATTTTAGGGAAATGTTTTTATAGGAAAATGTTATAGTCATGACGGCAGAACAAAATACAAAACAAAAAATTAATCTAAGGGATTATAAAGATTTAGTTGAAACGATTGCAAAAGTAGAATACCAAAAATTTTCAAGTTCACATTTGATAGATTTGCCTGAACTTATTAATATCGGTAACCATACGCTATATATTCTGTTCAAGAATAATCCTAAAAATACTTTTAATAATACATATCTTTCAACAGCTATAAAATGGGCTGTCAGAAACGAAGTCAGACGCCGTTATAAATGGTATTCTCTGAAAAATAAAAAACAGCAGCTGGAAGAAGAAAACGAAAATGTGAGAGAAGAAGTTTATAAAACAATTCTTTCAATCGACGAGATGCAGGACGCAGAAGTGCCTACACAAATCAGGGCATTGGACAGAACTCCAGAAGAAAGTATTGAATTGACTGAGCTAAAAGCGGAAATCATTGAATCTATGAAAAAACTTCCTCCTCGTGAAAGAGAGCTGATAGAACAAAAATTTTTTAAAGAGAAAAAACTTAGAGAAATTGCAGAAGAATTTAATATTTCGCAGTCAAGAATTTCAAGAATTATTCAGGCAGGATTGGATAAAATTAAAAGGGATTTAAAAAAGCAGGGGATTATTTAGTGAAAACTATTTTTGAAAAAAGTAATGGTGTATCAGGGATTAGTTTAACAGATGAAAATGAAGATCTAGGATTTCTTAAAGGAGCTTTGAGAAAAGATGCCGTTGGACTGCCCCAAGTTAGTGAACTTGAAGCTATGCGTCACTATAAAGAACTTTCTGATTTAAACTTCTGTATTGAAAAAGGGTTTTATCCTTTAGGCTCTTGCACGATGAAATATAACCCTAAAGTTAATGAACTTTTAGCTTCATTAGAAGGATTTACAAATCTTCACCCGTATATGTCTGATGAAGATGCTCAGGGAGCGTTGGAATTGATGTATAAATTACAGGAAGCTTTGAAAAAAGTAACCGGTATGGATGCTGTTACATTACAGCCTGCTGCAGGTGCACATGGCGAACTAACAGGCATGATGGTTATTAAAAAATATTTTGAAGTTAAGGGTGAAAACAGAAAAAAAGTAATTATCCCGGATTCTGCTCATGGTACTAACCCTGCAAGTGCAAATCTTTGCGGTTTTGAAATTGTACCTGTAAAATCAAATGATAAAGGACAAGTTGATGTTGAAGCATTGAAAGAACTTTTGGATGAGAATGTTGCGGCTATAATGATGACTAATCCCAATACTCTCGGTATTTATGAAGAGAATGTTCTTGAAATTTCAAAATTAATGCATGATAACGGTTCGCTTTTATACTATGATGGAGCGAATTTTAATGCAGTAATGGGCTACTCTAATCCTTCGCTTATGGGGTTTGATGTTGTACATTTGAACCTTCATAAAACTTTTTCAACTCCTCATGGAGGCGGTGGTCCAGGTGCGGGTCCTGTTGGGGTTGTGGAAGAATTGAAAGAATTTTTGCCAACACCGGTTGTGGACTTTGATGGTGAAAAATATTTTAGAAATTATAATTTAAAATATTCAATAGGAAGCGTTAAGGGATTTTTTGGCAACTTTGGCGTGCTGGTAAGAGCTTATGCTTATATTTTAATGATGGGTAAAAACTTAAAAGAAGCAAGCGAGAATGCCGTATTAAATGCAAATTACTTAAAAGAAAAATTAAAAGAGGCATACCTTTTGCCATATAACGAACCCTGTATGCATGAATTTGTTCTTTCAGGTGACAAGCAAAAACATGATAGTGGAGTTTCAACATTGAATATTGCAAAAGCTTTAATGGATGAAAATACTCATCCGCCGACAGTTTATTTCCCGCTGATAGTGCATGAAGCTATAATGATTGAGCCTACGGAAACTGAAACAAAAGAAGTTTTAGATGATTTTGTTAATGTAATGCTGAAGATTGCGGAAGAAGCAAAAAGAAATCCTGAAAAACTTATTTCAGCACCGCATACTACCCCTGTAAAACGTTTGGATGAAACATTAGCGGCAAGAAAACCGAATTTGAAATATACGGAGCAATGATGACAAGTAATAAAAACGGGAACGAGCGTTTGGTAAGTTTTTCGGTAGCATAATAAATTTTTAAAAGCGAAGTGACGGATAATAATATGGAAAATAGTAAAAAAATCAATAAAGATGGCAGAAAAAAAGTAGCATTTCCCCATATGGGAACAGTAAGTATAGCTTGGGCGGCAGCGTTAAAAAAAATCGGTGTTGAACCTTTTATTCCGCCATATACAAGTAAAAAAACATTATCTTTAGGTACAAAACATTCCCCTGAGGCAATTTGCTTGCCTTATAAATTGATTTTGGGCAATTTTATTGAAGCAATTGAGGGTGGCACTGATTATGTTGCAATGATAACATCTCCCGGATGCTGTCGTTTGGGTGAATACGGTAATTGTATTCACAGTGCGTTGATTGATTTGGGTTATGATGCAAAGTATATTGAATTAACTTTGTATGACGGCATAAAAGGGATGTACGACTTTTTGAAAAAAATCAGCGGAAAAAATGACCCGATATTGTTTGCAAGAGCTATAAATATTGCAATAAGAAAAATGTTTGCGCTTGATGATTTGGAAAATACTCTTTCTTATTACAGAGCAAGAGAAATCAACTTTGGTGATGCAGAAAAACATTTTAATAAGGCTTTGAAGTATATTAAAGATGCTGATAATACAAGACAGCTTAAAAAAGCAAGAAAAGATGCAATGGCTGAAATGCAAAAGGTTGAAATAGATTCAAAAAGAGAAGTTTTGCATGTAGATTTGACCGGTGAAATTTATCTTGTTTGCGACAAATTTTCAAATCAGGATATTACGCGCGAACTTGGCAAAATGGGTGTTCAAACAAGAAGAAGCCTTACAATAAGCGGATTTATCAAAGATGCGATTATTCCTGAAGCTTTTAGGAAGGGTGAAACTCATTTACAGCGTGCGTTTAGGATGGCTAAACCTTATTTGATGCGTGATATTGGCGGTGATTCTTTGGAATGTGTTTCTGATGTAGCTTATGCAAATGAACGAGGAATTGACGGTATTATTCATATAAGCCCGTTTACATGCATGCCAGAGATTATGTCACAGAATATTTTCCCTGCGATGAGAGAAAATTGTGATATTCCGATTTTGCCTTTGATTATGGATGAACAGACAGGTAAGGCGGGATATTTGACAAGACTTGAGGCTTTTGTTGATTTAATGCGCAGAAGAAAAAGAAAATTGGCTAAAGAAAAAGAGTCAGTAGGTTAATTTATTAAATTTAAGATTTGAGGGCATTATATATTATGCGTGAATTGTTTAAGCAAGCATCAAAAGTAACAAATAATAATATTATTTTGGCAATACCTTTAATATTAGGTATTAAAATGCTTGATTTATATACATTCTTTTCCAGAATGCATATGGATTCAAATCACAAAGTTTTGCTCGCATCTATAACCGTTTTATTTATGAGCGGTGTTATATGCGCATTGTGGTTTTATATGGTTAAAGGAGCTGTTGATTTATCAAAGAAGGTTTTTGTTTTAGATGTTGACAGAGCAAACGCGTCTTTGGGGTTGTTTAAGATAATTCCTGAAGGTATTGGCAAATTCTTTTTATCTTTTGTTGGTGTTTATATGCTTTTATTTTTAATCCAAATAATTGCCACACCTATTGTATATTTGCTTGGTGTTAATATTATAGGAACGCTTGATGAAGTTTCAACCCAGCAGTTATTACAGCTTGCGTCTGACCCGAATTTTGCAACTAATGCAGGTATGGCTTCTTTTGTAGAAAAACTTACTCCTGCTCAAATTGTATTTTTCGGTAAATGGAGTTTGTTATTTATGGCTGCAACTTCATTTGTTATGTATTTATTGATGTTGTGGGTTCCTGAAATCATATATAGAACATCAAACCCGCTTGTTGCTTTGTTTACTTCTATTGGGAAATTATTTAAAGATTTTTGGAATACATTTAGAATATTTTTATCATTGTGGTTTATGGGATTTGTTCTGTTGTTTATTTATACATTCGCAGTTATTAATCCTGTATCTTATATACTGGTAAGTATTTTAATGTATTATTTTATGGTGTATGTTACTGTATTAATTTTCTTGTATTATGCGGATAGATATGAAAAATAAGGTTATAGCAGTTGTTGGAGCTACAGCAAGCGGAAAAACAGCTTATGCGGTTGAACTTGCAAAACAGATAAATGGTGAAATAATATCTGCGGATTCAAGACTTGTTTACAGGGGCTTTGATATTGGTACAGCAAAACCTTCTGTTGATGAACGTCAAGGAGTTCCGCATTATATGCTTGATATTGTTGAACCGTATGAGAATTATTCGGCAGGGCTTTATGTTAGAGAAGCTAAAAATTGTGTTAATGCTATTTTGTCTCGCGGAAAAACTCCGATACTTGCAGGCGGTACGGGGCTGTATTTTAATATATTATTAAATAACTATGATTTACCGGAGATTGAACCTGATTGGAAATTAAGGGAAGAATTATCTGAGCTTTCTTTTGAAGAGTTAGAACAAAGGCTTTTAAAATTGGACAAAGATGCTTTTGTAGAAAAAAATGATAAGAAAAAGGCTATCAGATATATTGAGATTATAAAATCAACAGGTAAGCCTCTTTCTGAAGCGCGCGGGGTTAATGAAATTGAATATGATGTTGAGTGGATTGGGTTGAATTTCCCGAGAGAAGAACTGTATGACAGAATTAACAGGCGTGTTGATTTGATGATTGAAGTGGGACTTGTTGATGAAACAAAAAATTTGCTTGAAAAATATGGACGTATTGGAAATCTTATTGATACAATAGGTTATCGAGAAATTATAATGGCTTTAGACGGTGTTATGAGCATGGATGAGGCTGTTGAAAAGCTTAAGCAAAATACTAGGAATTATGCCAAACGACAATTGACTTGGTTTAGAAAAAATGAAAATATAAAATGGAATTATTATCCTGAAAGGAAGAAGAAGTAAATGTTGAAAAAAATCGGTATTGGTTTTGGAATATTTTTTATTTCGTTATATGTGCTTTTTTTAATTGTTCCGTTTTTTATAAGCGGTTTAGTTAATGCTCATAGTGAAACAATTTCTAAAATGATTGAGGATGCATCAGGTTTTAGAGTTAAGTTTGAAAATATCAGAGCAATAACTACTCCTAAACTTACGGTTGGCGGAGGGGTTGAGCATATTGAAGCTGCACTTCCCAGCGGTGAAACTTTTTTAACAGCCGATAATGCAGGCGGAAAACTTTCTCTTATTCCTTTGCTGGCAGGAAAGATTGAGATTGATGCCGTTGGCGCAGAGAATGTTAATGTTAATTTAAAAGTTAAAAAAGACGGTAAGTTTTTAATCGAAGATTATATCCCGCAGGCTGAACCTGAACAAAATGAAGCTGGGCAAACTCCCGTGGGATTACCTTTTGGATTTAAGCTTTCTAATCACTTACCAAACATCACGGTTAAAAATTATAATATTTCTTTTATTGATATGCCTACTGATAAAACATATTCTATATATGGTAATAAGGCGAAAGTCAGTGATTTTATTTTGAATAAAATAGTTAAAATTGTTGCTGACGGTAAATTTATGCTTCAAGATAGAGTTCAATTTAATTATGATGTAAAACTTTTGAATAAATTTATGCCTGACGCGGATTTGAATGAACTTGTTTTTAACCCGCAAGAGCAAGTGCAGACAGAACCGGCAGAACCGATAAATATTATAGAAATATTTAAGGCGATTTATAAAAATCAGTTAACTGCTGATGTTAAGGCTGATGTAGTTATAGAAGATGATATGACTTTTAGCGGTTTATTGAATGTTTTAAATGCTGGGATTGCTGTTGACGGGAAGAAACTTCCGCCAAGTAATGCGGATATTCTTTTAAAAGGTGACAAAATTCAGCTCTATGCAAAGTTGTTTACTGCAGAAAAAGAGATTACTGAAATTGTTGCAAATCTGAAAACAGGCAAAAATCCTAAAATAGATTTGAATTGTAAGTCCAATGCTCAATTTAAGTCAATTATCGATATGCTTGACAGTATTGCAAAAACTTTCGGGTGTAAAGAACTCGATACTCTTACTGCAACTGGCGGAATTGATGCGGATTTTACATTAAAATCAAATCTTAAGCATACTGACGCGTCAGGGTATATAAAGATTCCGTCAGCTTCAATAGCTTATAAATTATATAATTTTGCAATTAATAAAATTACAGCAAATATCGAACTTCCTGATTTTAATCTGAATTTGAACGGGGTTAATTATAAAGATATTCCGTCAAATACTACTTTAAATATTGCCGGAGTTAATATTCTAAAAAATATAATAAATGTATCTAATGCAAAGGTTATTAATCCTGCAGGAACAGTAACTGTTCCGACAGCTAAAGTTGTGGTGACAGATAAAGATATAAATATAAACAGTGCAAATCTTGTTTATGATGTTTTAAAATTTGATATTACTGGTGTAATTTCTGATTATTTAACCCAAAATATTAAGCTCGATTTGACAGCAAGCGGAAATGGCGTAGGACACTTAAAAGGTTTTGTAAAAAATTACGATACTCTTGATTTGAATATTTCAACACCTAAAACTTTTTCATTGGAAATACCTGGATTTAAGAAGTCAAATGTTAAAGCTGATGCAAATATTAATGTATCTGGAAATGTTGCAAATCCTATATTAAAGGGTACTGTTACTATTCCATCTTTATCAATACCTGATATGCAGACTTCACTTGAAGGTCTTAATATTTCGCTTAACGGACCTATTGTAAAAGGCAACGGCACATTGAAAAACTTTGTATCAGGTGGTATTTCTGCAGATAATCTAGGTGCGGATTTTGATTTGACAGGTGATGTATTTAACTTGAAAAATATTTCAGGTGATGCTTTTGCAGGAAAAGTTAACGGTAATGTATCTTATAATATTGTTAACGGGCATATTGGAGTAGACTTTAAGGGTTCAGGCATGGATGCTGAAAAGGCAATTGCGGGCGCAGCAGGGATTAAAAATGCGCTTTCGGGTAAACTCGGATTTAATGCGAATGTGACTTTACATGGTGCAACAGATGTTGAAATGATGAAAAATCTTAAGGGTAAGGTGTCTTTTGAAATTTTGGATGGCGCATTTGGAAATATCGGACGTTTTGAAAACTTCTTGTTTGCGCAAAACTTACAGTCAAACAGTATAATTAAAGCGGCGGTAACTTCAATTTCGACTTTGCCTGCAATAAAAAATACAGCGGAATTTAAGACTATTTCAGGTGATTTGAGTTTTAATAACGGATGGGCAAATCTAAATCCTGTGAAGACAACCGGCCCTTCAATGGCTTATTATATTACCGGTAAATATAATCTTTTGAACGGTACTGCTAATGTTGTTATACTTGGCAGATTGTCGGCTGAAGTTGTAAAACTTCTTGGACCTTTGGGTGAGTTATCCGTTGATAAGTTAACTTCATTTATTCCTAAGTTTGGTAATGCAACTGCAAATATTATAAATGCAATAACTACTGACCCTAAAGATGAGAATATTTCGGCTATTCCTCTATTATCATCAGGTAATATTAATTATAAAGATTTTAAAGTCCAATTTAATGGCGGAGTTGAAAGTAAAAGTTCTGTTAAGTCTTTCAAATGGCTTTCAAAATGTGATACATCAGCTATAGAAAGTGTTACGGTAAAAGAGCAGGTTCAACAAACAAAACAGGCGGTTCAAGATGCAGTACAGCAAAAGAAAGATGCTGTTAATTCTCTTTTAGAACAGAAACGAAAAGAAGCGGAAGAATCTCGCCAGCAAATGCAGAATGCAAAAGAAGGGTTGAAAAATCTGAAAAATCTGTTAAAATGATAAATATATATATAGGAGTTGGGATATGAAAAATTTTTTAAAAAAAGCTTATACGCTTGCTGAAGTAATTATAGTAATGCTTATTATTGCAGTAGTTGTAAGTGTAAGTATTAAGGTTACAAAAGCTAAATTGGATAATATTACGTCTTATACGTACTATACTGCTTATAATACTGTAAGAGCAGTTTCAGCAGAGATGTTAAAAGATTTTAATCCTGAAGAAGAAGATTATGGCATTACAGAACCTCAAAGTGTGGCTTTGAGAATTAAAAACTTCTTTGCTTCTAATTTTACTGCTAGTCCAGCATTTGGAACTTCTGTGATGGTAATACCTTGTCCAGTGGGATGTTATCGGGATGAGAGTGGAGTATGTCAATGTAAACTGCCTGTTGGTCCTGTTGTTCCTGTTGATCCTGACCCTGTTGGTCCTGTTGTTCCTGTTGATCCTGACCCTGTTGGTCCTGTTGACCCATCAGGTTCTTGCCCGGCTGTAACTCCATGCGGGAAGGAATGCAATGCTTCTACTGGTTTTGTGCTTAGGGATATTTCAGGATTTTCACGTACTTGTTCTGATGCAGGTAAGCAATGGAGTGAAGCTAAATGCGACTGTATTCCTACTCCTCAAACAGTATCAAGAAATGGAGAAGGTTTCTGCAGATTATTTGTAAATTACACTAACACAGCTCGTCTTGAAGAAGATGATGAATGCAAAGGTGATGCAATTAGTACTAATGAAACGGATTTTGCTGATAAAGATCCTGATATGATTTTACGTAACGGTATGATTCTTTATAATGTCAGCCAAGACCCTGAACGTATTTCTTTATTAGCAGGTAATTCAAAAGGGGTTACATTTACTGATTCATCAGGCAGAGTGATTGATGTTGATGAATGGGGATACACTCTTTATATAGATATTGATGGTACACGAGGCGGTGATAGCAAGCTTTGGGAAGATGTATATCCATTCTATGTAACTTTGTCCGGTACAGTTATTCCTGCGTATGATATGGATAATGCAGAAACTGCAGGCGGCGACAGCAAGTTACACCTGCAAACGAGCGTTCATGATGAATTTATAGATAACAATGGCCGTCATACTCAGTGGATTACAAAAAGTAAAACATTCAAAGAAAGTGCTTGTACAATGGGATATGTAAAAGCAACAACCCCTTATTGTTCAGGGGTTGCCGGTAATGCTCAATGTGCTTTAGACAATCATGATTGTCGTTTGAAAACAGTTATGCCAATTAAATTCTTTGGTTATTAGAAATTTGATGAACTTTAATAAAGTTTGTACCACCAACAAGCAGTTCAGGGACTGAACCGGTAATTACAACATAATCACCGTTATTTAGTCCCAATTTGCTTGTTAAAAATTCATCCATAATTGCAAGTGATTTTTTATCAATTGTGTTTTCAAAGTCAAGAGGTATGGGATTAACACCTCTATAAAGTTTTATACTTCTGCATATGTTTTTGCATGGACAGCAGGCAAAAATAGGTACGCTTAGTTTTGCTTCTGAAAGCATAGCAGGAGTGTATCCGCTTGCGGTTAATGCAATAACAGCTTTAATTTTCATTTTTCTTGCCATATCTGCAATTGACATACCTATTGCCATTGCTTGAGAATCTCTTTCCTCATTTATCATTTTGTTCGGGAATTTGTTCTTTCTCATAAATTGAGATTCTTCAACTGTATCTGCAATTTTTTTCATCATAGTTACTGCTTCTATTGGATAAGCACCTGCTGCAGTTTCTCCTGAAAGCATAATTGCATCTGTTCCGTCAAGAATTGCATTTGCAACATCAGATGTTTCCGCACGTGTCGGGATAGGGTTTTCAATCATACTTTCCAACATTTGAGTTGCAACGATTACGACTTTTCTTTTAG
Organism: uncultured bacterium; assembly: GCA_947073645.1. Classification (GTDB taxonomy): domain Bacteria; phylum Cyanobacteriota; class Vampirovibrionia; order Gastranaerophilales; family Gastranaerophilaceae; genus Stercorousia. The sequence goes on along the minus strand of CAMTMK010000023.1, from coordinate 2,822 downwards.
AATTTGCCTTTCTAATAATTGTTTTTTGAACAATAGGAACTTTTTCTGTTGAAATTTCAATCCCTAAATCACCTCTTGCAACCATAATACCGTCAGATACATTAATAATTTCATCTATATTTTCTACGGCTTGCGGTTTTTCTATTTTAGAAATAATTTTTGTTGTTCTGTCATCAAAACTTGCCAGAAGTTGTCTTAATTTAATAACATCATCTGCATTTCTAACAAATGATAGTCCTAAGTAATCTATATCATGTTTTGACGCAAATTCGACAAACATTTTGTCGCGTTCTGTTAATACATCAAGACTTCCTTGAGAACCTGGAATATTAATCCCTTTTCTCTGTTTTAAAAGCCCGTCTGTCAACACTTTTGCATAAATAACTTTATCTTCAACATTTTGGACTTCAAGTTGAATTTTCCCATCATCAATCATTATCATTTCACCTGGAACAACGTCATCAGCCATGCCTTTATAATCGACCGGCAGAATATCTCCTGAAATTTCTGTTTGACTGCGGAACTTTAATATTTCACCTTTTTTTATCTCAATAGGATTTGGAAGACTGCCTATTCTAATTTTTGGACCTTGCAAATCCAACAGTACAGGAATAAGAGTATTTTCTTCCTTTTCGATTTCTCTAACCCAGTTTAAGTTTCTTTTATGAACTTCTACATCTTCATGTGAAGAATTTAAGCGAAACATTGTTACGCCGGCTTTAAAAAGTTCTCTGATTTTATCTTTTGAGGCTGTTGCAGGACCTAGTGTTGCAACAATTTTTGTCATTGTATAATTCATTGGGGATTCCTTTCGGGTAAATCTTAATATTTATTATTACATGGTTTGCAATTTAATATATGTACGTTATAATAATACACGAAAAAGGTTTATTAGTAAATATGAGGAATTAGAAGATGAAAAAAATTATTTCAGGAGTTATGGCACTTTGCTTATTAGCTCTAAATGCGATTCCTGTACTTGCTGTTTCTATTTCTGATGTAAGTGCAAATTACTGGGCTTCAAAAGAAATTAACAGCGTTGTTACAGACAACATTATGACATTGTCGGCAAATCGTTTCAATCCCGAAGGTAACATGACAAGAGTTGAGTTTGTTAATGCTTTATTAAAAGTTTTATCTAATGATAACTTAAATGTTAGTATTACAAACAAATTCTCTGATGTATCTAAATCTAATCCTAATTATGAAAATATTTTGCGTTCTCAACAATTAGGTTTGGTTTACGGTTATCCGAATGGAACTTTCCAGCCAAACAGAGTTGTTTTGAGATCAGAAGCTCAATCTGTTATCAGCCATATTACTAAAGATATGGATGCTGATAAAGCAGTTTTAGATCAATTCAAAGATGCTTCTGAAATCCCTGCTTGGGCAACTAATGTTTACGCTAAAACTATTAACTATGGTATTTATGTAAACTATCCTGATTCAAGAGAATTAAGACCTAATGACAATCTTTCAAGAGCTGAAGCAGCTGTTCTTTTGGCAAGATTGAAAGCTAAATTAGATTTAGTTAAAGCTGAATACATTGGCGTTACAAGAGTTGAACATTTAAATGTAAAAAGAAATGCTCCTAACAATGAAGTTACTGTTAACAATATCCAAAGCATTATTGCTGAAGGTAACGTATTAGTTGTTTCTTTTGAAGAAAAATTCAAATCAGAAGAACACCAAGTTGGTGATGTTGTAACTTTTGTTGCTGAAGAAGATATTTGTACAGAAGAAGGTTCTCTTGTTATTCCGGCAGGAACAAAATTTGTTGCTACTATCTGCGATATTAAATCTGAAAGATGGTTTAACAAAAATGCAAGAGTATATCCTCAATTAACAAAAATTATTTTACCTAACGGAAAAGAAATGGCATTCAATGCTAAACCTTTCACAAAAGATTATTCTTTAAAAGAAGGTCCATGGATGACTGCTGGTAAATTATTAGCTTACACAGCATCTGGTGCCGTAATCGGCGGTGGTGTAGGTACTGGTATTGCATTCATTCCAAGTCCGCAAAAAATCGGTACTGGTATTGCAGTAGGTGCTCCTGTAGGCGCTGCTATCGGTTTAGTTACAGGTTTGGTAACTCCTGGGCTTAAATATCATGCTAAAGCTGGTGAAGATATTTATGTTATCTTGTTAGATGATGCAACTGTTATCAAAAAATAAGATTGTATTTAATTGAAAAAACAGACTGAAATATTTCAGTCTGTTTTTTTTATGCTTTTGTATTAATCCTAAAAGTTAATGTTACTTACCCGATAAGATGTCGAAAACTTGTGTGCAAAGTTTTAAGATGAATATGTAAATTTAATGGGAGTAGTTCTTATGAAAAAATTATTTATCTCAATGGCACTTGTTGGTGCAGTATTCTTTGCAGGACAAAGTTCTTTTGCAGCTTGCGGATGTGCTAATATGGCACAGGAAACAACTGCTAAAACACCTTTTTATTATTACCTTAACCCTTTGCAATATGTAGGTATCGGTAATAATTACTCTAATTTTAGTTTGAACCCGTTTACAGGTTTTAAAAACTGTAATAGAGCTAAGGTGAAAAAATGTGATGAATGTACAAGGGTAAAAATTAAACCTTGTCCAACTTGTCAAAAAGCTTTTAATGATGAACAGCCTGAGTGGATATATGTACAGCCAGTCACACCTAAATGTACCTCTTGTGGACATTAAAAAAGAGCCCTTATGGGCTCTTTTTTTTAATTTTGAATTATATCTCTTAATGTTTTAAATATTTTATCTGTAATTTCTTGAATATATTCTTGTGAAACCATTCCATTAATAACTGCATCTGAAATCTG
>CAMTMK010000022.1 GCA_947073645.1 uncultured bacterium | reverse complement strand
AGGTCAGAATACAAAAGATGATGCAGACAGTGCAAAATTAATTATCAATAACAGCACTAATTTAGATGATATGATATCGTTTAAAAGCGGAGCTAATACCTTAGGCAGTATTCGTTTTCAAAATGACGGTATTCGTATAGGTTCTTCCAATACCGTTGTTGGTCAAGGTTCGGTAGGATTCGGTACAGATATTACAGCAACCTCTAATAGTGTTGTATTCGGCAATAATTCTTCAGCCGGCAATAATGGTTCTGTAATCGGCAATAGTTCTTCAGCTAGTGATAATGCCATAATTATTGGCAACTCAACTAATGCTTTCGATGGTTCCGTCGTAATTGGCAACAGTATAAATAATACCAGTGATAATTCAGTATCTATTGGTTTTCGTTCCAATGTCACTGATGTTGGCGGCGTTGCTATAGGCAACCAATCAACAGCTTCAACATCCGGAACCGCGGTTGGTCCTGGGACTTCAGCTTTGGGTGATTTTTCAGTAGCAATAGGTTTAGGTGCTACGGCTGGTACAGAGACAACAACATTAAGCTATGGAAATGCTGTTGCTATAGGTTCTAATGCAAGTGCACTTCAAAACGAAACTATAGCAATTGGGAGTAATTCAAAATCCGGAACATCAAGTATAATGATTGGTGTTAATACAGGAAAAGCTAATACTACCGGTTATCAGAATACGGTAATCGGGGCAAATGCTTTTATTAATAATACTACAGGTGGGTCGAATGTTGGAGTTGGTCAGCTTGCAATGCAGCAAAATACAACAGGTTTTGGAAATGTTGCTTTCGGAACAAGTGCCTTAAATGCGAATAAAACATCTAATTATAATACTGCCATAGGTCATTCTGCAGGTTCTTACGCAACTGGTGCTAATAATATAATGTTGGGTTCATTCGCCGGTCAACGTTTTAGTGGCAGTAATAATATTGCAATCGGGAGTTACGCTTGTCAATATGTAACAGGCAGTAATAAAACTTGTATAGGAGCAAGTTCAGGACCGTCTTTTGGTAGTACTTTAGCCAGTGGTACTGACAAGATAGTTTTTATTGGAGATTCATCAACTACTGTTTATATCCCGGGGACATTAATTGTAAGTGGAAAGTCGTATTTGGGATATAATCCTAATAAAACTAAGGCGGGTTCATATAGTTTTAGTGCGAATGATTCAGCTTTATTTGTGAATATGGGTTCCAGATATGATGGTAATGGTGAAGCTGGTCCGATTGTTAATTCTTATAATGAAGATGCTCACTTAAGACTTTCCGACCGACGTTTGAAATATGTCGGCAAAGAAAATAAGGATGGACTTGCAAAACTCCGTCAGATAAAAGTTTTTAACTATACATTCAAAAAAGATGAAACTAAAACTCCACGTGTTGGTGTAATAGCACAAGATTTACAAAAAATCTTTCCAAATGCAGTTAAAAAAGGTACAGACGGTTTCTTGTCTATCAGAATGGAAGATATGTTTTATGCAGTAATCAATGCGATTAAAGAACTTGATGCAAGATATCAAGCTCAGGAAAAACGTATTGATGAACTTGAAAAACGCATAAAAGTTCTTGAAAATAAAATTAAATAGTTTTCATACGAAAAGAAATGCCGAAAGGCATTTCTTTTCCATTCCTTCTCCCGCCAATGAGCGGGAGTTTTCTTGCACTACGTGCGTAGACACATTGGAACTACTATTTAAATATCGCTATTTTTATGCTTGTAAAAGCTTTAACAGTTTTGAATGTTGCGCTGGTTACTGTTTTGGTTTTTGGGGTTAGTTACGAGTCCGTGTGCTACGTGCGAAAAAACAACAGACCGGTAAAAAACAATTTTTACCGGTCTTACATATCCTAAATCAACAACTAGTCTTCAGCTTGTTCTATCTTTTTCATCACTTCATCAATCTGTTCTTTAAAATATTTAAGCAACAGAGAAATTTCTTCTTTAAAACTGTATGTTCCGGGCCATGCCATATATCCGTACATCTACATCTCCTTTTCTACAATTCTTACATAAGAATAGTCGGCAGATTTTGGGAGAAACTTTAAAGATTTTACTCGTTTTTTAATAATTTGTTACAATATTCATTTATTTCATTACATTTGTATTTAGGTATGTAATCAACGTTGTAATTTTCAGCTATTTGACGAATATTGCTTGCTGCGGAAATAATAATAATTTTTGTATTTTTATATTCGTTAAAGAATTTTATTTGTTTTATAAACCATTCACCTGCATATAGCGGAAGAAAATTTGTTTCCATCTGCATATCGGTAAAAATAAAATCGTAAGGTTCATCGATTGAGGCAGTAAGCCTTTCAACTCCTTGTACTGCAGAAAGGGCTGTTTCTATGGTTACTTTATTTTCAAAAATTTGTCTGACAGTACTTTTGTGCCAGCTTACCCATTTTGGGCTGTCATCAACTATTAAAATTTTCATAATTTTATTATAACAAAAAAGCCACGTTACGTGGCTTTTTTTATTAATCTTCGTAAGGAACTGTAATTATGTAATTATGTCCTTCGCGAACTTTTGTAATTTCATCGGTATCAATGTGTTCTGGGAACGCAAATGCCTGACTGTATTTAAGAACTTCTTCCCTGTGGTTTGAATTTCTTTCACCTGCAGCATTGATGATTAAAGTGTTGCCTTGAGTTTTAACTTCTACGTTTCTTTCATCATTGTCAAAAGGTCTTAAGTCAATAATAATTTTATATGCATCTGCATTTTTTTCTACGTGAACAAATTGTGATGCTGTTTTAGCCAATTTTTGTTCGTGTTTAAAAGCTTTTTTTTCCATTTTTTCTTGTTGTTTGAATGAACGCATTTCCATTTTGTCAAAGTTTCTTTCTCTGTTCATAATGGCTTTATCCATTCTTCCCATTTGATAAACAGGGTCGTACATCTTTTTAAAATGCCAATCAGAGATTACATAAGATGCTAAAAACGCCCCCAAAAATACTAGTAGCCCTGTTAAAACATGTCTTAATGCAGGATGTTTGCATAAAAAACAATCATCAAATTCTTCGTGTCTGTAGTTGTTGTCTTCCATTTTTGAAAACTCCTTTCTTTTTGACAAGTATATATTGCATGATGTTAAAATCCATTGCTCTGTAGGGCTAATATAGTTGAAAAACCGAAAGATATATGTTATTATATACTTGTGGAGTGTGAATTATGGCAAAAATATTAGTTACTATGCCTGATGATTTTTTACATAAAATTGACGGCGTTGCATCGAACGAACAAAGAACAAGAAGTGAATTGATACGTGAAGCTTTGCGTACATACATGCGTCGTACTGCGATTAAAAATCCTGAAAAAGCTGAAAGTGAAGCAAAAGCTTTGGAGAATTTGTTAGGTTAATAACATTTCTACCCATTTTACTATATTCGATATCTCGTAAGGTTTTGGGATATACAAATCTGCACCTGTGTTTAAAACTAATTCTTTATCATGCAGTGTTGATGTTACGATGATTTTTGTTCTGTCAAAATCGGGGTTTTCACGTAATTTTTTGCAAAGCTCAAGTCCTTTTAAGTTTGTACCGGCATCAATTATGACCAATGCCGGAATGGTTTCAGGTGAATTTATAATCTCATATCCCTGCAAATCCAAAATTGTACGTAAAAGAAGCGACATTGCTTCATCTTCTTCGATGATTACAACTTTATTATTTACTTCATTCCGGACAGAATTCTCTCCTGAAATTCGCGGTCTTTCGATTAAATAATTTGATTTGGAAGGCAGGTCAGCCATTGCGTGAATTTGTATAAGTGAATTCATTAATTGTGCAGTGTCTGTGTATTGTAAAAATTCATTTGTAACAACACCGATTGTTGTGTGTACAAAGTTTGAACGGCGTCCCGCAAATTCATCACCGCGCATTAACATAAATCCGCGTTTGATATCCTGTGGAGAATAGAATTTTGGCGCAACCGCATCAAACGCAAGAGTTAAGAAATTTGCGATTTGTTCTGCCTTAATTCCGTCTGTTATAATTAAAAATTCGTTTTCTGAAATTGAACCAAGATAATCATTTTCCGAAAGCGCAGAATTTATAATAGCTGTAAATGTCTGTACAAGCTTATCAGATGCAAGTTCTGTGTATGTTTCTTTGTAGTTTTGAAAATTTTCGATACTTACAAGCATGCTTGCCCAGAAATTATTTTCAGAAATAGCTCTTTTGAGTGCCCGCAATGAATAATTTTTCCCCGGTAAAAAAACTTTTTTGTCCATATTGGATTCCAGTTCTCGTCGAATATGTGCTTTTATACGCATTATGAATTCTTCTGAATTCACAGGTTCGGGTATAAAATCGTCTGCACCGTTTTCCAAAACAGCCAATCGGTCTTGAAGTTCGGCAGATTTGGAAGTTGCAACAATAATCGGGCGCATGTTGTAAGTCAGTGCGCGGATTTTTTTGCAATAATCGGGAATATCGCTGTCAATACTGTCTGAAATTATGATTAAATCAGGCTCTTTGTCCTGAATAATTTTTATTGCCGAAATTAAATCTTTTGAGATTAGGACAGAATTGGTGTCGCTTGTCAAAAGTTTTTTGTACTTAATCGAAAGTTCACGGCGTTTGTCAATTATCAGTGTGACGGACTGCATTTATAGCCTGCCTTTCAATATTTGCACAGGGCATCAAAACCTCAAAAACAGTTTCATGATTTTGGGATTTTACGTTAATTTTTCCGCCCATTTTTTCGACCAAATTCTTTGTAATATATAATCCCAAACCGCTTCCTTGAACTTTTCTGGTTAAAGGGTTGTCGATACGGGAAAATTTTGTGAAAATTTTTTCGTAATCACTTTCTGCTATTTCAATGCCGTTGTTTATAACCTTAATCGATACAAAATCGTTGTTTAGAGAAGCTTTTACCGTGATTGCAGAATTATCATCACCGTATTTTCCTGCATTTTCGATTAAATTTGTCATAACTTGCTGAAATTTATCTTTATCGGCAAGGATTGCGGGAGTATTAATCTCTGTTTTAAAGGTTTTATCGGGATGCTGGTTTTTAACGATTGAACAAATCATTTCTATTACAGGTTTTATAGAAACTTCTTTAAGAATAATTGAAGTATCTTGCAATTTAGTGACAGAAAGCATGTTTTCAACAAGTCCGATAAGTCTGTTTGATTGTTCGATTATAATATTCAAAAATCTTTTTTTGTTTTCATCGTCGAGTTTATCCCAAGATGCAAGCATGGTTTGCGAAAACCCTCTGATTGAAGTGAGAGGTGTTCTTAGTTCATGGCTCACTGTTGAGATAAAATCTTCGTAATCGTTCATACGTATATTATAGCAAAGTGGTTGATGTTCGGCAAGAGCAATACTGAGATGTTAATTTAATAATATTGCCCTTTATTGGCTTTTATGTTATTGTTGTTTTGTAGGTAAGCTCATGCTTTTCGCAGACACACACGAGTAGTGAAGGACAAAGGTCGGAAAGGAGGGCACTATGGTTAAGTTAATAATAATGCTATTACTGGCATTTTCAATAGCAGTAATAGCATTTAAACTGTAACTGTAGGAGTGAAGCGAGTCATTAGGAAAGCCGTTACTTTTTCCTTTTGGCTCGTCCTACACCTATATTATTTACGATTTAGTGAATTTTGTCAAGGGTATTATTTATTTTCAACAAATTCAATATGATATCCTATTTCAGAAAGAATTTGTTCTAATTCCTCATATCTGATAGTTTTACGGGAAAATTTTGTTGAAATGTTATTACTGGTAAATTTGGGATTGTTTGTTTTGCAAGATATATTTTCACAAACAGTTTTTAATGTTTTTCCTTTTTTACCAATTAAATATTTAATTTCGTTTCTTATATCCATTCTTATAATTATAGTTTTGGTTGCAAAATATTTCTAAATATGTTATAAAAATGCTATATAGCAATAGTAAATGTTTTATAGCTATATTATATGGAGGAATTAATATGTGATTATATTTTTAAAGCAATAATAATTTTATAAATATTTTTGAGAAAATCATGGCTGCATCCAGATAATGCACGATTAATTTCTTTTTTAATATCAACTATTTTATCAGTTTCTTCAATATTGTTTGAAGATAATTCACTCGATATATTAAATTCTTATGCCTTAAAAGACAAACGTTTTAGGATTTTTTCACAAGAAAATCAAGGGCAGGGTGTTGCCAGAAATAAAGCCCTTGAACTTGCACAAGGTAAATATGTAATCTTTGTCGACCCTGATGATTGGATTGAACATGATACATTAGATGAAATTTATTGGGAGTTCAAAACAACAAAATCCGCCGTAATCGAGTTTAATTTCAATCCGATACTATAATTGGCAAAATATTAAAAATGGTTGTCTGTCAAAGCTAGGGTTTCATATATGGAGCAGAGCGTATTTTCTAGAATTTATAAAAAAGGCAGATGCAAAATTTCTGAGAAAGACAGGCAATTCTTTTTTGCAAAGATTGAAAATTGTTTTTGGCCCGCACACAAAAAAAAGCCATTCTTTTCGAAGAACGGCTACCAGACTTGGGGAGGAGGTATGAAAAACTTTCGTTTTTCATATCTATATTTTTAAATACGGACAACAAAAATAAAAACTTTATTACTTTGTCAAAATCTCCTCCAAATGATGTAGAAAAAACTCTCCTTTAAAGGAGAGTTAAAAGAAGCATTTACCCTGCATTTAGCAGAGTTTGTATGAAAAAAACTTTTTATTGAACCTGCATTTCTTTTTCAAAACCGAACAAAGAGCTTACAGATTCATCATCATGAATACGTGCAATTGCAGAACCCAAAAGCGGAGCTACTGACAATTGTTTGATATTCGGAGGCATTTTTGACATATCAAGCGGAATTGAATTTGTTACGATACACTGCTTGATAGGAGCGTTTGCAAGTCTTTCAATTGCAGGACCTGAGAATACAGGATGAGCTGCGCATACATAAACTTCTTTAGCACCTTCGTTAATCAAAAGTTTTGAAGCTTCGCAGATTGTTCCCGCAGTATCAATAATATCATCATACATTACGCAAACTTTATCTTTAACTTCACCGATAACGTGTGATGCAATAGCTTCATTGTGTTTGTCACGACGTTTGTCAATAATTGCAAGCGAGCATCCGATTGTTTTTGCAAAGTGTCTTGTTCTTTGAACACCGCCTGTATCCGGGCTTACTGCAACCATATCATCAGGGTCGATATTTAAGCTTTTAATATAATTTGTTAAAATCGGTTCTGCAAAAATATGGTCAACAAGAATATTAAAGAAACCTTGAATTTGACCTGTGTGCAAATCCATTGCCAAAACTCTGTCAGCTCCTGCTGTTGTAAGCAAATCTGCAACAAGTTTTGCAGTAATAGCTTCACGTCCTGAAGTTTTTCTGTCTTGTCTTGCATAACCATAGTAAGGAATTACTGCTGTAATTGTTTTTGCACTTGCACGTTTGAAGGCATCAATAATAATCAATAATTCAACAAGGTTTTCGTTAACAGGGTTGCACAAAGGCTGAATAATAAATACATCGTCGCCTCTGACACTTTCTTTAACCTGAACATAAATTTCGCCGTCAGCGAAATTTTTTATAACCATCGGACCGATAGAGGTTCCTAGATAGTCTGCAATCTCTTGCGCAAGTTTAGTATTAGAACGTCCTGCAAAAAGTTTTATATCATGTGTAGGATTAATTGTTCGTTCTAATTGAGGAAATGTCATTTCTGCAACCATTTGTAATTCCTTTCAAAATTTTCCATGAATAATTATATTCTTGATAAAACATAAGTTCAAGTTTATTTTAAGTAATATTATCAAAACGTGAGCAAAAAATTTTTTGCCCGCTTTGTTGTTTTATGTTAATATTTAAACATAAAAGATTCGAAAAGGTTTTAAAATATGGAGAGAATTTGTATTGTCGGCGGGTGCGGACATGTGGGTCTGCCGTTGGGATTGGTGCTTGCAAACTCTGGGTTTGCGGTTACTCTATTGGATATTAATAAAAAGGCTGTTGAATTAATTAACAGCGGAGTTGTGCCGTTTCAGGAGGACGGAGCGGAAGAACTTTTAAGAGAGGAACTTGATAATAAAACTTTGTTTGTAACTGATGATGTTAATGTTATCAAAAATCAAAATGTTGTAATTTTTATTACGGGTACACCTGTTGACGAACATCACAATCCAAAAATTCATGAGGTTCTTGATGTTGTAAAAAATTATCTGCCTTTAATGAATAAAAATCAGCTGGTTGTTTTAAGAAGCACAATTTATCCGGGTACAACGGAGATTATTGAACAGATGCTTTATAACCACTTTGGCGTTATGCCGAAGCTTGCTTTCTGTCCGGAAAGAATTTTGCAGGGTAAAGGTATTGAAGAGATTAAAAACCTTCCTCAAATTGTTTCTGCTGTTAATGATGATGCAAGAGCGGAAGCTGAAAATATATTTTCAAAAATTGCACCAAAAATTATTCATCTTGAACCCATAGAGGCAGAATTGTCAAAACTTATGACAAATACTTGGAGATATTTGGAATTTGCGGTTGCAAACCAGTTTTATATGATGGTTGAAGATAAAGGGTTGGATTTTTATAAAATTCTTGATGCTATGAAATGTGATTATCCGCGTGCAAAAAGTTTTTGTAAAGCAGGCTTGGCAGCAGGGCCGTGTCTGTTTAAGGATACGATGCAGTTGTCGGCTTTTTACAGAAACCAATTTTTCCTCGGACAGTCTGCAATGCTTGTGAATGAAGGATTGCCTAATTTTCTTGTTCAGCAGTTGGAAAAGAAGGCAGGTTCTTTGAAAAATAAAAAAGTTGCACTCCTTGGTATGACTTTCAAGGCTGATAATGATGATATCAGAGAGAGTTTGTCATTTAAAATCAAGAAAGAACTTGAATTTAAGCTTGCGGAAGTTTTGTATTCCGATCCTTATTTGAAAGATTCGTATAAACTCGAAGATGCTCTAGCTTCTTGTGATGCAGTAATTTTAGGTGTTCCGCATAAAGAATATCGCGATTTGAAAATAGATAAACCTTATGTGGACTGCTGGAATGTTTGGGAGAGAAAATAATGAAAATATTAGTAACAGGTTCTGCGGGATTTATTTGCGGATATGTAGTTGAAGAACTTTTAAACCACGGGCATGAAGTTGTCGGGATTGATAATTTCTCTAAGTATGGAAAAATTAAAAAATCTTATGATAATCATCCTAACTACCATTTTGTTGAAGGTGACGCAAAAGATGTTGAATTGATGAAAAAGCTTGCTGAAGATTGCGACCAAATTCTGGCTTGTGCCGCAATGATAGGCGGAATTGCTTATTTTCACGAAATGGCTTATGAACTTTTGGCAGAAAATGAAAGAATTATGGCTTCAACTTTTGATGCTGCAATTCATGCTTATAAACACGGAAAATTGAAAAAAATTAATGTTTTAAGCTCAAGCATGGTATATGAATGTGCTGAAACTTACCCGTCTAAAGAGGGTGATGAAAAGCTTATACCTCCTCCGATGAGTACTTACGGCTTCCAAAAACTGGCATGTGAATTCTATTGTAAAGGTGCTTTTGAACAATATGGGCTTCCTTACACAATAATCAGACCGTTTAATTGTGTCGGAACAGGTGAAAAGCGTGCACTATGCGATACGGAAATTCTTTCGGGCAACGTAAAACTTGCTATGAGTCATGTTGTTCCGGATTTGGTTCAAAAGGTTATAAAAGGTCAAGATCCGCTTCATATTTTGGGCAAGGGAAACCAGATAAGACATTACACTTATGCGGGAGATTTGGCACGCGGAATAAGATTGTGTATTGAAAGCGAAAATGCAGTTAATGAAGATTTTAATCTTTCAACTCCTGTTTCCACAACAGTTATGGAACTTGCGGAAACTATCTGGAAAAGATTAAATCCTGATAAAGAATTTAGAGTGGTAAGCGATGAGCCGTTTAAGTATGATGTACAAAAACGCGTTCCGTCAGTAGAAAAAGCTGAAAGATTACTCGGATTTAAAGCTGAAACTTCACTTGATGAGATTTTAGATGAAGTTGTGCCATGGATTGCAGAACAGGTCAAAATCGGGGGAATTTAATGATTACAATCGTAATTCCCGTTTATAATGAAGGTGAAAATATAAAAACAACTGTCGAATTGATTGAAAAAGAGGTTAAAGTTCCGTTTCAAATTAACGTTATTTATGATTTTGACGAGGATACGACGATTGAACCCGCAGAGAAATTGAATGTTAATTTGATTAAAAACAAATACGGCAGAGGTGTTTTGAATGCTATAAAAACGGGTTTAGAAACAGCAGATGGTGAATTTGTTATTGTTACAATGGCAGATTTGTCAGACCCGCCCGGGGTTATAAATGATATGGTAAAATCTGTGGAAGAAAATAATGCTGATATTGTCTGCGGGTCTCGCTATATGAAAGGCGGAAAACAATACGGAGGGCCTTTGTTAAAAGGTTTAATGTCGAAATATGCGGGACTTTCTTTGCATTATTGTGCAGGACTGCCGGTTCATGATGCGACAAATTCTTTTAAATTATACAGAAAAAGTTTTTTAAATTCTGTTGAAATTGAAAGTACGGGCGGATTTGAACTTGGAATAGAATTGGTTGTAAAGGCTTTTAAAAAAGGATATAAAGTAACGGAAGTTCCGACAACATGGCATGACAGGACTGCGGGAAAATCTAATTTTAAACTTGTCGAATGGCTTCCAAAATATTTGAAATGGTATTTTGAAGCTTTTAGGAGGTAGGGTGAAAAATATTGTTATATTATTTTTTATTAATTTGATAATATTTATTTCTTTCGCATTATTCTCAAAAATTAACTGTGAAATTGTATTAAAAAATCCTGATACAATTGATTATATTCTCTCTTACGGTAAAAATAACCGTGAAATATCTCTTGTTAATGATGAACTTTTAGAAGTTCAAATCCCGATTTATGCTTCGGATTTTAATATTCAAAATGTTGGAACTGATGATGTTTCAGCTATTTTTATTAATGGAGACGAAACAGATTCATTTGAACAAATAAGAGAAAAGCTTTTGCAGATTAAAATTAAAACTTTGTTTAAAGTTTTTAAATATTCGATTTTGGCAACTGTTTTGGCAAAAATAATAATGATGATATTTTTCTGTAAAAGAAAAGAAAATATTTTTGATAAATGGATTCATAATAAAAAGGTTTTATATTTTTCTTTTGCATGTTTAGGATTTTTTGTTGTATTAAACTTTTACCATATATTTCAAAATGCGGTAGATGTTCCGTTCATGGACGAATGGGAAGCGTTTAATCCGGATTGTTTAAGCAGTAAATTTAATCTTAATTGGATTTTTGCATTTCATAACGAACATAAAATTATTTGGACTAAACTGTCAATGTGGATTTTATACAGCCTTGACGGCTGGAATTTAAGACATCAAATTATTGCCAATTTCTTTCTATATTTGGCTTGCCTTGGAGCTTTATATAAAATTATCCCTTATAAAAACAATTTGATGCCTTTGTTTTTTATCCCGTTTTTTTCTGATGTTTTGATTGATAATGCTTTAACAGGTTTTCAATCCCAATTCTATTTTATGCTGTTGTTTGCTTTCATAGCAGTTTATTTTGGTTTTGTTAAGGAAAATTCTTTGAAAAATACAATTTTATTTTGTGTATTTACAATTTTTTCTATGTTTTCAATGACTTTCCTTGTTGGTATTGCTTTATTTACGGCATATTTTATAAAAGAAAGAAGCAGAAATACTTTAATCGCAGGTATTTTAATCGGTGTCGGAATAGTTTTATTTTGCATAAATTCGCCGAGTATACCTCAAAATACAAGTTTGCCGTATCAATTTTCATTCTGGAGTTATTTCTGCAAATTATTGACTGTTGGCATATTGAATTTGAAACTGCCTGTTGTATTTAATATGTTATTCGGTGGTTTTACAGCAGTATTATTCATATATGTACTGAGAAACAGCAGTAAAAAAGATTTCTTGCCTTATATACCGCTGTTTCTGTTAAGTTTTGCATTAATAAGCGGAATTGCTTTATGCAGAAATTATTCCATGTTTGTTGCAAGCAGACATTTGACGGTTGTTGTATATTTAATTCCCTGTATCGCATCTTTGCTGGGAAAAATTAAAGCGGATAAAGTTTTTTGTATATTTCTCATTACAATTTTTATGTCATTTACATATTCATTTGATAATTTTACAGAATTGAAAGAGGCAAAACTTAAAGGAAAAGAAGTTTTATTGGATTTTGTAAAAGCGGATAAGCTTGATAATAAAGTAATTGTACCTGAAATATATCCGTATGAATTATCAAAAAAAGTTCATAGAGCAGTGGAATTGAATGTTCATTTTTTGAATAATTAAAATAATTTATTAAAAATGCTTGATTTTAAAAAATGTTCATGCTAAATTAGATTTTGCTAACCGAAGAGATTTTGCGGGCTGCTAGCTCAGGTGGTTAGAGCGCACCCCTGATAAGGGTGAGGTCGGTGGTTCGAGTCCACTGCGGCCCATATAAAAAAGGACAGGATTTATACCTGTCCTTTTTTATATCTGCTATGGTTGTTATTACAGATATTCTTGTTAAAGGAACACACTCTAAGTATTCAGTATGTTACAAAAATTTAAAGATTATTAAAGTTTTCAGTATTTTGTACCGTTAATATTTATACTATGAGTTTAATTATTGATTCTAATATTGAATATCTGCAAACGGTTTTAGGGATTAATGCGGTCAAATTCCAGACTCAGTACGCTAATTTATCTGTTGAAGAAATTATTGAAGCGGAAGCTGCAGAAGGTAATCAGCAGGCAATTAAGCTCGCACAGGAGATTTTAAACGACGTAAGTCTTGTTGTAAAACTTTTTGAGCTGGCTGATGCCAATAACAAATATATGATTTTAAGAGAGTTGAACTCACAGGAATTGGAGCAGTTTTTGCCTGAAATGGAAGAAGAAGACATGCTTCAGGGTTTATTTTTCTTTACTCAGGATAAGTTAATGAAGATGTTGGAAGAATTGCCGTCAGAACAGCTTGTAAATACTGTTTTTGAAATGTTCTCCCAGGAAGAAATTGTTCAATTAATGCCTGAGGAACAATTGGATAAATTCTTAACCAGTACTGATATTGATAAAAACAAGATTTTGAAACACATGCAGTCTATTCCACAAGAATATGTGGCACAGGTATTGGAGCAGATTACCGGTGAAGCTGTTGATGATAATATGGACAGTATTGATTTGTCAAAACAGTTTGGACAGTTAAACCCGCTTGAATATCAAGATGCTTTGAAAGCCTTTCAGCCGACACAAAAACAGCAGTTGGTTTTATCTCTGGGCAAAGAGCATAATGAATGGTTTCAGCTTTTTGACGCACATGCTTATACAAACATTATTAATCGTGAAAAACAACAGCCGGAAGTTGTTAAGGCAATGTCTGTCATTGAACCGGAACATATTCAAAATATGTTAAAAGAGCTTCCTGATGATTTGTTATCAATTGTTATTACACAATTGGATACTGATAAATTCGCCGAGATTTTAATGGATAAGTTCCCTGAAGTTATTGCAAGTGCTATTTTGAAATAATTTGACAACGATTGCTAAATACCATATAATGCGCATTGTATGCATTCAAAATTAACAGAGCGAGAAAAAAGAGTTTTATATTTAGTTGCCCTAGGCTATTCTAATATTGAAGCAGCTTCAAAATTATACTTTGGGGTTGATACTATAAAAGCGGATATAAAATCAATATTAAAAAAACTTTCTGCAAATAATAGTGCGGAAGCTGTTGGTATTGCTTACCGTTGCGGTATTTTTGATGAAAAATCAGTTGTTGAGTATTTCGAGAGCGAAAGTTAGGGCTGTTTCTGTAAACATGAATTTCATTTTTTTGCGGTTATATTTAGGGTTAAGTTTAAATTCTTTTACCGTAATATTTCCGTTATATCCGCAGGCAATATAAATTAATCCTGCAGGTTTATTTTCGCTTTCTGACGGACCTGCTACACCTGTTGTGCACAAGACAATATCACTGCCTGTAAGTTTTATTAAACCTTCTGCCATTTCACGTGCACATTCTGCACTTACTGCACCATGTTCTTTTAATGTTTGTGCAGATACGTTTAAAAATCTCTGTTTTGCTTCATTGGAATATGTTACAAAATTTGCTCTGACATAGGCTGAACTTCCTGCCATATCAGTCAGACGAGAGCTTAACAGTCCGCCTGTGCAGGATTCTGCAGTAGAGATTTGCAGGGCATTTCTCAATAAAAATTTTGTAAGTTCTGATAAACTGTTTGATTTCCTAAACATATATAAAATTTTGTCCGAAAAAATAATTTTGTCAATATTCATGTTTGTGTAATCATGTGACTAGGAGAAAAGCATGGCTGTCAGAGAAAAAGAAAACAATTTAGGATTATTACCTCAAAATATTGAAGCAGAAGAAGCGGTTCTCGGTGCAATTTTAGTTAATCCGAACGTTATTACCAAGGTTGTTGAAACATTAAAACCCGAAAGTTTTTATAAACCCGCTCACAAACATATTTATGAAGCCATGCTTCAATTGTTTAATACAAACGAAAGAATTGATATTGTATCCGTTTCTGACGTTTTGAATTATAATTCAAAACTTGAAACAATCGGCGGACGTGCATTTGTAAACGATTTATGCTACAAGACGATTACAACTTCAAACATTGAATATTATGCAAAAATTATTCAGGAAAAAGCTATTAAAAGAGCATTAATCAATGCGGGTTCTGAAATTGTATCTTTCGGATATGACGTAAATCCTATTGACCATTCTTTGGATTGTGCGGAAAAGCTTATTTTTGATATTGCGGCAAAAAAAGCTACTACAGATTTGGTTCACGTTAAAGATTTGGTTTTGAACACTTATGAAAAAATTGAATACCGTTATGAACATAAAGATGAATTAACAGGTGTTCCTACAGGTTTTTACGAACTTGATGCTATGTTGAACGGGCTTCAAAAATCAGATTTATTAATCCTCGCTGCACGTCCTGCAATGGGTAAAACCGCGTTTGCGTTGAACATTGCCCAAAATATTGCACTGAGAGCAAAAACTCCTGTTGCTATATTTTCACTTGAAATGTCAAAAGACCAGTTGATGCAGCGTATGTTGTGTTCTGAGGCGGAAATTGATTCTCAAAGGGTTAAAACAGGTAACGTTCAGAGCAAAGACTGGGAAAAACTTGCTTCTGCAATGAATTCATTTGCTCAAGCGCCGATTTATATTGATGATACGTCAGGTTGTACAATTACCGATGTTCGTGCAAAATGCAGAAGATTAAAAATGCAGGAAAAAAATCTTGGTTTAATCCTTATCGACTATCTTCAATTGATGGAAAGTTCAAGCAGGGAAGACCGTATGCAGCAGATTTCTGCCATATCAAGGGGTTTGAAAATCCTTGCAAAAGAACTTGATGTTCCTGTAATTGCACTGTCACAGCTTTCTCGTGCGGTAGAATCAAGAACA
The DNA here is from genome assembly GCA_947073645.1 of uncultured bacterium. Classification (GTDB taxonomy): domain Bacteria; phylum Cyanobacteriota; class Vampirovibrionia; order Gastranaerophilales; family Gastranaerophilaceae; genus Stercorousia. Next base: position 11,980 of record CAMTMK010000022.1, on the reverse strand, counting down.
GATAAACGTCCGATGCTTTCAGACTTGAGGGAATCCGGTTCTATTGAGCAGGACGCGGATATTGTAATGTTTATTTATCGTGACGAATATTACAGACGTGCAGAAGACGGCGAAGACGAAGCTGCTGCAAAAGCACAGTCTAAGGGTGAATCAGAGATTATTATTGCAAAACACAGAAACGGTTCTGTAGGAACTGTTAAACTTCTATTCCAAGGCAATATTACGAAATTCAAAAACCCGATTAAGACAGATGCTTTTTAGAGTATCAATTGTGAAACAGTTGCAATTTTTTCTGTGAGAAATGTGCTCCTATATTGTATTTATTCTATGTTGTTGTCGTAATCCTGCTGAGTTTTTGTTATATTTTTTATGCTAATATGTCAAATAAGGAGAACCGGATATGTATACAATCAAAGAAGTTGCTGATAAAATGGAAGTATCTGAACACACTATCAGATTTTGGGCTAAAAGCGGATTTTTCCCTTTTATTAAAAGGGATAACAATAATGTACGCAGATTTTCAGAAGATGATTTAGGCTGGGTTAGAATTGTAAAATGTCTGCGTGCTGTCGGAACTGATAACAAGTCTATAAAACGATATATTGATTTGTGTATAGAAGGTGACAGTACAATTTCTGAACGTTTTCAAATTATACAAAACACAAAAATTAAAGCGCAGGAACAAATGGCAGAACTTCAAAGACAAATGGATTTGCTGGATTATAAGGAACAGTATTACCAAGACCTTATGAAACACAATAAAAGTGATGAGTGGAATCCGATGAATAATTTACAGTCTGTTTCTTAAATCTTTTTGCCAGGTAAAGTAAAAATAAATTGCAAGAATAAAATATGCCCCCCACATTATTACGGTTGAATATGCCCTTGTGCCGTGGATTACAAGGTTTGCCCACATAATAAAAGACAAGCCGTTTACAACCATCCAGATTACCCATTGCTCAATACAGCGTCTGACTGTCAAATACATTCCCAAAACAGATAAAAACGTTGTAATCCCGTCGATTACAGGACTTTTATCATTAAAATAAGCAAGAATAAAACTTGTTACAATACACCCAAAAGTCCCGATAACAATAAGCTTTAAGCGCTCAGGCATGGCAAGTTGTGTTTTTATAATTTCTCTTGATTTGCTCTCCAAATGTTTTCTCCACTTGAAAATTCCCAAAACCTGCATCGGTATGTAATAACACAAATAAAGGAGCATATTTCCCCAGAGTGCGTTTTTAAAAGAAAGCCAAATGTAACACCAAGACCCCATAAGTCCGAAAAGATAACAAGAAATTTTACCTTTTCCCGCAATTGTTGTATATAAAATTCCGCAAAATGCAGAACAAACGGCAATCGGATTATCTTTTGTGAAAATCGCATTAATGAAAATAAAAGTAAGGACGGCAAAAAGTCCGATTACTTCATAAATTTTCCAGCCTTGTAATTCTTTTTGTATATTCATTATGAGCATTGTATAATAAATTGGGATGAAAGTACAGTCGATTTACACTAACAAAATTTTAAAAAAAGGATTAGAATTTGCCTCAGACAGAAGCGCATTGTTTGTGGGTTCGGTGTCGCTTGCACTTTCAACGGTTGCAAGACCGATTGCCATTATGTCGACACCGAAAACCGACAAAGAAAACAAAAAATATGCCTGTGCACGCTCTCTTGCATCTTCTGCAATCGGCTACGGACTAATGCTCGGTGTGTCTATGCCTGTTTCAAATGCGATAAAAAAGATTAACGATAATCCTGCAAAATATCTTAAACCCGCGACTGAAAAACATCTTTCAGCTCCGAAAAAATTCAATTTTGCAACACAATTATTTAATCTCGGGGTCGGTTTTTTAATCGCAGTGCCAAAATCAATTTTAACCTGTGCACTTATTCCGCCTTTTATGTCAAAAGTTTTCCCTAAAAAAGAAAAGAAAGATATTTCGTTCACAGGTAATCTCTCAAAAGGTATCGGAAAACTTATTGATACCAAAGCTGTGCAAAAGTTGACTGATAAATTTCATAACACCAACTTTGAACAACACATAATGTGCCTGATTGATGCTTTTGCAACGGGTGTGTTTATGACGCAGACTGCAAAAAGTAAAAAAATCGAACAAGACCGTAAAAAAGCTCTGATGTATAATGCAGGAATTTCAACCGGTTTGTGTATCGGTGCATCTTATGTTTTGGATAGAGCACTAAAAAAACCGACAGAAAAATTTATTGAAAACTTTCGCGAAGCAAACAAAAATTCACCAAAACTTGAAAAATACGTTCAGGGTATAAAAATTGCAAAACCTGCATTGATTTTGGGCGGAATTTACTATATCGCAATTCCGTTTGTGTCAACATTTCTTGCCGACAGGTTTGATAATAAAAAATCTTAATTTTTCAACGGCAGATATGACTGCGGATAGTTATAGTCTTCTTTAAACCCTATATTTCTGTACATTTTTAATGCTTGGAAATTGTTGGTTTCGGTTGTCGTGTTAACTTCCAAAATCGGTTTTTCACCATTGTCAGCCCATTCAAGTAATTTTTCAACTGATTTTTTCAATAAGTATTTTGACAAACCTTTGCCCTGAAAATCTTTCTTGATAGAAACAATCGGAATATTTGCAATGCTCCCGCCTGTAAGGTTCATAAAACAAAATCCCACAGGTTCATTTTTATATAAAATTACGCTTGTTGCCTCTGGCAAAAATTCTGCATAAATATTTTCCACAATTTTAGAAATAATATCTTTTGTTCCCTCAATAGTTTTAAATCTCGGGTCAAAGAGTGCATCTGCACTTGTTTCAAATCCCTCTTGAACAACTTCTACCGCATCATCAAAATATTTATTATCCCATTCTACAACTTTGTAATCTTCCGATAATTCGGGAATTTCTGCCATTTTGAGAATTTCGCGGGAATTTGTTCCTGCCATAAAAAATCTCAAAACTGCAATACCTACAAACTTGAAACCATACAATGCTATGTCAGCGATTAAATCTCTTTGTGCGCCAAGCATTGGATAACATACGATTTTATCAGCTCTTTCGGATTTTGTAAGTTCAAGGAATTTTTTAACCAAATACATTGCGCGTTCTGTCATATTTTCCATTTGAAATGAATGGATTATATTAAGCTCAATTGCTTCTGAAATTGCAGTTGTGTAAACCAAAAATGCAACAGGAATTGTGTCCTCAAACAAAACAAGACATTCGATTAAATTTTTTTCAACTGCGTCAGTAAAATCTTCAAATTCCAACGGTTCAAGCTCAAAAGAATATTCGTCAATTGCTCTTGTTCTGAAATCTTCATACACAGGTGCAAAACCTTTGTAATCGTTTTTGGTCAAAAGTCTTGCTTCAAATTTATTATCATCTTTTTCAGCGTGTTGGTAGGGTTGCATGTTAATTCCTTTAAAATAAATGATTCATTTTTTCTTTTTTAGTTTCCATATATCGTTGATTATAATCGTTGATGTATGGTTCTATTTTAACTATATCATGCACTGTCAATCCGTAACCGTTCAAACCGACGATTTTTTTCGGGTTATTTGTAATGAGGTTAAAATTGTTAAATCCCAAATCAAGAATAATCTGTGCGCCCATGCCGTAATCTCTTAAATCAGCTTTGAATCCGAGCGAAAGATTTGCTTCAACAGTATCCTGACCGCATTCTTGGAGTTTGTAGGCTTTAATCTTGTTGATAATTCCGATACCTCTGCCCTCATGCCCTTTCATATAAATCAGTGCGCCTTTTCCGTATTCGTCAATCATTTTTAATGCACTGTGAAGCTGATAATTGCAGTCACATTTAAGGCTTCCGAAAATATCGCCTGTCAAACATTCGCTGTGAACGCGGATTAGCGGAATTTTATCAGAGCCGTCATTTTTTACTAAAGCAATACATTCCTGTCCTGTGATTTGGTTAAGATAGCCGTAAATATCGAATTCGCCAAACTGTGTCGGAAGGTGTGCTTCAGCCTCGCGGGTAACGATTTTTTCAGATTTTAGGCGATACGCGATAAGTTCTGCAACCGAGATGAATTTAAGTCCATGCTCTTTTGCAAACGCATAAAGTTCGTCACGTTTTGCCATATGTCCGTCTTTGCCCATAATTTCGCACATCGGGCCTGCTGGTGTATGTCCGCAAAGTCTTGCCAAATCAACAACGGCTTCCGTGTGTCCAGTTCTTGTCAAAACACCGCCTTTTCTTGCAACACAGGGGAACAAATGCCCCGGTCTGCGCAAATCTGACGGTTGTGCATCGGGTGCAAGACAAACTTCAATTGTTTTTGCACGGTCGTATGCCGAAATTCCCGTAGTTACGCCGAATTTTTCATCAGCATCAATGCTTACGGTAAACGCTGTTTTCATGCTTTCCGAGTTTTGTTCTACCATTTGAGGAAGGTTCATTTTTTCGGCAATTTCGGGTGCAATTGCAAGGCAAATTAAGCCTTTTCCGTATTCTGCCATAAACTTTATTGTTTCGGGTGTAACCATTTGTCCCGAACAGATTAAGTCGCCTTCGTTTTCTCTGTCCTCATCGTCTGCAACGATAATCATTTTACCGTTTTTAAAATCTTCTAATGCGCTTTCAATGCTGTCAAACTTAAAATTATCCATTATAAAAATCCGTTTTCTTTTAAAAAGTTTTCTGTGATATTACTATTATTTTGCGTTGATAAAAATTTTTCAACATAACGACCCAAAATATCTGTTTCAATATTTACAAAGTCACCTGATTTAAGATATTGCAAAGTTGTGTTTTCAAGTGTATGCGGAATTAATGCAACTTCAAAAATATTTTTGTCGGTTTTGCTTACGGTAAGACTAACCCCGTCGATTGTGATTGAACCCTTGTAAACAACATATCTTGAAAGTTCTGAGGGGATTTCAAACCTGCTGTTTCCGAGGTATTTTGCACAACCGTCCACATGCCCCTGAACAATATGTCCGCCCATTCGTGTTTGAGGAGTAAGTGCACGCTCAAGATTTACTTTTCCTTTAAAACCTTTTGTAATACGAATTGTTTCTGAGCTTACGTCTGCCGAGAAAGAATTTGAATTCATAGAAACAACAGTCTGACAGCATCCGTTAATTGCAATACTGTCACCGATTTGTGTCCCTTCTAAAACTTTTGAACACTCAACAACAAGTTTTGACCCGTCAAAACTCTTAACCTGTCCTATTTCTTCTACAATCCCTGTGAACATAAATATATTTTAGCATGAATAAATTGCAATTAAAATATGTTCAATTTATAATATTAATGTTTTTAAGAACAAAGGAGAAAATTATGTCTAGAAAACCTATTATTGCAGGAAACTGGAAAATGAATTTGTGCCAATCAGAAGCTAAATCAGTTTTTGAAGGTGTTAAAAATTTTGTAAAAGATTACTCAGCTCAAGAATTACCGACAATCGTTATTGCTCCGGTATTCACATCTATTGCTGCTGTAGAATCTGTTAAATGTGACTGCGGATGCGGATGCAACAAAATCTCTATCGCAGGTCAAAACTGCCACTGGGAAAATTCAGGTGCTTTCACAGGCGAAATTTCTGTTGAAATGTTGAAAGATGCAGGCTGTGATTATGTTATCATCGGTCACTCTGAAAGAAGACAATACTTCTCAGAAACTGATGAAATGATTAATAAAAAAGCTAAAGCAATTTTAGCAGGCGGCTTAATTCCTATCATCTGCTGCGGCGAAACTCTTGAACAAAGAGAAGCCGGCGAAACAGATGCTTGGATTGCAGGTCAAATTAAAGCAGCTTTGGAAGGAATTTCTTCAGAAGATGTTGCAAAATCTGTAATCGCTTACGAACCAATCTGGGCTATCGGTACAGGTAAAACTTGCGATTCTGATGAAGCAAACCGTGTAATCGCTATGATTAGAAACGTTGTTTCAGAAGTTTCAGGTGCAGAAGCTGCTGATTCTATTAGAATTCTTTACGGCGGTTCAGTTAAACCTGCAACAATTGAAGAACAAATGTCAAAATCAGACATCGACGGTGCATTAATCGGCGGTGCTTCTTTGAAAGCTGACAGTTTAAACGAAATTATTGCAAACACTATGAAAGTTGCTTGCAACGCATAACAAAGTAATAAAAAAGAGCGGATTATTCCGCTCTTTAATTAAAAAAGGAGAGTAAGATGGCACAACAATTTAATGCACAAAATATAAAAAAAAGAACATCAGTTTTAGTATTCTTGAAAGGTTCAACAGCACCATTGGTATTGTATGTTGAAAATCCGGAAGAACTTTATGCAGAATTGAAGCAGGCAATCAAATCTCCGACAGCGGTTTTGATTGAAAAAGAAACTCAAGGGCCGTTGAAAAAAGTTTGCTTTATATCAAATCAGGTTGCATCAATCGCAATTCAGGAAGAACAATTTGTAGGATAAATATGAAAATTTCTATAGAAGAACTTGAAAATGCAGATTCAAAATCCCTTACAGTTCATTTTGATGAAAAAATTGAGGGACTAAATTGTGTTACTCCGATTGTTTCGGATTTAACAGCTTTATCTCTCGGTGAATTTATCGAAGTTAAAGGAAATGTTAAGGGAACTTTAATGCTAGAATGCGATTTGTGTTTGAAAGAATTTGAATACAAACTGGATTTTGATTTAGATGAAATGTTTGCGAAAAACGTACTGTTAGAGGATTACGGGCAGGAAACAGAGCTCAAGGACGGACAGTTCGTGACCGATTTAGAAGGCGCAGATGAGATTGATATTTATGACTTATTGTATCAATCTGTAATATTAAATTTACCAAATAAAAAAGTTTGTGGTATAAATTGTAATGGGGACAAATTTTTGAAAGAAGAAAATTTGTCAGACCCAAGACTGGATGTTTTTAAAAATATCCGGATAGAAAGGGAATAATTCCCGCGCCCTCTCCATACGGGGGGTTCACAGAAATATAAGTAGAAGAAAAACATAAAGGAAAAGAAAAATGGCAGTACCTAAGAAAAGAACAGGACATTCCGCTCAAGGACACAGAAGAAGTAACTGGAAAGCTACAAAACCGGAAACTACTAAATGCCCTAACTGCGGTGAAACAGTTTTAACACACACAGTATGTACAGCTTGCGGAACTTACAAAGGACAACCTGTAAGCTTGAAAGATAGAGTTGAAGAAGTTGCAGAAAAACCTGCAAAAAAATCAACTAAAAAAGCTGAAAAAGCTGTAGAAGAAGTTAAAGCAGAAGAAACAACTGAAGAAGTTGTTGAAGAAGTTAAAGAAGAAACTTCTGAAGAATAATCACAATCAGTTGAATGGCTGTAATCAGCCATTCAACTTTTCAACCGTTAACAATTTTTTGAGAGGGATAAGATGACAAGAATAGCTATTGACGCAATGGGCGGCGATCATGCTCCATATGAAATTGTAGCAGGTGCTGTATGGGCAGCTAAAGAATATGGGGTCGGCTTAGAATTAGTCGGAAAAGTTGATGAGATTAAAAGTGTTCTTGAAGATGTCAAGAACAAAGGCTTTATGACTGACAAAGGCAGAGCAGGCAGAAAACACCGTATAAAAATTGATTATACTAATCTTGATATCAAACTTACTAATGCTTCTGAAGTTATTGAAATGGGCGAAGCTGTAGGACAAGCTATTCGTAAGAAAAAAGATTCTTCTATCGTAAAATCTGTAGAAGCGGTTGCAACAGGCAGTTCTGATGCTGTTGTTGCGGCAGGCTCAACCGGTGCTGCTATGGCATCAAGTTTGTTTGGCTTAGGACGTTTGCCTGGAATCGACAGACCTGCAATTGCAGCTACTTTACCTACTATGGGAAAACCTATTGTAGTTATTGACGCAGGTGCTAACAGTAATTCTACTCCTGAAATGTTACATCAGTTTGCAGTTATGGGTGCAATTTTTTCTCAACAGGTTTTGGCGGTTGAAAACCCGAGAATCGGTGTTTTAAACATCGGTGAAGAAGAAGGAAAAGGCAACGAACTCGCTAAAAATACTTTTAAATTACTTGAAGAATGTAAAGATAAAATCAATTTTATCGGTAACGTTGAAGGAAAAGAACTTTTCTCAAATGTTTGTGATGTTGTTGTATGTGACGGTTTCGTCGGTAATGTTGCTTTAAAAGTTACTGAAGGAACAGGTTCAGTCCTTTTCAAAATGATTAAATATGAATTCAAGAGTGACTTTATCGGCATGATTTTAGGCTGGCTTGCTAAACCTTTCTTTAGAAGAATATATGCAAGAGTTAATTACGAGGAGTTTGGCGGAGCTTTGCTTCTTGGTGTTAAAGGTATTACAATTATTTCACATGGCAGAAGTAAAGCTTATGCTATTAAAAATGCCGTACGTGTTGCAAAAGAAGCCGTTGAATCCGGTGTTAACGAAAAAATCGCTAAATTTTATGAGGAATAAATAAATGACAGATAAATTAATCCCGTTGAAAATCGCGGGTGTTGGATACAGTTTACCCGAAACAGTTGTTACAAATGACGATTTGACAAAATTATATGAAACTTCTGATGAATGGATTTATACCAGAACAGGTATTAAAGAAAGACGAGTTGTTTCAGGCGAACAAAATGCTGTTGATTTGGGGCTTGAAGCTTCTCAAAGAGCATTGGAAAAAGCTAAAATGACTGCGGATGATATTGATTTAATCATTGCAGCATCTTCAGCTCCGCCGGATTTGTATCCTGCTATTGCTTGTCATATTCATTCAAGATTAGGTATTGAAAAACAAATTCCTGCATTTGATATTACTGCAGCATGCTCAGGTTTAATTTATGCTATGAGTATTGCAAAAGCTTATATTTCATCAGGTATGTATAAAAATATTCTGCTTGTTGCAACAGATAATAATTCAAGACTTGTTGACTGGACTGACAGAGGAACTTCAATTCTTTTCGGCGACGGCGCAGGTGCAATGGTGCTAACTCCTTCTGATGACGGGGTTGATGATATCATTGCTATTGATATTACTGCTGACGGTAATTTTGGACATTTAATCGAGCTTCCGTTTGACGGGCAAAACTGTCCTTTGGTTGAGCCTAACGAAAAAAGAGAAGCAAAAATTAAAATGAACGGACGCGGTGTTTATACGTTCGTTGCAAAAGTTTTACCGCCTTATGTTGAAGGACTTATTGAAAAAGCAGGTATGAAGGCTGATGATATTGATTATCTAATTCCTCATCAGGCAAATATCAGAATTATTCAAGCTGTTCAAGAAAGATTGGGTTATTCTGACGATAAAGTTATTACTAATATCAAGTATTACGGTAACACATCAGCGGCATCTATTCCTATCGCGTTGGCTGAAAGTGTTGAAAAAGGTAATGTAAAACTTGGTTCAACAGCAATTCTTTGCGGATTTGGCGCAGGTATGACACTTGGTGGTGCGATTGTTAGATTGCGCCAAGGTATATGCTAGTGCTGCGCACGTAGCCCATTAAGCGAATGAAAAATTTTTTATTTCCTCCTAAATTTAATTTGGGAGGAAATTTTATATGATAACTAAACTTACGAAAGATAATTTTGAAGCTGAAACAAAAGGCGGATTAAAACTTGTGGAATTTTTTGCAACTTGGTGCGGATATTGCAAAAAACAGGAAGCTGAACTTGAACAAATGGACAAGGTTTGGATAGGTCAAGTTAATGCGGATGATGAAAATGAACTTGCCATAGAATATGGTATTGCAGGTTTCCCGACTTTTTTGGTAATGAAAGATGGTAAAGAATTGACACGTTTTAGCGGTTTGCGCAGTAAAGAAGAATTAATGAATGTGTTAATGAAGTTTGTTTAAGTTGGGCTAGTCCCCAACTTTTTAGTATATTTACTTTTGCGCTGTTTATAGTATAATCATATCAGTAAGAGTAGAGGGATTGATTTATGAGTAAAAAAATAGCGTTTCTTTTTCCTGGTCAAGGTTCTCAAGCTGTTGGAATGGGGAAAGATTTGTATGAAAACTATGAATCAGCAAAAAATGTTTTTGATACTGCTGATGAAGTTTTAGGTAAAAGTATTACAACAATGTGTTTTGAAGGTCCTGAAGATGCCTTGAAACAAACTGTTAACACACAACCTTCAATTGTAACAATGTCAATTGCGGCAATGGAAGCTTTCAGAAGTGAAATGAATATTACTCCTGACTATGTTGCAGGACACTCTTTAGGTGAGTATTGTGCAATGTTTTCTGCAGGCGTAATGAGTTTAGAAAGTACTTTAAGAGCAATTCAAAAACGTGCAGATTTGATGAACTCATCTGCAGAGTTACCATGTGGACAAGACAAATCTCAAGTTGACAGTTCGGCAGGGCGAAAAAGCGGTGCAATGGCTGCTGTACTTAATGCTTCTGAAGAAGTTTTGAAAGCAGGATTGGAAGAAGGTTCAAAAGTTGGCTATGTTGATGTTGCAAACTATAATTCACCTGCTCAGGTTGTTATTACAGGTGATGAAACAGCAGTTAAAGCAGCATCTGATTACTTGCTTGCAAACGGCGTAAGGCGCGTTGTTCCGCTTCCTGTTTCTGGTGCGTTCCACTCTAAGTTTATGGAAAATGCAGGTAAAGAATTTGAAAGTTTTGTATCAGATTTAGAATTAAATAACGCTTCAATTCCTGTTATCACTAATGTTGATGCAGCAGAAACTATTGATAGCGAAGATTTTAGAGCAAAAATGCCAAAACAAATTTATTCATCAGTTTACTGGACACAAACTATTGAAAAAATGTCAGCTAACGGTGTTGAAATATTTATCGAAATCGGACCCGGTAAAGTTCTTGCAGGTTTGAACAAGAAAATTGCACCTGAAGCTAAAGTTTTCAATATATTTGATAAAGCATCTTTGGATGCAACAATTGCTTCTTTAAAAGAAGAATTAGTGAGCGTATAATGAAAGTTCAAAAAGACTTAACAATTAGTGGTTTTGCCCAGTATTTGCTCAAATTAGAGGAAAAAAAGATAAATAAATTAAAGCAAGAAATTGGATTATTAAAACTAAAAGCTGAATTACTAATGAAAAAAGACGTATTTGAACATTCATCACAAAATTGCAAAATAAGAAAAGGTAAGTTGGTATATTTGCCACACAAAATATAAGGAGACAAATTAAATGACAGAAAGAAAAATTGCTTTAATCACAGGCGGATCTCGCGGTATCGGCTTAGCTTGTGCTTTGGAACTTGCTAAAGCAGGTTGCGACATTATTATTAACGACATTTGCGATGCTGAAAAAGCTCAACCGGCTATCGATGAAATTAAAGCTTGTGGTGTAAACGCATACTTCTACAGCTTTGACGTATCAAATTATGATGCAGTTAAAGAAAATGTTGATAAAATGATTAAAGAACATGGCAGAATTGACATCTTGTTAAATAATGCCGGTATTACAAGAGACGGTTTGTTCTTAAGAATGGATATGAACCAATGGGAAAGCGTAATTAAAGTTAACTTATCATCAGCTTTCTGTGTAACTAACGCAGTTATTAAATACATGTCAAAAGCTCGTCAAGGTTCTATCATTAATATGTCAAGTATTGTAGGTCGTCACGGTAATGCTGGTCAAGCTAACTACTCAGCTTCAAAAGCAGGTTTAATCGGTTTCACTCAAACTCTTGCAAAAGAATTTGGTTCAAGAAATATCCGTGTAAACGCAGTATGTCCTGGTTTTATCCAAACTGCAATGACAGCAGAATTACCTAACATCAATGATTACTTGGCTGCTATTCCAATGAAACGTCTTGGTACACCTGAAGACATTGCTAAAGTAGTTAAATTCTTAGCTTTGGATACAGAATATGTAACAGGTCAAGCTATCGAAGTAGCCGGCGGTTTGATGATTTAGCAAGCCGAGCAGAGCCACGAAGATTGCATTGTAATCTGAGAGACGAGTGTGCGTCGGTCAAGACAGTGCTCTTGACTGCAAACACGAGCGGTGGCGGTTAATGCGAGGCGCAGTTCACCCACCTGAAAAACAAAAATAAATATGTTACAATACA
>CAMTMK010000021.1 GCA_947073645.1 uncultured bacterium | reverse complement strand
AGTGCAGAAACATACATAAACAAAGCAATAGGGATGAATGAACAAAACCTTAATTATAAAAAATTAAAGGCAGAAATTTTATCTCAGGGTAAAAAACCGCAGAACGCTTTGAAAATGGTTGATTATATTAAAACTCAAAGACTTTATTCTACTGATTTTACAAGAAAAATTAACTCTTTGGAACAATACGTTTTATACAAATCAAAGAAAAACTACTCTGATAAAATGTATCATCTGGGATACTATTATTATTATGAAAATGAACTCGCAAAATCTGTAAGAACATTGCAGGGAGCATTTACTGCAAAGAAAAAGTTTAACAAAGATGTTCACGCGCTTCTTTCAAGAGTCTATTTTGATATGAATGATTTTGAAAAAGCTCAGGATAATGCTCAAAAAGCTTTGAAGGTTGATGGAAATAACCAGCAGGCACTTTTAGTGCTCGGAGATTTAAGCTATAGAACAAAAGATTATAAAACTGCGTTAAAATATTACAAAAATGCCGAAACCGGCGGTATTGAAAGTTCCGTAAAAATCGCTCAAACTTATGAGCAGTTAGGAAAACAGAAAAAAGCACTTGAAATTTATGAACGGCTTTTAAAAACTTATAACAACTGCTATATGGCATATTATAAAATAGCACTTGCGGATAAATCAAAAGAGATTGCATATTTGAAAAAAGCAATTGCAATAAATGTAACTTTCAAGGATGCTTGGATAGATTTGGGCAGATGCGCTATTGAAAGTCAAAATTTTAAAGATGCAAAAAAATATTTAGCTATCGCAAATTATATTGACGAAAATGATTTTAGATATTATTATTATCAAGGACTGCTTATGAAAAAACAAGGTCAGGACGGAGTTTATTATTTCAAAAAATCATTGAGTTTAAATCCTGACTATGAGCCTGCTAAAGAGGAATTGAAGATATGAAACAAAATATTTTGATTGTAGAAGACCACGAATTAACAAGATTTGGACTTAAAACCACTTTTGAAGGTGTGGATTATGTCGAAAATATTTATGAGGCAGATTCTGCTGAAAATGCAATCAAAATTTTTAATGAAAATAAAGTCGATATTATAATCATGGATTTGGGTCTGCCTAATATGAACGGTATTGATGCTACTCGCCATATCAGAAATTTGAATAAAGACGTTAAAGTTGTTATATTGACTTCTCACAATGATGAAAAAGAAGTCCTAAACAGTTTAAAAGCGGGCGCAAATGCATATTGTTCAAAAGAGATTAATCCAAAAAGACTTATCGAAGTCGTGCAGTCAGTGTCAGACGGTGCTGCATGGTTTGACCCGAGCATCGCTCATATTGTTTTAAAGGCGAGTGCTAATTCGTCTGCTGTAGAAACAGAAAATAACAGCAAAGATTATGATTTGACCGCACGTGAAGCGCAGATTTTGAAACTTATGACAGAAGGCTATAGTAATATGGAAATTGCGCAAATTCTGGTTATAAGTATTAATACAACAAAAGCTCACGTTGCAAATATATTACAAAAACTTGAAGTTGATGACAGACTTCAAGCTGCATTGAAGGCGTTAAAAAATAAGATAGTTTAGAAATGAACGTATTGCTTGTTGATGATAATTCCAAATATCTTAAAGATGCTCTGCCATTTTACGGTTACGAAGTAGAAACGGCAGGCGACGGCATTCAAGCATTAAAGGCTTTAGAAAAAAAAGTATTTGACATTGTGCTTCTTGATGTTATGATGCCTAATATGGACGGTTGGCAAACTTTAAAAGCAATCCGTTCGAATGAAGATACAAAGCATTTACCTGTAATAATGCTTACCGCTGTAAATGAAGACCAGAAGATGGTTTCAGGGTTGAAAAACGGTGCGGATGATTATATTGTAAAACCGTTTATCCTGCCTAATTTACTTGCGAGAATGGAAGCGGTTTTAAGGCGTTCCGTACGTCAGAGTGAGCCGAAAACCAAGAAAAATATTTCTTTAACTCCATTAACTGCTAAAGAAAAAGAAGTATTAGAACTTGTATCACAAGGGTTTTCAAATAAAGAAATAGCAGATAAAATATATGTAAGAGAAGTTACGGTAAAAACTCACCTGAACAGTATCTTTAAAAAGCTGAAAGTAACAAACAGAACTCAAGCGGTATTGCTTGCGAAACAGATTTAAGGAGAAATAAATGATAGATTATACAAAAGAAGAATTAGTAGAATTACTTAGAAAACATCCCGAAAAATTTAACGAGTGGAAACTTGAACAAGAAGAAGTTGATTTGTCTGAAGTAGATTTTTCAGGTATAAATCTTGCGGAAATTGATTTTTCTGATGCGGATTTGAATTCAAGCTCTTTTGCTGATTGCAGTCTTTCTTTTGTAAATTTCTCAAACACAGATTTAACATCAGTAGATTTTACAAGAGCAGGTGTTTTGGAATGTGATTTTACAGATGCACTTTTAACAGGTGCAGATTGTAGTTACGCTCAGATGACATATTGCAATTTTTCTGATGCAGATATGGCAGGATGTATTTTGTCGGAAACTGATTTATCAAATTCAGATTTGACAGCTGCAGTTAACTTGAATTCTGCAAGATATGATGAAGATACTGTATGGCCTGATGATGATATGTTACCAGAAGATTTTGACGGAGTTGGACATAAAGATTTGTCATCCCTGCAGGATGATGAGGATGAAGTTTCATCAGATTGGTAAGGAGCGTAGCCGCTCTACCCGTCACATTGGGTTTTGTATAAACTTTTTAGGTTCATTCTTGACTAACCCTTTTCAGCGCGTACAATAAAACTTGTATATAACCGAAGGGAGTATAGAAATGTTGGATCGTATACAAGTTACACACGAAGTAGAACAAATGTGCTGTGTTAAACGCGGCGTAAAAGGTGAACCTGCTCCTATCCCTCAAGAAGGTGAATGGACAAAGGTTAAAAAAATCGAAGAAATTTCAGGTCTTACTCACGGATGCGGATGCTGCGCTCCTCAACAAGGGACTTGCAAATTAACTCTTAACGTTAAAAACGGTATTATTCAAGAAGCTCTTGTTGAAACTATCGGATGCTCAGGTATGACTCACTCTGCAGCTATGGCAGGCGAAATCCTTCCTGGTAAAACAATCCTTGAAGCTTTGAATACTGACCTTGTTTGTGACGCTATTAACGTTGCAATGAGAGAATTATTCTTACAAATCGTTTACGGAAGAACTCAATCAGCTTTCTCTGAAAACGGTCTTCCTGTTGGTGCTGGTCTTGAAGATTTGGGTAAAGGCTTATGCTCAATGACAGGTACAATTCACTCAACTAAACAAAAAGGCGTAAGATACCTTGCATTGACAGAAGGTTACATCCTTAAACTCGGCTTAGATAAAAATGATGAAGTTATTGGTTACCAATTCGTTAACCTCGGCAAATTTATGGAAGCTGTTAAAAAAGGTATGGATGCTACTGAAGCTATGGAAAAATTCACAGGTACTTACGGCAGATTTGCTGACGCGGTTAAATATATTGACCCAAGAGAAGAATAAGCGTTACAAAAAGAATTAAGAGGAAAATAAAATGACAGTAAAATTTGAAGGACAAGATAGACGTGAAGCTTCTTTGAAAAAAGTTTTACCTGAATACGGTTTCAAAAACTTGGAAGAAGCACGCGAACTATGCGTATCAAAAGGAATTGATGTTGATGCGATTGTAAAAGGTATTCAACCTATCGCATTTGAAAACGCAGTTTGGGCATACACTTTAGGTTGCGCTATTGCACTTAAAAAAGAAGTTGCATCTGCTGCAGAAGCTGCTGAAGCTATCGGCTTAGGCTTGCAGGCATTTGCAATCCCAGGATCTGTAGGTGACAGACGTCAAGTTGGTATCGGTCACGGTAACTTGGCTGCTATGTTGTTGAGAGAAGAAACAAAATGCTTCTGTTTCTTGGCTGGTCACGAATCATTCGCAGCTGCTGAAGGTGCTATTGGTATCGCTAGAAACGCTAACAAAGTAAGAAAAGAACCTTTGAGAGTAATCTTGAACGGTCTTGGTAAAGACGCAGCTTATATTATCGCTAGAATTAACGGTTTCACAGCTGTTGAAACTCAATATGATTTCAAAACTGGCGAATTGAAAGTTGTTAAAGAAACTCCATTCTCAGACGGCGAAAGAGCAAAAGTAAAATGCTACGGTGCTGATGACGTATCTGAAGGTGTTGCAATTATGATTAAAGAAGGTGTTGACGTATCTATTACAGGTAACTCAACTAACCCAACTCGTTTCCAACACCCTGTTGCAGGTACTTATAAAAAATGGTGTTTTGAAAACGACAGAAAATACTTCTCAGTAGCATCTGGCGGCGGTACAGGAAGAACACTTCACCCTGATAACGTAGCTGCAGGTCCTGCTTCTTACGGTATGACAGATACTATGGGAAGAATGCACGGTGACGCTCAGTTTGCAGGTTCATCATCAGTTCCTGCTCACGTAGAAATGATGGGTGTAATCGGTATGGGTAACAACCCGATGGTTGGTGCGACTGTTGCAGTTGCAGTAGCTGTTGCAGGTGCGTTAAACAGATAGTGCTACGCACGAATAAATATTACAAAAAGCTCTCCTATTGGGGAGCTTTTTTGTTGTCCTTGTCGGTTTTGAGAAGGTTTTCTAATGTATTTATATCCAAACTGCACTTATGCAAATCGGCAAGAGTATATCGTAATTGATATTGTGTTCGTTTCAAAATCTTTGATGCTTTTTCAATAATCTCGTCTTGCATTTATTCTCCTTGTATACAGTGAATATTACATGTATACCATATGGTAAATTATTTGTCAACTGGTATACTGTGAATATGAATGATAAATCAGATACAATTACCTATAAAGTGGGTGTAAAAATAAGACTAGAAAGACTAAAAAAAGGATTTTCTCAAGAAAAACTCGCAGAATTATCTAACGTAGGTACCAATTCTATTAGTTCTATTGAACGTGGTGTTCAGTCGCCCACCGTTGAAACCGTCGGTGCGATTGCAAAGGCTTTAGATATCGAGCTTCACAAGCTTTTTATTTTTGATATCTAATTTAATAATATTGACTTATTCTCGCTCGTGATATATTATTATAACGAGGGTAAGCTCTATCCATCTTTCATACTTTGAGGGACAAACTATAAATTTGGATAACCGCAAAGAAAGGGGGTGGTAGCGTTGATAATTGCTATAACGGCAAAAGAGTTAATATTAATCTTGACGATAATATTAACTCTTAAATCAACAAAATAGGGGCTTTTAATGGGGCAAGCTGTAACTTGCTCCGCCCTTTTCTTCATTATAACATATTTGTTTTCAGATTTCAATACTATGTAATTTGCAGAATGAACTCAAGACACTTTGGGATTTTTTCAGATCTTGATAAACATATTTATTTTTTGTCTGGTCTATAAGTTCTTTTGATTGTTTGTATAATTTATCAGATGCCTGTAAATATTCAATCTGTTTTGGCGATTTCATTAAACCGAGTTCTTGGAAATACTTGCCGTAAAGCAGGTATAATCTCGATAACATATCTTTTAGGTTGAATTTACGTGCGATTAGGATTGCTCCTTCAATATGAATTTTTGCTGTTTCAAAATCTGAATTTGTTATTGCACATTTTGCGATAACTGTTTTTAGCAATATCGTAAAAAAGTAATTGTTAATTTTGGGGTTTTGTGCAACTTCAAGCGCCTGCTCTGCAATTTCCATTGCACTTTGCGGGCCTTCTGTATCCAATGTCGCATCTGCGATTAAATACCAAGCAAGAAGTGCGCCCATTGCCATTTTTTCTTTTGCAAAATATGCAACCTGATCGTTATAAATTTCCAGTGCTTGTTTTGAATTTTCGTTATCTTGGAAGATTTTGCCTAACAATGTTTTCAATATATTTTTAGTGAAATTGTCACCATTGTTGTTGGCAAAAGTTACGATTTGGAATAGGTCTTCCTGCATTCTGTGATAACGTTTTCTGAAGAAATTATTAATTATGTTAATGAAGTTCCAGCGAAGGATTGTTTCATTATCCATTATGTTTTCCCGGTAAAGTTTAAGAACTTCTTCGAGCATTTGTTCGGAAGCTTGGAAATTCCCCTTCATTGTGTTTGCAAAAGCAAGAGTAAGTTTACATTTGCAAATGAATAATTCGTCTTTAATTTGGTTTCTGTCGATAATATCAAAGAGGATTGTTAAAATCTCAAATGACCTGTCATTACCTTGCATAACAAGTGCGTTTGCAAGAATTAGGTAAACTCTGAGCCAGGTTTCATACATAAATCCGAGTTTTGGGTCTTGAGCGCTTTGTTTTTTGCTGAAATATCTGTCGAGAATAGGCATAATTTCATTATCTACCATATTAACGATTTGTCCGCAGTTTCCGATATTTAGCAGTGCGCCGAGTTTTGAAGCTTTTAAAAGTGCAATATCTATATCATTTTCCGGTTTAACTTTTTCCAAAACAGCATCAACACATTCAACTTCGCCGAAGTAATTTCCTGTTTTGCGGCAGCAGGAAGCGAGATATGCAAGGAGTTCAACTTCTTTCGGGCTGTCGCCTATTGCTTGAGCGTTAGAGATTGCATCGGGAAGATATTCCATAGCTTCTGTAGGATTTGAATTGGATAGAAGTTTGCCTAATCTTTCTGAGATATTGTAGCGGATTTTCAAAGTATCATTTTCATCAAATTCATTAATCAGTGCCATTGACTGTTTTTGTGAAATTGCATAAAGGTTTAAGTCGCCTATAAACGATGCAAGTCTTGTGTTTCGTGTCCAAATTTCAAGTGATAATTCAGGCTGTTTTAAGTTTTGCGCTACAATTCCGAGAATTGCATGTGAGTTTAAGGTAAATCCTGTAAGATATGTGAAAATTTGTTTGTTGATTTTTGTGTAATTTTCATCGTTTTTAGCTGTTTTCAGGATTGTTTCCCATAAAAGAAGTGAATTAAATTCACAGTAAATCTCATTTACCGCATTGATATAATCCATTCTTTTAAGGTAAACTATGATTTTTCTAAATTCTGTATCGCTGACTTCAAAAATCTCTTTAACAAGGTTTATGTTAATCTTATCGCCAATAATTGCAGAACCAAGAAGGATTTCGTATGCTTTCGGGTTTAGATGTGACAACAGTGCCAGTCTGTGCTCCAATAAGCCTTTGAATGTTGTACTTATTTCAAATTCCTGTTCACATAACATACAATCATGTTTCAGGCATAATGCTTGATTTATGTATGATGGGTTGCCTCTGCTTATTCTATAAATATCATTAAGTTCGGCTTGTGAAAAAGTCGGGAAATTTTTAATTTTTTTTGTTTTTTGTTCAAGGAGAATACCGATTTGTTTTGGTTCTAACGGTGCAATACCTATGTCTAAATATATATTTTCGTCTTTTAGTGACGGAAAGTAAAAATATCCTTTTGCGGGTTTTGGTTCATTATAAAGAATTAGGAGTTTTAAATTTTTCCAAATATTTTCTTTTTTTACAAACTTACTGATAAATTCATATGAAAACCCGTCGATAAAATCAAAATTGTCAATAACAATAACAAATTTTCCATGAGCAGTAATTTTATCAAAGACTTTATTCAGAAAGCTAAATGTATTATTTTTGCTTGCAACAATATTTTCAAAAGTTCCTTCTGTATTCGGATACAAGAAATTTAAAAGGTCAAAGATTTCATTGTTATCAAGTTCGGGAAATTCATTTTTAAAGAATTTTGAAGCATCTTTTTTAAACTGAATATTGTTTAGGCAAAAATTCGGCAGTCCGAATAAGTTTAATAAGATATCTTGAATAACTCCGCCTGATGTAATTTGAGTAATCGGAGTACATTTGCCGTAAATCCAAGAATAGCCTTTTAAATCTTGTATAACAGATTTTAAGACAACGCTTTTTCCGCAGCCTTTTTCACCGCTGAGCGAAAATATTTTTTTATCTCTTGATGTAATCCCTTTAATAAGAATGTTTTTAGCACTCTGTTGGGAAATAAGATTTGCAGGATACTCCAACTGTTCAACTGTTTTGGGCTGTGAAAAAGCATATCCGCATTTTCGACATTTTTCAGCATTTGGAAAATTAACGCTTTTACAGTTGGGACAGATTTTTAAAATTTCAGTTCCGCATTTTTTGCATTTATAATCAAATATTGAATTTACCGTATTGCAGTTCTTGCAGACTAAACCCGTACGAGCTTTGCAATAAGGGCATTTTAAAGTATTATCCGGAACTTCTTTTTTGCATATCGGACAAATCATTTTAACTACCAAATGCTTGTTTCACTTTATTCATCAGTTTAAATAATCTTTTTGAAACTTCCGATTGAGAAATATTCATTTCATCTGCAATTTCTTTTTGAGTCAGACCGTTTTCATAACGTAAGTTATAGAGTCTTAAATAGTTTTTTTCAGGAGAATTTTGTTCAATCTCATAAACTGTATCAACTATTTTTTGCAGAATATCTTTTTTTATAGCCAAATCTTCAGGTGTATCTTGAATATCAACGGGTTCATAAGTTACTTTCACTTGCGAATAATCGATTAAGCTCGATGTTGTTTCAAGAGGAACTTCTTGAATTGACATATAACCGCTTTTTGTTCTTCTCAATCTTCCTTCGCTTTTTAATACATTTAATATTGATGTTGTAGCGATTTTTTTCAAATAAGCTTCTAATGTTGCATCAGAAGTTACTGTTTTTACGATTAACAAAGAACGTTTGCATGTTTCATTAAAGAAATCATCATACAAATCTTCATTATTAGCGAATTTTCTATCGCTTTTGATAATTTTTTCTATTAAGTCTATTTTATCTTGAGCTAATTCCACTTTAAATTTTTCCTGTTTGTCAACATTATATCATAATTAAAAATATATGATAAGGTTTAAGTTGAAATCGGGGGTCTTAATCTCGTCAGCAGGCGGTTTTACGACGTTTAAAGTATCTTTAACAGATTGTAACACAATGTTATCAATTTGAGTAGAGCCTGAGCCTGAAAGTATTCGTGCGTCTTGGATTGCGCCGTTTTTACTTAGTGTTAAGCCGACTTTAACTTGATTTGTGTATGCGTATTCGGTTGCAAGCAATAAATCTGCTGATAGGGATAATTTTATGCTTCTTCCTGCTGTTCTTAAGTAGCTTTGCATTTTTGTGCTGTATGAAAGTGCATCGGGAACATCCCAAACCAATCTGCTTACGTCCATGTAGGATTCTGATTTAACAGGTTTTGGCGGATTGTTTTTTAATTCTTTTACTACGGTTTTTGGAGCTTCCACTTCTTTTTTCTCAGGGACTTGCGGAGTTGGTGTATTTGAAGCAAGTATGTCGTCAGAAGTTGTCTGCTGTGGAAGTGCAGGAGCTTGGTTATTTACTTGGAGCGGTTCAATATCTGCTGTGTTATCTTTTGGTTTCAAGAAATAAAATGCAGATGCTGCCGCAAGTACTGCAATGAGTGCGCCTGCTGTAATAAGTGATTTTTTATCAGATTTTTTGTTGTTGTATAATGCAGACCCCGGAACTTGAGGCAGCGGCTGTTCTTCTACTTCCGGTTCAGGCATAGCAGGTTGTTCTTCTGCTGTAGTTTCTTCGTTATAAAGGACATTCAAATCTTCTGTTTCATTTAAGATATCATCAATGCTGTCTGTCGGCATTAAATCTTCATCCATAGGAATATCTGCTGTTGAAGATGAGCTTAAAACATCGTCGATTTGAGAAAGTAAATCGCTTGATGAAATATTATCATCTGATGAGATATAATCTTCAGTGCTTTCTATAGCAATATCATCATTTTCAGCTGAAAGATTTTCCAATAAATTTTTCCCGAAAGATGATTCTTCAGTTTCTACAGGTTCGTCGGTAGTTTCAAAAGGTAGACTTTCTATGATATCTTCTATAACCGGAGGTTCTTCTATTGTTTGCTCAAAAATATCTGTTGGTTCTATGATATCAGGTATTTCAGCAATATTTTCTGCTGAATCTTCTGTTTCAAAATTCATTTCTTCAACAGTCAGTTGTTCTTCTGACGATTCAGAGTCTTCTGTCTGTAAAGGTTCTATTTTGTCAAATGAAAGCAAATCTGCAACAGGTTCAACAATTACCTGTTCTTCGGGAAGTTCTATTGCATCCAAAGAAATTGCTTCAATTATTGGTTCTTCTGTAGTTTCTTCTTGGGCAGACAGTTCAATTCCGTCAAATGATATTGCATCTATAACAGGTTCTTCAAATGTTTCTAAAGTTTCAGGAATTTCCAAAGCTTCAAAATCGATTCCATCAGTAATCGGTTGTGGAATTTCTTCTTCAATAGTATCTTCCAATACCGGCTGTTGTTCTTCTTCTGTAGGTAGTTCAATTCCGTCAAATGATATTGCATCAATAACTGGCTCTTCAAAAGTTTCTAAAGTTTCAGGAATTTCCAAAGCTTCAAAATCAATTCCGTCAGTAATCGGCTGTTGAACATCTTCTCCTTCTTCTTCTTCAATAGTATCTTCCAATACGGATTGTTCTTTCGCCTGTTCTTCTTCTGGAATAAGAGGTTCTTCTATAGGTAAAGTATCAATGATATTCTCGTCAAATGAAATTTCTTCAAGCGGTTCAAAAGTTTCTTCAATTGATTTAGAAACTTCTTTTTTCTCAATCATAGGGTCATTCATTGCTTTGTATGAAAGAGTTTCGAAATTTTCGTATTCAATGAATTTATCTCTCAATTCTGCACTTTTTATAAGTTGTTTGATTAAATGTTTTTTATCGGTTTCAGAAATATCATTATCTGACATTGAAACGATAAATCTTTCTGAATTTTCGATATCTTCATCTGATAATTCTCTGTTAGTGCTGCCGTTATGAGAATTAATATAATTAATTAAATCTAATGCAGGGCTTAGCTTTTCTTTTTCAATAAAGTAATATTCGGAATTTGCATTATTTTTGTTAATAAGTTTAGGTTCAAAAAATCCTAAAAATTTAACGAATTCACGGTTTTGTGAAAGGTTAAATACAAGATAAATATCAGGTGTAAGGTTGTATTCAAAATGTGATTTTGGAATGAATATTGCGTTTTCGTCAAACACAACTCTCACATCAATGTGAATATTAGGAAGGATAATATCTGCAATATCGGTTTCTTCAAGAATTTTCTTGATAGAGTGAATGTTTTTTGCAGTTGAGACGTCAATATTTTCTGATACCAGATATTTCATTGCAAGTTCTGCACCTAAAGTGTTTATATATGCTCTGTTTTTAACATCCTTATGTGCAAATGAATTTGCAGCAGCACTTGCATCTAATCTCTCTTTATCATCAATATAAATTAAAATATCTTGTTCCATTCCATGCTCTCCTTACATATAATAAGATGACACGGGATTAAAAAATATTCCAATTTAACTGTAAATTTTTGTAACTAATATTGAAAACTTTTACTGTTTTAGGCAAAATAATTATATA
Organism: uncultured bacterium; assembly: GCA_947073645.1. Lineage (GTDB taxonomy): Bacteria > Cyanobacteriota > Vampirovibrionia > Gastranaerophilales > Gastranaerophilaceae > Stercorousia. The sequence continues at coordinate 21,232 of CAMTMK010000021.1, read as the reverse complement.
AGTCGTTTTCTATTATATAGTAGTGTGTATTGTGTCTTATTGGCATAAAAGGAGGTTTCCATGATAAATTCTGTACAAAATCTTAGTTTTCGCGGAGGTGTAGCGAATGCTCAAGATTTAATTAATTCTCCGGGGCAATTTGCATCCTCAGCACAGATTGCGGAACTTTCGCCGGATTCTTTTGAATTTGAAGGTCAAAAAAAGAAAAAGTCAGGAAAAGGGTTTGTCGGAACTTTACTTGTCGGATTGGCAGCATTTGCGGGTTTAGGCTATGCGGTTAAAAAAGGTCATTTGGAAAAACCTATTATTGACGAAACAGCAGGTTTCTTCAAAAAATTGTGGCCTAAAACCAAAAATCTTGGATATACAATTGGTGAATATGCGGTTAAAGCTTGGGATAACACAATCGGAAAATTGATTTCTAAAAAATCTTAAAAAAGTCCCGAAAGGGACTTTTTTTATTCGATAAATTCGGAAAGTATTACATTACTGACTAATATTCCGTCTGTAGTGAGCTTAAAACCTGCATTAGTTTCTGAAAGATACTTATAGGAAATGTACTTATCAATTGTGCTGGCGTACTTTTTGTGGAAATCGATATTGAATTTTTTATTTATTTTTTCGATATTTATCCCTGACATTTTGCGAAATCCTAAGAAGATTTCTTCCTCTAATTGCTCTTGTATAGAGAGTTTGTGTTCATCTTTATGTGTTGTCGGGTTATTTATATACTCATTCAAATCTGAGGTGTTAAAATACCTTATTCCGTTTTCGTATCCGTGCGATGCAATTCCAAATCCGTAATAAGAATTGTTTTCCCAATAGTTTAAGTTGTGGCGGGAGTGGTAACCTTGTCGTGCAAAGTTGCTTATTTCATAGTGTTCAAAATCTTTTAAGGTTTCTATTGCGGTCAAATACATATCTGCCTGCATATCCTCATCAGGAAGATTTTGGGGCGGATTTTTATAGAAATAACAATCCTCATCAATTTTTAATCCGTAAAGTGAAATGTGCTGAACACCGAGTGACACGGCATGTTCCAAGTCGTGCTTAAAACTGTCAATTGTCTGTTCAGGCAGACCATAGATAAAATCAAGGCTTATGTTTTCAAACCCCGCAAGTTGTGCATATTTTACCGTTTTTTCAACATCTTGTGCATTATGTCGTCTGCCGATAAGTTTTAGAATGTTATCGTCAAATGTTTGGCATCCGAAACTTAATCGGTTTGCATTTAATTCTTTTAAATATTCAAATGTAATTGTTTCGGGGTTTAGTTCTGCTGTTATTTCAGTATTCTCATCAGTATTAAATAAAGTTATCAGCCTGTTGAGTTCATCTGCTGTCAAAACTGATGGTGTTCCACCGCCAAAATAAAGCGTTTTCAATTTCTCACCCTTATATTTTGTTTTAATTTCCAGTTCAAGGGCATTAAGGTATTTTTCTTTTAACTCAATTCTAGGGTAAGATACAAATGAGCAATATTTACATTTTGATTTGCAAAACGGTATGTGAATATAAGCATTTTTCATACGTTTATTGTAGTACAAAAGTGTTGCCCTGCAATGGGGCTTATGCTATAATCACAATAAGGAGAGCTTATGAATATATTACATATTTTAACAGATATACCTATTTTAATCGTTATATTCACGTTTATTTTTTCACTAATCTATTGCTTTAAATCTTATTTTAAAGTTAATAAAAACTTGAAAGAGTTTTTTGCATTCATTTCAACTTTTAAAAAAACAGATTTGAATTTTCGTTTTAAAGAAATTGATGAATGGATGTCTTATAACCCTTATGTTTCAACAATTTGGCTCGAGTTTAAAAACACACTTGTATTCTCTGAATCTGTTGCTCTTAAAGGCAAAAATAACGATTTGACATATAAAGAAGTTTCTTCAACTGTTCAAAACATTCAAACGACTGTCGATCCTTTGTACTTTTTTGATGAAGAAGCACTTGTAAAATCACAGTATAACAGCAAGTTGATAGGTGCGTTGCCTACAATTCTGACAGGTTTAGGGCCTATGTTTACGTTCTTGAACATTGCTATTGCATTCGGTAAACTGGACTTTTCTTCTCAGGAAACAATTTTGAGTTCGGTTGCGGGTTTGATGTCATCAATGCAGACTGCCGCTTTGGTATCAGTATTCGCGGTATCAGCTTCTCTTATTTTTATTATGGTTGAAAAAATTGCATTCAACAGGTTGTGCGAAAGCGAGCTGGGTAAAGTTCAGACAACGATTTCTCGCTTGTTTGATAATATTTCCTCAGAAAAATTCTTGTTTGAGCTTTTGAAAGAAACAAAAATACAAAATAATGCATTGTCAAATTTAATGGCAGCAATGCCTGACCATTTCAAGATTGCTTTGAATGCCGGCATCGCAGGTAACCTTGTTCCTTATTTAGAAAACCTTATTTTTGGTATAAACCAGTTGAATAAAGGTATGAAAGATGTTGTAAAAAGTGCCGGTAAAGGTGATGATGTTGATGATTTGTTTTAGAGGTGCTTTATGGGAATAATGGCGAAAAAAGGCGGAGGCGGAGAAGCTGAAGAAAATGTATTCTGGACCACGATGTCCGACCTTATGTTAGGTCTGGCTATTGTATTTATGACGCTGTTTGTTCTTGCTATTACGGGTTTTTCATCGGAAGCTATATCTCAAAAACAACAGCAGATGGAAGTTAATAAAGAATTAATTGAAAAGCTTAAAGAGGAAAATATTGATGCGCAGGTTGACCCCTTGTCAGGTGATGTGAAAATTTCCGATTTGGAACTGTTTGAAGTCGGAAGTTATAATCTTTCTCCTAAAGGGAAAGCGTATTTAGATAAACTTGTTCCGATTTATATTAATACAATTTTTTCTAAGCCTGAATTAATCGGGCAGATTGAAAATATTATGATACAAGGGCATACAGACAGCCAATCTTATGCAGGAATTAAAAATCCTGATGAGCAGTATCTGAAAAATATGACATTAAGCCTTGAGAGGGCAAATTCAGTTGCAAATTATATTTTTCACACAAATTATAACAAGCAATACAGCGACAAGTTAAAGAAAATTCTTGTTGTTGAGGGGAAAAGCTATTCTGAACCGATTTTAACAAACGGCAAAGAAGATTACAGCAAAAGCAGACGTGTTGAAATGCGTCTGAAAACTAAAAAATTAGATATTACAGAAATTTTATTCAGCGGGGCACAATACGGTGATTAATGAAAACCTTATATTAGAAACAATAAATATGATTAAATTGTACAATCTTGATATCAGAACCGTTACAATGGCGATAAGTTTAAGGGATTGTATGGATAGTGATGTGGATGTAGTATGCGATAATATTTACAAAAAAATTACACATTATGCAAAAAACTTGGTAGAGTATGCAAACGAATTTGAGAACGAATATTCAATACCTATTGTAAATAAAAGAATTTCGGTTACTCCTATTTCTTTAGTCGGTGAAGCATGCAAAAATCCCGATTATGTGAAAATTGCAAAAACATTGGACAGGGCTGCTAAAGATGTTGGTGTAAACTTTATCGGCGGATTTTCTGCATTGGTGGAAAAAGGTTGTACAAAAGGCGATAAACTGTTAATTGAAAGTATTCCCGAGGCATTGGCACAGACTGAAAGACTTTGTTCATCGATTAATGTTGCATCTTCAAAAGCGGGTATTAATATGGATGCTGTTTTGAAAATGGCAGAAACTATTAAAAAATCGGCAGAACTTACAAAAGATAAAGACGGACTGGGAGCCGCAAAACTTGTGGTATTCTGTAATTCTCCCGGAGATAACCCGTTTATGGCAGGAGCTTTTTGCGGAGTTGGAGAACCAGAATGTGCATTGAATGTCGGAGTTTCAGGTCCCGGAGTTGTCAGAGCTGCCGTAGCATCTTTACCAAAAGATGCAAGTTTAAGCGATTTAGCAAATAAAATTAAACAGACTGCATATAAAATTACGACAACGGGCGAGCTTGTAGGCAGAAAACTTGCTGATAAACTCGGAATTCCGTTTGGCGTAATTGATTTGTCTTTAGCTCCTACACCTGCGGAAGGCGACAGTGTTGCAGGGATTTTTCAGGCAATGGGATTGGAACATGCAGGAGCGCATGGTACAACTGCTTGTCTTGCAATGCTTAATGATGCTGTTAAAAAAGGCGGAATTATGGCAAGTTCGCATGTCGGCGGTTTGTCTGGAGCTTTTATTCCCGTATCGGAAGATGCAGGTATGATTGAAGCATCTTCAAAAGGTTATTTAACTTTTGATAAATTAGAAGCTATGACTTCTGTTTGTTCTGTCGGGCTTGATATGATTGCAATCCCCGGAGATACTCCTGTTGATACAATTGCAGGGATTATTGCAGATGAGATGGCAATTGGTATGATTAACAAAAAAACTACTGCTGTTAGAATTATTCCTGTTGTGGGAAAATGTGTAGGAGAAGAAGTTGTATTTGGCGGGTTGTTGGGAAAAGCACCTATTATGTCTGTAAATAACCTTTCTTCTACCGGTTTTGTAAGACGCGGCGGAAGAATTCCTGCTCCGATACACAGTTTGAATAATTAGAGGTAATTATGGGAAAAACATTAAACGAACTGGCTGGCGAATTAAAATCTTGTATAATAGATTTGCAATCAGACGCTCATAACAAAGGAAATATGAGGAAGGAAAGATACAATAATCTTAAACTGGTTATGGATGCTACAGCAAATCCAAAACCCCATGTGGTTATTACTATTGCAATGTCTGAGGCTGAATTTGATTTACAATCAGGTGATAAAACAAGCGGTGGACTTGGGCCTGATGAGAGATATGTTTTAAGATGGTTTGATAAATCAAATACAATTTCAGATTTGAGAGCGTGCTGGATGGATGCAGAGAAAAATAAGGACAAAAAAGATAAACCTAAGGAGTAGATATCATAGATTTTGAACGTAATTTTCTGTGATATGTGATTGCAAATCTGTGAGCTTCATCTCTTATTCGCTGGAATAAGTATAATGCACTGGAATTTCTTGGTAAAATTACAGGTTTAGATTTGTTTGGAAGAAAAACTTCTTCATGTTTTTTCGCCAAACTTACAACATCAATACCCGTTACGCCAAGCTCTTTTATGATTTGCATAACACTTGATAATTGACCTTTTCCTCCGTCAATTATGATTAAATCAGGTTTTCCCCATTTAGGGTCATCAAGGTGTTCAAGGCGTCTTGTCAAAACTTCTTTCATAGATAAAAAGTCGTCCGGTTTTCCCTCGGTCGATTTTACTTTAAATTTTTTGTATTCCGAGGCTTTTTTAACGCCGTTTATAAATGTAACCATTGAGGCAACAGTATTTGTGCCTTGAATATGCGAAATATCATAGCATTCCATTCTGTGAGGAAAGTTTTTAAGCTGTAATTTCTCTGCCAAGTATGAGCCGATTTCGTTGAAATCATCTCTGATTTTTGACATTTTTGCAATTTTTGCATTACCAAGAACTACATTTGCATTTTTATCGGCAAGCATTTGAAGTTCCTTGCCTTGTGTGGATTTGCCATAGCTTATTTTAACCTTTTTCTGTGCAAGGATTTCTAACCATTCTTCGTAAAGTGCTTTTTCACCGATTGCTTCTAACTCATTTGATACAATCTTATCGGGAAATTCAAGTTTAAGAGTGCTGTAATATTCTTTGAAGAATGTTGCAAAAAATTCAGCCCTGTCCTCATCTTCAACTTCGTATACAAAGTCTTTTTTATCAATAAGTCTGCCTTCACGTATCATCAAAATTACAATTGCAAAAATTCCGTCATCTGCAAGTAATGAAATTACATCTTCATTTAATTTTGTGTTTTCGTATACAACTTTTTGCTTTTCAAGAGTCTTTTTCAAATCATTATAACTGTCGCGAAGTCGTGCTGCTTTTTCAAATTGCAGGCTGTCTGAGTATTTTTGCATCTGGTCTTGAAGCTGTTTCATTAATTCGGTTTGTTTACCTGATAAAAATAATTCAGCCTGTTTTACAATTTTTTTATATTCTTCTGATGTTACAAGGTTTTGACATGGCGCAAGGCAACGCCCTATATGATAATACAGGCAGGGACGGTCTTTATGTTTCGGGGTTCTGCATTGTTTAAGCGGGAAAAGTTTCTTTAAAAAATCCAATGTCGCATGCATTGCCCTTATGTCTGTATAAGGTCCGTAGTAGCGCCCTTTTTCAGGGTTCATATTCTTTTTGCGAACTATTGAAATTCGTGGAAAATCCTCATCTGTAATTAAAAAATACGGATATTTTTTGTCATCTTTAAGCAGAATATTATATTTTGGTTTATGTTTTTTGATTAAATGATTTTCTAGGATTAAGGCTTCAACTTCGGTATTTGTAATGATGTATTCAAGCCGTTCGATTTGTGATACTAGTACATTAACTTTTACACTGTCGTGATGCTTGCGGTTAAAGTAGCTCATTACGCGTCGTTTTAGAATTTTTGCCTTGCCGACATAAATAACTTCACCTTCTTTGTTATAGTAAATATAACAGCCTGGAAGTGATGGAAGCAGTTTTAAGGTTTGTTTTAATCCGTCATTCATTAGTATTATTATAACATAATTTGATTATTACGAAATTATTGATATAATAAAAGTAATGAGAGTTGTTTTGCTATTAGTATTAATTTTATATTCCGGTGTTGTTTATGCAATGGAAAGACCTGTGTGGGAAGATAATTGTCCGCAGGGATTGCAGAATGCTGTTTATAAAGATGTTCAATGGTATTGGCCTGAGGGGACCCGAGCAAGTCAGGAATTATATAATTATTGGGCACAGAGGCGTGTAGAGTTTAATGATGCGATTGCACAATGCGATTTTATGGCTGATGCTTTTAAGGAAGCCTGCTATGATAGTGTTCGTTCAAAGCAGGCAGTTGACAATGAGTTATATAGATTAAAGATTGAAAACAAAAAAATAAGTTCGCAGGTTTGGCGTGATACAAATAAAATGACCAGTCCCGTGATGTTTAATATTATGTCGAGGTAGTTATTTTATGATTGAAGAAACCTGTTCTGTAATATCATCTCCTCCAAATAATACGGTATTTTTGGGAAGTACGATGTTATAATTCATAGAACGAGCTTTTTCTACAACAGCTGTTTTAATTTTGTTGTCTATTGCTGTAAGTTTACTGTTATAAGATGCATCTAATGCAACTTTTTGTTCATTAATTTCTTTTCTGTATTTTTCTTCAAGAGTTGCAATTTTTACGGGGTCTTTTTCTTTGGCAATATCAGCTCTTGCTTTGTCTATTGTTGTTTGCAAATTTTGAAGTTGTTTTTCTTGTTCGCTTTTTAAGGTGTTTATTTCAGATGAATTTGCAACAATTTTTTGAATGTCAACAACTGCAACTCTATAATCAGGAGAAGCTTTTGATACTGCGATGTTATTTATAGAATAACCGATTGCAAATGCACTCATGACAATTAATGTTCCGATAACTTTTTTCTTCATAATATAAATCCTTTCTTTGATTAAAAATTAGGATAAATATGAATGTTTTTTTATTACCCGACAGAGGTATGTTTGTAACTAAATGTTAATGTTTTTTTTATTTTTTAAAGTTTTCTTTTATATCTGCCGTAGTACAAATTTGTAAAGTGTAGTATACAAAATATAAGGAGAAAATGTATGGTTGACTTTAACAAAATTTCAGCATCAGTACAACAAGAGATTAAAACTATTTCTGGAATGGGGGGTAACAAAAAGAAAATTGACTCTGCAGATGAATTTGCAGCGTTGCAACAGCTTGGTCAAAAACTTGAAACAACAGGCAGTAATTCTGAAAAAGAATATGTTGCTGGCTTGATGATTGATTATCAAAATCAGGTTAAAGCAAAGGAAGCTCAAGCTGCAGAAAGAAGACAAAGTGCAGAAGTTACTCCGGCAGCAAGGGAAGCTGTTAAAAGTCTTAAGAAGATGATGCCAAATAAAAAAGAACTTGATGAACCGGAAGCACGTATGCTATTAGATTTGATTAAAAATACAAGAGGTGATTATAACGCTGCGGATATTGAATATTTTAAACAAGAATTAATAAAAGCAGGTTTTGGAGCTTTGTTAAATGAATTTGATGATAAAACTAAAACTGAATCTGCTCCTAATACGTCAACAGAACAACAACCTCCAAAAGCTGATGATGCAGCAGGTGAACCTGTAAAACAAGATACACCTGCAGAGCAGCCCCCAAAAGCTGACGATGCAGCAGGTGAACCTGTAAAACAAGATACACCTGCAGAGCAACCCCCAAAAGCTGACGATGCAGCAGGTGAACCTGTAAAACAAGATACACCTGCAGAACAGCCGCCAAAAGTTGACAATGGAGCGAATAAACCTGCAAAGCCACCTAAAAAATATAATCCGAATGTACCACCCAAATTTGACGATGGAGTAGGTGAACCTGCAAAGCCACCTAAAAAATATAATCCGAATGTACCACCCAAATTTGACGATGGAGTAGGTAAACCTGCCAAACCACCTAAAAAATATAATCCTGAAGTACCGCCCAAAGTTGACGATGGTGCTGGTAAACCTGCGCCAGCAAAACCAAAACCTAAAACAGGAGATGGATTACGATTTAAGAAAGAAGATGTACCTAACCGTGCCCTTTTAATTGATAAAGCGTCTAGAGGTTTTGGTACTGATGAAAGGATGTTCATTGATAATGTAACTGTTGGAGCTAAACGAGATAAGTCTGGAAGAAAAACTGAAGATAAATATCTTCATGGTAGACAACCATTTAATGCTGCAGAGGCAAGGGCTATTGATAAACAGTTAAGAGAAATGACAGGTAAGGGTTTATTACAGTACATGTCAGAAGAATTTAAAATTGGCGGAGGCGGTGGTAATGACCAGTTCATAACCCAATTATACAGACAATATATTACTTATGGTTTAAAGCAATAATAAACACATAATTTGGCGGAGGTTAAAACCTCCGCCTTTTTTATTGCAATTGTTTTTTGTTCTTCTTATAATTGTTATGCAATTAGAAGGAGATGCAATATGAAAAAATCTATTAATGACTTAGCTGATGTTAAAGGCAAACGCGCTCTTGTTAGAGTTGACGTTAACGTACCTTTAGATGCTGACAAAAATGTTACTGACGATACAAGAATTCAGGCTATCGTTCCTACAGTTCGTGCTTTGCAGGAAAAAGGAGCTAAAATTATTCTTATGGCTCACTTGGGAAGACCAAAAGGAGAATGGAATCCTGAATTTACTTTAGAACCTGTTGCAAAACATATGTCTAAAGTTTTAGGTGAAGATGTTTTATTTGTTAAATCACCTGTTGGCGAAGGCGCAGAAAAAGAATTAGAAGCTTTGAAAGACGGTCAGGTTGCTTTATTGGAAAACATCCGTTACTACAAAGCAGAAGAAGCTAAAGATGATGATATGACTTTTGCAGAAGAACTTGCTAAACTTGGCGATTTCTATGTAAACGATGCTTTCGGTGCTGCTCACAGAAAACACACTTCAACTGCTAAAGTTGCTCATCTTGTAAAACCGGCTGTTGCAGGTTTATTGATGGAAAAAGAAATCAGATGCTTGTCACAGGCGCTTGACAATCCGGTAAGACCTTTTACTGCAGTTGTCGGCGGTGCTAAAGTTTCTTCTAAAATCGGTGTTTTGGAAAACTTGTTGGATAAAGTTGACAATATGATTATCGGCGGCGGTATGGCTTATACATTCGTTAAAGCTAACGGCGGTAAAATCGGTAATTCAATTTGCGAAGACGACCAATTAGAAGTTGCAAAAGCTATTGAAAAGAAAGCTCAAGAAAAAGGCGTTAAACTTGTTATGGCAACTGATGTTCTTGTTACTGACGATTTCTCTGGTAACGGTACTAACAAATTTGTTGCTATCAACGAAATTCCTGATGGATTTGAAGGTGTTGATGCTGGCCCGGATTCAAGAAAAGCGTTTGCAGAAGTATTGAAATCTTCAAAAACAATTTTGATGAACGGTCCTGTTGGTGCGTTTGAAAATCCAAAATTTGCAGAAGGTACAAAAGCTGTATTGGAAGCTGTTGTTGAAGCTACTAAAAACGGTGCTGTTTCTGTTATTGGCGGCGGTGATTCTGTTTCTGCTGCTAAAAAATTCTTTAAAGCAGAAGACTTCACTCACGTTTCAACAGGCGGCGGTGCTTCATTAGAATTTATCGAAGGTAAAGTTTTACCTGGCGTTGCGGCGCTTGACGAAGCTTAAAAAAGTCCCCTTAAGGGGACTTTTTTTTTATTGATTTTTTCAAAATATCCATTAAATGATTGATGTGAAGTCGGCGGTATTATTATATTGTATTTATGGGGAATACCGGACTTAAGGGATAGATATGGTAACGGAAAAAGTCAATACAACTGATTATAAGGAATTATACGCCCAGTATAATTGGTTTTCGAGGGAATATCCGCCGATTATACAGCAGGCATGTGATGAATTTTTTCTGCCGGGATTTCAATTTGTTCTTTTAGGAATTAGCAAAAATATTAATACATTAATGGATAAGGATGCGTATTTTGTAACCAAAGTTATGATTGATAAGGTTCATGATATGTTTTTCCGCTCGTCTGAAAAAGCTATCGGACTTATATTGGAAAGAGTTCTTGGAAAACCTGAAAGCAGATTTAATTTAAACAGATTAACCGATTTAGAGGCAAAGATTATTACTGCATTTAACGATTATATGTATAATGCGGTATCAAAGCTTCTTGCCCCCGCCCCGCCAACATTGAAACGTACAAATTTTGATGTTGTTCATTTAACTTTTTTGATAAAAGATACGGATAAAGGTACATGCGGAAAATTTATCGTAACTTTACCTGATGTGCTTTTAAATCCTGATGTTGTAACCGGTTCTGATGACAAATTTGATTATTCAGATTTTTCATCAAGTACACTTGATGGTTCGATAAAAATCGGTACTACAAGATTAAAATTAATTGATGTAAAAAGTATTGATATTGATGATATTGTTGTTTTTGACAATACTGATACAAGACATATGGTATTAAAGCTTGATGATTATGAGAAAGATATTAAAATTAATCCTAATCTCGGGCTTGTAATGCCTTATGATAATGATGACGAAGGAGAGGAAGAAATGGCTGAAAACACTAACCTTTGGGATAGTATTGAGGTTGAAATGAGTGCGCAGTTTGATACTGTAAAAATTACTCTTGGCGAACTCAAAAAGATTGAGGAAGGATTGGTTGTTGATTTGACCTCTATTTATGATAATAAAGTAACTTTAAGTGTTGAGGATAAACCAATTGCACGCGGTGAACTTGTTATTGTTAATGACAGATACGGCGTTAAGATTGATGAGGTTATTGCAAAAGGTACACAGGGTGCTGCTCAACAACCTCAACAACAAAACGAAAGCTTTGATGACGGCGGTTTTGCTGATAACAGCGATAATGAATATGTTCAACAGGAAGTTCCTCAAGAACAGGTTCAAGAAACTTCTGAAGAAGATGAATTTGACTACAGCGACTTTGAATTGGAAGATGAGGATATCTAATATGACAGGATATTTAGTTAATTTTATAGTTTATACTACTGCAATGGTTGGAATAATTTTCCTTGCCGTTCTCGTGTATAAAAAATTCTCTTGTAATTCGGTTTCAAAATCACAGTTTTTGAATGTTGAAGATTGTATAAGCCTTGCACCACGTAAAAATCTTTATGTTGTAAGAGCTGGCAATGAGAGATTTTTGGTAGCATCTGATGCAGAAAGAACTAATTTAATTTCAAAACTTGGTGAAACCCAAGCTCCGGTTGCTTCAGTTGAAGAATTGCCGTCAATTGTGAATATCCACAAAGCAAAAGGTGCTGATGAAGTTTTTAAAAATTTAGTAAATATAGGTAAAAATAATGGATACAATAATTAAGGATATGAACCCTGTATTACAAATGCTGATAGTTATGACGGTTTTCTCGTTATTGCCGTTGGTATTTTGCTGTATGACAAGTTTTTTGAGGTTTGTAATTGTGTTCTCAATGCTTAAAACTGCTATGGGTACACAACAGGTTCCGCCGTCTGTTGTAATTGTCGGACTTGCAATGATTTTGACTTTTTATACTATGGGTGGAACATTTCAAAAAATGTATGAAATGGGTTCTGTTCCATATCAGAAAAACCAGAATATTGTCGAGGCGATAAATGAGGGGTCAAAGCCTTTGAAAGAATTTATGCTGAAACAGACAAGAGAGAGTGATATTGAGTTCTTTGTTCAGATGTCTAAAGGTGAAGCTCCGGCAAATCCTGAAGAATTAACGGTATGGCAGGTTGCTCCAGCATTTATTATCAGTGAATTAAAAACTTCATTTGAAATCGGATTTATCATATTTGTACCGTTTATTGTATTAGACCTTGTTGTTGCAAATATCTTGCTTGCACTGGGTATGTTCATGTTATCGCCAACGATTATTTCAATGCCGTTTAAACTGCTGATATTTATTGCGGTAGACGGTTGGGCGCTGATAGTACAAGGTTTGGTAACAAGTTACAACTAAAGGGAGAAAAAATGGAAGTTTTAATTGAGTATTTAGCAAAAGGATTTTTATTAATGCTTTCTATATCTATGCCTTGTGTACTTGTTGCAGCGGGTATTGGTCTTGTTGTTGGTATTTTGCAGGCAGTAACTCAGGTTCAGGAGCAAACTATTGCGGCAGCTCCAAAAATTTTGGGTGTATTTCTCGTAATCGTTATCGGCGGTATCGGGTTTATTAACCTTTTGAAAGGTTTCTTTGTTGACGGTGTTTCAATCGCATTTAACCTTGTTTCAAAAAACGATTCTTATGTATTACCTGCTAACTATTACAAATATACAAGTCCATTTGAGCAGGAAATGTCTGATAGATTTAATAATCAGCCTACAATAAATGAGATTATGAAAAATCCTGGTAAGGTTCCGTTTATTGATAATCAGCAGAAAACAAAATATATTCCGAGTGCACAAACTCCAATGCCCAAACCTGATTTTGTGGAAACTAATAAAATTATGGGTAGATAATGAAAAAAATATTATTCATACTTTTAATATTCCTAATCCCTCAAGCGCAAGCGTTTGAGGATTATCTTATCTTGTCCGATGACCCCGTAAGTTCTATCAGCTGGAGTGATGATGAAGTGATTTCTGCAGTGCCTGTGTTGACTATTGATAATAAAAAAAACACGATAATTCTTAAGGCGAAAAAAGAAGGTAAAGCTGTTTTGACAATTGAAACGGATGTGGGAAGTAAGCTTATAGCCGTTGAAGTTTCTGAAGATAAAACAGTTGTGGAAGATATTGAAGGTTTTACAAGTTTTAAATTAGATAAGGCGGAAAAATGGAACAAATAATTTCAGAACTTATGAATATGTTTCCGTTGATGAACGCTTATTTGGCAGGCGGGATTTTTATATTTGCAAGGCTTTTGGGCTTTGTAAGGTTTGCTCCCGTGTTTAACAGAAAAGAAATGCCGGGGATGGTTAAAATTGCGCTTGTATTGCTTATGACGATAATTTTGACAGGTGTTGTAAAACCTCAAGTGACAATTATTGAAAATTCATTTATGCTGTCATTGGTGTTAAATATGGTAGTCGGTGCGATGCTCGGGTATGTTGCGCAATTAATTTTGCTGGCAATCGATGCTGGCGGCGATATGGTGAATATGCAAATGGGTCTTTCTTCCGCAATGGTTTTAGATCCTACGACGTCTTCACAGGTTTCTATTGTCGGTAAGTTGTTTTCGTTTTTAGGATTGGTAATTTTTATGCAATTAGGCGGAGTTTATTGGCTTTTAAACGCACTAATACATAGTTTTGAAGTATTTCCTTTGGATGGAACTTTAATCCCTCTTGCTGAGCTTGTAAACTTGGATTATGTAGTTAAAATGTCGTCTAATGTTTTGTACATGGGATTGCAGATTGCATCTCCGATTTTGCTTGCGACATTGGGACAGGATATTATTTTAGGTGTAATTTCAAAGACAGCGCCACAGGTTAACGTTTTCCAATTAAGCTTCTTGTTCAAACCTGTTTTGGGCGCAGCGATTATGATTTGGATATTGCCAATGCTTGTGAATATTATTACTGATTACTTTATTTCGTATTCGCATATAGTTTAAGCGGATTGCGAGGTGCTACGCACGTAGCTATATTAAATATTGGTAAAATTTTTCAATATCTTATATGGAAAGTGCCTTTGGCACCCGTTAAACGCGAGCAACCAAGAAAGGGCTTGAAATTTTTTGAAAATAGGTTATAATAAAAATAAGGGAGTTGGCTAAGCACCGCTAGAACTTAACCAACTGTATCACCCCTTAATTGATTACTACTAAAATCAATTTAATTAAAAGCTCTATTACCAGTAGAGCTTTTTTAATTGCTCTTAGTTTCATCTTTAACCTCCTTTCCGCCCATATCTATCACTATATGTTGTGACGTCGGAGGTTTTCAGGGCTGCCCTTATAATTTAAGTAAAACTTTTACATCAACTTCTAAATAATCTGCAAGTTCTACAATTTTGCCCAATGATAAATTTAATATACCTGATTCTAATTTTGAAACATAGCTCCAAGAAACATCCATTTTTTCAGCAAAACTTTCTTGAGTATAGCCTTTTTCTTTTCTGACTTGTTGTATGTTTTTACTTATTTTCTTTAGAACTGTTTGTTTGTCCATATTTTTATTATTGCACTACTTGACAAATATGTGTATTCAACTATAATTGTATATACAATTATAGTTGAATATCTGAGAAAGGAGACTAAAATGATTGACTACATGAATATGGATGATTTGATTGAGATTGATGACGAAACAAAACTCAAAGTTGTTAAAATTGAAATAGATAAAATAGAATGTGTTAATGATTTGTTATTTAATGCATTAAAATATAACAGTCTGGATGAAGAAGCGCACGCATATATTTATGCTTCAAAACTTATTGGAGATGCAACTTGGAATATTAAAAAAATATTTCCGTAATAAAAAAGCGAGGTTTTAAACCTCGCTTCCTCTAACCCTATTCATAATTTCTTCAAACTCTTTGTCTTCGATTGTTTCTTTGTCGAGAAGCTCTTTTGCAATAGCTTCAAGCATATCGCGGTTTTCGCTCAACATACGTTTTGCTTCTTCGTATTTTTCGTCAACTATGCGTTTCATTTCTTCATCAATTTCAAAAGCAACCTGTTCCGAGTAATCTCTTTGGTGTCCGAAATCTCTGCCCATAAAGACGTTTTCTTGGTTTTTGCCGTAAGCCATGTTGCCCAATTTGTCAGACATACCCCAAGCTGTAACCATTTTTCTTGCGATATTTGTTACGTTGATTAAATCTTGTGATGCGCCTGTTGAAACGCGGTCTTTACCGTAAATAATTTCTTCTGCTGCACGTCCGCCGAGTGATACGGTAATCTGTGCAAGTAATTTCGCTTTATTGGTGTGAACTTTTTCGTCTTTCGGTTTTGTCCAAGTTACACCAAGTGCATATCCGCGAGGGATGATAGAAACTTTGTGAAGCTCATCAGCGTCTTTCAAAAGTTTTGCCAAAAGCGCGTGACCGACTTCGTGATAAGATGTTAATTCTTTATCCTCATCTGTCATAACTTTGCTTTTCTTTTCGATACCTGCGATTACTCTGTCGATTGAATTATCAATATCGTCCATAGAAATTAAGTCTTTATTGTTTCTTGCAGCAAGCAATGCAGCTTCGTTAAGTAAATTCTGCAAATCTGCACCCGTAAAGCCCGGTGTACGTTTTGCAAGAGTTTTTAAATCAACAGCTTCATCAAGTTTTTTGTTTTTAGCGTGAACTTTCAAAATCTGTTCTCTGCCTCTAACGTCAGGTGCATTAATATAAATTTGTCTGTCAAAACGTCCTGGTCTTAACAATGCGTTATCCAAGATGTCAGGTCTGTTTGTTGCAGCGATTACGATAATATTTGTGTTTCCGTCAAAACCGTCCATTTCAACAAGCAGTTGGTTAAGTGTCTGTTCGCGTTCGTCGTGTCCGCCGCCCATACCTGCACCACGTTGTCTGCCGACAGCGTCTATTTCGTCAATAAATATAATACAAGGCTGGTGTTTTTTAGCCTGTTCGAACAAATCTCTTACACGGCTTGCACCAACACCGACAAACATTTCAACAAAGTCTGAACCGCTGATTGAGAAGAACGGAACACCAGCTTCACCAGCAACAGCTTTTGCCATCAAGGTTTTACCTGTTCCCGGAGGCCCTACAAGAAGTACGCCTTTAGGAATTTTTGCGCCTAATTTAATATATTTGTCACCGTTTTTTAAGAAGTCAACGATTTCTTCAAGTTCTTTTTTCTCCTCGTCTATCCCTGCAACGTCTTTAAAAGTTGTTTTTACTTTGCTGTCAAGAAGCATTTTTGCTTTGCTCTTGCCGAATGACATTGCTTGAGAACCGCCTGCTTGAATACTTTTTGCCATAACTGCAAGAAATACAAAAAATAATATCGGTAAAAGCAGGAAGCTTAAAGCATTGCCGAATGCTTTTGACGGGTCGGTATCTCTTGTAACCTGAACGTCTGATGTTGAATTATCAAGTCTTTTCATTAATTCAGGATCATATGCAGGTGTTAAAACTTTATATTTTAATGCAGGCGCTTTTGTCTGCGGGATACCAAACGGATTGTCAACAGTTGGAGTTACTGTTGGTTTTTCAGCCTCTGGTTGATTTTTAGGTATTGCAATCAAAAAGTCATCTGCTTTTTCTATCTTGCTGAATTCTCCGTTATCAAGTCTTTCCAAAAAGTTTGAATAAGAAATTTCTTCAGTTTTTGTTGCAGGACTTGACATTATAAATGAAGATGCAAACGCAAGTATCACTATGCCTAAGACTATATACATTCCTGCAGATTGATTTTTTTTCATATATACCTCTCTCTTTTTTTCTTATTATATCTCAAAAATCGGTGATATTGCTTTAAGAATTGTAAATAAAACAGGATTTTATGAAATCACCTGTACGGTGATGTTTTTATTTATACAGAGAGAGAAATTATGAAGATAGTTGATTTTGAAAGTTATAAACAAAGTATCAATAAACTGGATGCAATGGCAAAACCTGTTACACCAAAATTAAATCCGATTTTTTCTGAAGATACAGTTTCTGATAAAATGAAAAGATTTTTTGATGTTGCAGACGGAAACTCTATTTGGACTGATTAAATTTGGTCTACGGAAATGCTTGTTATGCCTGAATTTCTTGCGCTGTCCATAACTTTTACCATTGCGCCGTGGGAAGAATCTGCATCGGTCTTAATCAAAAGCCCGTCAGGATAATTTTTAACCTGTGATTTTATTGTATTTTCAAGGTTGGCAAGAGGAACTTGTTCACCGTCAAGATAAAAATTATCACTTGCATCAACCATAATTGTCATAATTTTGGTTTCTTTATTTTTAACCTGTTCCTCTGCAACATTTTCGGGAACGGTAAGGTTTAACCCCTGCTGGTCAAGCATTGGAGCGATTACCATCATAATAATCAACAGAACCAAAAAGATATCTGTCAAAGGTGTTATATTTATTTCGTTGAATGAATCTCGATTTCTGCTCATTTATCCCTCTTGATTTTTCTTCAGTTCTTTTTGTTCTTTTTTGCTTAAAGGCTCGCCCGCTACGATAAGTTTTTTGTATTCTGCATCTTGTGCAGAATTCATAATTTCCATTATCTTCGCACTTTTTACCTTTTCGTCAGCTTTTACGACAAGTTCGGGTTTTTCAATTTTGTCTTTCAGGGCAACGAGTTCCGATACAAGATTTTCTTCAGTTACAGGGGTGCCGTTAAGATACATATCTCCTTCTTTTGTAACCGAAACAGTTGCATTATGCTGTTCTATCGCAACTCCGCTGTTAATCTCAGGCATTGCAATAGATGTATCGTTTGACTGGAATGTCGGTGCTACAACCATCATAATGATTAACAGTACCAAGAAAATATCTGTTAACGGAGTTATATTGATTTCTGTAAAAAGAGCTTCTTTGCCCTTGTTAGTCTTCATTCCCATTTTTTATACCTATAATGAAATATTTGCATTAGACGGAGTTGTTGATTCGTCTTTTGAATCTACAAAGCTTAAGAATAACAATTTAATTAATTGGAAATCGTCTTCGTAGCGTTTTACGATTGATTGGAATGAGTTGTAGAAGATTACCGCAACAATCGCAACACCAAGACCGAATGCTGTAGCAATCAATGCTGATGCGATACCTGATGCAACCGCTGCAGATTGGTTTCCTTGTCCTGCCAAATCTTGGAAGGTGAAAAGAATTCTTACAACAGTACCGAACAAACCTAAAAATGGAGCTACACCGCCGATTGTACCAAGAATTGTTAAGTGGTTTTCAAGGTTTCTTGTGGTAAGTGAAGCTGAAATATCAAATGCTCTTGAAAATCCGCTTTTTTGCTCATCAAGAATTCTTACAGCTTCTTCGGCAATTCCGCCGATAACACCGCCGCATTGCATTGCAACATTTCTTGCGCCTTCAAGGTTGTTGTTAATCAATTCTTTTTGCAGCCCTTTGATAACAAGCATAACATCTCTTTTATTTTTTTTGTAATAAGAAAGTCTGTTGATAATAACCGCTACTACCAAAATTGAACATACAAAAATCGGTAATAATACAGGCCAGTCCATTGCAATTGAGTTCCATAATAGTTCCATAATTTTTATCCTCTTTTCTTTTAATTGTCTTTATTAAGTTTGAGCAACACGCTCCCTAATTATATCCTGATGCTCCAAATACGTTGTAATCAAACGTAAATTGAATATCTATACTTTGTCCTTTGAATTCAGGCGGAAGCGGTCTGAAAGGTGCTGTTGCCTGAACTGCATTAATCGCTGCTTTATCTGCTCCCGGTAATCCTGATGATTTAAAGACACTGCAAGACAGTAATCTGCCGTCTTTTGCAATTTTGAAAAGCAGAACAACACGTTTGCTTTCGTTGCCTTTTGGTGGATCCCAGTTCATTTTAATACGTTTTTGCAAATCTCTCATGTATGGGCCGAAATCAGGTTCTCTGATAGCATCAATACCCGGTCTGCCGTTAGGATTTCCAGGACCCGGATTGCCAACTCCGCCTGTTCCCCCTCCGCCTGAGCCTTTCGCAAGTTTACTTCCTGAGCCTCCGGTTGGTGCGAGTGATGGGCCGGGGGTATATTTGCCTGCTCCTGTTGGAGATGAAGTTCCCCCTCCGCCTTTTGCAGAAGTACCGGAACCGCTTATTGGTCCTGTTGTATATTTACCTGTTCCTGTTCCGCCTTTTGGAACCGGAACTGTGAACGGTGAAGTCGGTTTTACTGCCGGTTTTGGTGTTGTCGGCGGTTTTATAGATGGTCGCGCTGTTGGAGGCGCGGGTTTTGCCTGCTGTGGTTTTTGAACCTGTTGAGGTGCTTGTGTCTGTTTTTGTGCAGGTTTTGGCTGCTGCTGAGTTACCTGTTGAACAATTTTTTGTACAGGATTTTGTTTAGCAGGTTGTTTTGCCGGCTGAGAAGCCTGTGTTGGTGCACCAGGTGTCGGTGACGGCATAGAAACTTTCCTTGTTGGGTCATGATGTCCGCCTGCACGTGAATTTCTGTCAGAACGATACGGTGTATTTTTGTTAATCGGTGTATCTTCTTTGTCTACAAGTACAAATTCAATATCGTTCATTTTTGGTTTTGGTTTATCAAATAGGGTAATACTAATACCCAAAAGAGTTAAAATCAAACCTATAAGCGCAATCAATGCAGGTATTGTAATGTGCAACCCTGTTGATATCGCCATTGATTTTTCCAAACTTAAATCTTCCTTGTTTTTCAAAACCGCAGGCGGTGTGTAACTTGAATTTAACTCATTTTCTTTTGTATCGTCTATATATTTTCCTAATAAGGACATTTTCTTTCCCCAATGTCTGATATGAAGTAATTTTATTTTAAACCAAAAATAAAATTATTACCCGACTTACTAATAATTGTTATAAATTGCAGGATTAACCGTAATAGGCTGTGTTAACACAAGTTGAATTGCCGAATTTGCAGGAATTTCAACATCGTTTCCTTTATCCCATATTGATTTGACAACTCCGCCTCCTGCACCTACTGCTGTTGCCAGAGCTGTACCTTTACCGACATTACCGCCTGCCAGAGGTGAAATTATAACACCTGCCAATGCTCCTGCACTTGCGCCTACAGCAACATCTTTACCGTAGTTTTTTGCAACATCCATTTTAGTTCCGCCTACCAAAACTCCAGTATTATCAGTCGTTTTAACTACTGCTGAAATTGGTATTTGAATTCCGTATGGTGTTATGATTTGAGTAAATCTTAGAAGTAATTTCCCGTTAATACTTCCGTGTTTTGCTTTTGAAACTTCAATTACCGTGCCTGTTACAGAGCTTCCTGCCGGAGCAATTAAGTTTCCGTTATGGTAAAAGTCAGAACCTAAGGCAAGGGATACATTTTGACCCATCATAGCATTTGCGGAACTTATTGGAGCAGTAACAACTGCAGAAATATTTTGACCTGCAGGTACAGTAACTACGCTTCCTTTTAAAGTATGATTTGCACTGACTGTTTGTGTCGGAAGATTATAATTATTCTGGTTATAAATCGGAGCAGGATTATTTTGAGAATAGTCAAAATTTGGTGCTGAAACAGCTGTAGTTCCGATTAAAAGAATAGTTCCCAATAATATTTTTTTCATAATTTAACCTCGTGGATATTTTAGTACACTGCTCAAATAAAGTCAATTTGTTAAGGTGTATGGATTATTTGAGCCGGAGCAGTCAATACTACTATTTCGTTTGAACCTGTTTCTATTGTGGTATGGGTTCCCATTTTTCTTTCGTATACAGGTTTTACCTGTAGTGTTGTATAGTGAAATCTGCTTTGGCGGTGTGACATTTTGGTGTATTTTACGGGTTCGGAAATTCCTCCGCCAAATGTGTTATTGTTTGCATTGTAAAGATAACCTTTTATAGGGATTTCGCATCCGTCTTTGCATAATATTTTGGATAGCCTTATTTTCATAGAGGCATTTGTGCCTATAACGGGGTCATTAATTTTTTCGATATAACCGTATATTTCAGTATCTTTAGGAATAATAATTGTGTCATACATATATAAGTCAGTAGTAACAATAAATTTTACTTTTTAATCTTCTGAGCAGTATTGTTTATAAATTTCTTTAGTGTTTATTACGGGAAT
>CAMTMK010000020.1 GCA_947073645.1 uncultured bacterium | reverse complement strand
AATATTATATTGATTTTTTGCATCAAAAACAGTTTTTATAATATTTTTATTTTCCAATAATGGTTTCAATATCGATAATACATCATCTTTTATCAACTGATTATCAATGTTTGAATGAGCAAGAGGTATATAAAAACTTCTTGAATCATATGCAAATGCAAATCCAATTATATTGTTACCTTCTGCATAAACTTTAAATGCAAATTCAGATTGTTTTTCCAATTCAGTTAATAAATTTTCCAAATCAACACTGTCAACAATAAGTTTATTATCACATTTAATTTCACAATCTTTATTCAATTCTTCATTTACAACTTCTGCAAAAAACCCCAGCTGCTGAGGTGAATCCGTCTTAATTACTGCTCGCTCAACTTTATCAAACGAATATAAAATATCATTTATATTCTTAATAAAAGTATAAAACTGCATTTTTTTGAGATATTCTGTAACTACCGCAACATCAGGCAATTCCACCTTTGTTTTATCAAAATCAAAATCAATATCAAGATTTCTAACAATTGTTGCAAGATATTGACTCATTTTTGCCTGTTCTTTGCCATCACAAATACGCTGTTTCACAGCTTTTTCCTGAATATTTTCACAATCTTCAAGAATAGCATCAAGACTACCATAACGTGCCAACAGCTTTTGAGCAGTTTTTTCACCAATTCCCTTAACCCCTGGGATACAATCAGAAAGATCACCGCGTAAACCTTTATAATCAATTACCTGATTTGGATAAACCCCCAATTTCTCAAAAATTCTATCCCAATTATACTCAATAAGTTCTCCTTTGAAAGGTAAAATAACCTTAACACATCCCTCCTTATCTACAAGCTGGAAAGCATCCTGATCTCCAGTCAAAATTAAGACTTTATGTCCCAACTCGCATGCTTCACGAGAAATTGTTCCGATAACATCATCCGCCTCAAACCCCTCTTTTGTATAAATCGGAATATTAAATGCTCGTAAACCTTCATAAATTAATCCCATTTGTTCACGCATAGTGTCAGGCATAGCTGAACGATTTGATTTATACTCAGTGTAAGTTTCCGTACGAAAAGTCTTATGACTTACATCAAAAGCAACTGCAATTGCATCAGCTTTTAATTCACTGTTTTTTAACAAATCAAAAATTGCCTTAAAAAATCCATAAACAGCCCAAGTCGGAACACCATCAGATGTTCTCATATTAGTTCTTTCTAACGCGTAAAACTGGCGAAAAGCCAATGCGTGCCCGTCAATTAATATTAAAGTCTTTCCCATAAACACATTTCCCGTAAAAACTCCCCAATTTGGGGAGTTTTAATTAAGCTGTAATACCTTTGTCTTTTTGAGTCGGAAGTTGAACAACTTCTGCATTCTTACGATTTTTAACCATATCGGCAGTAATGACAAATTTATCAATATCGCCCTTAGTTGGAACATCATACATAATATCAAGCATGATTTCCTCTACAATAGAACGCAATGCCCTGGCACCTGTCTTACGTTTAATAGCTTCTTGTGCTATCAAATCAATCGCATCAGGTTCAAATTCCAAATCAACACCGTCCATTTCCAACAGACATTTATACTGTTTAACAACAGCATTTTTAGGCTCTGTTAAAATCATTTTCAACGTTTTTTCATTTAACTGGTCAAGAACCGCATAAACAGGAACACGACCAATAAATTCAGGAATTAAACCAAATTTCAACAAATCTTCCGGCTGTAATTTCTTAAGCATTCTGGCTGCAGCAGCCTCTTTTTCAATTTGAGTCAAAGGAGCTTTGGCACCAAAACCAACTGAAGTTCCTTCATCAGCTCTGCGCTCAACGATTTTATCCAAACCAACAAACGCACCGCCGACAATAAACAAGATATTGCTTGTATCAATATCAATCATTTCCTGATGCGGATGCTTACGCCCGCCTTGAGGCGGAACATGCGCAACAGTACCCTCAATTAATTTCAATAATGCCTGTTGAACACCTTCTCCTGATACATCACGTGTAATTGATGTATTTTCGGATTTTCTTGAAATTTTATCAATCTCATCGATATAGATAATACCACGTTCAGCTTTTTTAGCATCAAATTCAGCATTTTGGTATAATCTTAACAAGATATTTTCGACATCATCTCCGACATAACCGGCTTCAGTCAATGTTGTAGCATCAGCAACTGCAAACGGAACATCAAGCATTTTTGCCAGAGTTTGAGCAAGTAAAGTTTTACCTGAACCTGTAGGTCCTACAAGCAAGATGTTTGATTTTTGAATTTCTACAGCATTCTTCAAATCTGCAGTTTGGTTATGTTTAAGACGTTTATAGTGATTGTAAACAGCTACTGAAAGAACTTTCTTCGCATCATCTTGACCAACAATATATTCATCAAGATAAGCCTTGATTTCATGAGGTTTCGGAATTGCTTTTTCTTCTACTGCAACTTCGCCGTCTTCACCTTCTTTATCTTTATTTTCGAAGAATTCTTCGTCTAATATCTGATTACAAAGATCAACACATTCATCGCAAATATAAACCTCAGGCCCTGCAATAAGTTTTTTTACCTGATCCTGCGATTTACCGCAAAATGAACATTTTAATCTGTTATCATCGTGTTTTGCCATTTTATTTCCTACTACTTAATAATATCTCTAGAAACAACTTTATCAATCATACCATACTCTAAAGCTTCTTGCGGAGTCATGATATAGTCGCGGTCTGTATCTTTTTCGATTTTTTTGATAGATTGACCTGTATTAGAAGCCAAAATTTCATTCAATGACTTTTTAATTCTGATAATTTCAGCTGCCTGAATTTCAATATCAGTAGCCTGCCCTTGAGCTCCGCCTAAAGGTTGGTGGATTAAAACTCTTGAATGAGGCAATGCCAATCTTTTGCCTTTAGTACCTGATGATAACAAGAATGCGCCCATTGAAGCTGCCTGTCCTAAACAAATTGTAGAAACATCAGCTCTAATATGCTGCATTGTATCATAGATTGCAAAACCTGCAGTAACAGAACCGCCAGGACTGTTAATATATAACATGATATCTTTTTCCGGGTTTTCACTATCTAACAATAACAACTGTGCAACAACAAGGTTAGCAACCATATCATCAATAGGAGTTCCTAAGAAAATAATTCTTTCTCTCAACAATCTTGAAAAAATATCAAAAGAACGTTCGCCTCTGCTTGATTGTTCTACTACTACCGGTACAAAGCTCATATTTTTACCTCTCTTATTTTATTATAATACTTATACTATTTTATTCAAATATGTGCCGTTGTAAATACGGCACATATATTAGATTTAACATTTTTATTTTACAACAACTTTGTTGTTTTGCATCAAGAAATCACGAACTTTATCGTTCATTGCTTGTTGAGAAATTGATGCAATAATTTCAGGATTTTGACCTAACTGTTTAACAAGTTCTTGCGGTTTCAAACCGTAAGCCATACCCAATTGACCGAATTTTTGTTCTAAATCTTTTTGCTCAAGTTTTAGATTTTCTTCTTTTGCAATTTTATCAATTACAAGAGAATTTTTAATTCTAACAAGTGCATCTTCTGTCAAATTTTTCAACAATTCATCTTCACCTTGTGCTTTTACGATATTTTCCCAGTCAATACCTTGAGCTGCAAGTCTTTGTTTGTATTCAGCTCTTAATGAAGCAGCTTCTCTGTCGATCATTGATTGAGGAATATCAACTTTAGCACTATCGATTACAGTTTTGAAAACTTCGTTTTCAGAATTTTGTTTATTTGTTCTTTCGTGCTGTTCATCCAAATATTTTTGAATATCAGCTTTTAATTCATCAACTGTTTTGAAATTACCTACTTTTTGAGCAAATTCATCATTCAATTCCGGTAATTTCTTTTCTTTAATTTCATTGATTTTAATTTTGAAAGTTGCAGGTTGTCCCTGTAATTTTTCATCATGATATTGTTCAGGGAAAGTTACTTTAATTTCAAATTCATCATTAAGGTTTTTACCTACGATTTGTTCTGCAAATCCGGGAATAAAGTTTGAGTTACCCAAATTTAGCGGATAATTTTTAGCTTCTCCGCCTTGAATTTTTTCACCGTTAGCATAACCGTCAAAATCAATTACAGCAACGTCAGTATCTTTAGTCGCTCTGTCGATAACAGTTTCCATAGTAGAATGCTGGTCTAACAATCTGTCTAATTGTTTTTGTAAAGCATCAGCTTCAACCGGAGTATCTTTAATTTCAACTGTTAAATCTTTATATTGTCCTAAAGTAACTTCAGGTCTTAATTCAGCTTTAGCAGTAACTGTCAAATCTTCTCCGATATTGAAGTTATAATTTGTAACATACGGCTGTGCAATAATATCGAGTTTATTATCAGCAACAGCTTGATTAATAGCTCTAGGCATCAAGTTTTCGATAGCTTCCTGTTTAATTCTTTCAGTACCGACATGTCTTTCAACAACAGCACGAGGCGCTTTACCTTTTCTAAATCCGTCAATATTTACATATTGAGAAATTCGTCTTACAGCATTGTTGTAAGCATCAACTGCATCTTTTGCTGGAATTGTAATATCCAATTTAACTACATTTTCTTGTTCTTTTTCTAAAGTTACTTTCATCTTTTTATCCTTATATTACTAATACTATATGCCACAATAATACCGCAAAAAATAATTTGCGCAAGTTATTTACAAGAGGACTGTTTATTCCACCCCAATTTATCAGGGCAGTGCAGATAATCCATATTTTTATTTTGAATAACCCAAGCCGTACAGCCATAAGGATACCCGCTGCCATCTTTTAAACATTCATCAAACTTATGCGTCCATACACTTTCTCTCGGCATACCTACAGGAAGCAAGCCGTCCTTAACCAGAGCGACTTTAAAAACATCATAACCTATAATATTACGTCCGTTATTAAATCCATCGACATCAATAACTATTTCTCCGCAGGCATTGAAATAAAGTGTACCATTATATTGTGTCGTCATATTACATTTCACATAAGTACCACCTGCTTTTGTGCCGGGATAAAGAATAATTTCGGCACCATTTGGTAATGTATACATTTTACCGGTGCCATAATTTTCACCCAATATAGTTCCTGCTCTATTTTTACAGCATGTTTTAGTTTTAGTTCTTTTAACTTCTGTAACCTTAATATATTTCGGCAATAGTTCATAATAAGTTTTTATAGGATATTCTCCCCAAATATTATCGAACCCTCCATTTTCATCTTGAACCATTCTTGCTGTAGCCTGCTGAAGCTGATTATACACTGCATTCAGCCTTGTTACGATTACCTTTTCTCTATAATTAGACACCAGCGTTGGTATAGTTAACGCCGACACAACACCGACTACTCCCAAAGTAATTAACACTTCAGCTAAGGTGAAGGCTGTAGAATTGCCCCCCCCGATAAGACGTAATATTTTCATGCAAACCTCCTTTTGATTAACTATATCATAAAGTATGAATTTATGCTATAATTGAAGCATGGTTAGATTAATTAACGGTAAAAATATTCATCATGTTGCCAATTTGGCATATGGACTTATGCACTTGCAAGAGTTTTTTACACATATTAAGGGATATAACGAACCTGCGGAAAAGTCTTGTATTTACGCAATGTGGCATAAAAATCAATTTTTGGTTTACGGAATTGAAGACAAAGCTCATTTAAGTATTCAGGTCAGCACATCGCTTGATGGCGAAATCATTGCAAGTGTAATTGAAAAAATGGGATTTAAAGTCGTAAGAGGCTCTGCCGAAAGACGCGGAGCTGTTACCTCAACTATGCAAATGATTACACGTCTTAATGAAGGCGAAAGTGTAGGAATTATGGTGGATGGCCCTAGAGGTCCTTTACACAAAGTGAAAAACGGAGTAATTAAACTTGCTCAAAAAACAGGGAAACCAATTATACCCGTTCATTGGTATTCTCCGCAAAAAACTTTTATTACGCTTCCGTCATGGGATAAAATGAAAACTCCTTTTGGAGATTGTAATATCTTAAATGTTTACGGCAATCCGATTTATGTAAAAGAAGACGCTACAGACGAAGAAATTGCACAAGTCAGGGATAATATCAGAAATCAGCTTTTTGAACTTGAGGCAAAAGCTCCTGAGCTTTATAAAGAGGCTAAGAAAAATAAACTATGGAAAGTAAAAAAATAACTTGTATTCAAATGAATGCAAAGATTGGGGATAAAAAAACAAATTTTGAAAAAGTTAAAATGCTTATTGACAGAGATGTCGACAATGCAGATATTATTGTGCTTCCCGAAGTTTGGTCTTGCGGTTGGTCACCTAAAATTTTTAGAGAAAGCGCAGAAAATTTAAACAACAGTAAAACGATTGAATTTTTATCAAATATTGCACAAGAACAAAATTCTTGGATTATAGGCGGAAGCATTATAACCGAAAATAACGGACATTATTACAATACTTGTCCGGTATTAAACAGAAAAGGCGAACTTGTTACAACATATTCAAAAAACCACCTCTTTTCATACTACGGATGTGAAGAAGGGAAATTTGTTGAAGTAGGCAAATCGCCAGTTATGGTGAATATTGAAGGTATAAAAACCGGTTTGACAATCTGCTATGATATACGTTTCCCGGAAATTTACAGAGCTTATAGAAAAGCTGGCGTAGATTTACTTGTAAATTGCGCTGCCTGGGGGCTTAAAAAGCCAATTCCATGGGAATGTATGACACGTTCACGTGCTGTTGAAAATCAAACTTATATGATTGCACTTACGCAATCAGGTTATATTGAAAATTATGAATGGAATTTAGGTCATTCAAGAATAATTGATTATAAAGGCGAAACAATTTCTGAAATTAAAGACCAAAACGAAGGTGCAATGTGTGCAGTTTTAGATTTCGCTCCAATGTATGAATTCAGGGACAAATGTAAGTGTATCGATGATATTAGAGAAAACTACGAGGTAGTATATGAAGAAAATATTTTTGCTTAGTTTAATGTTAATGTTTGCGCAAAACGCTTTTGCAAACTCAATTGATAGAACAATATCAAATTCAGGGATTAATAAAGGGGCAGTTGCGGTTTCCGTTAAAGATGTAAGCACAGGTAAAACAGTTTACAGCCTTAACGAAACTAAACCGTCAATACCTGCATCTACATTAAAAATGGTTACACTAAGCGCATCTTTAGATACCCTTGGCAACGATTATAAATTTTCTACAAAATTATACAAAAATACAAACAATGAGTTGTATTTAAAACTCGGCGCTGACCCGTTTTTAACATCTTCAAACCTAAATCAGCTGTTTGATACCGCAAAAAACAAAAATATTATTGAACCTAAAAATGTATACATTGATGATTTTATATTTGACGGTACAGAATGGGGAGAAGGCTGGCAGTGGGATGACGACTTAAACCCGTTAATGCCAAAATACAGCTCATATAACATTGACAAAAACCTTTTAAATATAACTATTGCCCCGACAACTAAAGGTGCTCCGGCAAATATTTATACAACAAAGTTTTATCCGACAACATTTATGAACCTTGTCACAACAGGGAACTTCAATAACATTACTTTAAGCAGAAATAACAATATTTCACCAGATATGCTTACGGTTGAAGGAACAATAAAAAATCAAATTACAAAACAAGTTCCGATAAATAATCTAAAAAGATATTTTATTCTCAGATGTGAAGATGCAATAAGAAATGCAAAAATAGAATATTATAATAATATTGTTCAGAAAAAAACTCCCGCAACAAATATTTATCTTGTAGACGAAATTACTCATCCGATAAATGATGCAATTACCGCAATCCTCAAAAACAGTAATAACATGATTGCAGAAACTGTATTTAAACTTGCAGGAGCAAAATTTGCAAACAATACAGGTTCATTCGAAAATTCACAAAAAATGATAAACGCATATTTTGATAAAATAGGACTTGACTACAGCGGGATAAGAATTGTTGACGGAAGCGGAGTTTCAAAAAATAATATGCTTACAGCAGATTTTATGACAGAATTTCTTGTAAAAATGTCAAATTCAGAAAACTTTAAAAATGCACTCCCTACAGCAGGGGAAGGCACTTTAGATAACAGGATGCTTTATTTTAAAGACAATATTCGCGCAAAAACGGGAACTCACTGCACCGAAAGTGCACTCGCAGGCTATATAACAGCTAGAAGCGGAAAAACATATGCTTTTGACATTATGATTAATGACCCAAAAAGTAAAAACGGTGAAAAAAAATCTCTTGAAGAATATATCGTAAGAGATATTTACACAAAATTTTAACAAGTCTTAATAATTAGAACAAGACCGGAAAGTGTGCTATACTTGAATTATGGAACAACCATTAGTAACAGTAATTACACCAACAGATAATCTGCTTCAAAATAACAATGCAGACGCTTTTAACCTGCTTGTACAACTATTGGATATGCAGACTTATCCAAATATCGAACATATTATTATTGATAACGGATCGACTGATGGCACCATTGAATTTTTAAAAGATTATAAAAATCAGGGATATTTAACATTTTTCTCTGAAAAAGATACCGGAAAATTTAACGCCTACAACAAAGGGATAATGCATGCTAAAGGTAAATATATAACTTTTTTAAGCTGTGATGACTTTATTCATGACGTAACCTCAATTTATGATATCGTTAACCTTATGGAAGCGAATAATGCGGATTTTACGTTTGCACCGGCTTACTGCAGACATCCTCAAGGATTTGTATTCTTATTTGCCCCGGCAATGCATTCGGCATTTCAAGTTATGCCATGTGCCAGACAGGCTATGTTTTTCAAGAAAACAATGCTCGACAGGGAAAATTATTTCGATGAAAGATTTAAACTTCTTGCTGACTTTGATTTAATCATCAGAATAATTATGAAAGGATACACTCCTGCATATTTTGATACAACTTACGTAACATACAAGCTTGGTGAAAAAGTTGCCCAAAACGAAGATAGAGCAGAAAAAGAGATTAAAGCAATTTATAACAAAAATTACAGAACTCTTTACCCGCTGAACGAAACCGTTCTTGACAGAATGACAAAATTTTCGGAATTCCCGAAAGAACTGCTGGACAGACTTGCGAAATATTTTCCGGAAGACGACAGAGAATTGTTTTACGAAAGATGCGAGCAAATGCATCAAATAAGAGTAACCGCGCACAACAATGCACAAGCTCAACAACAATAATTTGCAAAAAATTTTATAGCATGATATTAATAAGGAATAAGGATTAAGGGATATGACAGAACAAAAAGTAGCAGTAATAGGATGCGGAGTTTGGGGAAGAAATATTGTCCGCAATTTTTATAATCTTAACGTACTTGAAATCGTCTGCGATTTGGATGAAAACAACCTTCAAAAGGTTACCGAACAATATCCGGGCGTTAAAGTTACAAGAGATTTTCACGATATTATTAACAACAAAGAAATTACAGGCGTGTGCGTAGTAACTCCAAGCCATACACATTACAAAATGGTTAAAGCAATGCTTGAAGCCGGTAAAAATGTTTATGTTGAAAAACCTATTTCAACAGTTGCTGATGAAGCAAGAGATTTATCACAATTAGCACACAATAAAGGCTTAGTGCTAATGGTAGGTCACCTTTTACTATATCATCCTGCAGTTAACAGACTTAAAATGTTAATTGAAGAAGGCGTTTTAGGCGACATTGTTTACGCGCAGAGCGACAGATTAAATGTTAACTACTTCAAAAATGATAGAAGCGTTATGTGGGATTTAGCTCCGCACGATGTTTCTATGATGAGTTATGTTACAGGCAAAGAACCTGTTTCTGTAATATCAGCAATCGGCTGTTCTTCTGAACAAAATGATATTATGGATATTACGCATATAGGAATTCAGTTTGAAGACGGAATGATAGGACAGATTTCAGACAGCTGGATTACACCAAGAAAACATGTTCAATTGCTTGTCAGAGGTACTAAAGCTACAGCAATTCTGGATGATACTGTTGCTGAAGATAAACTTGTAATTTATGACAACTTTAAAAAAGATACATTACAAAACATCACGCTGGATTATCTTGAAATTGAGCCTTTAAAACTTGAATGCCAGCATTTTATCAACTGTTGTGCTACAGGTTCAAAAGCGCGTTCAGACGGTGATAACGGGTTTATGGTAACACAAATTTTAGAGGAAGCCGAAAAATTAATGCTCGGCGATAAAGTAAAAGAGTTGGACAAAGTTGACTTTGCATTGTCACGTACAAAGAAAGAGGTTATCAAATGATCAACATTAAAGATAATTTAGCAAATATTGTATCAGTAACAAGAATTTTTGTAGCATATATTGCAATCGGACTTTTGTTTGTACACACAACTTGGGCTTATGTGCTTGCATTTTTCTTAACCGCAATTGCATTTGCTATGGACGGTCTAGACGGATATATCGCAAGAAAATTCAACCAATCATCAGAATGGGGTTCTGTTCTTGATATTTTAGGCGACAGAATTGTTGAAGTTTCGTACTGGACGGTTTTCGCAGTTTTAGGTTGGATTAATATTATATTTCCACTCATCTGTGTTGCAAGAGCATTCACAACAGACGGAATAAGAAGTGTTGCTTTATCAAAAGGTATGACAGCATTCGGCGACAAATCTATGCAGTCTACAGCTTGGGGTAAATTCATATGCGCATCAAGATTTATGAGAATAAGCTATGCAGTTGCAAAAGTTCTTGCCTTTATGCTTTTAATCGTTGTATTCACTCCGGGAATGGAAGTTTGGCAGGGAACTCCTGTATTGCATACAATTACAATGATTTTAGCGTGGATTGCAATTATTTTCTGTATAGTTAGAGCAATTCCTGTAGTTGCAGAAAGCGGTAAATTATTCAATGATTAATATCGTTTTATATGAGCCTGAAATTCCACAAAATACGGGTAATATTGCAAGACTTTGCGCTTGTACCGGAGCTGCTTTGTATCTTGTCGGCAAACTGGGATTTTCACTGTCTGACAAATATACAAAACGAGCAGGACTAGACTATTGGGAGAGTGTTGATTTACACAAAATTGACACAATGGATGAATTGTTAGAAGCACATAAAGATGCTAATTTTTATTATCTGACAACAAAAACAAAAAAATTGTATACGGATATAAAATTTCAAGACGGAGATTTCATAGTTTTCGGTCCTGAAACAAGAGGACTGCCTGAAAAATATGTAAAAGACGAAAATGCTTTAACAATCCCTATGAAAGAAGGACAAAGAAGCTTAAATCTTTCAAATTCCGTTGCAATTGTTGCATACGAGGCTATTAGACAAAATGGACTTTAAACTTCCAATTAGAGAAGAAAATTCAAATAAAGGTACATTCGGCAAAATTTTGAACATATCAGGTTCAAAATACATGTGGGGAGCAGGTTTACTCTCCTCACTATCAGCTTTAAAAATCGGAGCTGGATATGTGGTTTTGGCAAGTGATGAAAGTGTTTTAAGCCGAGTTAACATACCGGAAATAGTTCTTGCACCATTATCAAAAATATCTGAGCTTGATGCAACAGTTTTGCTTATAGGATGCGGGCTTTCAACTTTTCGAAAAGGAATTTTCAAATCGGCAATTTCGCGTAATATTCCAAAAGTCATTGATGCTGACGGATTAAATATGCTTGCTGAAATTGATTTTAAGCTTGATAAAAACACAATCCTTACCCCACATCCCAAAGAAGCGTCAAGATTATTAAACTGCACTCTTGATGAAATTCTTGAAAATATGGAATTAAGTGCAAAACAAATTTGTGAAAAATACAATTGTATTACTGTTTTAAAATCTCACAGAACAATTGTGACAGACGGTGAAAAAATTTATTATAACACAACGGGCAACTCAGCACTTGCAAAAGCAGGGAGCGGAGATGTTTTAGCAGGAATGATTGCGGGGCTTCTGGCTCAAGGTTCATCACCTTATGAAGCAGCTTGCCTTGGCGTATACTTACACGGGCTTGCAGGAGATTTGGCAAAAAATGACCTGACCGCTTACGGAGTTTTGGCTTCCGATACAATCAGGTACATTCCTTATGCTATAAAAAATTTATTATCCAAAGAAGTTTAAAATTTCACCAACACCTGCAGGACGTGCAGCTTCAGCTGCAGGAACAGATGTTTTAACTAAAGCAAATGGGCTTGAATAAATTGAGTCAAGCGATACTTTAGGTGCGACTTTTTCTTCAATATAAGTTGATGCCTTTACAACTTGTTGTTCAACAGGTTTTACAAATCTTTCAGCAACTTTATTAACCATAATTTCTCCTTTTTGTTATGGGGTAACACAAACATTAAAACTCATCATAAAAATTTTTGTTCTATTTAAAATGTAATTTTTACAATTATTAATATTTTACTTTTCCTAAAACTACACGTTTAGATGCACCTGTACATGAAGGCAGATTTGACGGTATATTGTAATAATTACAGTACCCCAAAAGCGCAAATGCCATAACT
The DNA here is from genome assembly GCA_947073645.1 of uncultured bacterium. GTDB lineage: Bacteria > Cyanobacteriota > Vampirovibrionia > Gastranaerophilales > Gastranaerophilaceae > Stercorousia. The sequence continues at coordinate 20,679 of CAMTMK010000020.1, read as the reverse complement.
TCTTTGAAATTATTTGAAATTCCATAAGACTCATGAGTTTTCAAATCCACATGTTTTGGCAGATAATGACGCAGATATTTCATCAAGGTTTTATTATATGCCCCTCCGCCGCCAATTATAACTTCTTTTACATCAATATCTGGATAAATAAATCTTTCATAAGCAGAAGTAATAGTTTTTGCCGTAAGCGCAGTGACTGTAGCAATAATATCAACAGGCTCTTTGGGGCCGAAACGTAAAGCATTTTCGATATATTCAGGTGAAAAATATTCACGCCCCGTAGTTTTTGGCGGCACTTTAAAGTAATATTCATCCTGCATTAAACACTCTAACCAGCTTTCCGAAACTTTACCCGCATTAGCAGTTTCACCATCTTTATCATAAGGCTTATTAAAAAATTTATTCATGCAATAATCAATCATGATATTTCCAAGCCCCGTATCAAATCCAAATGTCGGGAAATCCTGAGAAATAACCGTAACATTAGAAATTCCGCCTATATTTTGAATAAGCATGTTTTTCTTTAAAGGTTTAAACCACTTTTCATCCGCAAAACATACCAAAGGAGCACCTTCTCCTCCGAATGCAATATCAGTTTCTCTAAAATTAGAAATTGTCATGCATCCTGTTTCTTTGGCAATAATAGAGCTTTCCCCGATTTGCAATGTACTTTTTAACGAAATTCCGTCAAGTTTTTCCTCAAACGGATAGTGATAAACAGTCTGTCCATGACTTGCAATAAAATCAGGTTTTCCATGTTCTGAAATAAGCATTTTACAAGCATCAGCAAAACAATGTCCGATTGCAAAATTCATCTGGCAAACATCTTTAACAGTTGCTTCACCCGAAAAAAGCTGAAAAATTTTCGCTCTAATATGTTCAGGATATTTATAATTAATCCCTGAAATTAACTTAACAGATAAGTCCGGATGAACTTCACACAATCCTGCATCAATACTATCACAGGAAGTGCCTGACATTAGACCGATAACTAATTTGCTTTCCAATTCTTCCATACGGAAATAATACAGGAAAGCCTGCTATAAAGCAAGCTTTCCTTTCCAACTATTCTCAAATCTTTTAATCTTTATGTAAATCCCCTTAATATAAAATAAAAATCCCTAATCAATACACACTTCTTAAGCTATTCTTTTTGCCATCACCTCCAGATCTCTTACCTTTCATCTCCTCTCTACAGTTCTAAATGTAAATCTAAGTAAAAAAATTGACAAGTAAAAAAATGATAAATAAAATTTACAATTGACCATGCTCCTTGAAATACATAACAAAAATTCAAGTTATAAAATCTTAATGAAGAAATTTTAATGAAATTACGTAAACAAACAAAAAATTTTAATTGACTTATCAGAATTACTAAAAACTGTACATATTTTTAAATTTATGATATATTGATTTAGAGGGAGTGTATCTATGAAAGAATTTATTAAAACTAAAAAAGTAACTTACAATTTAATGTCTTTTACGGCATTTAAAGCTCTTGTATTATTTTCGGAACTATCCCAAAGTCCTAAATCCTATAAAGAAATTTGCGATATTTTTTATAATCACCCATATTTGCGCGAACAAATCTCAATTGATACTTTAAGAGTTTATATTAATTCACTGAAACGATTTGGATGCGAAATACATAGGGTAAAAGGGGAAGATAAAGAATCCAGATACGTTATTACATCACATCCGTTTGAACTTAAATATTCAAAAGAACAATTACAAAGCGCTTTAAAAGTTTTTAAAAGTCTTGTAAAAAACATGGATATAGAAGAACTAATATCAATGGAAGAATTCTTTGAAAAAATCGGAGCTTACATTGCCGATGAAGATTTTATAAATGAAGCAAAAAAGGTATCTTTACTTAAAGATATTGATAGAGAATTACTAAAATCTCTTGTTGATTGCTGCAAACGAAAAGACCAAATTATCATCACTTATACATCTCCAAATTCCGGAACAAAAAAAATGGAACTTATTACAGATAAAATAAAAATCGAAAACTCAAAAATTTATTTGTGCGGTATAGGTTTTGAATATAAACAATATGGAACATTTTTGGTAAATAGAATAAAAGCAATTGATGAAATTAAATTTGAAAAATGCATGCCTGAAGGGTTACAAGAAATTGAAGCAATATATGAACTCTATAATATCAAAAACCCGGCACTTGAAAGCTATGAAACTGTAATAGAACAAACTGAAGACAAATTAGTTATTAAAGCTCTGACTTCAAATTCGTTTTTACTAAAACAAAGACTGCTCTCATTTGGTGCAAATTGCAAAATAATTTCTCCAAATGATTTTAAAGAAGAATTTATTTCATTATTAAAAGATATGAAAGCGGGGTACTACTGTGGCTAAAAAAACACCTGAAAAATGTAATGAATCTTGCATAAAAATGTTTGAATTTATAAGAAGATTGTATATGGGTGAAGTAGAATTCCAATGGGTACTTGAGCACTTCTCCGATGGTAAATACGACGGAACCTCTAATACTCACGTTACATTAAATAAATACCTTAACGCTCTGAAAATATTCGGTATAAAAGTAAAAAAAATAAACAACAAATACCGCATGCTCAGTCCGCTTTACAAAATTGACTGGGAATTAAAAGACTTAAAAAGCATAAATAATTTAAAAAAAGCATGTGAAGCTTTACCTGACGGCAAAAACAAAACAAGCTGCGAAGAATTTATCAAAGAACTTGAAATAAGATATGATGAATCAGCGCAAAGTCTGTCTCAAATAGAAAACAACACACAGAGCTTAAATCTCTCATTTTATCATTCTGAAATGATAGAACAAGTAAAACTTTGCGAAAAATATTGTCAGGATCAATTTAAACTGGAATTAATCTACACAGACGATAAAGGTGAAGAAATAAATCTTCTGGCATCACCATTAGAAACTATCTATAAAAAACGCAGAGTGTGTTTGAAAGTTATAGGCAACAACGGCAGCAGAGTATATGAAATTCCCATCGATAATATAAAATCCGTAAAACAATTACCAAGTTCAGTCAATGGCAATTCTGTTCCGACAACGATTGTGTATAAAATAAAAAACAGACTTGCTAAAAATTACAGATTACGAGATTGGGAAAGACTTGAAGTAATAAACTCTGACGGAAGCCACATAATTGTCAATAAAGACGAAGATTTTAATCTGCTTTTAAATCGCTTGATGAGATATGGAACAGAATGTGAAATTGTCTCACCTAAATTCATAAAAGATGAAATGATAGACTTGATTAATAAAACTTTATCTAACTATCAATAAGCATCTATGCATGATAAAATTGTATTATGCAAGTAGTTCCATTACATGTCCACACCGAATATTCATTGCTTGACGGTGCAATAAGAATTGACGACTTAGTTAATTTTGCAAAAGAAAACAACATGCCTGCCGTTGCAATCACAGACCACGGAGTAATGTATGGTGATATGGAACTTTATACCACAGCAAAAGAAGCCGGTATAAAGCCTATTTTGGGCTGTGAATTCTATGTCCACAACGGAGATATTGAAGAACACGACAAAAATAACAACCCTTGCTATCACCTTGTCCTGCTTGCCAAAAATAAAGCCGGCTACGCAAACCTTATCAAACTTACATCAGTAGCCTGGTGTAAAGGCAGATATGTAAAACCTCGTATTAATTGGGAGTTAATCCAAAAACATCATGAGGGTTTAATTTGTCTTTCTGCCTGTCTAGGCGGTGAAGTTTTACAAAGTTTATTAAAAGGCGATACCGAAACAGCAAAATCAATTGCTAAACAATATCAGGATTTATTTGGAGAAGATTATTATATAGAACTTCAAGACCACAATTTGGAGGAACAAAAACGAACTAATCCGCAGTTAATTCAAATAGCAAAAGAACTCGGCATAAAAATGGTTATCACAAACGACTCACACTACCTCACACGTGACGATGCCGATATGCATGACACATTGTTATGTATGCAAACTAACAGCGACAAGGATGACCCTAATCGCTTCCATTTTGCAAATAACGAATTTTATGTAAAAACCGCAGACCAGCTTAGAGAAGCATTCAGATGGATGGATGGCGATACTTTTGAGGAATGTATTAAAAACACAAATGAAATTGCTGAAAAATGCCACCTTACCCTTGAACTCGGAAAAAGTCCGCTTCCTGAATACGAAGTTCCAAAAGGTCATGATATTAACTCATACCTTGAATATTTAGTATTTGAAGGTGCAAAAAAACGTTACGGAAAAATTACTCCCGAACTCAAAGAACGTATTGATTATGAAATCGGCGTAATTTCTCAAATGGGATTTTCTGCTTACTTTGTAATCACCTGGGACTTTATTCATTATGCCAAAACAAACGGAATTCCTGTAGGTCCGGGCAGAGGCTCTGCTGCAGGTTCAGTTGTTGCTTATGCTTTAGAAATTACAGACCTTGACCCAATTCAGCACAAGCTGTTATTTGAAAGATTTTTGAACCCTGAACGTTTCACCATGCCCGATATTGATATCGACTTTTGTATTGAACGACGCGGGGAAGTTATTGATTATGTAACTAAAAAGTACGGTGAAGATAAAGTTTGCCAAATCATTACTTTTGGTACATACGCTGCAAAAGCCGCATTCAAAGGCATTGCAAGAATTTTAAAAATCCCGTTTTCAGAAAGTAACCGTCTTGCAGGACTTATTGACCCTGCAATCGAACTTGCCATGAGTATCAACGATAAAGCTAAGACTTTGAAAAAAGCCATGGAATATGACGGTTCAGAATTAAAAGCCCTATACGATAAAGATGAGCAGATTATATGCGGCGACCCTATGGAGGGTAAAACAGTCGGCATGAAAAAACTTATCGACCTTGCAATCGGTATTGAAGGTATCAAAAACAATACCGGTACTCATGCTGCAGGGGTTATTATTGCACCTCAGCCGTTAGATGAAATTCTGCCTGTTCAGCCTTCAAAAGACGGAATTATTCAGACAGGTTATCCGCCACATGATGTTACGGAAGTTTTAAGCCTATTAAAAATGGACTTTTTGGGCTTACGAAACCTTACAACTATTTATAAAACCGTCGACATGATTAAAAGACGCCAAGGTATAGAAGTTGACATCAACAATATTCCGCTTGATGACAAACCAACCTATGACATGCTTATGGTAGGTGACACTGACGGAGTTTTCCAGCTTGAATCACAAGGGATGAAAAACCTTGTTAAAAAGCTTAAACCTGACGTATTTGAAGATTTAGGTGCGTTAGTTGCCTTATTCCGTCCGGGTCCGTTGGATTCTGGCATGGTTGATGACTTTGTTGAAAGAAAACATGGACGCCAAGCAATTACATACGCACATCCGCTTCTTGAGCCAGTATTAAAAGATACATACGGTACAATCGTATATCAAGAGCAAATCATGCAGGTATTCCAGGTTCTTGCCGACTACTCACTCGGTCAAGCGGACATGGTTCGCCGTATGATGGGTAAGAAAAAAGTCGATGAAATGGAAAAACAAAAAGGTAAATTCATCGAACGTTCGGCACAACACGGCATGTCATCCAAAGACGCTGAAGCTTTGTTTAACCAAATTCTGGCATTCGCATCATACTGTTTCAACAGGTCGCACTCGGCGGCATACGCATTTGTAGCTTATCAAACTGCGTATTTAAAATGCCACTACCCTGTTGAATACTTATCTGCACTTTTATCAAGTGTTTCAAGTGATGCTGAAAAAACCCAGCTTTATATTGAAGAAGCTTTGAAAAAAGGTATAAAAGTTCTTCCGCCCGATATTAACCACTCATTAGCAACATTTACACCTGACGGTGAAAATATCAGATTTGGGCTTGCATCTATCAAACAGGTCGGTGAAGGGGTTATTGAAGAAATTATTAAAGAACGTGAAGCAAACGGCGATTTTAAATCAATTTATGACTACATCAAACGTCTTGATATCAAATGTTCAAACAAAAAGACACTTGAAGGCTTGATTAAAGCCGGCGCATTTGCAAATATCGAAAAAAGCCGTAAACAACTTATTGATAACATAGAATATATTACCGCAACAGCTTCAAAAGAAACAAAAGCTAAAGAATCAGGTCAAGGCAGTTTATTTGACCTGCTTGGAGACACTTCCGCAATTGAAGATGCAAAATTCCAGCTTTCAGGTTCTGATGAAGAATATGATGCACGTACACTTCAAAACCTTGAAAAAGAATTTTTAGGATTCTATATTACAAGTCACCCGTTATCAACGATTAGGGATAAATTGCCATTCTTAATGACGCATAAAATTACAGAAATAAACGAATTACCTAATGAAAAGATTGTTACAATCTGCGGACTTGTCACTGCAACAAAACAAATTCCAACAAAAAAAGACCCATCCAAATTCATAAGATTTGTGACTATAGAAGATTTGACAGGAAAAATAGATGTTATTGCATTTAATCACAAGATTGCAGAATACGGAAATTACCTGCAAAATGAGCAACGGGTAATCGTTTCAGGCAAAGTAAGCAAACGCAGTGATGATGAACCGCCTTCATTGATTGTTGAAACCGTAAAAACAGTTGATAATTCAAATATTTTTACAATCAAATTTTTGGACGAATTTAAATATGAAGAATTACATGCCCTCAAAAACATTTTGTGTCAGCATGGCGGTTCCGATCCTGTAACTTTTAAAGTAAAAGATTTGAATAACCATGAAGTAAAAATACTTTCAGCGAGCATGTTCTGGGTAGAAAGTTCCAATGAACTTGTTAATTCTTTGAAGAAATATTTCGGTGAGAAAGTAGAAATAGACATACGTTCAATGGATACTGTCGAAGAACCTGCAATAATTTAAGCATGTTATTTCTTACAACTACTTGCCTTATTACAGCCCAATTTTTCGGGACAATGCAGATAATCCATGTTATCGTTATAAATTATCCAGGCAGTACACTTAGTAAAAAGTTCTAAACACCCTTTTTCAAAAGAATTTGTATAATACCCGTCTTTAACTCCCGGAGGCATTACTCCATTTTTTGTTATCATAAAATCAACATAATCTTTTCCCGCAACATTAGGAGCTGAATTTATAGTATATTAATATATAAAAATTTTCAAATAGTAAAAAAACACTTGCAAAAAAAAATTCTTCATGTATAATAAAAGAGTACCCGATGCGGGGGTAATTCAGTGGTAGAATGCCTCCTTGCCAAGGAGGATGTCGCGAGTTCGAGCCTCGTCTCCCGCTCCATAAAGAAGAAGGTTTTAGGACCTTCTTTTTTATTGCTTAATTTTCTATGGGTAATGGGTGGGTAATTTGTTTTTCAAAACTTAAGCACAAGATAGTGAAACTAAAACGCAGACAAGTGAAACTTTAGTTTTTATTGATATGAAAAAGCCCTCATTAAGAGGGCTGATTGGTATAGGTATTAAGAATTTCTACTGCATCAAGTTTTCTTTGAGGCACAGGATGAGCATATCTTTGAGTAGTTGTTATTTTTGAATGACCTAGTATTTCTTGAACAACAAATAAATCTATGTTCTTCTCAACAAGTCTTGTTGCAACTGTGTGCCTCAAATCGTGAAATCTGAAATCTTTAATCTTAGCCTTTTCCAAAACTGCTTTGAAAGATTTAGTTATGCTTTTATATGCAGTATTTGTTTTAGGATTAGTAAAAACATACTTAGACTCTCTTTCAAGGCCTTTAAACATATCCTTTAATCCTGACGATAATGGTATTTTTCTTGGTCTGTTCGTTTTTGTTTTTAATAAATCGATATAGCCATATTCAAAATTGATATTCTCCCACTCAAGGCTTAATATTTCACCTTTTCTCATTCCAGTTTGAAGTGCTGTTATTATGATAGGTTTTAGATACAAATAAGGTTGAACTATCTTCTTTTTTCTTGTGTATCTGTCTAAAACTTCATATTCTTTTTCGACTTCAAAAAATAATCGTTTTTCTTCTGCTTTAGTAAGATATCTGATTTTATGGTTATCTTCTTTTAACTTAACGACTTTAGCTACAGGATTTTTGCTCAAAATTTCATTGTCGATACCAAGATTAAACATTTTACTCAAAACCCTAATGTACTTATTTATAGTAGAATTTTTGACCTTTCTTTGATTAAGCAGATGTTCTTTAAAATCCTCTATTCTCTTAGGTGTAATCTGTTGAACGGTACAGTTTTCGCCAAAGAATTTAGTTATAATCTTTAATGTATAAACATCCCTGCTGTAACTGCGTTTGTTATTTTTAGCATAACTGTCGTAAAGTTTTATCAGTTTGCTTAAAGGTACACTCTTTTCTTCTCTAGGTATAACGCCATTCTGTTGCTGTGCTAATCTGAATTTAATAGCATTTTCAAACTGGTCAGCTTCTTTTTTATCGGAAGCTCCGGTACAAAGACCGTGCTTCCTTTCTCCATTGAGCATAAATTGGTAATACCATTTGTTTTTCTGTTTATATGTCGCCATAGTATTCACCTTTCCAGGCTTGTTGTTCTGTTACCCATTGCTCAAATTTGTCTTTTAGAACATAAACTGTACCGCCAATTTTGAAAAAGATTTTAGCAGGTAAATCTCCTCGTCTTTTCCATGTCTTTACTGTGTTCGGATTAGCTTTTAAGACTTCGCAAAATTCTTTGAATGTTATAAAATTTGTCATAATATTTTCCTTTTTTATTTTTATATATTTTTAAATTACAAAATTACAATTACTCTAATACACCCAAAAGGTAACTCTTTGTTACCTCTCGGGTGTAATTAGTCAGTAATTACATATTATTACCCTCGTTTTTTAGGGTTGTTCTAAGCTCATTAGCTGATGTTGGCATTATTACACCAGTTTTGGAAATGCTAACAAAATCATCTAGTCCAGTAATATTGAAACACATTGAGCCAACAACTTTACTCTTATCGTTATCATAACGCACACTACAATTATCATCACGAAATCTACTGTGATTTTTAGCATAGTTTAGAAATTGACTTTCATTGATGCGTTTAGACTTATCGTGTGCATAATATTTATTGATAGCAGTTAAAACTACATCTTTATGAAAACGCAGATGTGTCTCAATAGCATCATCATAGGCTACGTCCATAATTCTAAAATGAGTGCCAGCTTGGAAAATACCCAGTTTAGTTAAAACAATAATACTTTCAAACACTTTTTCAACTGGAGTTTGTATGCTTTCATACATAGTTATTTGTTTTTGTGCATATTCTATAACTTTGACCTGCAAGTCTTCTAATGATATATCTGCAATCGCAAGCAACATCAAAGCTCCTGTATAAGCATAAGCAATATTATTTATGACACGATTTTGTGTGTCTTTGACATTTGCTTTTAAGATTTCAAAAACCTCCTCATAAAGCTTAAGAACATCTTCCGTTGAATATTTTAAGAATTGAGGTAAGATTAACGACAATTCTTGTAAACGAGCATTGTTATCTTTGTCAACTTCGTGATAGTTAAATTTGTCTGCTTTGAACACTTTGCCGAAGATTTCAACAATATTCATTCTGTTAACCACTTCTTTTAGATCTGGTAAAGATTCATTTGTTGAATATGCTAATGGACTACAAGTGTTGATGTACTCAACCCCTTTTCCATAAGGTAACATTTTAGTACGAGGAACGCCTTTATACATGCCTTTTATTAAAGCCGTAAAGTTACTTGAGGCTAAGGTTTCCCCCTTAACATCATCTATGCAAACATTCATACCGTTATATTTTGAGCAGAAATACTCATTGCTTTTGGCTGTAGAACCACCCGAGGTAAGAGCTTCTCTTGCAAGTCCAAAAATAGATAATCCGACAGTTACAAGAGTTGATTTTCCTGTTCCTGTTTCGCCATATAAAATTAGTGTCGGACAGCCATATCGTTTGATGAATTCCTCATAATATATAGCCATAACCATATGCCCAAGTGTTATGAGAGGTAAAACAATGTTATCTTCCCAACATTCTAAAATGTTTGTCATAAGCTCATTTGCTATAACTTGTGGAGTTCTTACGCTTGTTGCAAGTTTCGGTAAATAATGCGATGCCTCTGCAAGTCTTACATATGAGTTTTCTCCGGTTTTGATATATCCATCACTATCAGCCCAATTTATACCGTTTGTTGTAGCAAGTGCGTTTTCGTATAACAAAGAAGTGTCATCAATTTTACCTGCATTTGTGTAAATAGTAGTAGTCGTTGCAACCTTTGGCGATACATATTCACAAACAAATGTTTTGAATTCAGCTTCTGACATACAAACTTGAAAGCCAGTATAGAGGTTATTTACGGTTGTCTCAAACTGCTTCACATCTGACTTGGAATTATTTGCAACCTCTACATCCCTTTCAATTGTCCCTTTATCATTTTTCAGAGAGATTACATAGTATTTATGAGATTTTTTGTTGCTTTTGTCGTTATGTATAAGTGTGCATTCTCTAACATCTTTGACAACAAAATTAGCTAATAATTTCACTTTCAATTTTCCCTTTTGTTTTTCAACAGAGAATGTTTTATTCCACTTTTGCAATAAAAATTTATTTTGATTTGGCAGGTTGCATTCATCAAAGTTGCAACTAATTGTTGCTTTTGAAATAAATGTTACTGCGTTCAATAATTTCTTATTCTGATTGAAAATATCTTCAATCGTCTTTTTCCCCATATCAATCGGGTTGTTTATATTCATAGGTGCGTTAGTCATTATTTGCCTCTCTTTCAAAATTTAACCTTGTACAATTTTTGCAGATTTCTGCATAGTTAGCTGATAAATACGCACAGCTTTGCGGAAGCCCAAATGCTCGTGCATATTCAATCTTTTTCTGTGTTTCGTCAAAGCTATAAGTTGGATACGGTTCAGAAAGCTCATGTATTAGCTCATCAGAATCTTCTATTTGAGCTAAAACGCTAATCATACTAAACCACTCCGGCTCTGAAAGACAATCGGCATTATCTCTGCAATAACGCAAGAACGCACAGTTGCTGAACATCTTATCCACATTAATATTGGTATAAGTCTTGCGAGCTTTGGAAAAGCCTGTAGATTTTTGAGCCTTATTATTTGGATTAGTTGGTACATCTTTGTTGATGTAGTCTAACCAAGCTTGTGGTAATTCAGCAATAATAAAATTACCACTTTCATCAATTCCGTCAATGATTTTATACTGACGTCCATTGATAGATGAAGGAGCAATCATAATATATCCTCTATATTTTAAATCACAGAATTGTCCTATCTTGCCTCTAGGGTTAGTAATTCCTTTTGCTGAATAAATAAGATGTCTGCCATTACCACTTGCTGTCGATTGTGTTAAAGTGCGAGGTAATTTTGCTCCTAGTTCTATTTCTAACTGTTTTAAATCGTCCATAGCAGTTGATTTCTCATCGTGATAATCAACATCAATCACAACAATCCCGGACTTTTCGCAAGCCAAACCCATGTTGTAGCCAAGATTTACTATAGCCTCTACATCTTGCCCGAATTGAGCATCTTTGAATCCGTTTCTAGTTGCGGGTTGTTTTGAATTTCCCTTACAAGGGAATGTGGCATAATTCTGCCAGTTCAATAACAAATTACTCTTTGTCATTATTTTTCTCCTTGTTGCTTTCTGACTCTAGCCTATAAAAACAAGCAACTTAATTTATTAAAGGCTAGGTGCTACAACAAGGAGAGTCATAAGTTTAGTTCACATTTTGTAATATTTCAATTGACAGCTTGACATATTTATAAATGCATTATATAATGAATTTGTAAATGAATTATATAATAGGTCTAACTACACCTTGTGTGTGGCTACCTGTTGTTAAAATAAAACAAAAACCTTTCAATGTAAAGGAGTTTGTTTTATTTTTTTTGTTTTTTTACAAAACTTGAAAAAAATGAATCTCAGATTTAACGAGATGAAACTTTTTTAGTAGGTTAAATAATTTTATATATAAAACATACAAAAATTACTCAGAGGTTAACTGGTAATCTCTGAGTAATTTCTTTAATATATTGTATTTTAGAACCAATGGAGTTTAATCCCAACACATTGATTAAGGCTTTCGGAATCTATATTGCCCTCATTATAGCATTGTTTTGCAACTGGTGCAATTTTACTAACGCTCGTACTATTAGAATCATATTCAATGTCAATTCCTTGGTAGGTATATGTTTTTACTACAATTTCGTCATCACCAATATAGTATTCGGGTTCAGCATTTTGAATTTTATTTGTTTCATCTTCTATCTGTTCGATTTGAGTTTTATTGGAGATATTAACTGTCTTTTGAGGGCTAGCGTTCATAGCGACGATAAGTAAAACTGTACTTAAAATTAAAAAAGTTGATATTACAATACTGCTGCCTATTGTCCATTTCCGTTGAACACGGTTAAATTCTTCTACATTTGTCCATTTTTTATTTTGCCATGCCCATTCATTACCTTTTAATCCGCATACAAATGCCCATATAATTCCAACAAATGGGATTAAACACCAAAGAGTTTGATAACTTTTATTCCCAATCCCCCATATCCAGTTTAATAAAAAAGCTCCCCAATTAAATCTACCCTGAATTTCAGTTGGGACTTCTTTGACTTTTTGTGAAGGTTTAAAGTTATTACGAAAATCATCTACAATAACATTTAAATAATTGGATTTTTTATTATCTTTATTTTCTGTTGTATTTTTGCTCAAATCAGGTAACACTATAGCCCAAATTAAGCACCCAACCCAAACAATTACTGTTAATCCTAATAGTAAATTCAAAGCCAAAATAGCACCGGTGTATTGTGTTCTCTTCTTATCTGCAATTAATGTTGGCAAAAAATATAAGTTTAATACAATATATGCAATAATTACAAATAAAATTAACGAATCTGAATATGAAGTAGTAAACATCATTATTACAATAATAATAGCAATAATACCCTCAATTATTGCACTACAGTGAAAACTGGCTTTGGGTTTGTCTTTTTCCTGTGTTACTAACCATTCTCCGCAATATCTACATTTTTTTGCCTCTAATGGAACATCTGCTCCACAATATGGACATTTTTTTGTTTCTTCTGACATATACTTCTCCTTGATTTATTAATACTTACCAAATATACATTTCTTATTAGTACCCTAAAAATCCTCGTATTGCTTTTACACCCTTTGAATCTGAAGTAGCATCAATTTTATCTTTTAGGAATTTAGGTAAAACTAATTCTGTTTTGCAATAAGTGTCAGAATATGTTTTTGCTAACCAAGACTGCAAAGGTGTTGCTGGTACAGTGTTCAGCTCTATAAGCTTATTGTATAAAGATACAAATAAATTATATTCTTCTATGATTTTAGATTTTGCCTCATTAAATTCATTTTCGTTGAGAGTTTTATTGTTTAAATTATTTACAATAGCTTTATAATCATCTTTTATACCTAAGATACCTCTTAAATTTTTCACACCCTCTGGAATTTCATATCCTGACATATAAACATTGTAACCTTCCATTTCCTTTAAGATATTATATTTATAATAAAGAAGCTGAATTCTTTTTTCATCAACAGTAACGCCAAGATTACGTTTTTTACTTAATTGAAATAACTCATCTTCATATTTGATACGAGTATTAGTAACTTCATCTAATATAGGAAATTCTTGTTTTATTTTTTCATTGATGGATTTATCTGCTTGATTTTGTTTTTCAATAGCTTTATTTATAGCTTCATCAAATGAATTAATTTGATTTACAGCATTTTCATAAGTTGATTTTGATTTTGAATACCAAACCATACATCTTCCATTAGCGCCAAACTGTGCACAGTAATGAGTTTTGGATTGAGAGCAAAATCCCTTTGAATTTTTTGCTGTACAAGGTCCAATATCTTTTTCTGTCGGCATCGCAGCATAGCTAACTGTACCTAAAATTGAAAGTAATACAGTGGTAATAAATAATTGTTTTTTCATCTTTTTCTACTCCTATATTTACAAATTTATCTTATTACAAAAATAAATCTTGTAAACCCATGTGTTTATTGGCGTATAATACATTTTTGTAATATCAATCTTACTGTAATATTTATATTACATGACACAATGCCTATATGGGTATTCGTAAGTTAAGAAACGATATAGGAAGAAAAGTTAAAAGTCTTCGTTTAGATAATGATATTTCGCAAGAAAAGCTTGCTGAATATGTTGGTATGTCAAGAGAGCACATATCTTGCATTGAAAGAGGGAAAAATTTACCAACAATTGAAACATTATACAAACTTGCAGAATATTTTGAGATTGATATTAAAACATTTTTCTAATCAAATGAAACACTTTTATATTTTGTGTCATTCACTAATTTACCTCTATTATTACTCTAATTTAATCAGAGGTACTTTGTAAATATCTGTCAATATATGTATGTACAGTGAATAATACATAATTTATAATATAAATATATTATGTGTCATAGATTATGAATGTATTTCAGCCATAAAGAAAGGCGAAAACTATGGAATTTGTACAACCGATTAGAGATTTAAAGCAGATAGAAACAATTAAAAAGCTTTTGAGACAGCAGAATTTAAGAGATTATTGCTTATTTGTTCTTGGAATCAATTCAGGTTTAAGGATTAGCGATTTACTAAAATTGACAGTATCAAATGTTATTGAAAACGGAAAAATAAAAGACCGCATACGACTAAGGGAGAAAAAGACAAATAAATTCAAAGATTTTCCGTTATCAGATAAAACAAAACAAGCGATCAAAGAGTATTTAAAAACACGCAACTATAAAGACAATGAGCCGTTATTCATATCAAGAAAGAATAACGGCTTTTTGTTGCGTGGACAAGCATATAAGATTATCAACAATGTTGCGAAATCCGTCGGTATAAAAGAAAAAATCGGTACTCATACTCTCCGAAAGACTTTTGGTTACCACGCATATAATAACGGCTACGATATAACACTCATTCAAAAACTATTCAATCATTCATCACCTAGTCTAACCCTGCGATACATAGGCATTACGCAAGATGAATTAGATGATGTGTATTTGAGTTTAGATTTGTAGCTTAATCAATCCTACCCAAATCAGCCTGCTTTTTAGCATTTGCTCTTTTAAGCAAATCGCTCAATTCTGTTAAGTGATTCTCTTTGTTGCCTTCTTGAGTTGGCTGTTTTGCAAAAGTTCTAAAATAGGGTAATGTCTTTATAAACCCTGCAGCTTGAGTAACACTGTTAGCTGAAACTCTAACTTCAATATTACCACCTGCTACTGTTGGTACTATTATTGCTTTGTATGTTTTCATGATATGCCTCCTTATATTAAAAATTTATCAAATCGCTAAAAAAGATTTAATTGCATTGGTTCAACTCGCCTGATTGTTTGCGTTTGTATAGATTGTTTTGTAGTATTAAGTGGTTTCAATTTCCATTCAAAACCATTGATAAAATAAATCGGTGTATAAAGTACTTTTGAGAATTTATAAGCCAAAGTATCACCTAATATTACTCTTGCAAGAATTCCGTATAAGGAAAGTTGAATATATGACATCATAAAGCACATTTCATCTATGTCTATGACTTTAACAAACAACTGATTCTGATAGTTATAACCTTTATTCTTCATTGTTTCAGCAAACGCAATAATCATACCCGAACTACCGCAACAAGGGTCGGAAAGTGTTATAAATTCGCTATTGTTTAACTTTTCTTCAACTTCGCCAAAATTTATTTCTGACATTAACTGACTTACGTTATAAGGCGTAAAAAACTGACCATTAGCAGTATTTCCGAGATTTAAACGCATATAAACCTGCCCTAAAAAGTCTTGGTGCTTTTCTGTCAATGCCTCAATCAAAAAAGCAAGCAGTTGTGAAAATTCTTCTGCTTGCTTTTTTGTGTATTTGTTTACTGTTTCTAAGTATTCTTGCTCAATCTTATCACTTCGATAGAATGGTTGTGCAATTGCACAAGTGCTTAATTTCAAAAAGTCTTTAAACACCTCATAAATTCGCTTTGACCTATCTAAGCTTTGCAATTTTGCCATAAATTCTTTTAAGTAATCAATTTTTGTCATAAAATACCTCTACTGATACGAGAATGACCCTCGTTAAACTTTTTGGTGATTTTTATATATTTATATTTAAACTACTGTTTCCGTTTAATCTCATTCATTCTGAATTCAGCAATTCTGAAAATGTAACACAAATCAGCCTAAACAGTGAGCTTTAGCTATTTTTATTATTATAAATTGGATAAAATACACTGTACAACAGCGTTTTAACCAATATTAACAAATATTGTGCGGAGGGGTTGAAATATTGCACCAATTTTGGTACAATATAAATATAGAATTAAAGGACTAAAATGATGATTGATAAAAAACATATAGGCACAAGTTTTGACAGTTTTCTTGAAGAAGAAGAAATTCTTCAAGAATCAGAAGCTGTTGCCCTGAAACGAGTTATTGCATACGCTTTAGAAGAAAAAATGAAAGCTGACAATATTTCAGTTGCACGATTAGCAAAAGAACTTGAAACATCAAGAACTGCAATTTGCCGTATTTTAGACCCTGAAAACACATCAATCACTTTGAACACAATAGAAAAAGTCGCTAAATATCTTGGCAAAAAAATTATACTATCGTTTGCATAAGTCCTTATATCTTTTTATTGCAACATCTAATTCTTTTTTAGGAGTTTCCTGTGTTTTCTTGATAAATGCGTGTAAAAGCACCATTGTATTATCTTCTACATAGAAGATAACTCGTGCAATCCCATTTGATATATTACAACGCACTTCTTCAAGTCCGCCAGTACCATGCAAAATGCGAGTTAAAGGCATTCCGATTGGATATCCATATTGAACGGTTTTAATATCAAATCCGATTGTACGCATATCTTCTTTTGGCAGGCTTTTTAACCATTCTCTAACAGGTTCATTGCCCGAACTTGTTGCGTAAAAATATACTTCCAGTGCCGTCGTGCGTTCTGTCATGAAATAATTATAGTATAAGCTACAAATTTAGTAAATTTGTGATATAGTATCAATATGCTGACGGATGAAAAATGTTTAATTACGGATTTTGATAATACATTATTTGACTGGTTTGATAACTGGTATGAGGCATTTAATGGTGCTTTATGTTATATATTTGAACAATATCCCAATTTAGACAGAGAAGAATTTTTACTCGATATAAAAAATATCCATGAAGAGCATAATACCACAGAATATTTAAACGTATTTTATGAGATATCAGAGTTACAAAAATATAAAACTATTTTAAACTTTCACGAAGTCTGTAGCGATGCGACTGTCTTAAGGGAAGAATTAAAAACTAAACATTTACATTTATTCTGTAATGTTTTGGAAACGTTTAAATATTTAAAACAAAATAATTATAAAATAGTTTTATTTACAGAATCAGAAGCATATAGTACATCTTTAAGAATTAAGGCTTTAAATCTTGATGGTATAGTCGATTATATCTATGCACCGCCTGCAAAAAATTTTGGAAATACGGATTTAGTATACACTAAACTTATTTCTTTCGATAAACAATCACACTACAAACCTAATAAAAAGAACTTAGAAAAAATATTGAATGATTTGTACTTAAAGCATGAAAACTGTTATTATATAGGTGATAGTTTAATTAAAGATATTAAAATGGCACAGAATGCCAATATAAAAGATATTTATGCAAAGTACGGTGAGAATTATAAAAAAAGACCTGAATATGAATTACTTAAAAATGTAACTTTTTGGAAAGATTCTCTTGTTAAGGCAGAAGAAAAAAGCAATGAGCAAGATATAAAACCGACATTCATATTAAAAAATTCATTCAAAGAAATTTTAGAAGTTCTGAATATAAATGAGGATAATAATGTTTAACTGGTTAAAAAGAGATTCTAAAGAGACTGATAAAAAATTATTACTTGAAGCATGGAAACAATGTGTTGATGTTCAAATGCACTTTAATGATATGGAAATGAAGATAAGAAGTTTGGCTGTAACAGTTATAACCGCTATTTCTGGTGCTATAGGTTATTTATTGAAAGAAAATATTCATTATCAAAAAGAATTTATAGTATTATTGTCTTTCGTAGGAGCAGCAGCTTGGCTATGTTTTTACTTAATGGATAGATTTATGTACCATAAATTATTAATAGGAGCTGTCAATGCTGGTATTAAAACAGAAAAAGAATTAAAGGATTTAGGCATTAATGTAACATTAGGGGAAAAGATTAAAGAAGCAAGTCCTTTAAAGAACTTATTTGGGCATAACTTAGAGATGCATTCAGATCAAAAATTAGATTTTTTCTATATTACAGTACCTTGCATTTGTATAAATGGTATCTTAACATATTTAAATTCAAATTTGTTGTTCACAATTTTAGTCTTAATTATTTTATCATCTTGGGGAATGTATGCATTAGCTAAAGGATATTATATAGAGGAAAATAAAGCTAAATATAAATGGTCTTATTTTATATTTTTTTTACTTTCTAATATTATATTATCTTTCTTTTTATTACATATTAAAGAAGTTTTAAATCTGCTTTGCTTTTTAATTTGTTATTAGAATTATTATTACCATTTACAGTTGAAAACATATCAAACATATTAAAAATCATAGAGTTCACTTCATAAGTTGATAATCTTAAATCTTGAGCTATATCATGTATTGTTATATTATCTTCCTTTAAAACATCAAAAACCTTTTTTAAAATGATTGAAACTTCTCTTTCTATAGATAAAGGTTCCATAACATTATATCCCCTTTTATTTAATTCGACCATTAAAAGTCTGTATGTCCATTCTGTAATTATATCTAGTTTATTTAATCGATAAATTAACGCTTTTAAAGATACATTCCAAATTTGTTTCATTTGAATAAGATTCCCTATAGTAGGACTAACAGTTCTATATTCCATTATAGAACTTTTTGGCATAAGCATTTCAGAAGCAAAATAATTAGCTTCTTCTTCTATTTTTTTATCACGTATAAAACAATTTTTATGTAATACTAGATGTCCTAATTCATGCATTGCGTCAAAACGACTTCTTTCAGAAGATTTTGTCGTATTTAGAAATACAAAAGGCGTATCATTTTCCCAAGTAGAAAAAGCATCAAAATCTTTACAATTTTCAGATAATGAATATACTCTTACTCCATTTTTTTCTAAAAGATAAATCGTATTCTCAATATAATCTTCGGTGATATTCCAATATAATTTTAATCTTTGAGCAGCTTCTTCAGGAGAGCAATCTTCATATAAAGGGATATTGCATTGTGGTAAATTAAATTTATTTTCAATCCAAGAATTTAAGTATATAGCCAGAGATCCACAAGCTAAAGCCATATCCCTATCGCAAGCTTTCATTTTTGTTAATGCTCTAAATGTAACTTTTTGAGGTTCTAAAATTGAAATTTGTTCATCTTTCTCAAAAAATTCAACAGGGAAATTTAAAATTTTTGCAACATCTATAATATTATCAAATTTTGGAACTGTTTTACCAGTCTCCCAATCTGATAATGTTTGAATTGATAAATTTAATTTTTCAGCTAGTTCTTTTTTTGTAATACTTCGTCTTATTCTTGCAAGTTTTAATCTACTATTATTAAACATTGTTCCTCTATCACTTTTTGGAAATGTCAATATCAAAATCAGCTTCTGATTTTCTTTCTTTTATTTTGTGTTCAATATCAATGTTAGATGTTATTTCAATAGGCTCTAATATTATGCGTTGAAACCAAGACGATATACGTCCATCTTTTCCAATTTCTCTAGGTAATGATAATTCCATCCAAATTTTGTTACCGTCATTATAATATAGCAAAAACCAATGAGGAATACGTTCAACGTTGTATTTTTTTGTTTTAGTTGACTGTATAGGAAATAATGATAACTGCACGACATTATTTACATCAACAACAGCAGCAGAAAGTTGCCCTTTTTTATTTAATGTAGATGGATTTGAATTTTTCCCAACATTGGCATTACCTGATGATATTACTATAGCAAAATCTTTTTTAGGAGAAATTGTTCTATTAAGATTAAAATCATCACAAATACTCCAGCCAAAATTTTTAATTAGCTGTTCTCTAAGCATTACTATAGTGTTCTCCCAAAAAGAAATAGATTTACATATAGGTGGTGCATATTTTGATTTCTTTTTTTTCATTTTGTATCCATTGCTTGTCGCATTCGCAAGTATTTCGTAAGTAAGCCCCATTTCTTTTAACTTGTTAATAGCATCAATACCCTTGAACATAAGAGTTTCTTGTGATAAAATAGTTGCAGTATTTAACATTCCAAAAATCTCCTTTAGTTAAATTAAAATTAAAGTACTCTTGAAATAATCTTACCACTTTTGAGAGTTTTGTAAAGTCTGCTGGGTTAACTTGTAACATTTCTTAATGAAATATTACATTAATGTGCTTATAGTTATCCTGTTAATATTTTCTTATGATACATTTACACCATTTTGTAATTTTGTAATAATAAAACACATAAAAAAAAAAAATAAAAAATGATAAATACACGGAAGTCATCTGATGAATTTTGATGATTAAATAATAAATTTATATTAAATTATTATTTAAAGTTACTTCTTGATTATCTGAATGACCTCTCGTTTAACTATAATAAATCTTATTATAATGAAAATTTCTGTGGGTAATGGGTGGGTAATTCATA
>CAMTMK010000019.1 GCA_947073645.1 uncultured bacterium | reverse complement strand
TGTAAAAGAAATGGTAATCCACAAAATGCGCGACGTATTAGGTACAGCAGGACACGCACGGGATTAATTTTTATTTAAAGTAAAAAGACCGTTCCAATCGGAGCGGTCTTTTTGTTTTTGGATTATTTGATTAAGCTGCTGGTTTTTCAGCTTGAGCTGCAACAAGTTCTTCAAATCTTTTCTTTACTTCGCGATATGTTGGTTGATAATCTTTTTGATCTTTATGTTCTTCTTTAAGTTGTTTAATAGCCTCATTTCTCAATTTTGCTGTTTGTTCGTTCAACAGTACTGCATCTTTTATCATTAACATTGGATCTGAATGAATTCCATCTTCTGCTATAGTTTTTTTGCCAACTTTATCTTGCTCGCTTTCACGACCCATTATTTCAAACATTCTTGTATTAATTTCTTCATTACTTGGCCTGTAACCAACTTCTCCTTGATGTTCTGCAATTAATTCCATTTGGGCGTATTTCCAATAATCATCACCTTTCACAGCTTCAACTTTTGTATTTACAGGTTCTTCAACTTTCGGTTGTTCTTCAACTGGTTGTTCTGCTACTGGAGCTGGAGTTTCTTCTGTCTGAGTTTCATCTGTTGCTGGTACTGCTACTGGTGATGTTGGTTCTTCCGGTTTTACTTCTTCTGCTTTTTTATTATCTGAGCATTTTGACAATCCAAATATTGCTCCTCCGATTAATGCTGCCGCACCTAATGCAAGTGCAACTTTACCGCCTTTACCTTTAAAGAATTTGCCAAGTTTGCTTGCGCCTTTTGCTTCTTGCGCTACTGCTTGTTCAGCAGCTTTTCCTGTACCTTTTGCTTCCTGCGCTACTGCTTGTTCAACAGCTTTTCCTGTACCCTTTTGAGCTTGAGTTGCAGCTTTTTCTTCAGGTAAAACATATTCATCAAAACCTGTTCTTGCCTTCGGTGCTTCAGCTTTTGGTGCTTTAACCTTTGGAGTTTCTGCTTTCGGTGTTTCTGGTTTTGGTGCTTCTGGTTTTGGAGCTTCTGCTTTCGGTGCTTCTGCTTTCGGTGCTTCTGGTTTTGGAGCTTCTGGTTTTGGTACTGTTTGACCTAACTCTGCTCTTTTTGCATTAAAAGCTTCATTTGCTTTAGTTTTAGTATCGTGAACAGATTCTAACTTGCCATCAACATATACGCCCCATTTACCTTTGTTTGCTCCTTCTTTAATTTTTGTGTATGTTACTTTTTTAGAAGCGTCTGGAGCAATATTACCTAATGGAGCTTGTGCTCGAAGAGCTTCAAGATTACCATAAGTTGTTGTAAAGTTTGCAGGTGTAACACCTTTACCATTCAATGCAGAATGTAACGTTTCTGTATTTCTCATAGCAGCTCTTTCTTGAGCAAGTGCTCTACCATATTCTCTGCCAAAAACTTTTTTAGCAGCTTTATCGGCATCATATTGTAAGCCAGTTGTATAACGTCCATATTGCTGAGCTAAAGCATCACCTGATAAGCCAAAATTGTTGTGTGCGTGCATTGCTCGTTCATAAGCTGCAAATCTAACATCAAATTCATTTCCCATAATTTTCCCCTTTTCCTCGTTTATAAATAATAGTAATACATTTTTCACAGATTTATCTATTCGGCGAAAATAGTCATTCCGTCGACTTTTAAATCTTTTTGCAGAGTAACTAAACCCATCAGTTCATACCGATTTTGCTTTGTTAAACCTCATTTTACAAATTCACTTAAACCATCAAATACTTGATTAGCTTTTTGTTAAATCCTTTATCCCTAAGTGATTAAATATCCCCTATGCTTTTATAAACGTTTTTTGTTTTTAAAAATTGCTAAAATAAAACTATAACACTTAACATTTCTCAATAAACAAAAAAAAGAGGGCGGATAAACCGTCCTCTTAATCTTTTTCATCTTCCAGTTTTGTGATTGCTTCTGACTTACGTCTTACTTCTAACTGGCACTATCTTAAAGTTATTTCTTTAAGAAATCAGGAATTTCAATATTTGTGAAGCTTGATGAAACCTCTGGCATTGAAGTTCTTCTGATTGTTTGCTGTGGCTGAACACCTACTGATGAATTAAATGTACCTGCAAAGAAATCAGATGCACTCAATTGTTTTGCTTCAGTTTTTTGTTCAGGAAGCTGGTTTTTCATTTCAAACCCTGTAGCAATTACTGTAATTTGAATTTCACCTTGAATATTTTCGTTAACTGCAGTACCGATAATTACTGTAGCATCATCATTTACTGCATCGTGAATAATATTTGCAGCATCTGAGATTTCATGTAATGTCATATCAGGTCCGCCTGTAATGTTAACAATTACACCAGTTGCACCATTGATTGAAGATTCAAGTAATTGTGAGTTGATAGCGATTTCAGCAGCTTTAACAGCTCTGCCTTCACCTTGACCGCGGCCAATACCCATAAGAGCTGAACCGGATGCCTGCATAACACATTTAACATCGGCAAAGTCAACGTTGATAAGTCCAGGAACTGTAATGATATCAGAGATACCTTGAACACCTCTTAAAAGAACTTCATCAACAATGATAAATGATTCAGTCAATGAAACTTGTCTGTCAACTACTTGTAATAATTT
Source organism: uncultured bacterium (assembly GCA_947073645.1). Lineage (GTDB taxonomy): Bacteria > Cyanobacteriota > Vampirovibrionia > Gastranaerophilales > Gastranaerophilaceae > Stercorousia. Next base: position 32,091 of record CAMTMK010000019.1, on the reverse strand, counting down.
ATCGTTAGGAACAACAATTACAGCATCAACAGCTTCTCTAAGCTTATCTAGACCTTGATTAGCTTGATTTTGTCTTTTACGGCCTTCCCAAGTGAAAGGTTTAGTAACAACTGCGATTGTTAAAATTCCTAATTCTTTAGCAATTTTAGCAACAACAGGAGCTGCACCGGTACCGGTTCCACCACCCATACCTGCTGTGATAAATACCATATCAGCGCCGTCTAAAGCTTGAGTAATTTCTTGTTGAGCTTCTTCTGCTGCTCTTTCACCTACTGAAGGATCTCCGCCTGCGCCAAGACCTGATGTAGATTTTGTACCCAATTGAATTCTATTTTTAGTTTGTCCGTATTCTAAAACTTGTAAATCTGTATTCATTAACCAGAACTCTACACCTGAAAGTCCTGCTTTAATCATTCGGTTAACAGCATTTCCGCCGCCACCGCCAACACCAATAACTTTAATATTAGTCGGGTTTACCGGAGACCTGTGATCGTTGCTTGTTGTTTCATCTTTTTTCGCAAAGATATCTGATACGAAATTTTCCACTTTGTTACCTCTTTATGTAATTGTATGATTGACTTACTACAATAGTATAATAACATACTATTTTAAATAGAAAAAAAGTACAATAATTTCAGTCAAATTATGAACAAAAGTTAATATAAATCGTCAAAACGCAAGTATATTCTAATAATCGGCATGCTCCATGTAGGCAGGAGGGGTTGCCCAGTGGAGTTTATTCTTAAGAACAGAATAGAAATCAGATTCGGCTATTAAAGCCAATTTTGCAGTATAATCACTTTTTTCAATACACACTTCACTGTCAAATTCATAAAATTCCTGCCCATCGGCAGATAAAAGATTTTCTCCGTCAGTGCAAACGGTAATTTTCTCGCTATCAGGAACAACAATCGGACGTGCAGTAAGAGTGTGCGGGCAAATCGGAACGATTACAAATGCATTTAAAGACGGATTTAAAACAGGTCCTCCGGCTGAAAGCCCATAAGCGGTAGAACCGGTAGGAGTACTTATTATAATACCGTCCGCAAGATAATCACAAACAAATTTGTCATTTATTTTTAGAGAAAATTTTGCTGTTCTGCCTGTATCACAACTTTTGATGACAAAATCATTTAATGCAGTATATTCACCGCTTTTAAGCATTATCCTATCTTCTAAAAGATATCGTCCTTTGAGAATTTTATCAACAGAGTTTTCAATTTCCTGCTCAGATGACTGCGAAAGAAAGCCCAATCTGCCAAGATTAATTCCAAAAATCGGAGTTTGAGATTTCGCATAAAATCTTGCAGTTTTCAAAATCGTACCGTCACCGCCGATTACGAATACAAAATCATAACCGCTTTTAAGTTCATCAATATCAAGAATTTCTGCATCTTTCAAAATTTGAACAAGTTTATCTTTAACCTGAACGGAATTTGGGATTTCATGATTACAGCAGATTGCAAAGTTTTTCATAAACTAAATATAACATAAAAAAGGGATACATAAAGTGCATCCCTGAATTCAACTATCTCTCTTTCTCATATCAATTTGATTCATTGTTTAAGACTATTGAAGTGAAGGAGCTCTCCACAATGAATCATTAAATTTATTTTGGTTAGCAGTAACGTCAACAGACAATGTAACGTTGCTTGGAGTAAATACGAATACTAAATCACCAACTTTTTGAGGTTTGCCATCAAGAGCGTGAGCAGCACCACATACAAAGTCGATAGTTCTTTGTGATTGTTCTTTATCTAACAAGTGAAGGTTCAAAACGATAGTTTTTCTGTTTCTTAAATGTTGAACGATTGTTGCAGCATCTTCAAATGAACGTGGTTCAATAACTTTTACTTCATAACCTTTGCCAATACTCGGGTGATTAACAATTTTCATTTCATTTGATTTATTATCCATAGAAGGTTGATATGAATATGCTGGATCTAATGCCAAATTATCTTGGATTGGGTAATCTTCGTTAATATCTTCTTCCATCTGATCAAAAATTGTCTCTCTTGGTTCGAAACCTTTTACTAAAAAATCTACTACTGATCTGATTTTGTCTGTTACTACTGCCACCGTTTTTCTCCTTATATAATCTTACTTAAATAATTTTCTGCCAATTCTAACCATTGTCGCACCGTGTCTTACTGCGATTTTATAATCCTGACTCATCCCCATTGATATCTCTTTCAATTCACAGTTAAAGTCTTTTTCCAGTTTTGATTTAATCTGAACAACTTCTGAAAATAAACTGTTCAGTTCAATTTCAGATGCTCCAAGAGGCGCCATATTCATCACCCCTGCAATTTCTATCGAAGGAAGCTCTTTTATAAAATTAAAGATTTCAAAAACCTCAACTTTGGAAAGTCCGAACTTCTGTTCCTCTTCTGCATTATTAACCTGAAGCAGAATTTTTTGAACTTTACCAAGATTTTGACCTTCTTCTGAAATAACTTTTGCAAGTTTTAAACTGTCTACAGAATGGATATAATCAAAATATCTTACAACTTTCTTCACTTTGTTAGTTTGAAGATGACCTATAAAATGAAATCTTGAATTATCTCTGATTTCTGCAGGAAGCCTGTTAATCTTTTCTATAGCTTCAATCACTCTGGATTCGGCGAAATCTCTTAACCCTGCATTATATGCATCAATTATAGCATTTTCGTCGAAATACTTTGTAACTGCAATGATATTTGGTTTATAAGGTGCGATGTCTTCCTGTATTTGTAAAAGATTTTTCTTAATTGTCTCAATCATAATCACCCCTACAAGAAGTATATATTAATTGTACTCTATACATCATGAGTGGACAACTTTTTTCTTTCCTAACCTTTTTTGACTTATTTTTTCTCCCCAAAACCATGATGATTACATGATTTCAGCCTAATTAACATTTCTTCAAGTTTGGTTAATATTTTGTAATATTGTCAGTTATTGGGCATGCCCGCGATGTATATTTTTAGAATAAACTATTATTTTGTAAAATTTATCCTATAAATGCATGAGATTAGCAAAAAAATTTTTGTTCATATTTTATACAAAATATGAAAATATATTCTAGTACATCAAACTCTGCAAACCCAAATTTCACCTGTAAATCAGGAGAATTTAGAGCCAAATGCGCACAACGCATCAAAAACAATGACCTTACTGAAACTCAAAGAAGAAATATTGAAAGCGTCACCGACAGTTTTGCCACTGAAGGTTTGACACAACAGCAATATCTTAAAGCTGCAAAACAAAACCCGTTTATGCTCGTACATAAACCTGAAACCCTAGAATTTAACATACGGGAAATCGCGAATAGATTCAGAGAATTCGGAGTTACTGTAAAAAGTCATTTAAAAAATGCATTACAACACCCTCCACTATTTTCAATGTCCCCTTCAACAATTGAAAACAGCATGAGAAAAAAAGCTGAGCTATTTGCACCTGAAGGATTTACATTGGAAGATTTAATCAAAATGGCTAAATCTCAACCAAATGTATACACAGTTAATCCTCAAAACTTAAACAATAAAGTTAACGAAATAGCTGAAGGAATAGGCTGTTCAAGAGCTGATGTATTGGAAATTTTCAGAGCGCATCCGACAACTTGCTCTTTAGACGCCAAAGAACTAATAAAAAAATTCAAATTTCTAACATATATTGAAAAAAACAAATTCCTTGATAATGGCAGAACAATACCTAATGAAACTGAATTAAAGCAAATTGTATTAAAGAAAAGCTTAACAAATTCAATGGAATTAAATAACTTTATTCTTTTAAGAAACAAAATTTCAGCAGGATTAGCAACCGGACAAAAACTTCCTTTTGACCATCTTAAAGATGCAGTCAGCCTATTTATACGCAAAAACAGTTCTGAAATAATTGAGCTTAGACTGCCGCAAGACAAACTTGCAAAACCTTTCATTAAATTTGCAGAAAATCTTTCCAGGTCACTTGTTGATAAAAATATATTCAAGTTTAAAATTGTTTAACGAAGCAATACAGAAATAATATCATATATTTGCTTCAACTTTTTAGGTTTGCAATCCGAAAGTAATGTAACAATATTATGTATCATGTCTTCATTATTTTGCACAGGTACAACTAGCAACTGAGCCGGCGTAATCTCAAAAGCAGAACAAATTCTATCAACAGTCTCAGCAGTGGGTTGGTACCTGTTTCTTTCAATATTTGACACACCCTGCAGACTAATGCCGATTTTTTCGGCAAATTCTTCCTGAGTTAAATGATACCTTAAACGAAGCTCTCTGATATTTGAATTTATTAATTTTTGATAACCCATGTGTATTAAATTATAATATTTCGCCAAATAATTTAACAAACTGATTAGATAATTATATGGCTAATTAATTGTAAACAATTGTTACAAACATAGTTAATTCAAGCAATTACACTTTTACAAAATACTTAATTATATTGTAAGCAAAGTATGCTTGAGAGTATAAAAAAGGAGAATATTATGAAACTAACTGGTATCGATTACACTCGTTTTGATGGAATGTTCAAAACAAACATACCCCAAACTCCAGCAAATTCAAAAACAACGAGTATTTTTTCACAACCAAAATCAAATTACCAAACTAACCAATTAATCAATGATCATTTCAAAGGTCTTGAAGCTTTTAACCTGTATCGTTCAGGAACAAACACTGATGCAGCTGAAATTACAGTAAATGGAGAAAAAGTTATTGTAAATTGCAGTAATGGTAATTATAATATTACAAGAAAAGCAGAAGGACAAAATGATAATGAAACATTAACCTTCAATTCAATGGATGAATTAACACAAGCCTTAAACGATAAAAATATGACTTGGGGGCGTTCAGAAGGTTTAGATATTCATGATATGTTCATCCCGGGCATGTAAAAAGGGCTCATTTGAGCCCTTTTACTAATTTTTTTGGAACAGCATCACATATTCATGTTTAAAGATAAAGAAACCGCCTGCGAGAGCTCTGTAACGCCACAGATTTGCGGTTTTGCCTTTTGCACGCTCGTTACCCTGAATATCTTTTACAATAATGCCTTTTAGTTTAAAACCTAAATTCATCATTTTTGCCATACATTCAAAACCAAGCGGTTGAACTTCTGAATTTTTATAGCTGTCGCCGATGATTAACGCTGCAAATCTGCCTTTTTCAAGCATATCGTAACCGTTTTTAGCAACTTTACCAAAAAGTTCATAGAATTCTTCTGTAGATTCACAGTTTGATAAATCTTCTTTTTTATCAGAAAACTTGATAATATCATCATAAGGCGGATGAAGCACTAAAAACTGAGCTTTTTCTTCACCCATAATATCAAGTGCACATTGAACTTTGTCTTTAACCTGTTCAGAAGCTGAGTCTGCACAGATAATTCTAACATCTGTTACAAGCTGTTTCGGAGTGAATTTTTCAGAAACTTTTTCAGCAAGCTCGTCTTTTAATTCAACACCTATACAACGTCTGCCCATATTTACGGCTTCAATGCCCGAAGTTCCGGAACCAAAGAACAAGTCTAATACAACATCGCCTTTTTTTGTAAAGCGTTCATAAAGCTGCTGTGCGATTTGCGGAATATAATTTCCGTGATATTCGTTTGAATGTCCGCCTTCTTTCAATCTGTTCGGAAATTCCCACAGAGTATCAGTTTTAACGTGGTCGTATGCTTTCCAGTTATTTAAATCAATATCGCTGTATTTTGTAGTTTTGACAGGCTTTACAACCTGCAAATCAGCTTGTTTCGATGGTTTTAATTTTGTATTAGTTCTTGCCAAGTCCTTATCTCCCCATTAAATTTTTTCTTTATCTTATAGAAATGTTTCAAATTTGTAATCAAACATTTAGATGAATTTGTTTTTGTTGTAGATTGAGAAATAGATGGAGGTATGATGTTCGAGGGAACATTCACACTAAGTAATTTTTATATGATAGCAGGCTTCTTGCTTTCAATGTATGCCTGTGTTTCAAACGATATTATCCAAACATTGGGAACATTTTTAAGCGCCAACAAAAACACCCCTTTCTATTGGCTTTGGGCTTATTCTTCAATTATATTGGTTTTAACAATAGGTATAGGCTGGTATGTAAACAATGGTGATATGTCATTCGGACTTTTAACAAGAATTCCTGTTACAGAACATTTTACATTCCTATATTTGTTACCGCCGATTATACTGATTCTTTTGACACGCTGGGGAATACCCGTTGCTACAACATTTTTGGTATTAAGTGTATTTTCCGTAAGCGATGTATCTGTAATTTGGATGATGCTTACGAAATCAGTTTTGGGTTATATAATCGCATTTATTGCAGCAATCGTAATTTATAATATAATCGGTCGTCCTGTAGAAAGATATTTTTATTACACTCAAAAACGTTCCGGCAATGAAAAAATTTCTAAATGGTGGATGGTCGCGAAATGGCTTTCAACTGCTTTCATCTGGTCACAATGGTTAATGCAGGATTCTGCAAAATTGTTTGTATATCTTCCGAGAAAAGCATCATTTAGCGAATTGATGTTTGTTCTGGTATGTTTTGTTGGTTACTTGGGAATTTTAACGTACCAGCGCGGTGGAGATATTCAAAAAATTGTTAAAATGAAAACAAATGTTCAAGACCCGCGTTCTGCAACAATTATTGATGTTATTTATGCGTTCTTGTTATTGTATTTTATTAATTTGAACAACGTTCCTATGTCAACAACCTGGGTATTTATAGGTTTGCTGGCAGGTCGTGAGGTTGCATTATATCAAAGATTGCGTTTTGAATCACCTAAAAAAATGTACAAACACATTATAAAAGATTTATACAAAGTTACATTAGGATTAATTGTTTCAATCGTGGTTGTTGTACTGCTTACTCAGTTTGGAGCAGTAAAAGAATTTTTCTTTTCACATTTTATAGGTGGTTAATATGTCTAGAATAAAACAGCTTTCAAAGCATTTAATAAATCAAATTGCAGCTGGTGAGGTAATTGAACGTCCTGCATCAGTAGTAAAAGAATTGGTTGAGAACTCAATCGATGCGGGAGCGACAAAAGTAAGTATAGAAATTAATAACGATTGCCGCGACATCCGTGTCGCAGATAATGGAAGCGGTATACACCCCGATGACATAATGCTTGCATTTTCAAAACATGCAACAAGTAAAATTTCATCTGATGAAGATTTATTTGATATTCACACAATGGGTTTTCGCGGAGAAGCACTGGCAAGTATTATTTCAATCTCAAAACTTACCTGTACAACCAGAACCGCAGAATTTGATGCGGGAACTAAGGTAAAATGTGAGAATTCGGAAGTTAAATCTGCTCAAACAGGGTGTGCTGTCGGAACGATTATGGAAATAAAAGATTTGTTCTACAATCTTCCCGCTCGTTTGAAATTTTTAAAAAGTTCAAGTACCGAATTTTCTTATATACAGGAACTTGTTCAATCAATTGCACTTGCACATCCGCACTGTGCATTAGAATTAAAAAAGAACGGAAAAACAGTTTTAAAAACATCAGGACAAAACAATCTTTTGCAGACAATAAAAGAAGTTTATTCGGCTGATGTAACGCAAAACCTTAAAGAAGTTTTAAAAACAGACCCGCTATCAGGGTTAAAAATTAGCGGATTCGTGAGCACACCTGACTACACCCGCTCAAGCAAAAAAAGTTATCATATTTATATTAATTCAAGAACCGTAAAATGTCCGATATTCCAAAAATCAATCGATACAGCGTATAAAAACTTGATTGCTAACGGGAAATATCCTTTTGTAGTTTTGAATTTAGAAATTCCTCCGTCTGATGTGGACGTAAACGTTCACCCGACAAAGAAAGAGGTTCGATATAAAAATACTAACCAAATTTTCAATTTTATATTTACATCAATTCAAGCCGACTTAACAAATTATGTGGAAAGAACTCAGCCGGTGCCTGAGCCTGTCAGCAATGTTGTAGATTTTGTTCAGCCAAAATTAGAAAGCACAGGAAACGTAATTTTTGATAAAGAAGACGATACTGTGTACATTTCCGATATGGAAATGCAAAAGCTTGAACAACGTGAAGAAACTGTAGTACAACCAAAAATGTTTGTACCTGTTGAAAAAGAAATTGAACCTGAAGAAAATATTATCGGTCAATACAAAAATACTTATATTCTGATTGAAAAAGAGGACGGGTTAGAGATAGTTGACCAGCATATTGCAGAAGAAAGATATATTTACGAAAAATTAATGTCTGAAAAAGATATTGTTTCTCAAATGTTGTTTGTATCTGATGTAATAAATGTTTCAAGTTCAGAAGCAGAACTTATCAAAGAAAATATTGATAAGTTTGAAAAATTCGGCTACGGCATAGAATTTATGAAAGAAAACGAACTTATTTTCCGTAAAGTTCCGCAAATAATAGCAAAGGTTAACCCCAAAGAAATTCTTGCCGACATTTTGGAAAACATTGACGGAAATCTTGACCGTTTAGAGGAAAAAATTCTTATAACAACATCTTGCAAAGCCTCTGTCAAAGCAGGTCAAAAGCTTTCAACCTGGCAAATGCAAGAGATTATAAAAAGATGGCGTAAGACCAAAATGCCTTACACCTGTCCGCACGGAAGAACAATATCAAAAACTCTTCCGCACAAAGAAATCGCTTCATTTTTCCAACGGAATGCATAAAAAATTCAGGGTATAAACCCTGAATTTTTATTTATTAAGCCATTTCTTCTTCATCAGTTGACGGCCCGATTACCTGTATGCCGAACTTCGTTCTAAACAGGTGTTTTACGGTGTCACCTTGAATTTCATACATCATTTTGTTAAACAAATCATAAGCTTCGCGTTTGTATTCAATCAACGGATCTTTTTGACCATAAGCACGCAAGCCGATACCTTCTCTCAACATATCGATATTATGAAGGTGATCAATCCACTTATTGTCTACAACACGCAACAAAATATCTTTTTCAAGATTTCTAATAACATTATTTTCACTAAACGCTTCCTGCAACGGAGCTTCCGCATCATATTGAGAAATTACAGAATTATAGAAGTTCACAACTTCTTCTTCATGTTGTTTATAAGCATCAAGCACTAATGTTTTAAGTTTATCAAAAATAGGTTCAAATCTTAAATTCTGAATATCAGAAACCTGAACACCCGATAATTGCGGAACAATCGAATGAAGTTCTTTAATCATTGTCTGCAAGTCTTCATAAACATATTCTTCAGGATGTAAATCAGGCGCAATATAGCTTCTCAAAAGTCTGTCGATTTCTTTTTCAATCATAAAGTAAATATCTTCTGACAGATTTTTGCCCGCAAGAACTTTTCTTCTTTGTGCATAGAATTTTTCACGCTGAATATTCATTACATCGTCATACTCAAGTACTGATTTTCTTATATCAAAATGATAAGTTTCAACTTTTTTCTGCGCTGATTGAATTTGTTTTGTGATAAGAACATTTTCAATTGCAATATCTTCTTCAACATTAAGCATATCCATTAATGCAGTAATTTTGTCACCGCCGAAAATTCTCATCAAATTGTCTTCCAAAGACAAGAAAAATCTTGTAGAACCAGGGTCACCCTGACGAGCTGCACGACCTCTCAACTGGTTATCAATACGACGAGATTCGTGACGTTCGGTACCGATTACGTGAAGTCCGCCGGCCTCAACAACTTTTGCATGTTCTGCCTCTGTAATGGCGCGAGCCTCGGCGAGCGCCTGCTCTTTTTCCTGTTCATAATTTTCAGTTTCAGGAGTAATGCCTTTATTATCAAGCATTTCTTTTGCAAGAAATTCCGCATTACCGCCAAGAAGAATATCAGTTCCACGGCCTGCCATATTTGTCGCAATAGTAACAGCACCGACACGACCTGCTTGCGCGATAATATAAGCTTCACGCTCATGGTGTTTTGCATTCAATACATGGTGAGGAATTCCGCGCTGTTTCAATAAATAAGAAACATACTCGGATTTTTCAATACTGATTGTACCAACCAAAACAGGACGTCCCGCCTCGTGCATTCTGATAATATCTTCAACAACAGCATTATATTTTGCGCGTTCTGTTTTATAAATAACATCAGGATAATTAATTCTTACATCAGGTTTGTTTGTCGGAATTGTTGTAACTTCAAGGTTATAAATTTTGCCAAATTCAGCTTCCTCAGTCATTGCAGTACCTGTCATACCAGATAATTTAGGATAAAGTCTGAACAGGTTTTGGAACGTAATACTTGCAAGTGTTTGAGTTTCATCTTGAATTTGAACGCCTTCTTTTGCTTCGATAGCCTGATGAAGCCCGTCTGACCAGCGTCTGCCTTCCATTAAGCGGCCTGTAAACTCGTCAACAATCATAATTTCGCCGTTTTTGATTACGTAGTCCGTATCTTTAACAAATAATTCTTTTGCTTTTAAAGCCTGCAAGAGGTGGTGCGCATATTGTGTATTAATATCAAACAAATCTTGAACACCAATGATTTCCTGAGCTTTATCAATACCGTCTTCTGTCAAGATAATATTTTTATTTTTTTCGTCAACTTCGTAGTCTTTAACTTTTTCTAATTGCGGAGCAACTTTTGCCATTAACTGATAAGTTTCTGCCGATTTTTCAAGACGTCCGCTGATAATAAGAGGAGTTCTTGCCTCGTCAATCAAAATACTGTCAACTTCGTCGATAATCGCGTAGTTATAAGGTCTTTGAACAAGCATTTCAAGACTTCCCGCCATATTGTCTCTCAAGTAGTCAAAACCGAATTCGTTATTTGTACCATAAGTAATATCGCATTCATAGGCAGACCTTTTTGCTTCAAAATCCTCTGCAGTTCTTCCGCCTGAAAGGATTACACCTACTGAAAGACCTAGGAATTTATAAATTTTACCCATCCATTCGCTGTCACGTTTTGCAAGATAATCGTTTACGGTAATTACGTGAACACCTTTACCTGTCAAAGCATTCAAATATGCAGGTAAAGTCGCAACAAGCGTTTTACCTTCACCTGTTCTCATCTCTGCAATATGACCGTTATGAAGGAAATATCCGCCCACAAGCTGAACATCAAAGTGGCGCATATTCAAAACACGTTTGCCTGCTTCTCTTACTGTTGCAAAAGCTTCTGGAAGAATTTTATCCAAAGCCTCTTTTTCAAGTTTTCTATCTGTTTTAAAATCTTTTGACGTCGGGCGTTTAGCCAAAATCTCTTTAAATTCAGCAGTTTTTGCTTTTAATTCATCATCAGACATAGCTTCGAACTGCGGTTCTAAAGCGTTGATATGGTCAATAATTCCCATAATACTTTTAACTTTTTTCTCGTTAGGATCGCCCAACATTTTCAATAAAAAACTTATCATTATAAAATTTTCCTCTCCGTGTCTTTTACTACAATAGTACCATAGACAAGAAAAATTTGTGAAATCTTAAGGAAAAATTAATTATACACAGGCTCTAAATCTTTTTTAATTTTATCGAGCAACTCTCTGTAATCGGGTTTTACAGGCGTTGGAACTGATGTTTTAACCGCATTTGCAAACACTTTCGAACTCTCTGGGACATCTTTTCTTGCAGAAACAATCAAACCGCTGGTTTTGAATTTTTCACTGCTTTCTTTTGATGAAAGATAATCAACCAATTTTACAGCTTCTTTTTTATGTTTGGAATTCTTTGAAACCGCCCATCCGGAAGCGTCAAGTGGAACTATACTGCCTTTAGTACCTTTTGGAAACTGTGCAGTATCCCAGCTAAACTCCGCTTCTTCTTGCATTTTAGGCATCATCCAATGTCCTGAAAGATACATTCCAAGACGCCCCTGCAAAAACATCTGCCCCATTGTAGCGCTTGCGCTTTCTGATTTTAGGGGTGCAACGTGATATTTTTTTCTAAGATTTGCATAAAACTGTATCGCATCTTTACTCTCAGATTTTTCCATCTCATAAAAACCTCCGCCGTTACTCATCAAATAAGGCAGGTAAAACAACGGTTCTTCCTCAAAACTCACACCAAACGTTTGTTTATCTGTCAACATTTGCGCAGTTTTTAAAAAGTCCTCAAATGTCCAATCAGATTTAGGATACGGAACACTTTTTTTGTCAAACAAATCTTTATTATAAAAGATTACGAGATTTGAAACATCGCGCGGTATTGCATATAATTTTCCGTTATAACTCAAAGCCTCTAACGCCTGCGGATAATATTCGGGACGTGTCGGAAATTCTTCCAAAAAATCCGCATAAACGGGCAGATACAAATTGTTTATAAAAATAACATCAGGGGCAGTATTTGAAGCAAACAAAAGATGGATTTTCTGAAAATAATTCTGCGGAATATGCATAAAATCCACCCTGATATCAGGATTTTGCTTCTCAAAATCCGCTAGCATAGGTTTTATAATATCAACTTCGGATTTTGAACCCCAGCTGGCAAACTGAACTGCCGTACGTTCATCTTTTTTTGAACATCCGCACGTCAAAAAAACACCTAATAGCAATACTGCCAGTATCTTCTTACTATAACTCAATTAATACGCCCATTTTATCTTCGTTTACTTCAACAAGAGATTTGAAATCACCTGCTTTTACCATGTAAACGTTGTCTTTATCTTGTCTTACCTGAATCGGAGAAGTTACATTTTTGTCAAATTTTTTCAATACAAAAACTTCATCATTAACTTTACCGATTAAAGCATTTTGACCGTCTTGATTTACAAGGTAGAAACCCTTGTTGTCATCGATATTAAATCCTGATTTTACAATCAAACCTTTAAGGTAAGATGATTTGTTTTCACTTCTGTGTCTTGCAATCGGATTTGATGCACTAATTTTTGGAGCAGTAACTTTCGGTTGTTCCTTATCCAAAATTGAGAAAAACTCATCTACAGATGACATAATATATTCTTTTGGTTCATATTTAATACGTTTTTTGTTAACATCTGTAATTTTAAGGTTTGCATCCGCAAAACTTCTTGGATTTGAATGAAGCATAGACTCTCCCAGTTCAATATTCTTTTGCTCATGAAGCGGAATTTCCACTTCATATTTTCTAAATCTGCTCTTGTCACGACTTGTCATTTTCAGTGATTTTGAACGATTACTGAAAGCTTTCAATTTAATTGTTTTTGAAATTACTTCATCTTCACTTTCAACAATTTCAGGTTCAACAGCCTCAATTACAGGCTCTGCAACAAGTCTTTCCAATCTTTCACGTTTTTTCTCAATAGCAGGAGTTTTAATAAACGTGTAATTTCCTTTATTTTCACCTCTTGATACAGGCACTGCCGATTTATCAAGATACATTTGATATTTTTCTTTCCAAGAAAGTTCATCGTTTTCAACAATTTCACTGACTTTATCAACTTCCGGTTCAGATACTGAAATACTGTCAATAAATGTTTCTTGCGGAACATATGATTTTACTGACGATTTCATCAATTTAATTAACATTGAAAGTCCGAACAATGCCAATATTGCAAGTCCTGCTTTTTTAGGCAAACTTTTAGCTTTATTCTTAATTCGTGAAAGCATAGAAGGCGTTTGAGGCATTTCCTGAATATCTTGAACAACAACAGGAGCTTGCTCGTCACTTGCAACAACTTCGGGAAGTTCAGGCAGTTTTTCCGGAATATTCTTTTCAATGCGAACCTCTTGCTTCATTTCCTCCAAATGCTGTTTCCTTGCCTGTCTTTGAAGTTTTTCAGGGTCAATTTCAACAAGTTTTATTTCGGGCTTTTTAACCTCTTGTTTTTTAGGTTCTGCTTTCTTAACAGGTTTTTCTGCAGGAGCTTTAGCTACGGTAATTTCGGTTTTCTGCTCTCTTAATTTTGGCGGAGCATCCTGTTTTGAAATATTATTTTTAACCGCATTTGCCTGAGCAATAAGTGTTTGATATTCTTTTTGGTCATCTGTAACAGGTGCACTTTTTCGTGCAGAAGTTTTAATCTCAAGCGGTTTGGTAGTAATCAACGTAACCTTTGTATATCCGCCGGAAGTATCATTGACTGTTTTTACGTCAACGTTAGAAACCAAATCTCTTACACCGTTCAAGTTTGATGCGCTAAAACCTGAACTCTGAACTTTTGGAATAAGAATTACGTACTTGTTGTCAGACTTTTTTCTGACCATAACATTGTCATTATAGCTTTCGGTAGTAAACAAAGTAACATTAACGGCATCATTTGAAGTTTTTTTTAAATCAAGCTGAACAAGACTGTTTGCACTATCTGCAAAAGCTATCGGAGCAAAAGAAAGACCGAGAATAACAGCTATATTAATTAAATTTGATTTTTTCACTACCATACCGTCTACCTGATTATATAATACTTGCACAAGGAAAAAATTGCCAGTTTATGTTTTTTATGTTACAATTTAGCAATATTATAAATTAAAACAGGGAAATTTCAAATAGTATGAAAAGCGGATTTTGCGCAATAATCGGACGTCCCAATGCGGGCAAGTCAACTTTATTAAATCAAGTTCTGGGTCAAAAGATAGTAATCACAACTGACAAAGCCCAAACAACCAGAAAAAGAATAAAAGGTATTTATACAACAGAAGAAGGTCAGGTTGTATTTGTTGATACTCCCGGAATTCACAAACCATTCAACAAACTCGGAGAATTTCTTCTTGATGAAGCAAAAGTTGCTGTTCCTGATGCTGATTTAATCCTCTTTGTCGTAGACGGTTCAGAACCTGCCGGAAAAGGAGATAAATGGATTGCTCAAAATATTTTGCAAACAGACATCCCTGTAGTAATAGTAATGAATAAAGTTGATAGAGTGAAAAAAGCAGGCAAGGTTGATGAAAATCTTTTAACATACAAAACCTTATTCGAAAAAAACTATCCTGTCGTAAAAATTTCTGCTAAAACAGGCAGAAATATTGATACTTTGATAAAAAATATTTTTAAGAACCTCCCCGACGGCGAACTTTTATACCCGGAAGATGTAGTAACTGAAGAAACAATGCGTGATGTAACTGAAGAAGTTATCCGAGAAAAAATCCTATTAAATACATCCGATGAAATACCGCATTCTGTTGCCGTTAAAATCGAAAGCTACACCGAAAGCGACGATATTGACAGAATTTATGCAGCAATTTACTGCGAAACAAAAAGCCAAAAAGGGATTTTAATAGGCAAAAACGGTTCGCTTTTGAAAAAAATCGGAACAGAAGCACGTATTGAACTTGAAAAAATTGTTGAAAAAAAAGTATTTTTAGGACTTGAAGTAAAAGTCGAAAAAGACTGGCGTAAAAAACAATCATCTTTAAAAAATTTCGGTTATGACGCGAATAAAAAGTAGCAAAAAAAATTTTTTCACGTTTTAATACATACGAAAGGAAGTTAAAAATGAAAGTAAACGCAATATCATTTACAAGCAAAACACCAAAAATTAGAGTTAACAAAATAGCATACAACAAAGCTTTGGCAGAAGCTTTGGGACAATCAGACAAAGATTATATGATGTTAACTAAAAAAACAAAAACAGAAACTCCAATCGCTCCTGAAAAACTTATCGAAAACGCAAAAAAATTCTTTTCACAAGTTTTAGGACAATAAGCTAAATATTCAGCTTATATCCGCCGCCGTAAATAGTTTCAATATACTTTTTACTGCCAGAAATCTTACCAATTTTACTGCGCAGATGACGAATATGAACTCTTATTGTTTCTATATCATCATCAGGTGAATAACCCCAAATATCTTTCAATAATTGGGCTGATGAAACCATATTACCATGGTTTTGAAACAACAAATTAAATATCTCAAATTCAATCGGAGTTAATTTTACAGATTTTTCTCCGATTTTTACATTATAAGTTTCAGGAAGCAAGGTAATTTCTCCAAGTGTCAAAAGCTCACGAGTAGATGCGCTTTCAGGAATTTGTCTTGTACGCTTCAATAGAGCACGCACTCTTACCTCAAGTTCTTCCATTTCAAATGGTTTTACAAGATAATCATCAACTCCGATATTGAACCCGTTAACCTTATCATTAATCTGCGACAATGCCGTCAGCATCAAAATCGGAATATCTTTAGTTGCATCATTTTTTCTAATTCGCTGAGCTACAGTAAACCCGTCAACATCAGGCATCATTACATCAAGCACTACAAGAGAGGGCATTTCCTGCTTACACATAGCAAACCCCTTAACTCCGTCAAATGCCTGACAAACATTATAACCGTTCAGTTCGAGGTTAACCTTAATAAGCTCATTTATTGCTAAATCATCATCTACAACTAATATTTTATTCATAATCAAATTTTATATATAAAAAATTTAAAATACAACACTTTATGTTAAAAAATATTAAATAAAATTACCCGTTTGAATAATACAATATTTCTTACTTTCGGGCATATTAATTTGATAAGATTTGTAAAAAAATAAATTTAAAGTGTAAAAAATACAAATTTTCTGATTTTTATTGTAATATGTTAATTGCGAAAGCAGTAGTAGTAAAAAATATACATTTATAGGAGGCACATGAATTGGCAATAACATCACCTTTCACAGCGTTTCAAGAAAACGGCAAAAAAGAAATCCACTTAGGACAACACGTTTTAGCAGAATTTTTTGAATGTGATCCGAACACATTGAACAGTTTAGATAAAGTAGAAAAGTACATGGTGGATGCCGCCCTTGAATGTGGTGCGACTATTGTCCAAAAATGTTTCCACATGTTTAACCCATACGGCGTTTCAGGCGTTGTAATTATTTCAGAAAGCCATTTAGCTATTCACACTTGGCCTGAGTTGGGTTATGCAGCAGTTGACTTATTTACTTGCGGTGACAAATGCGACCCGAAAGTATCTTACGAATTTTTGAAAAGAAAATTTAACTCTAAAAAAGCTACTTTCACTGAATTAAAAAGAGGTATAATCGACGAAGAAACAATGAAAGTTGCAGAAAAACCTTTTGAAATTATGCAGCAATTAGCTGATTAGTACTACGCACGTAGCTACATTAGGTTGTGAATATATTTAAAAGAAATCGATTTTTAATCGGTTTCTTTTTTGTTAAATCATGTAAAAATCTTGACTTCATACCATGACAATCAACTTTGCTTTTCATATGATTATATTAATAGGGGGTAGAAATGCCGGAAGATTTAATAGAAAAGAAATCAAATTTTGACTTGACTTCAAGAAGTGCTTTTTCACGTGAAGATGAAGTATTCACATCACGTTCATACGCAGCACTCTTAGCTAAAAATATAATTCCATATTCACACAGAAAAATGGCTGATAACTATGTTATTATAAAACGAGTTTTTAAATTTCAAGCTGTTATGGCAAGAATTACAAAAGCTGAACAGGCACTTCTGGCAAAATATGATTTCAATACACTTGAATTTACAACAGTAAAACAAATGTATGAAGAATTAGAATTATTACAGAAATGGGCAGTTTCCGCAGACGAAAAATTAAAAGCTGATTCTGACGCAATATTAGAAATCAGAACCAAAGAATTAAAATTTATTGTAGCTACAAGCTATGCAAGCATATCAAACGAACTTTACAAAGGCTACTTGGCATTAGAAAATTATTTTGTTGAAATAAGTAAATATAATGATTAATAAAAAAAGAAGTCGTTTTTAAAACGACTTCTTTTTTATGTGAAATAATTTCTTACGCTTCAGCCGGTGCTTCTTCTGCCGCTGCCGCAGCTGCTTCAGCAGCAGCTTTTTCTTCAGCTTCTTTTTTAGCTTGTGCTTTTTTAGAAAGTTTTACTGTTTCTTTTTTAACATAGTTCAAAGTACCGTCTTCGTTGCAGTTTTTAATCAAGTATGCAACAGTTTCAGTAGGCTGAGCACCTTTTTTAATCCAATCTTGAGCTGCTGCCAAGTCTAATTTCATAACTTTAGTTTTTGGATTATAGTGACCCAATTCTTGAACCGGTCTGCCTTCACGTTTTGTTGTTGAATTAATAACGATAATTCTGTATGTAGGAGCTTTTTTAGCACCTAATCTTTTTAATCTGATTTTTAACATTTTGTTTTCCCTTATTTTTATGTAACCATCGAGCCTGTCATACACTGCAGCCGCGCCGTATTTGGCAAGCCCTTGAACAAGGCTAAGAGGAATTGCCCCATTCCAAACTTATAAAAACACAAAAACAAAGGTTAATCAAGTGATTAGTTAAGAAAATTAAATATCTTAATTACTAAACATCGTAAACACTTTTTCAACACCTTTACTTATAAGGTTTTTAACCGTATCATACTCTGTAGTAAGTGCTGAAATTTCCATATCAAGATTTTTCATATCCAGTTCAAGCGTTTGTTCTTTATAATTTAATTTGCTTTTTGTAACATTATACTCAAGTTCAGCCTGCGTAATAGCAGCTTCATCTGGGACTTCTCCGACATGTCCGTTAAGAGTATATGGTCCTTGATAGAAATAACCATCATTATTTAATGATGAAATAAATAACTGACCATTTTTCAAAGCGTGTGCTAAATATTCTTTATCAGTCACTAAATCTCGCTTAGTTGCATCAGAACAAGCACCGTTCATACAAATTTGGTTATATAACATATTATAAAAATCTGCTTTCAACATTGATTGTTCTGTTTGAGCACCGTCATTAGCTAATAAGAAATAATAATTTAAGTCATCAGTTGCATAAACACTCTCTTTTGAAGATGTATTGTTAATATGAAATGCAGTATCAAAACCATCTATAGCTATAGCAAAATTTGTTAAATATGATTTTAACATATTTGTCAAACTGACCGAACTTTTATTATCATTACCTGTAATAATATTATTTTGCCCCCTAGCTTGAGTACTCAATTTATCTACCACATTTGTATTATTAGTTGTTGCAGATGAAGTTGCACTATACTGAGCAAAAGTAAAATCAAAAGCTTGTGTCAATGCATCATAAGATTCATTATCAACATTCAAGCCTTTAGGATCAGAACCTGTATACCCCATACCAAGAGTTTCGGCCATTTTGCTCAACACTTGTTGAACTACAGTTTGTGCAAAGTCATTACCCCTGTATGATAATTCATAATTACCCGTAAGAATATCACCAAGAGTTAAACCGGCAACACTAGCTGCAGATAATGCCTGACCATTTTTAGTAACAACAATCTGATTTGGTTTTACACTTCCACCATCTTTCTCGTTCAAATTAGAATCAGATACCCAGTTGTAACCGCTTCCCAAAGCATCAACTAAATTTATACCATAAATTGAAGTATTTTTATCAACCTTACCTGAACCATCTTCTTTCATTGGAGGTTCTACACCTGCTTCTTTATATGTTTTACCTAAATAGTTAATAAACGCAGTACTAGACAAAGCATTTGCTATAGATTTATCTTGAATATCACCACCAATACCGGCTTTACTATAACCATATTGTCCAAGCTCCTGAATAGCTGCTACTGTTGAACCGTCAACTTGATTAACAATACCTAATTGATATAAGAATGCATCTCTTGTACCGTCTGTTGTTGAAGTAGTACCCATGCCTTTACTCATAAGTCCGGATACTCCGGTAGGATTACCAGTACTTGCTTCAATTATACCTGCTGCAACTGCTGCATTATACATACTGTCAGTTAATACTATTTTGCCTTGAGTATCAGTAATTAAATATGGATCATACTGGTTAATTGCAGTAGGAGTCATCATCATATCATATGTTACATCATAAGTATTACCATCCATATCTTCCCATACAAGTTTAGTAGCGGTAAGATTAGTCTGATAATCCTGTGCTGCTTTTTGCAAATCACGGGTAACAGAAAGTTTTTGCTGTGCAATCTGCATAGATTGGAATTCACAGTTCATCTTTCTTGATGTTATGGCTAGAAATCTTGCTTGTGAAGCCGCCAGTCCCATGATTTTCCTTTCTGATTTAACTTAGTAACCTATTACTCGTTTTATCGGCACTTTTTGCATGAAACTTTAAAAAAATATGAGATTTTTGTAACAATTATTAACATTATTTCAAATCAATCAGAAGATCATAAATTTTATCAATTTTGTCCTTAACTTCACTAAACTGTTCTTTCAAATCTATAAAACTATTCATTGATACAAATTTTTCTTCAATTTCATCAATAATTTCTCTATGTTTTTTCTCCAATTGTTCTGGTGTTACAAATATTCTTTGCTGAATAAAAAACATTAATACCACAACAATAATTGGAGAATATTCAATAAAATGTTCCATAACAAATCCTCTACAATGTAATAGGCCAATAAAAATCTACAAGATAAGATGCTGCATCCATAGGATGTGAGAGAAATTTCAATTCCTTAGACTGCTTAATTTGACTATAGGTCGGAATATCAATCTTTGATGAACCCTCTTTATATTTAAGATTATAAATATTATAAAGAAGCTTTTCACATTTTTTATCGATAAAAAGACATATTTCGCCATCAGCAGAACGAACCTTTGAATTGAACGCCATAATCCTGTTTTTGATAGGCGGATTGAAAGCTTTAATCTGAATTTCTGCATCATAACCGTATTGGAGAAGTTTTTTCTTAATAATTACGTAATTTGTATACTCGCTAGTACAACTTCTGTTATCACCTGATGCATCGCCATTTACGATTACTCTTCCCTTATGAGCGGGATAACGGCGCAAAAATTCATCACATGCTTTTGCAGTCGTAGTATTTTCCATTGCAATTTCATCAAAATAAAACACCTTATCATCTGTTTTATGAGCAAAAACCCAGCACATCGGATCAACGTTAAAATCGCATGAAATATGCAAATCCATTTCCGGCTGATAAGCAATATCTTTTACGTTTTCATCAGTAAAATCTTTTATCACAAGACCGTTATTATATTCACCGTTCTTGGCAAGTACAAAAATGTTGTAATATTGCTCATCATAAATCTTTTTAAGTTCATTGCAAAAACCTTCAGGCAGATAAATATTTTGAGTAGTCGGAGCTGAAATAAGTCTATAATTCGGCGCAGAATTTTCAACAAAAGTTTTATAAACCCAACCTCTTTGCATTTCAGGATTTGTGTGACCGAATATTCTGTGCCTGAAACCTTTCCAATCTTTTTTAATACGCTGACGCATACGGCTTAAAAGAACTTTAAAGGTATCATAAGGTACATCGGACATTTCTTCAATCTCCACAAACCCTAAGTTTAAAGATTTTAATTTGTTAGGTTCGTCAAAATGCCTGAAAAGGATTTCCGAACCGTTTTTAAAAGTTAATTTTTGCAAAGATGATGACCAATCATAATCAACACCTTCCACAAAACCGAAATTTTCAAGGTGTTCAAAATAGGTTTGCAGGGTAGTGTCTCTAACAAGCGTATAAGTCTGTGCACCGACTAGCCCGCGCACACCTGGAAATTTTACCGCAAGCAAAATACCCAAAAGAGAACCTGAAAAAGTTTTTCCCGAACCATATCCCCCTTGATAAACCGCTACATCCAAGCTGTAATTATGCGGAATTTCCAAAAACTCCCGCTGAGCTTTTAATAATTTATATAACATAATCCCCCGTCTACTTTTCATTAAATCAGTCTTTAATCAAAACGTGATTTCCATTAATCGTTACCCATTTACCAACTGATGAATCGCCATCTTTAGATGAACCATTTGATTTTGTTGAAACCGATTTTTTACTTTCCTTAGGCAAATCCCGCTCACTCGGAATACCTACTTTACCCCATTGTTCTCTTATCGCATTGTCATAAATTTTCCTTTTTGCTATAAATTTACACATGAAATTAAATGAATTTATTTCTTTTATTTTTATTATTTCATTAGCAATCTAAAAGGTGTCGTTACGACACCTTTTTATCATCTAACAAAAAATTATTTGCATTTTCTATTCCGTATTGTTCAAGTGCAAATTTGAAACATTCAAGCCAATCAATACGCTCCTCAACTTCGGGAACTTGTGCGAATGAACGTACAACTTCAAACAATTCTTTTAAGCGAAGTTTACGCTCAAATGTTGCTTTTCTGTCACCGTAACGATAAACGTAATTCGCATTTCTAACCTCATCATCAACTTCTAAGAAACAAGTTTTTCCATGGTCATTAACCCCGATTAACTCTCTGCCAAGTTTAAAGTATGAAATAATTTCTGCGGTTTTTTCAACCATAGGAACAATAATTTTTCTGTTTATCGCATCCAAAATCATGTTCAAACGAGCTTCCTGACCACTTACGGAGTAATTTAATTCCGTCGCGGTACGTTCGGCAGATTGAAGATTTCCTGCCATATTTTTGAAAATTCCTGTCGCACTTTCGATTGTTGATTTAAAGTAATTCAAGAAATCCCAGCCAACCATTGCTTTATCAAAGCTCAAAGGCATTGGGGCAGTAGGCATTAATGCAGAATCATATTCAATGATTTTACCCGGTCTTACATCCTGCTGCCCTTTAAAACAACCTTTTGGTGCTAAATAAGGAGGATTCATCATCAAAGAAAGCGCATCAATTTGTTTGTTCAAAATCGTTGATGCAAGACTGTTCAAAATCAACGCAACACGAAGCGGAGAAATTCCTCTGCCTGTCTGCGGAGATTCAATAATATTTGCATGAATAAACGGATTAATTACAAACGGATTTGCTTCGCAACGAATAATTTCTCGTCTGCCGGCAACTACTATCAAACGGTTTTTTAAAAGTTTCCCATCCGCAAGTTCAATGTCTCCCCAAAACTCCAAAATTTCCAATTTATTGCCGTCAACAGCATTACCATCACTGTTTTTGTACTTTTTACCTGCCACCACTCCTTTCAAAACTTCCAATTTTCTATCATCTAAAAAGTTATTTGATTTATCAGAGAACAATTCATCAATTGTCGAATATGTTCTGTAAATCTTTGCACATTTATCCCAATTTTCACGATTGAATTTATCAAACACAAAATCTTCTGATTTAATATGTTTAATTTTTGCGTTATCATAAATCATTTTTTCATCAAGAATAAAGTTGTTATTATCAGGGTATAACTCTTGTTCTTCAAGAGTTTTTACACGTCTTACCGATTTAATTTTAGTTTCCCAGCCGACAAAAAGAGTTGCCTCACCGGTTTCTACAATTCCGTCAATAACTTTTTCAATCTCATTTTGAATATTCATCTGTTCAAAAGTATTAACAAGCATTGCTTTTTGTCTGTTTGCAAAACTTTGTGTCTGCGGAGTTGTTCCAGACACATCAAACATTGCATCAGGATGTGAATATAAATTCTGACTGATATGAGATTTTAAAGTCTGCGCCAGCTCATAAATATCAGGAAGTTCTATTCTGCTGTCCCAGCCGTTAATTTTGGGCACATCCGAGTTATAAATTGCATCCCTGATAAGTTTTATGTCAGTAATCTGCTGGTTTCTGGAATCATTAAATTTGTCGTATTTTTCAACAATACTACTCACCAAAAATTTTTCATCAACATCTGATAAATTTTGTGTTAAATCTTCTGTTTCAATTAACATTTTTTACCCTTTCTGCCGACATTAGCCGGACTTATTATTTATCTGTCAGGCGCTCACGCACCCGCTTTTCCTTTCTGCAAGAATACACTTCAATATCCTGCAATTTGTTATTTCTTAAAGTTTCACCATTCAGCAAAGCTTCTTTTTCAAAGCCCACTGATTTCAATAAAGTTTTTACCCGAAAATTTTCAGGATAAACAAGCGCCTTAATCTTTTCAAACCTATATTTTTCAAAACAGTGGTCAAGAAAAATCCGCGCACATACTTTTGTATAACCGCCCCAAAAACGTTTATCAAAACAAGTTGTAAGCTCGGCGCTGTGCAGTTTTTCATCACTTCCCCTAAAATTGTCAAGATAAACAAAACCACTCACCAAATCATCTTCGACAATCACAAAAAACAAAGTGTTGTTTATAAGGTTCAAAAAATAGTCGTAAATCGGCAAACCGTTTTGCGCATAATCGTCATCCAAAAATTTTGAATATTTTATATATAAAAATAAAGCCTGCTCAAAATAAGCAGGTTTTTCAAACGGATGTAAAAATTTCGGCATTTTTAAAATTCCGCCTTTTCAAACTTGACATACGCATCATCTGTTGTAAAAGCACTCAACTCACCTTTCAACATATTTTGTCTGACGTTGTTTTGAAGTCCTATTAAAGCTTCAGCCTGAATTCCGTTAATAAAACTTTCACATTTTGTATTTCTGTTGAAATATCTGTAAATTGAATTTTTGGAAAAAATCATTTCCTTTGGCAGTTCTTTAATATTTGTATAAACCTTTTTTTGCGGTTTTTGTTTTGATTTTTCCAAATCTGCCATGAATTCTTTTTCGATTTTCATTTTAATCAAATCTTCTAAAGATGCATTATTCAAAAGCATCTGTTCTACATCATTATTTTTCATTATTTTATCCTTTCCGTAAACTTTTTTGGTCAGTCACTCGCTCTTGCTCGTTCCCGTTCCACCATTTCCATTATATCTTGCTATCGTCAAGGTTGGAGATTGTTATAATTTTCGCCTGTTTGTAATTCTCCTCAGGCTTGTCTGTATAAAATCCGAGGTATTTACAAAGGCTTTCAAGAGCTTTCAAGCCGGCAGAGGTATCGCGAAGCTTCTTTTTACCGGTATAACCACCTTCTTTATCCAAAATATCTTCTTCTTCAAGTGAAAATTCGGCAATTTGCAATAACTTTTGTATCACATAACCTTTGTTTACACGTAATGAAGAAATTTGAGTTTTTAACTGCAATCTGATTTCTTTTATTACAACTTCATTTGACAAAAGTTCTGATGCTGTTGTTTTCAAATCTTTGGATTTATAGCCGGCTTTTTGCGCCGAAAGCTCACCATTTAAGGTCTTTATATATTCTGTTACGAATTTCTTTTGTTGTTGGGTTAACTGTTTCATTGTGTACTTTTCTTAACAATTCTTTGTATTATTTGTGTTTTCTGAAAATAAATTGTATAATAATCATGCTATTTATATTTCGGCTAGTGTAAATCTTAACAGGAGGGGAAAATGAATTTTAAACTTCCTGTTTTCTTTATGCGAAAATTCGCATAAAGCAATTACCTTCGATACATTTTAACCGACGGTGTTTCATCAATACTGGGAGAAATTTTTGAACGCATATTTGCTAATGCATCTTTATACATGTTCAACCAATAACTGAAACGAACATGCTGGGGGTTGCCTTTCAAACGCATACATGCCCCGAAAACAAGTAAGGGTTCAACAAACGGTTCAGGAATAAGAGATATATCTTCAGCTTCTTCCAATGAAAACTTTTCTTGTCCGCCAGATGATTTTGCACAATTTTTTGTATAATAAAGAACTTCTATTTTTTTCTCTTTACTAAACATAGGAAGTAAAATCTTATCATTATAGAAACTATAAGTATTTTGAGGCTGAGAGTTAACAAAAAATTTCTCAAAATCATCATAATAATCAAATTTAACTCCATCTATAATTAATGCTTCAATTCTTCCTTCTACCGTATTTTCAAGTTCGCAGGTGTTTTTCGGCAGCTTAAATTCAGCTTTTCTCTGTAAGAAATTCCACCTGTCAGAATTACAAATTTCAGCATTCAATACATTAATAATATTTTTTAACTTTTTATGGTCATTTTTGGTAAGCTCAGAAAACGCATTAACCTGTTTATAATTAAGCTCTACCAGACATTTATTTATAAGTTCTAAATAGTTCATTGTTTTACTTATCCTTTTTACTTTCCACTTTCAAGAAAGAACAGCCTAAAAAGACTGCTCTTTCCCAAAAGATTTTTAGAATTCACTATTTTATAAGACCTTTTCTTAACTGGTCCATAATCGCACGTTCATGCTTAGCAAATTCTGCACCACTCATTTTACCGATTTGTTCACGAGTAAAAACCAAATTTTTTGCACCGTCAGAAACTGAATTTTGTGCATTTGCACGCAATCTTTGTTTTGCGGATTCATTCTCGATGTTTAATGTTTTTTCGTGATTTTGTGCTCTCAAGTATTTGTCTACTGCGGAATTTTCAATTTTTTCCACGAGCGCTGATATTTTTGAGATTTCATCATCATCAAAATCGACATTTGCCTGTTTTAAATAATCAAAAACATCAATTCTACCGTCCTGATTAAAGAAATCAGGAATCGGCATAACTGCCGGCTGTACCGCTTGAGCTTGAGGAATTTGGACATTTTGAGCTGTATTGTACTTTTCAAACGCCTTTTGAGTAACATAATTCACTAAATTGTGTCCTTGCTCTTGTGTCATAACCCCTGTTTGCACAAGGTTTTCAATTAGTTTAACATCTTGAATAACTCGCTGCTTTATGCTTTGAGCATCATCAACAAGTGCCTGAGTTTGATTATCGGCTTGAGATGAAATATTTTCGATATTATTCATATTTTTCTGCCTCCATATATTGAACCGCAAACTCCACCGCATCATCTATAAAAGATGACAATAACAATGAAATAAGCAGTTTAAAAGGAGCAGGCACCGGAATATATTTTATAATATATTCTACTGCCATTTTCTTTTTCTCTTGACCTTTACAGCTTCCGAGAGTTTTTTCCGCAATAATCACAGATGATTTTGCAAGCTCCTTTATTTTTGTCTTTAAACTATCAAACATGCTCTACCCCTATACAGATTTAACTACCATTTTAGCCAAAGCTTTAGGCTGAACTGTTTTTGCGCCATATAAATACAAACCTCTAACCAAATCAGAGAAACTGTCTTTATCACGTAATGACTCAATTTTAGATAATTGAGAAGCAAAAGTAATTGCTTCATTAGTACCTGCAAGTACATAGTATTTACCGTCAACATCAGTCAAATTAGTACTTACAAGAACATCCATGCCTGCAATTCTGCCGATTGCACCTTCTCTTAAAGTTTCATCAGCAACATTGTGAGCACCGATAAATTCAGTACTTTGTAATAAATAGCTTTCAACTGTAGGGTTAATAATTACCCAAGGTCTTACACCTGCCGATACTGCATCTGAATTTTTCAAACACAAAGCAAGTTTTACAAATTGTGAGTAGATAGTAGATTTATCAAGCGTAATCGGAGAGTCGTCAGAACCTACAATATTTCCGGCATCTGCATTAGCATGTTGTGATAAAAGATAAGCATCTTGAACTTCTTCAATCGCTTTTTTAGCATTTTTAAGATGAGCTTCCATAATATCAGAATTTGCCTGAACCTGAGCAACATCATTAATCTTAAATGCAAAGAATTTTTTCTGGTCAATAACCAAATCCATTGAAGCCGGCTCTAATTCGCTGTAAGAAATTGCATCGCTTCCTAAAGTAGAAATTGACACTTCCGCAGGAGTAATAATTTTTACTTTATCCCCCTGATTTCTGATTTCACCTTCCCAGTTTCTGTTAACACATTGAAGCATTACACATTCTTTTTCAAGCATGTTGTTTAATTTTTGACTCCAAATTTCTGGAATAAATGCTGAATAAGCATTTGTTGTTGTTTCTTCTGCCATTTTTTGTTTCCTTTCTTCTAATAACTAAATATATTTATGAGTGGTGTTAATCGTCGTTATAAATTTCTCTAAACTGCAACCCGATAATTGCGCAGGCTTGTGTAATTTCTTCACCCTGAACACAAAGCTGTATTGAGTAATTTGATTCTGAAATTTCCGCTTTTTCCATAGTATCCTTATTGATTGGCCATACGGGAACTGATGCATCATCAGGAGTCCAATGACATGGTTTATCCTCAGGAGTTTCATCATCAGCCCAAATTAAATGGTCCTGATGTATTGAATAAATTCTTTCAATATCATCAGAATATTCGCTGTCATAATCCTTATAAACAGAAAAATCAAAGTCATTATCATATTCCGTATCAAGCAGAAAATAAAATTCGTCAATCATTTTCCTGTGATGCGGTGTTGTAATCGCAAGAAACGGAGATTTCCACATAAACTTAATCGGACTGCCGTTAAATGTTGTTCCAAAATCTTCTTTATAAATTTTCCCGCTTTTATCTGCCGTATAAACATAACCGTCATACACACAGGAAGTAACAATATCCTGAGGAATAACACGTTTATACCAAGCTTTGTTTACATAATCATTAATCCAAACAGTATTAAAATAATCGTTTCCGTTATACGGGAAGAAATACCAAATCTGATTTTTCTTTTCATAATGAAGTGCTATTGCCTTATCCAAATTAACAAAGGACGAAAATTCTGCCTTAATCTTTAAAGAAATTTCACTTCCTAACTGAATTTGATTAAGCTCTCCAACCTGTTCAAGAGCAAAAATTCCGTTACTCAAAAAATATTGTTTATTTTCAATATTAACAATCGCACCCGAGCCTTGAGCCCCCTTATCAGCAAATGGTACAATAGCAAAATCATCAGGAGTTGTTCCCGTCAAAAGATATACGCTGTGTTTTTTATAAACAGCGAGATAATCCTTGTAAGGTTTTAAAGCAGTAATTGAACCAGTATCGGTATGAAACTCATTAATATATCCTGCATCACCTTCTTCAGTAAAATTATCATAAGTTCCGAGAGATGAATAATAAATTGTTGCATCCTTTGCAACCCAAACCCTCCCCTTGTAAACAGCAAATTCCCCGTCAACAAGAACTTCCCCGTTCAATTCCTTTAATCCGCAATCTACAATGTCATAATTATCATTATTCTTTATATAGAATAAACCGTCACTTTCAGTCATTACAAGAATACCATTCAGGAAATTTAAAAATCTCGGAAACTTTCCTGTAAGTTCTTTTTCAACAAGAGTCATTATTCCTTTAGAATCATCATAAACATAAATTTTTCCTGATAAAGTTGTAATAACAAGTTTACTCTTGTCATAAGCCGACATTTCGGCAAGTCCTGTAATTTCTTCTTCCACATCTAAAAATAAAGAATTGCCAAGTTGTTTGACAATCCCTCTATTTTGAAATATTTCAACATTTTCCGAATCTGCCCAATAAATTTTTTTCGTATCAATCCCGAGCTCCGTTTTGGTTAATGCCTGATTGATACCGCCTGCCAGATTATAATAAGCTGTTTCCATATTATTTTCCCCTTAACTTATACCACTTAATTTTTGAACGAATAAAACTTCCGACCTCACTTTGCGATACCCAAGAATAAGGCGGAATAAATATAATATCTATTTTGCCCGCACTTGTAGTTTTCGGATTTTTCATCCCAAACTCATAATGAGTCATAATTGTCTGCGGTGAAATTTCAAGTTTATATTTTTCTGCAAGTTGAGCACAAAACTCCATCGTACTCTCAAACTGTTTCTTTAAAATAGGATAATTACCTATACAATTTCTATTTTTAAACCCTGCCATTGCACAAATTGCAACACCAATACTTCCCGTATTTCCACCGCCTGTGTGTGCTGCATATTTCCCGACCTTACAAACTTCATTATCCTCGGGCTTGAACTTTCCATTGTGGACAACTCCATCTCTATCTACAAGAAAATGATAATGCTCTTTTTCATAATCAGTAGGACAGTACCCGCCTGCTGTCCAATGAATCACGATACGTTTCATAATATTCCTCTAACCAATGTTTATTTAATAACTTATATATAATGACTGCATGAGTTCTATTCTGAGCGTGTAATTTCAAAACGATTCTATCAATATGGTTTCTTACCGTACCATATGCAATGTTTAATTTTACTCCTATTTCCTTATCAGAGTAACCCAAAGCAGTCAAAGTAAGTACTTCTGCTTCCTTTGGTGACAATGCCATTCTGTAATTCCTTTTTATTTCATTTTTCTATGATAAGCATACTAAAAAATATACAAAAATCATTCATAATATTTCCTTTTAAAAAAACGGGCGGTAACACCGCCCCTAAAGAGTAAGATAATTTTAAGGATTGAGTTTTAAATCTTTATTCTCAACAAGCCCTATTTTCAAAGCTTTCAAATTTGAGTAACATCTTTTTTTTACTCCGAATTCGTTATAATTCAAATAAAAACTTCCGGAATTAATTTTGTTATA
The DNA here is from genome assembly GCA_947073645.1 of uncultured bacterium. Taxonomy (GTDB): domain Bacteria; phylum Cyanobacteriota; class Vampirovibrionia; order Gastranaerophilales; family Gastranaerophilaceae; genus Stercorousia. The sequence continues at coordinate 2,159 of CAMTMK010000019.1, read as the reverse complement.
ATTAATTGTTTTTTCTTCAAATAAGATTAAATTTTTTAATTTTATAAAAAATTCTCTCGCCTTTTTATTAACTTTTCTGACAACAGAAATATTATCTTCCCTGTCAATTCTTGTCAGCTGAACAACTGTATGCCCGCAGACGGGACATTTAGCCAGATAATCCAGTTCGCACATCAAAAAATTTTCCTGAGGAGCAAGACAAAACGACCTTGTTTTGTGTAAAGCTCCGCAGCAATGAATATACCCCATTACATCATCCCCTGAGCTTGGTAAACGGTTTTGCCATCTTTGGGCGTGAACCTTAACCACATTTTTAGTATAACTCATTTTAAAAGTTTGAAAAGTCCACGATTTAGCATGAACAAACTCATATCCATGTTTTCATGGGTTAATAAAAAAGCTCCCATCAGGGAGCTTAAAGTTATTTTATCTTAGCTTCAAGAGCCTTTAATCTGGCATCCAATGCTTTGTTTTGCTCTTTCAGAAGTTTATTTTCTTTTTCTAATGCAGTAACTCTTGCATCAAGTTCTTTTATCGCATTGATTACGGCATAGAACATATCTTCCATTCTGATTGTTAAAAAGCCGTCTGCACCTTTTTTTACGGCATTAGGGAAGATTTTTTGCAAATCCTGCGCCATTACACCAACACGCGGAGTTTTCTTATCATCTTTTTTGAATGTATAGTTAAATACTTTTATTTGGCGTAATTTTGCTAAACCGTCATGATTTTCTGTACCGACATATTTCAAACGGCGATCGGAACGGTAACCTTGATTTAAAGGATAGAGCTCATCGGGGCTAATTCCCCAGCTATCTCTGTCACCACTACTACTATAGCCGCCAACATAATGCCAGCCCCTTTCGCTGTTGTAAAATAAACTATTTTCATTATTTGTATATGTTGAACCAATAAATGCATGTTTACCAACAATTAACTCTCCAGGAATATAAACAGTCGAATTACTGGTCCCAATATAAACTATATTATCGCTATTTGTTGCAAATTTATGTCCTGACGAAGGTCCTGAACTTGCTCCTATACAAGTTTTATTACTGCCTGTTACATATTGACAAGCGTAACTCCCGATTGCAACATTTTTACTGCCACTAAAACGTCGACCGGCGAATGAACCCAACATTATATTATTAGCACCGGTTGCGTAAGAACCTGCAAAATGACCTATAGCAGTATTATAATTTGAGGATGTATTAGATGATAAAGCCGAAGCTCCTACTGCAACATTTCCAAACCCTGTAGTATTTTGCTGTAAGGAATTATAACCGATGCCGACATTTGAACCACCCGTTGTATTATTTATTAAAGAGACATAACCTACAGCGGTATTTGAGTACCCAGTTGTATTTTTCTGCATCGCTTCATAGCCTATGGCTGTATTGCTGCCAGACGTGCTATTGTTAGCATTCAATGCCTGATAACCAATAGCAATATCATATATTTTTGCGTTACTACCTGATCCTATGGCTATTGAACCTGCACCGCCAGCCTGTGACAAAGTTCCCATAGCTATTGAGTTTTCGCCAGATGCTTTTGTCAACAATCCATTAATCATTAAATCGGAAATACTGCCTAAGTTTGTAGAAGTTCCGATTGCGATTGAATAATCTCCAGTAGCACTTGAAGCTCCTATTGCAATGGCGCCTTCAGGACTTTGAGTACTTGAACCTGCCATTGCTGCAGGACCTGCAGCAAAGGAATATTTACCATAAGATTCTGTATGATAAGGGCCGTTTGAATAACCTGAGCCTAATGAAGCAGAATACTCACCGCTTGCCCTTACCCAAGAGCCAATTGCTGTAGACATGCTTGCGGCACTTGCTGACGAACCAACTGCAACAGAATTACCCTGTGTTCTGGTATTATTACCTATATTAACATTATGTGATGTTAAAGTTCCTGAGGAATTTCGTGTATCTACAGATGAACCTATAGCGACCGAAGAATAACCTATACCTGAACCAGTTGGAAAAGAACCAAGAGAAATGCTTGTGGCATTAATACCTGCAACTTGTTGGGATGCAACGCGAAGGCTGCCCAAGGTATCATCACCGTTTTTGAACAATATCATATCATCTAAATTAGTGCTGTTATTGATAATTAATTTTGCACTGTCTGCATCATCTTTTGTATTCTGACCT
>CAMTMK010000018.1 GCA_947073645.1 uncultured bacterium | reverse complement strand
CTCATCGGATAACCAGCCATTTGTTTAAAGCCGAATTTAAAATGTCCGGGGCTCTTGAACATATCTTTTATTTTTTCCATAACAGTTTTTCTTGTTGAAGCTTTTGACTGATAAGGTCTTATTTGTTCAAGTCCAACTGATACAACACGGCCAACACGTTTGCACAAGTTTGTGAACGGATTTTTAACTCCGGCTTTTAATTCTGTTCTTAATGCTTTCTTACCGGCTTTATATTCAGCTTTTGACATTTTACCTGCCATTGCTTTTTCGTTGAAGGCTTTAAGATTTTTTCTATAAGCTTCTACTTCTTGTTTTGTCATGCCGGCATACTGAAGACCGCCGACTTTGTGCATCAACATAATTGCAGGTGGAATACAAGCAAACATTGCAACAAGTTCAGTAAAGCGTTCTGCAAATGTTCTAGCTTTTTCACCTGCACCGCCTTCTGCTTTAGCTGATTTGTAAATAGCTTCAGCCAGGAACCATGCCTGCATAATAGCGATTAACTTACCGCCCGCAACTCTGTTTGTTGCACCTTCAAGTACAATATTATTGTATTTTGCAATAAATTTACCTAATGCAGATTTCGGGATTTTCTTATCCAAACCTGTATCTCTTAAAGCTTTAGCCATTTCGGGAGTTAAAGTTTCATTACCTATTGAACTTGCCATTTTGTTGGCAAATTCAGAGCCGTAAACTTTCCTTCCAAATAAAAAGCGTTTAACTCTACCCCATAAAGTAGGTTTAGCTTCATAAGCTATTGAGAACATATTTCGGTTTGCATTATGACCAGATTCCATAATTCTGTGCAAATAATCAGGTCTGTTCTTTTTAATAAGCTCAAATTCTGCAAAATCCTTCAAGCCGAACTCATAAGCTTTAGCATCTTTTAATAATTTTGCTCTTGCAGCAGCATCAGTCGGAAGCGCTCCTGCTAAGAATGTATTTCCACCTCTTGTATATTTTTTAAGAAGTTCAAATTCAGCTTTTTGTAATTCTGCAGCTTGCTGTGCTTTTGGCACTTTACCAATTCTTGATTTATAAGCTTTAATTTCAGATGCATTTGCTCCATAAGCTGCCAAATCGTCGATCTGATGAGTTTCTCTTATAAAGTTTTCAACAACCTGATCCCAATCAGTTGCGCAGAAACCGAGCATACCCCTTGCCTGATCTCGAACCATTGAAAGTTCAGGTTTTGAAGGAGTATCACAGAAAGCGCGTAAAATTCTTGATTTATCTACAATTTTTTCTCTTATAAATTTTCTGCAAGAACGATAACCTTTGCCCATTGATTGCATAAAGCTGTTTTTACCAAGCCTGTCAGAGACTCTGTCCCCCCAAGCGCCAATCTTGCCGGGGATTGTTTTTTCATAATCACCTCGACATTTTTCAGCATATTTATCCATACCTTTGGCAATCGCATACCACGCAGGTAATGTCAAACCGGCAGTCCACATCATCCCTTTAGGGTCATCTGTAGTATTTGCAACCCTATTGGCAACATAAGTATCCTGAACATTTTCCCTTAAAAGTTCAGGATTAACACCCGCCTGCATAGTAATCTGCTGCCTTAACTGTTCCTGCTGCTGTGGAGTTAAAGACTGAAACTGCATTTGAGCTTGCTGCTGTTTTTGGACATTATTGTCGAGCATAGTTTCCCCTATATAGATATAAAAACATTTTTTCTGCAATAATTGATTATTTGTAAAGATATGTAACAAGATAATACAAAACTGAAATCGAGAAGTTTATATATACTTTATATATACATCAGACACGAGAGAGTAATAAATCTAAAGAGAGGCAAACGGAGCCTTCAGGCTCTGGCGATAACCTCTGAAAGCACAAAATAACCTATAGAGAGGACTTAAAAATGGCAACAGCTAATTTAAAAAATATTGATGACAAATTGAAAAACATCTATGAAAGTCAGGTTACTGTCAACAATAATCAGCCGTTTGAGGACCGCTCGGAACTTCTGTTTGCACAGATGAATTTCATCGCTATTGCAAACAAACAAGCTTTACATTTAATTTAACTCCAATTTAATTTTTCCCCTACAAATTTTTTCACCCGCACACCAGTGCGGGTTTTCTTTGTGCTAAAATCTGCTTATGAAACTATGTATTTTTGCAGGTACATTTAATCCGATACACAAAAGCCATCTTAAGATGGCTGAACTTGCACTTGATAAATACAGGTTTGATAAAATTCTATTCATTCCAGCATTTAATCCGCCTCATAAAGATACAGCTTTGAGCGAACATCGCTATAATATGGTTGAACTTGCAATAAAAAAACATCCTAAATTTGAAATCTCTGATATTGAATATCAAAGAAAAGGGAAATCATATACATATTTAACTATCCAAGAACTTTACAAAAAATATGATATTGAAGGCAAAATTCATTTTATAATCGGCAAAGATGCAATCGAAAAATTTGATACTTGGTATGAAGCAGACAAACTGAAAGAATTAATTGATTTTGTAGTCTTTGACAGAGCCCCGGAAGATATTTCATCATCAAAAATCCGGCAAAGAATTAAAGAAAACAAACCAATTTCAGATTTAGTAACAAAAGAAGTAGGAGAGTACATTGAAAGAAATAACTTATATAAATAACTGGCTAAAGGAAAACTTATCAGAAGAAAGATATATTCATACACTGGGCACTGCCGACTGCGCAAAAGAATTGGCGCAAAAATTCAACCTTAATACGGATAAAGCATATATTGCCGGACTTTTACACGATTGTGCAAAATGTTTTCCTAATGAAAAACTTTTAGAAATTATAAAAACACACCTTCAAGTTGAAGAATGCGAAATGCTGAATTACAAAACACTTCATGCACCCGTCAGCGCCTATATTGCAGAAAAAGAGTTTGAAGTAACAGACTCTGAAATTTTATCTGCAATTAGATGGCATACTCTTGGAAAACTTGAAATGACAGATTTTGAAAAAATAGTTTTTCTGGCTGACAAAATCGAACCTAACACAAGAGATAAAGAATACTCCGATAAAATCAGAACATACCTTGAAGAAGAAAACGGATTAAACAAAGCTCTATTAAAATGTTACAAAGAAACCATAAAAAGCCTTGTCAAAAGAAATCTGAAAATCTGTTTATTAACTATTGAAATATACAACAAACTTCAAGATTTAGTACAAAATTAGCATGTTTATGGTAAAATAAAATTCATAAGTGAGGGTATTTTAATGAAGGTTTTGGAAATTAAGAACAATTTAGTTAAAGTAGCGTTTGACGTAGCTGATAATCTTGCATTGGGCGGATTTGTAATCATCGAAGACTCAAACAATCCATACGTTGCACAGGTTATGAACCTAAAATCAGAACCCGCATCTAACTATGCTATAGTTAAATTACTATTCACTTTCAATGATGAGGGTATTTTGAAAAATTATAACGGCACAATACCTTCCCTAAAAGCCAATGTTTCAAAGCTTCCCTCAAGCGAACTTCTTGACATAATACCTGCGGAAGACCCGCTTATTTTAGGCAGTCTTGCTCAACAAGATGTTAATCTTAACGTTGATAAAACAATTTTGGAAAATAACCTTTTAATCTGCTCAAATAACCTTAGCAACACAACTACACTTTTAAGCAACATTATAGAACAGATTAAAGAAAAAGCAATCATAATCGATACAGAAGGACAATTTGAATGGGATAGAGCAATTTCTATCGGAAAAGATTTTAAACTTCCGCTAAATTTTGACACCATTAACTTTATTTATGAAAATGACCTTGAAGATGTTGATGCTGTAAGCAAAGCAATGATTCAAGATATTTTTATTGAAGTTCAAGAATATATTCAAACACTCCCCGAAAGATTTTTACCGTTCGACTCATTTATCAGCGTAATTGACAGCCAGTATAGAGAAACTCAAATTCCGCAATTAATCTTACTAAAAAATAAATTGCTTAAATATAAAGAATTAAATATATTCGCAGATACTCTAAAAGATATTTTAGATTTGAGTATAGCTATAGAAAACGCTAAAAATATCAGTATTGATTTGTCAGAAATCCCTGAAACCCTTCAAAAAGAAGTTATCAGATATATCTATTCAATTTTAAATGGAATAAACGAACAAATTTATTGCTTTGTAAAAGTGAACAACGCAAACATAAGCAAAAAACTTCTAAAAAGATATATTGCAAGAGATAACATATTTACAACAGTTATCTGCCCGCATGAGTTTAAATATATTGAAGAAATCAAAGAAGCATCTCAAAATATTATTTTCTTTGCGCCGTTAACATTACAACATGATTTCGCAAGCTATAATTCGTTCTTGGGAAAACTTAACAGTGATGAATTCATAATCTACGGTGCACACACACAAAACATTCCGCTTATTACAGAAATGACACCTGTAGAAGAAGTTGAAGAACCGGAAATTGTTCCAATGCCGGAAACTACAGTTAAAGTGGAAGAAAAAAATGAAAAAGAAGATGCAGCAGAAGATATTCAACAAGAATTTCCTGAAATAAATTATCCAGAAATAGAAGAAAAAGAAGAATTTATCGAAGAACCGATTATTGAGGAAGAACCAATATCATTTGAACAAGATAAAGTTTCTATGTATGACGAAATTCAGCCTGTAGATAATATTCTTGACGATAATGTAATATACGAACCGCTTGAAGAAGCTCCACAACTAGCAAGTGAAGAATATTATCAAGATGAATTTATTGAAGATGAATTACCGCAAGAACTTTCAAATGACGAACTGGTAGAGCAAGTTGCAAAAGATGTGGATAAAGTTTTTTACGAAAAACTTCCAACTGAAGATGATGAATTTGAAACACAAGACGATTTAACAGAAGATGATCTTAATTTAATTGATGATTTGGCTGTTACTGATGAAATATCACTTGTAGGCGAAGAAGAAATGCCTGAATTTGTGGATTATGAAGAAGAATTACCGCCTGTAGTTCCAATTTATCCGGCAGAAGAAGACTTAGAAGGGGATGTTCAGTCTTTTGAACCCGGTGACAGAGTTTCTACCGCTAAATACGGTGAAGGTGTTGTTGAAAAAATGATTAAATATGGCAACAAAATGCTATGTTCAATTGATTTTCCGAACATTGGCAGAAGACTTTTAGACCCTGCAATGACAGAAATTACAAGACTATCTTAATTTAGATGCACCTTTTAAATACACAAACTGCGGAATAAAATCATTTTCGCAGTTAGCAACAATGAGCACTCTTAAACACATGGCAAGAGAATTTGGCACATCAAGCTCATGAAAACACATCATAGCAACACTATCCCAGCCGAGTTCAAGACGTGCAAACTTCGCAGGAAACTCTGCATTCAAATCACTTGTAGTTGTAAAAATAACATGCGAAATTTTATCTTGTGCAATATTATTTTTAGTAATAATTTCCTTTAACAGCTCAAGAGCAGCTTCTCTTAAAGCTTCTACCGAATTATTTTCAACAGTAATTGCACCTCTAATTCCTTTTGTTATCATTTTTTAATTCCGTTACTCCAAGCACTTGCAAGCATTTCACCTTTACCCTCAGGTTTAACTTTTACAAGCAAAATGCAATCTTTACCGCATCCGACTTCAATACCTTCTTTAGAAAATCTGACAAACTCTCCACATTTACCGGAGCCATTTACTACACGGGTTTCAAGAACTTTGATAATCTTATCATTATGAATAAAATATGCTGAAGGGAATTTATAAATTCCACGCACGAGATTATGAATTTCCTGTGCAGACTTTGTCCAATCAATTAATGTTTCTTCTTTTGTAAGCTTGTTTGCCATACAAACACCGTTTTCGCACTGTTTTTCAGGGGCAATAGTTTTTTCAACAAGTCCTATAAGTGTTTTTTCTAATAATTCAGGAGAAGTTTCACTGATTTTTTCAAACAAATCAACACAAGTCATATCATCAGGGATTTGAATAACTTCGCGCATGCAGACATCACCGCAGTCTAGCCCGAGTTCAGTAATCATTGTACATATACCGGTTTCCTTATCTCCGTTTATAATCGCACGTTGAATAGGATTAGCGCCGCGATATTTAGGCAATAATGATGCGTGAAGATTAATTGTTTCATATTTCGGAATATCTAAAACTTCCTGTGACAAAATCTGTCCGAATGCAAAAGTTACAAAGAAATCGGGATTTAATTTCTTCAATTCTTCTTGAATTTCAGGCTCTTTGCGAATAGATTTTGGCTGAAAAAGAGCTAATCCTTTATCAAGAGCAAACTGTTTTATCGGTGACATAGAAATTTTATGCCCGCGTCCTGCAGGTTTGTCAGGCTGCGTAACAACAGCAAGCACATTAATTTTATCGGAATTATAAAGATATTCCAAAGACTTTAAAGCTATTGCAGGTGTTCCAAAAAATACTATATCAATCATTTATTAATTTCTCCGGATCAATCGGCGGAAGTTTATGTTTTGCAAGAATTTCATCTGTTTCAAAACGGTTCACACAGTGATCAATAAACAAAATCCCGTCAAGGTGGTCATTTTCATGCTGAATAGCACGTGCAAGAAGTTCGCCGTCTTTCGCTTCCAGTACAAATGGTCTGCCGTTTCTATCAAGAGCTTTTACCATAACATCTGAATAGCGTTTTACATCTGTATAAGCTTCGGGGAAGCTGATACAGCCTTCTTGAGCAACACACGAACCTGATTTTTTAATAATTTTCGGATTAATAAAAACAATAGGATTAAGCGGTTCGTCATTTTTAGAAACATCAATAACAAACACCCTATAATTAACACCAATTTGCGGAGCCGCCATACCGACACCGTTTTTAGCATACATTGTATCCAGCAAATCCTGCACAAGTTCCTGAATTTTTTTAGAAACTTTATGAACCTCTTTTGACGGTTCTCTCAAACTTTTTTCACCATATTGTAAAACTCTTTTTACGCTCATATTCCACCTTCTTTTATCCCATTATAACATAAAAACTATCTTACATCCAAAAATTTATGCACCTGTGGAATAAGTCTTACGTTTTCATATTTTGTCAAAAATTTATCAAGTGTTTTAGCACAAAAATCTGAATCTACAGTCATACCATTTTCTCCCATTTCAGGCTGTAGAATAAGTTCTATTCCGTATTTCTTACCCAATTCACAACATTGGAAGATTTCTTCATCCGTAATTCCGCTATTAAATACGATTTTTGCAAAAGTTTCAACACCTTTACATGCTTCAAAAAATTTGTCATGAAATTTATAAGTATCTTTTATACCAGTAGCACTTTCAAGCTTAATATCAGCTGAAACAATGTCAACGAAAGGTTTTACTTCCAAAAACTTATCCGCAAGAGTCGCATTTGTTTCCAGATAAATTTTCTTTTCCACATGAGGCAAAAATTCTTTTAAAAATTCAACCTGCAAAAGAGGTTCACCACCAGTCAAAGAAACAGAATGAACATCCTTATGTTTATTTACTTCATCCGCAAGCTCACAAGGATTATAATCTTTACCGCTCATAAACTCCGTATCACAATAATTACATTTCAAATTACAATTACAAAAGCGGACAAACAGCTGTTTGTACCCTACATACGAACCTTCTCCCTGAATTGAAGCAAAAATTTCATTTACTTTAACCATTTAATAAATTCTCTCTTAAATTTTGTGCGGACAACTTTTTCAGCTTTTCATAAAGCTTTATTTCATCATCCGACAAAGAAGAAGGAATTTCAATATCTATAAGAATTATTAGGTCGCCAATTTTCCCATTTTGCTTAACTCCCTGACCTGCGAGTCTGAATTTTTGACCTGAATGAGTTTTTGCAGGAATTTTCAAAGACAAATTACCATCAAATGACGGAATAGAAATATTCCCGCCCAAAACTGCTTCAAAAGGAGTAATTGGAACTTTAAAAATTATATTATTTTCTTCTATACGTATTCTTGAATTTTGTTCAATAATAATTTTTAAATACAAATCGCCGTTCTTACCGCCATTCTCCCCCTTATCACCTTCGGCAGGAATACGCAATTTGGCGCCATTTTTGATATTTTTAGGAATTTTTACGGTAATTTTTCTATGCTCGGATTTTTCTCCCGTACCGTCACAAACAGAACAAATTGCACCGTTAATAAATTTTCTGCCTTTACAGTGCGGGCACTCAGACGTATGCAAAACATTTATTGTACGTTCACATCCATTAATCGCATCTTTAATTGAAACTGAAATTTGCTCATTAATATCTTCACCGCGTTTTGGAATATTTTTTTTCTTCTGCTTAAAAATATCGCTTATTTTTTTTGAAAACTCATCCTTAGTTTTCTTTTGAACATCTTCATGCGACGTTGATTTTTTGTATTCTTCATGCGCTTTTTCTGAAGATGTTTTAGTTTTGGTAGATTTAAAAAAGCCGTTAACAGTATCATAATGCAAGCGTTTTTTTGCATCAGATAATGTATCATATGCCTCTGATACATCTTTAAATTTTTCTGTTCCCTGCGGATTTATATCGGGATGATATTTACGCGCAAGAGCTCTATATGCTGACTTTATCTCAGCAAAAGTACTGTCAGGTGTAACTCCAAGAATAGAATAATAGTTCTTCATATTTTTATATATAATGAAGTTCTAAAATTTTTCAACCTGCTCACAAATATCAGTACGGTATTTTTTACCAGCAAATTTTATCAACTCCGCATCCTCATATAAACCTTGACGAGCTCTGGAAAGAGTTTTAGCAGTTTTCGTCAAAACAAAATTTCTGCCGACAACAGTTTCATATTCCAGATAATCGTTCTTAGGCAACGCAAAAGGTGTAATATCAGCTTCTACAATATCAAACCCTTCTATAACCTGAGCTCCGGTTCTGGTTGAAAGTACTGCTGAAACAGATGCACTTTCGGAAGTTTTTATAATCTCATAATCATCAGCAAAAGACCCTACAGAACAGGCTTCAAATAATGTATAAATATTTTCATCGACAAGATTTAAAACAGCTTTTGCATCATGATCAGATAAAAATGATTTAAAATCTAAAGTTACAAATCTTCCATCATCTTTCAACACACAATCAACACCAAGAATACCTAAATACGGAGTTTCTCTCTTTTGCAAAGCTTGAAGAGCATTGCTTACAACATGCTTCATAACAGCATCTTCAACTTCTTTTGAAACCTTATAATCAGGAGTATAAGCACCTGTACCGGAAGTTAAAATACCACCGTCTCCATCTTCGGCAAATTTATAATTTGCAACAGTTGCCAAATGAACTGCATTATAACCGTCAGTTACAACATAAACAGTAAATTCATGTCCAAAAACGTAATCTTCAAATACAACTTTATCCTCACCTTTAGCAAATAAATCTTCCGCAAAAGTTTTTGCTGTCAAAAAAGTTGTACAAACAAGCCTATCCATACCGTTAGATGCTTTATCTGTTCTGATAACCTGAGGCATAGGAGCATTTTTCAGGTAATCCACTGCCATTTGCAATTTATCATATACAGAGAAACGCGGTGTCGGTATTCTTAACCTGTATAAAAATTTCTTACCAGCAGAACGGCTCAAAGTCATTTCTGCACTATTTGCAGATGGGGCAAAAATCAACTGGTGGTTATTTTGAAAAAGTTCTGCAATATCATTTTTTATTGCTGTTTCAGAAGATGCAACAGTTAAATCAACTGCATTTTCTAATACATATTCCAAAAGCTCTTGTACATTTTCTTCCCTGATATCCACACAATCTGCAATATCTTTTATTCTGCAATTGCCCGGCGCAACAACAACATCACATTCATTAGCAATAAATTTTTCGGCAAGTGCATATTCCTTCGCAGATGCACCGACAATTAGAACTTTTTTCTTTTCCATAGGTAATATTCTACATAAATTATATGATTTTGTAAAGAATTTTTAAAAATTTCAATAAATATATGATACAATAATGACAAAATAAACATAATCATTAAATTCAATAAAGAGGTAGAAATGGCAGGTATTGTAAATTTATTATCACAAATGTTTGTTCCGCAGACAACACAGGTAGCAGCGCCCGTAAGGAGTTCTAACCCTTATGCAAACAACCCCTTTGTTAATTACAATGGAAACAGCTTAAATAATTATGCAAAAAACACTCCGGTTCGCGGGGGTTATTTTGCAGGTTATTATAACGGCAGGCAAAATATAGTCGGACAACGCTTATTTATTGAAGTTTAACGATTGACAAACCCCTCGCAAAACGTTATAATGAAATGTGAGGGAAGTTATATGAAAAACAATAAATTTTATGGATTTACACTTAGTGAATGTTTAATTGCATTGGCAATTGTTGGAATTATATCGGCATTAACTATACCGGGAGTTGTTGCTAATTACCAAAAACAAACCTATGTAACAAGCTTAAAAAAAGCATATACCGATTTACAGCAAAATTTGACAGTTATGCAAACAGAGAATTATAGAAACAAAGGTTTATATAATTCAAAATTACATCTTAAAAATAGTAGTGATAGTATTAGCTCTACAACAGGAGAGTTTTTAAAAACATATTACAAAATTAATAAAGATTGCGGAACTGACACCCAGCCTTGTTTTGCTGATGCATACGGAAGCATTAACAATAATAAGGATGAAAGTTTCAGCTGTTCAAATGGTTATAGCGCATTACTGTCAAATGGGTTTGCAATATGTATGATTCCGGCAACAAAATCAATAAAACATATGATGGGAAGCGCAACAAAACCTGGTTTTGATTTAGAAGTAAAAAATCCGGTAACAGTTTTCCTTGATACTAATGGACCAAGCCTGCCAAATATTGGCGGTAGAGATATGTTCAAATTTAATATATATGAAGATTTCAGTATAGACGTAATTCCGCCAGAGCTAATTCAAAATGCAACTGCAGAAACAGAAAGAAACAGTTTATACTCATCTAACTGCTTAACATCTTCAACAGGTGAAGGTTGCTTTGGAAAAATCTTGAACGATAATTGGAATATGAATTACTAGAGAGGATGATATAATGAAAAAATTTACAGCGTTTACATTATCAGAAATCATGATAACAGTAGGTATAATTGGTGTTATTTCTGCATTAACAGTACCGACACTTGTTAAAAATTACCAAAAAGAAGCGCAAACTGTACAACTCAGAAAAGTTGTAGCAGAAATAGAAAGCGCAATTGACATGCTTATAACAGAAGAAGGTAAAAGTTCATTAGCTGGTACAAGCATATCGCAAGATGGCGGAGTTGATGCCTTTATAAGAACTCACTTTAAAACAGTAAAAACCTGCTCATCATCAAAGACAAGTGATTGTTTTGCCAATGAAAAATATATATCAATAGACGGCAAGGAAAATAAAAGTTTCAGCTGTGCAGGAAATTCTTATATATTAGCAAATTCAGCAGTCATATGTGCTAATAAAATAAGTCAGGTAAAAGTTAATGCAGTGCAAACCCAACCTGACGGAAGTATTAAAGAATTACCTAATGCATTCATATCTGCACGCGGAATAAACATTGAAGTATTTATAGATACCAATGGGGCACAAGGTCCAAATATTGGAGGAAGAGACATGTTTCATGTTTATATACAACCAGATGGCAGAATTTATGATGAAGCAAACACTGACGGCATCATCTGTGGTCCGGCTATAAACAACAATCCGGGCGGTTTACCTGCATTTGGCAACCCAGGGAACAGTATGGTTTGTTATGCAAATGTAGAAAAACAGTCAAAAGATTGCGGTCAAGATGCTTTTGGTTCAGGTTGTTTCGCAAAATTACTAGACAATAACTGGGAAATGAATTATTAACACCTAAAATTATATAAAAAACGCTCTTTTCAAAGAGCGTTTTTTATTATAGACAAAAAATATGCCGCGTCTCGGAATCGAACCAAGGACACAGGGATTTTCAGTCCCTTGCTCTACCAACTGAGCTAACGCGGCATATTTTTATATGCTTATTATATTAAGTTTTAAATCTCGAGGCAATAAAATATTCTTTGGGATAAATGGTGTTAAATATTCAATTGCCACATCTATTATTATAATGCCTGAAAATTTTCAGTCAAGAGTTTTTTTAAGAAGCCTGAGGAGCCACGTATAATGTTACGTTTCTACCTTCTAACTGTGGTTTCTTTTCAATTACTACAGGCATGTTTTCCATGTCCTGCATGAATTTATTAGCCAAATCAAAAGCAAGGTTAGAATGCTGCATTTCACGACCACGAAGCATTACAACAATTTTCACTTTATTACCTTGTGCAATAAATTTTTCGATACTTTTAATACGAACTTGATAATCATGCGTATCAATTTTATAGCGGATTTTTATCTCCTTAACATCAACTGTATGTTGTTTTTTCTTTGCTTCTTTTGCACGTTTTTCTAGTTCATACTTATATTTTCCGTAATTTAGGATTTTAGCTACCGGCGGTTCTTGGTTCGGGTTGATTAAAACCAAATCTAAATCTGCATCATAAGCCATTTGTAAAGCTTTTGACGTTGCTATCACTCCATGGTTTTGTCCATCCTGATCTATCAGTCTGACTTCTTTTGCGCGAATTCTTTCATTCATTATCGCCTGATTTTTATTATTTCTATTGTCGTTGGAAGCTATTGTTCTATCTCCTATCTTACTAACACAAGAGTCATGGTAGCACAAAATATTATTTTTTCAAATTATTAGTTGTTACAATATGTAAATTTATAAAAAATGATTAAAGTTTTTTTGACATGTTACCGATATATAAATCAAAAGGAGTTACAAATATGTTACAAGAAACAGCAATGGATTTTTCTGCAAGCGAAGTCTTTGTAGATATGAACAATGGGGAATATTTGCAATTTGACATGACATTACCGCTTCAAATGTTATTTGATGATGTATTTAACTTTGTGTCGAAAACAGACTTTGATTAATTGTTTACATCACTAAAAAGTTTTAAAAGAACCGTATTAAACGGTTCTTTTTTTGTTACAAAATATAGTAAAATGACTATGTTCATGTAAAAATGATTATATTAAAATTGATGCCGAGAGGGATATTATATATGAAAAAATTTTTAGTATTAATCTGTGCATTAGCATTAGGTATTCCGTCATTTGCAGGATTTAAGGAACACTTTGATTTAGGACAGCAATATTTAACAAATTACAGATATTCCGGAGCCATTACAGAATTCAAAAGTGCATTAAGAATAAATTATTTGGACAACTCGGCACGTATAGGACTTATAAACTCTTACATGTCAAGAGGCAGATATTACGCAAATACGGATAAAGACTATCAAAAAGCTGCTGACGATTTTCGCTCAGCATTATTTTATTTGATATATTATCCGACTGCAAATCAGGCTAAAAACTCATCACAGGCTATAGTAGGCGTTACCTCAAACCTTAACAAATGCTTAAATGAGATTAATTTTGACACATCAGCTTCAAACAGATTCAATACAGCCAAACAACTCAGGGCGGAAGGTAATTTCTCCGCTGCTGCATATGAGTTTAACCAAGCATTATCAGATACATCACTTATAAAAGAAAGTTTTCAACAAACCGGTGATATAATGAGACTTTTAGGCAACTTTCCAAAAGCCGCAGAATATTATAAAAAAGCAGTTTCAGTTGCACCTAATGACATAGACCTAAGACTTTCATATGCAAAAATCCTTGATAAACTTGAGCAAGAAGACCAAGCCGTACAAGAATATAACTATATTTTAAGCAAAACCGACAATAACAAGGACGTGCTTTATTCACTGGAAAGAATTTATAAAAGAAAACTTGAAGAATCCCCTAACGATGCATCAGTAACCGCAAACCTCGGAGCTATTATGCAAAAATTAGGGAATTTTGATGAAGCCCTAAGATATTATGCTAAAGCTGAATACTTAAACCCTTCAGACACAACAACAAGAATTAATGTCGGAACATTATACCAGCAAAAAGGCGACTACAAAACCGCTATAACTGCTTATGATTCTGTTTTGATATTAAATCCTGATAATATGCAGGCAAATATTTACAAAGCACAATCTCTTGCAAAATTAGGAAATACAAAAGAAGCTCAAGAGCTATATAAAAAAATACTTGCAAAAGACCCCAAAAATGAAAGTATTCGAAACGAGATGACAGCCCTACTCAGAAACTCAATGACACCTGCACAATTTACGGAATATGTAAAGAAAAACGTACCAAACAGTGCTGTTGAATTACTTTATGACTATGCATTAGAACTACATAAACAAAATAAACTTGCAGATGCCGAAAATATGTATAATGAAGTTATAAAATTAGAACCTTCAAATGCTGAAGTTTATGTAAACCTTGCATTGGCAAAAGCTCAAAATAAAGACTACGAAAACGCTCTTTTAACCTTGAAAAACGCAAATGCAAAATTCCCAAATAATGCACAAATAAATGACACCATAAAATCAATCAGTGCACAATCAACAGATGCACAGCTTGAAACTGCAGCAAACTTCTTTAATAATAAAGAATATCAAAACGCGATTAATGAATATTTGAAGATTACACCTGCAACATCAGACACAATGCTTGGCGCAGCGTCTGCCTACCAAAATCTTGGCGACACAGATAAAGCAATTGAATATTACTTGGAAGCTTTTAAACTTGCTCCGACAAATTCAGATATTGCATATTATATCGCAGCCCTTTATGCTGAAAAAGAGGATTTTGCAAATGCAGGAATTTATGCTCAAAAATCTTTAGCTTTAAATAAAAATAATAAACAAGCACAAGAGTTAACTAAAATGCTTGCAGAAAATCAAAATGCAACAATTTTGACAAACGCAATCAACCTGTTTGACAGCGAAAAATATGACGAAAGTTTAGTTGAATTAAATAAATTACTTACAGCGGACAGTAAAAATGCTTACGGATATTACTATCGCGCAATGATTTATGACACAAAACAAAAGTATAAAGAGGCTTTGGCTGACTATAAAAAAGCAATCAGTATGAACCCTGATTTAGTAATTATCAATTACTTGATAGGTGTGGATTACGATATGCTTGAAGATTATAAAAATGCTATGAGTTATTATAAATCATTCCTTGCTGTTTATACAGAAGACGATGATTACAAAAAATACGCAGAAGACAGAATAGGTGAACTTCAAGCTTATGTTAAATAAATTACTGCAAAGCCGAGTATCATTAGCCCCAATGGCAGGCATAACCGACTATGTATTAAGAAGTTTAGTCAGAAAATATTCTGATGAAGCTCTTTTAACAACAGAAATGATAAGTTCTGAATATCTTGCACAAACCCTCAATGGAAGAAGCGGAACTGAAATTTTAAAACGGGATGAAAACCATTCACCAATATCTTATCAAATCAGCGGTCACAAACCTCATATGATGCGCCAGGCAGCAGAATTTTTGACACAATACGCAGATATGATTGATATTAACATGGGTTGTCCTGTCAAGAAAGTAGTAGGCGGACAAGACGGCTGTGCATTAATGCGCACGCCCGAACTTGCTTCTGATTTGGTTAAAGCTGTAAAAGACGGAACAAATAAGCCAGTAAGCGTAAAATTCCGCCTTGGCTATACTGTTGATGAAATGAACTTTGTCGAATTCGGACAAAAAATGCAGAAAGCAGGAGCTGAATTTATAACAATTCATGGACGTACACGTTCTCAAATGTATTCCGGTCATGCAGATTGGGGAAAAATCAGAGCTTTAAAAGAAAATGTTGATATACCAGTATTTGCAAACGGTGATATCTTATCAATTGATGATGCAATAATGTGCTTAGAGCAATCAGGTGCAGACGGTGTAGCTGTCGGCAGAGGAGCAATAGGCGACCCGACATTAATAGGACGAATTGCACATTACTTGAAAACAGGGGAAAAACTTCCAATTCCTCCGCTAGAAGAACGTATTCAAATGCTTAGATGGCATTTAGACGAAGAAATAAAGCTTCGAGGAGAAGGGGTTGCAATCAAATTTATGCGCAAATTTTATCCGTATTACCTAGCAGGATTTGAAAACGCAAAACAACTGCGTTCTAAACTCGTGCTTGAGGATAGTTACGAAAACATTATTTCATTATTAACAACGCAATACTGTTCTTTAAACTAAATGGCTTTTTTCGATATTTAATATTAGTTTTTATAATTTCCCACATCTTAGCCAAACCTTTTTTGAAGGACAAATTAGGTCTGGGAGTTTCATCAATGTGTTCAAAACAAAACTCATCCATATTATTTGAGAAATACACTCTTTTATTTATAGAACAAAAATCATATACAAATCGTGAAAATCTGTCAGGCTGCGGAACTGCACATCTTGTATCAATCAAATACGGTTTCCCGTTATATATTCCAACCTGTTCAGTTCTGTATTGACTAAAATCTCTTGATGTTTCAAGTCCTGCATTATAAATACGATTTATAACATCATTACAATTATTTTCTGTAACGTTTTTAATGTCCGCCTTCGCTTCTTTGACAAAATAAGTCCTGCCAAACTTTTCAACAGGCGACAAAAACGGTATATTATCAATAGAAGGATTGTGTTTTCTAAATTCCAGAGGATTTTCATAAGAACATTTCAATACTTCATCACCCAAATCCAAGACAACAGATAAGCCACCCTGACCAGCAATCCCTTTTATGTCAGCTTCATTTATCCGCCCCGCATCAATATATTGCTGAATATCAGGCATTTTTATAAGATAAGAGGGTTTAGCACCGCAAAACATTATATGATTATGAAATCCGATTTTCATAATCATATTAAATTAAAACAAAAATAAATTTGCTATTACATGCGCTCAGGTGCACTGACTGCCAAGATATCTTCCAACGCATTACGAAGAACCGTTTTTACACTCCATACAAGTGCAATTCTAGCCTTCATCATTTCTTTATCATCAGAAATTACGCGATTTGCATTGTAGAATGAATGAAATTCAGATGCAAGCTCTTGAACATATCTGCAAATAGTATAAACCTGTCTTGTTTCTGCTGAAGTTTTAATTACAGACTTATATTCTTCAAGTTTCAAAATAAGTTTTCTTGCAGTATCAATTGTAGGAAGAACCATTTCAGAGTTAAAACCTTCAATCAGGTCTTTTAATTCAGTTTCTGACATTGGAGAATTTCCGTCTTCTCTTACAGTTACAACATTTCTCAAAATTGAACAAGCTCTTGCATGTGCGTATTGAACATAGAATACAGGGTTTTCATCAGTACTTTTCTTAGCAAGTTCAATATCAAAATCGAGCGTAGTATCAATATTTCTCATAGCCATCCAGAAACGTGTAGCATCAATACCTACTTCTTCAATCAAATCATCAAGAGTAACCATATTTTTACGTTTACCCATTCTGACTTCATTGCCGTCAATTACAAGATTAACAAGCTGACCTAATAAAACTTCAAGCTTATCAGGGTCATACCCCAAAGCTTCAATTGAAGCTTTTACGCGTGCTACATAACCATGATGGTCAGCCCCCCAGATATTAATCATTCTGTCATAACCGCGCTCAAGTTTATCAATATGATAAGCAATATCAGCTGTCAAATAAGTATTTGAACCGTCAGCTTTTTTGATTACACGGTCTTGGTCATCCCCGTAATCTGATGATTTAAACCAATCAGCGCCGTCTTTTTGATAAATTTTTCCGCTCGCTTTTAATTTATTAACACATTCCTCGACTTTACCCGAATTATGCAAAGTTAATTCAGAATAGAAATTATCAAAATGCACTCTGAAATCATTAAGCAACGCTTTTTGTAAATCTTCCATTTCTTTTTTAGCAAAATCAGAAAGTTCTTTTACATCTTGAGGCAAACCTTGATGAGTTTCAAGATATTTTTTAGCAACGGGGATTAAATAATCACCCGGATAAAAATTCTTTCTTTCAATTTCATCAGTCGGGAAATCAACATCTTCGCCAAGCTCCTGACGAATTCTTATTGCTAATGAGTTACCAAGCTTATTAATCTGCGAACCTGCATCATTGATGTAGAATTCTTGATAAACTTCGTGCCCGTAGAATTTCAAAAGGTTTGCAAGAACAGACCCCATAGAAGCCCATCTGCCATGACCGATATGAAAAGGACCTGTCGGATTTGCAGAAATATATTCAAGCAAGATTTTTTCACATTTTACATTTTCCGGTTTTCCAAACTTATTTGTTTTTTTGAAAATTTCTTCAACAAGGTTTGATAACAACTTGTGACCTGCTTTAAAGTTTATAAATCCACCGATAACAGAATATTCGTTATCCTCTTTTTCAATATTTTCAACAATTGCGTTAGCAATCTGCGGTGGAGCAATTTTTGCAAATCTTGCAAGTGAAGAAACGTTCACTGCATAATCGCCAAAATCTGCGTTTTTAGGTCTTTCTACTGACAAAGTACCTTTTGTATATTCTGTCATAGCACCTAAATTACCGTCTTTAACCGCTTTTTCTATTGCATTTTCAACATTGTTTATAAAATAATCTTTAATCATCTTTTTCTCTCCGTAACTTGTATAAAAATTATACTATAAAAATATTTGTTATATAATAATGTTATGATGAATGTCCAAAACATTATCGACAGATTACGCGAAATTATGGAAGACGAAACCCTCGATCAGCTCAAAGAAGAACTGAACGGGTATCACGTTGCCGATTTGGCTGACATTTTTCAAGAACTGAAACCTGAAGAAAGATTAGAATGTTTCAAACTTCTTGAACTTGATAAAGCTGCCGATATAATGGAATACCTGCAGCCTCAAATGCAGGTAGAATTGTTGTCAGACATTGACGAAAATCTTGCATCACAAATCCTTACACAACTGCCTCACGATGCTGCGGCAGACGTATTAGGCGATATGGAAGATGATGAAAGTGAAACTTATTTAGATAAACTGCCACATAAATTCTCGGAAGAAGTCAGAGAACTTTTAACATATAACGAAGACACAGCCGGCGGTATTATGAACCCAGCTGTTTTAACCGTAAATTTTGACATGACTGTTCAAGATGTCTTAAACCATATCAGAATTAAAGCCGAACAAGATAATATGGAACTCTATTACGTATATGTTACGGATAAACAAAACCACCTTTTGGGAGTTGTATCTTTAAGAAAGCTTTTGACATCACCTATAACTCAAAGAGTTGATGAAATAATGATTTCCGATATCGTAAAACTTCATGTTGACGATTACAGCGATTATATAACTGACGAATTTATGAAATACCAGTATAATGCACTTCCGGTTGTTGATTTATACAACAGGTTGAAAGGTATGATTACGTGGGATGACGTTCATGACTTATTTGAAGAAGAAACAACAGAAGAAATCTATCAATCTTCAGGTATTTCAACAGAAGTTGTAGATGAAGACGAAATCCTTTCTGGTAATGTCTTTAATGCAATTCGCGCACGTACTCCTTGGTTATTCATCACACTTATTGGAGAATTTATTGCGGTAAATGTCGGACATCATTTTGATCATACATTAAATGCTTTGCCGATTATTGCGATATTTATGCCTCTGCTTGCTGGCCTGGGCGGTAATATCGGTACTCAAAGTATTACACTTATGGTTCGCGGTCTTTCTACAGGACAAGTTACTCTAAGCTCTGCTATGCACCATATTTTAAGAGAAACAAGCATCGGACTTGTTATCGGCTCTATTTTTGGATTGCTTGTAACTGCAGTTACCTGGGGCTGGCAGCATAATATGGAATTAGGTATCATTGTCGGACTGGCAATGGCAATAAATATGACAATGGCTACAATTATCGGTACATTTACACCATTCGCTCTAAAATCATTAAAAATTGACCCTGCTGTAGCATCAGGACCCGTAATTGCTACAACTATTGACGTTTTAGGACTGGCGATTTATTTTACGCTTGTTTCTACATATTTAATTAATGTTATGTAAGAAGGAAAATTATAATGGCTAACAATACTCAACAAAGAAGAGAAAGAACTGATTCATTTGTAAGACAAATAAAACAAGAACGCCAAGAACGTTCATCATTTGCCAAAGTTCTTATTGGTATGATTATTGTATTTATCGGGGTTGTTGCCGGTATATTTATCCTTGGTGGAGACGAAGAATACGTCGCTAAACAATTTGGCGAAGACTCAATTGTAACACAAATCTTCCACAAACTATCTCAAAGCAACGGAAATAAAGAACATGCAGACTTTACTCTGCCATTCGGACTAAGACGTCAAAATATTTTATTCTTAGGTGTTGATGCAAGCGAAAATCCTGATGATTTATGGACAGGAACACGAACTGATACAATTATTCTTGTAAACATTGACCCAAAAACAAAATCAGTCAATGCTCTATCAATTCCGCGTGACAGTAAAGTTTACCTTCCCAAAAACCATGGTGTTAATAAAATTAATGCAGCGCATGCAATCGGCGGTGTTGAAATGACTAAAAAAACCGTTGAAGACACATTAGGTATTCATGTTGACAGATACATAATGGTTCATGATGATGCAGTAAAAGCAATAGTTGATGCAATGGGAGGAGTGGATATTTACGTTGAAAAACCTATGCGTTATCACGATTACACAGCAGGTTTACATATTAACTTTGCAAAAGGCAACCAACACTTAGACGGGCAGAAAGCAGTTGAATACTTACGTTTCAGACATGACGCACTCGGCGATATCGGAAGAACCCAGCGTCAGCAATGGTTATTAAGAAGTATTTTAACTCAATTAAAACAACCTTCAACAATTACAAAAATCCCTGATATCATTTCAGTTGCAAAAAAATATGTAAAAACAGATATGTCATTCTATGAAATGACTCAATATGCAGGTCTTGCAAAACATGTTGATATGGACAAAATTGAAATATCAATGCTTCCTGGAGGTCCAAACCAAAAAGGATATATAAGTTATTGGATTTTAGACCCTGAAAAAACTCAAGAAGTTGTAAATAGAGTAATTTATCGAGATAAAACACCTATTGACGAAACATTACAATTAACAGCAGGAATTATGTCTGCCGACAATTATATTGGTGAAAGCATGGCAGAAAACTTGAAAGCTGCAGGAATTGAAGTTAAATGTACAGGAACAATGTCACGTTCACATTCACAATTTATCGCTCATTCAAGCAAAGTTACAAACGAATATTATAACCATTTAAAGAAAAAGAATGATTCATTAAGCGGTTTGCAGTTTGTTTATGACCCCGTAAATTACTATTGCGGAGAAACTGATTTTACAATAATTTTGTCAGGAAACTAAATAAAAACGTGCCTGATGCGATTTGAACGCACGACCTTTTCCTTCGGAGGGAAACGCTCTATCCAACTGAGCTACAGGCACAAAATGGCCCCGGCGCGATTCGAACGCGCGATCTTTGGTTTAGGAAACCACTGCTCTATCCTGCTGAGCTACGAAGCCTCTGCATGATTATATCATACATTTACCAGCATAACAAGTTTGGCATAAGATATCTGCAAATACCTTCTGCTTCCAATGAATCTTTTAACAAAAGTTCAAAACAAGCTTCATTATCATAATATCGGAAATTACAAGAGATATCATTCAAATCCAGCTTTGATAACTCTTTACCATTTCTAAAAATTTTATCAGGAAAACACTCTATATTACCTATATTTTTAGCGGTAAATTTACCTCTTATAAATTTCCTATCCGTAGAATAAATAAATTCAGCATCCTTAATCCCATTTGTCGGAAACTCATAAGAAATACGTACTGCGTCAGCTTCAGATAATTTTTCACTCTTTATTGTTGTTACAGCTCCTGTGCTTAAATTCTGATGATATGCAATAGGTGCTGTTCGAATACCTTTTTTAGTTTTTCCGCCGTTAAGATACCTTACAATTCCGTTTTCTACATCTTTTACTAAACTTGTACCATCAGAAAAATTTATAGTACGCAAAACTAACTTCTTTTTTGAATCATAAGTTAAAGTTTCAGAATTACCATTTTCAAAAAATTTATCCACATCCAAATACTTTGATTTGAATTTATCACATTTATGTTTTACACTTTTAATCACTTTACCTTTAGAAACAAGATGTTTTTCTTCTTTATCTGCAAGATTTTTATAAGAATAACCTCTAAAAACTTTTCCACCCAAATAAGTACGCTCTAAAACTTTTCCGGCAGGAGAAGTATATCTGGTAAATGTTGTTAATCCTCTTGCATCAGCCTCAACTTCATAAGTCCCGCGATGAGTTGTCCTTTTATACTTAGAAATGTATTCTTGCGCAGTACCGGCCTTTTGAACTGTTTCAAATTTAATTTCATTTAATCCTAATGTTGTTCTTTGCAAAGCTCCATCACCAAGTTGAGTTGTAATTACTCTGTTATACATTGCCAAAATTTCATCACCAATTTTTTGTGCCGTTTCATTAACAGCATGAGAAACTGCATCATTAGCAGATTGAGCTTTTACACTTTTATTAAATTTTGGTACAGAAACTTTAGATACTGCACTATCTATAACTGAAGACAATATTTTATCAGCCGTCATTGACATTTCTCCTTTTGAAAGTTGTAAAACTGATAAAAATATAATTTGCTACATTATTAAAATATATTAAAATAAAATAACAGCAATCAATGCAAATATTATTAATGCAATATTGTAATGTAAAAATGTAGGAATACATGTATCTTTTATATGTTCATGCTGTCCGTCAACATTTAACCCTGCTGTCGGACCAAGAGTTGTTCCTGATGCAGGAGAGCCAGCATCTCCTAATGCAGCAGAAGCCGCAAAGACAACAATTGCCTGCATTGGATTAAACCCTAAACTAATAAATATAGGTACAAATAAAACTGCCAAAATAGGAATTGTACCAAAAGAAGTTCCGATACCGATTGTTATAAATAACCCGACAAACAGCATTAAAGCTGACGCTAAAAGTTTTGAACCCATCATAAACGGTATCAATCCGTTTACAAGAACCTCAATTGAACCTGTAGACTTCAATACACCTGCAAAACCTGCTGCAACAAGCATTACAAATGCGACATATCCCATTAATCCTATACCTTCATTGATAAGCGTATCCATTTTTTCGGGATTAATAGCACGAGTTCCGAAAATTATAGTAAGCCCGATTAAAGCTCCTAATGGCAAAGACTTAGTAAACAATTGAACCACAAGAGTAGCCAAAGCCGCAAACAAAGTTATATAGTGACTTCCCGTAAAACGCAAAGAACGTCGTCTTTCTTCTCTAAACGGAATATCTTCATATTCACGAGGTTTTCTATAAGACACAAACACAGCCCACAATAAACCGACAAACAACCCAATCCCCAAAATCCATACAGATTTCCAAACATCATCAACAGAAACCGCCATTCCGTTTGCACTCATATTATCAGCCAGAAGGCTCTGAAAAATCAAACCAAACCCCGCCGGAAATATAATATAAGGAGTAACCAAGCCAAAACAAAGAGCACAAGCAACAGCACGCCTGTCAAGTTTAAGCTTATTCATCAAACTGATTAACGGCGGTATTATGACAGGAATAAAGGCAATATGCACAGGGATTAAATTTTGCGATGCACAAGCTAAAAGTGTCAAAATTAAAAGCAATATAAATTTATTATTTTTAATTAGCAGAGAAATTCTTTTTGCTAAAACATCAGCAAGCCCTGTATGCGCCATAGCAGCAGCGAAAGTTCCTAAAAGGATATAACTCAAAGCTGTTTCACTATTCTGCCCCATGCCATTTATAAAAACATCCATAATCTGACCTGCATGCATTCCTGCGGCTTTTCCTGCAACGACAGCAGAAACAAGCAGTGCTAAAAGAACATTAACCCTGCAAAGGCAAAGCACACAAAGGAGTATTACAGATATTATGATGGGATTAAACAAAAACATTATCTGGTCTGCATCCTGCCACAGCTTTTGTCTTCATCACAGAATCCCAAACGTTCACATTTAGGAACAAGATAAGGCTTCAACCATGGTTCCTCTTTAACAAGTTCATCACACATCATCTTAACCATTGTTCTGATTTCATACTGAGCACGTGTACAAAGTCTAAGGTTGGCAACATGAATAAGTTCTCTCAAATTCATACTGACAACAAGCGAACTTGCCGCAGCATTAGGAAGCACAAATCTTGCATCTTCAGCAGGAATTCCAGCCTCTACAAATTCTTGGTATTGAGTAGAAATTTGTGCCATAAAGTTTTCAAACTTTACTTTTAATTCAGGGTTACGCTCAATTGTCGGAGGAATAATATAATCAAACTGTCCTTTTTCTTTAACATATCTTTGAGATTTTTGAGAAAAAGACATGTGTCTGTGCCTTACAAGCTGGTGAGTACATGCTCTTGAAACATTAGAAATAGCAAAACTTACCTGAATATGTTCAATTGTTGAATAATGACCTGATGAAATTACACGCTCAATCAGTTTAAGCATTTTTTCTTCATCATCAGTACTGTTGTAAATATTTATCGGATAATCCGCACTATAACAGGTTCTGCAAGCTGTATAAACAGTTTTCAACATATTTTCCGGTTTTGAAATCAGATTAACAACCGGTTTATTATTCCCTTCCATAAAAACCTCCTTAATATAAAAAATAATACCACACCTAAAATCGATGTGGTACTATTTAATAAAATTGTTACAAAACCCACTTGGCGGGTCAAGCGGTTACGCTTGTTTTTTACCGTAACGTTTGTTAAATCTTTCAACACGTCCTTCAGAGTCAAGAATTTTTTGTTGACCTGTATAGAACGGGTGGCAGTTGTTGCAAATTTCAACTGTAATGTTATCTAAAATTGAACCTGTTTCAATTTCATTACCGCAAACGCATTTTACGGTCATTTTCTTATAATCCGGGTGAATTCCATTTTTCATTTTTTACCTTCTTTCTTTCAAGATTCCAAACTTGATTTAATTTCGACTAATTATATGATACTACGGAAATAAAAAAGTGCAAGTATCATGCATTCGTTTGATGTTAAAAATTTTTAAGTTTGCCATAATATAAAAGTTATCCGTTATAAAAGGTGAATATATGAATCTGCACGAACAATGTTTATTAAGATATTTACAGAACCCCGACGAGCTGGCTTACTCCACAGAAATTTTGAAATTAAATAATTTCATATTAGAAAAACATTTTGTACTGAATAATTTTATTGCAAAAACAAGTAATTTCAATTATACTGATAATGAAGTATAATTGGGATAGGTTATGTTTAAGAAAATTTCATACGCAATTGGTATAATATTTTTTGCTATTTTTGCATTTTTAATTTTAAAAAATGCTAATTTAAGTTCTTTTATTGACTCTGTTGAAAACAGAACATTTGACCTTCGTCAAACTATTATGATTAATGAAGGTGCTAAAAAAGCCAGTGAAGATATAGTCATAGTCGCCATTGACGATGCCAGTTATGAATATATTTTAGATACTTACGGCGAATGGCCTTTACCCAGAGATATTTATGCAAACATTATAAATTATCTGGAAAAACAAAGCCCTCGTGCAATAGCTTTTGATTTGATGTTTGTCAAATCTCTAAAGAGCAAAAACCTTGCAGATGAAGCATTAATTAATGCATTCAAAAAATATGATAATATTTATACTTCAATGAATTTTGATAACCAATCGGAAGATTTAAGAATTCCTCCAATATTGCCAGATAAATTGAAACTTAATATTGAAAACCATTCTCAAATTAATTTTTCTCAATTAACATTTACAAACTGCAGAACTATTCTGCAAGGGATTATTGATGCAACTTCAAACATAGGCATAATAAACGTTTCGCGTTCTGATGACGGAATTTTAAGAAAAATGCCTCTTGTTGTAAAATACCAAGACGATTATTACCCTCAACTGGCTCTTAAAGTCGGCTTAAATTACATTGGTGAGCCTCATACTACTTATGAGATTGATAATAATTCAAATCTAAAAATTGGCGACAGAAAAATTTATTTAGATAAAGACGGCAGTGCTACACTTAACTGGTACGGACCTGCTGGAACTTATACATATATCCCGATGTATAAGCTTATAAAAGCTGTTAACGGCGATAAACTCGATTTTAATTTTTCAAATAAAATTATTTATTTTGGAACTACTGCATCAAGCCTTTTTGATATCAAAACCGTTCCAACAGGAAAAATTTATCCAGGCGTTGAAGTTCAGGCAACTTACGTAAACAATATTATTGATAATAACTTTATCCGCAAAGTTGATAGAGGTTATACAATAGCATTGAGCATTCTCCTTGCACTTTTAATAACATCAATAGTAACTCGTATAAATTCAGCATTTTCAGCTTCAATGATATCATTATCAACATATTTTGTTTATTTATTAATTTCATATTATGCAATGAGATTTGAAAATTTATGGCTTGAAGTTATCTATCCTTTAATATTCTCAATACTTGCATTCACCTGTACTTATATTGTCAAATATCTTGTAAAATCTCGCGACTTTGAGCAGCAATATAAACTTGCTACAACAGACGGGTTAACCGAATTATTTAATCACAGATATTTTCAAGAACAAATCAGACGTCATGTTGAGCACTGCAAACGCTATAACAGCAACTTTTCACTTATTATTATTGATATCGACTTTTTTAAAAAATTCAATGATAACTTCGGACACCAGTCTGGAGATGCTGTATTAAGACAGGTTGCACAAACTTTAAAAAGAAATGTTCGAGCAACAGATATAGTTTGCAGATACGGCGGTGAAGAAATGAGCATAATACTCCCTAACACAGCAGAAGAAGAAGCTTTTTCTACAGCTCAAAAAATTTGCGAACGTGTTGCACAGCATAAATTTAAACTTGCAAACGGTAAAGAAACAAATGTTACAATAAGCTTAGGAGTATCAACTTTCCCTAAAGATGGCGAAACAGCCGAAACTATGATAGCTTCGGCTGATAAAAGACTTTATGATGCCAAAAATAATGGCAGAAATCAGGTTGGTAAATAATTATATTATAGGAACATCAACAGGATTTGAAAGAATTACATTTAAGATATCACCTTTTTTAAGGTTAACATTTTTGCCTTTTCTAATCATATCTGCAAAAAAATCATACGTATAATACGCGCCGCCGCCGATTGCACCGCCGATTGCGCCAACACCTGTCATTAATTGGTCAGCAACAGGAACTCCTTCAAACACATCTGAACCCCACTCCGCAGCAGAAGATGTTATTTCTTTTGTTTTTTCCCAGTTTTCACCTAAAGCTTCCTTATAACCTTTAGAACCTGCAATCCCGCCGTCATATGTCAAATCAGTTCTGCCGACAACAGACATTGATAAAGGTAATTGTCTGCCATTTGGAGTTACGACATGGTCAAAATCTAAATAAAGAACTGCACCTTTTGAAAATCTTTTTGCAGGTTCAATTTTTCTGATAGTACCGCGAACTAAAGACCCCATTGGCAAAATCACATCAGCATCCGCAGTTTGATCATTAATCATAATTGCTGTAAATTCTGACCCTTCAGAATTATATGAAGATACTGGATTTGTCAATTGTAATTGAAATGCTGTTCCCGCAGGTATTCTTTTAGTTTTTGCATTTCCGCTCAACGGCCCTGCCATAACTGATTGTGCTAACAAAAATAATGATAATATAACAGTTAAAATTCTCATTTTTCTCTCCTTAAAATTTCCACCCTCATTCTATAAAACTTTTAACATTTTTGCAATATATTTACAAAACTTGTATACTATACTTATGTCAAAAATTGATAAAATTCAAGAATTGCAAGAAATTCTAAAACAAGACCAAACAAATTTCCAAGCCCGCAGACAACTGGGCGTTCTGCTATTGGACTGTAATTTCCCTGATGAAGCTTTACAACATTTTTTATATCTCTCAAAAATTTTCACTGATGACAGCGGAATTTTTTACAATCTCGGAATCACTTATGAAAAACTAAAAAACCTGAACAAAGCAATCGAAAACTATAACAGAGCAATCGAACTTGCGCCGGATGAAGCTGATGCATATTATAATCTCGGACTGGTTTACACTGATAAAAAAATGTATGAAACTGCAATTGAATGTTTTGAAAGAGTTTTAGAAAAAGATAACAATGATTCCAACTCCTATTTTTCTATCGGACTCTGCTACTTCAAACAAGGCAAATATGACGGGGCAAAATATTATTTTGAACGTACTGCTGACTTGAATGATGAAGACATTTACGCACATTTTTATATAGGCAATATATTAAAAGAACAAGGGGATAATGAAGGTGCCAGAAAAAAATTTTACAAGGTTCTTGAACTTTCTCCCGACTACTCTTGGGCATATTTTAATCTCGCATCAATTGATTATGAAGAAGCTAATATTGAAAGCGCAATAGACAATCTTGAAAAAACACTTGAATTTAATCCAAAAGATATTGATGCTTATAATATTTATGCAAAAATCCTGACAAAAGGCGGACAAGCTGAATTTGCAGGAATGGTGCTTGAGCGGGCAATAGAAAACTGCGGAGATAACGGCGACTTATACTATATGCTTGCTCAAACATATAAACTCACAAAATCTCGCGAAAATTACGTTAAAGCAATGAATAATGCTTTAAAATACAACAGTACTCTAAGCGTTTCACCAAAACTTATAAAAAAAGAGTTGGATAAGTTCCTCTCTTGATTTGTTCATGCTAATATAAAAGCAAGAAAAGAGGATTTAATATTATGAAAATGTCAAAAATGTTTGTACAAACCCTGAGAGAATTTCCTTCTGATGCAGAAGTTATTTCTCACAAAATGCTTGGCAGAGCAGGGTTTATAAAAAAACTTGCACCAGGGGTTTACACATATCAGCCTTTGATGTGGAAAGTTTTAAAGAAAATTGAAAATATAGTTAGAGAAGAAATGGATAGAGCAGGCGCTCAAGAACTTTTGATGCCGTTTGTTCAGCCTAAAGAACTTTGGGAAGAATCAGGCAGATGGGAAGT
The DNA here is from genome assembly GCA_947073645.1 of uncultured bacterium. Taxonomy (GTDB): domain Bacteria; phylum Cyanobacteriota; class Vampirovibrionia; order Gastranaerophilales; family Gastranaerophilaceae; genus Stercorousia. The sequence continues at coordinate 6,872 of CAMTMK010000018.1, read as the reverse complement.
TTACGGTAAAGAATTAATGAGATTAAAAGACCGTCACGACCGCGATATGTGTCTTGGACCGACTCACGAAGAAATAATTACATCTGTTGCACGTGACGGATTAAAATCATATAAACAATTACCTGTAAATTTATATCAAATCCAATCAAAATTCCGCGACGAAATCAGACCTCGCTATGGTCTTTTAAGAGGCCGTGAATTTATTATGAAGGATGCTTACAGCTTTGATGTTGATGAAGCAGGCTTGGATAAAGAATATGAAAACATGGCGCAGGCTTACAAAAGAATATTTGAAAGATGCGGACTTGATACAAAAATGGTTCAGTCAGACTCCGGAGCTATCGGCGGAAGCGTTTCTCACGAGTTTATGGTAATCACTGATACTGACGCAGGCGAAAATGACGTATTCTATTGTAACGATTGCGATTATTCAGCAAACTCAAACCATGCAGTATCAAACCTTCCTGAAGCTGTAGTTGACGGCAAAGATTACTTTAAAGAAACAAAAGTTATTGACACGCCAAATACGCATTCTATCGAAGAATTAAGCGCGTTTTTGAATATTCCGTCAACATTGATTTTAAAATCACTTGTTTACATTGTAGATAAAAAACCTGTAATTGCACTAATCAGAGCAGACAAAGCTGTTGAAGAAACAAAATTAATGAACGCAGCAGGCGGAATTGATATCAGAATTGCATCTTCTGCCGAAATTGCCGAACTAATGGCAGAACATGGATTTGATGCCGTTCCCGGCTTTATCGGTCCAATGAAAGATGTAAAAATCATTGCAGACAATACTGTAAAAGATATGAAAAACTTTGTTGTAGGCATTAACCAAACTGACAAACATATGACTGGTGCAAATCTTGAAGATTTAGGCGTTGAATTAAATTACACAGATATCCGTCTTGTAGAACGAGGAGAACTTTGTCCTCAATGCGGTAAACCGTTATACGTAACAAAAGGTATTGAAGTTGGTAACATTTTTAAACTGGGTACTAAATATTCAAAACCAATGAATGCTGTTTATACAGATATTAACGGAAAAACTCATCCATATGTTATGGGATGTTATGGTATCGGCATTTCAAGAACTGCTGCAGCTGCTGTTGAAGCACATTATGACGAACATGGTATCAAATGGCCGATTGCAATTGCCCCATATCATGTTGTAATCGTTCCTGTTAATATTAAAGACGAACTTCAAATGAAAGTTGCAGGCGAAATGTACAATGCTTTACAAAAAGCCGGAATCGAAGTTGTTCTTGATGACAGAGATGAACGTGCTGGTGTAAAATTCAAAGATGCAGATTTAATAGGCTTCCCATACAGAGTTACTGTCGGTAAAACTATTAATGAAGGTTTTGTAGAATTTAAAGTTCGCGAAACCGACCAACAGGAGAAATATACACCCGAAGAAGCAACAGAAAAACTTATCAATAACATAAAAGCGGTTTTATAAAACCGCTTTTTTTACGCAAAAAATATTTTCAGGAGTTTTATACACAATATGCGACCAATTACCAGACATGAAATTATCCCCCTGCAACGTCCAGTCCAACATTTTTCCGACTGTTATCTTGTTGCATCTATCGGTGCACTTGCTAGAAGTAAAGATGGACAAAAAATATTAAGCCAAAATATTGCTCATCGTGGTGACGGATTTAGAATAAGATTTCAAGAAGTAAATAATTGCATAGAAGATTACTTTGTAACCCAAGAAGATATTCAGCAGCTTGTACCGCTTGATAAATATTACAACGAAGCAATTTTAAAATACAAGCAAAATCCTATTATAAAAGCTATTGAAGTTGCAATGGACAGATTATTGAAAGAACACCCTGATAAAAAACCATTTATAAGCAGATTAAAAAGCTGCCATGAAAGATTTGAATACAATAAGCCATCAAACTTCTTAGAAATTTTCACAGGGAAAAAACCTATTATACTAAATGAAAGCGGTTTACAAATGGACTTAAGCCACAAGCAGGACGAAACTATAGAACTGCTTGAAAAAATCGATAGGGCAAATGATTTCAGTTTTGTTGCCGGAACAGGATTAAAATATAACAAAAAATTTGTAAAAGTACACTGCTATACAGTAGAAGGAGTTAATTCGGAAAACAGATATTTACAAGTGTACGAAGCTCGAAATAGAGAAAGCATAGAATTGCCGTTTGATAAAGCTATACGTATATTCAAATTTCTTACCGGATACCTGCGCTAACGCTTAAATGCAAAATGTTTAAACAGAATATAAGTTACAACAGATGCCATTAATATTGAAAATAATTGCCCAACATAAACATTTTTAGTTATAAATCTAACAATAAATTCAAGAATAAGTGCATTGCAAAGATAACTGATTATCCAAGTTGTACAACATTTTAAATACTCAGAAATCCAATGTCCTTTTGTACAAAAAACAAAAAGTTTCTGATTAACAAATGAAAATACAGAAGATATAATCCATTGCAAAGCAACACAAATTTGATAATATTCCTGCCCAATTAAAAACACGGCTATTGCAAACACAATATAAGAAAATGAAGCATTAACGCCGCCAACCAGTAAAAATCTTATTTTATCGGGGATTTGACACCACTTACTATACAATTCCATTAATAAGCCTTTCCAATTAGCGAATTATGAGTTTTTAATTCGATTTCATCATCTAATTTTGACAATTTAATCTTTTCACCATAACGTTTTTCAAGTGCCAGCTCAATTAAATAATCTGCAAAATGCGGGTTTTTAGGTAATAATGAACCATGCAAATATGTTCCGAAAACATTCTTATAACGTCCGCCCTCAAAAGCATCCTGTCCATTATTTCCATTTCCGACAACAATCTTACCCAAAGGTTTTGTTTCACCTTGCAAATAAGTCAGTCCGCTGTGATTTTCAAATCCTACAAGTGTTTGAGGGGTTAAAAAATCAGTTTCAACCGTAACATTTCCAATAAATCTCTTTTTCCCTGCAACTGTATAAGCGTCCATTAGACTTATACCCAAAAGTTTATCTCCAACAAACGGCTGATAATAGTGTCCAAAAAGCTGGTATCCTCCGCAAATTCCAAGAAAAACCGTCCCTCTGTCGCGTTCCTCGGTTAGAAAATTTTTATTTGAATAAAGTTCAGAAGCAACTTCCTGCTGCTGCTTATCCTGCCCTCCGCCGATAAAATATAAATCGTGCTCATTTATTTTATCACCAACTCCTATTTCTTCAAATTTAACAGAAATACCTCGCCATTCACAGCGTTTTTTCAACGTAATGATATTTCCCATATCTCCATATAAATTCAAAAGTTTCGGATAAAGATGTGCTATTGAAATTTCCATGACTAAAATTATAGCACAATCGTGATATAATTTTAACTATGATAGACACACATTCACATATAAATATGATTGAAGAAATTTCGCTTGATGAAGTTATAAAAAACTCTATTGAAAGCGGAGTGGATAAAATAATAGTACCATCAGCATATCCAAAAGACTTTGATAATGTTATGACACTTATTGACAAATACGAGAATGTATACGGAATGCTTGGGGTTCATCCTACTGAAGTTAAGGACTGGACTGATAATTTAACTGATAAAATAAAAGAATATTCCAAACATCCTAAAATAGTTGCTATTGGTGAAATAGGACTGGATTATTATTGGGATAAAAGTTTTAACGATTTGCAAAAAGAAGTTTTTATCAAGCAAATAAAACTTGCAAATGAGCTTAATCTGCCTATTTCTATTCATGACAGAGAGGCACATAAAGACACATTTGATATTTTAAAAGAATATAATAAGGGTTCAAAAATTGTCATGCATTGTTTTTCAGGGAGTTCCGAATTTGCGCAGGAATGTGTTAAAGAAGGCTGGTATCTGGCACTGGGGGGAGTTGTAACATTTAAAAATGCAATAAAAATGAAAGAAGTTGCAATCAATATTCCGATAGAAAAATTATTATTGGAAACAGACGCCCCCTACCTAACACCTGTTCCATATAGAGGTAAAGAAAATCAGCCTGCATATACTAAATTTGTTGCAGAAGAAATAGCAAAACTTAGACAAATTACTATTGAAGAAGTTGATGCGGTAACAACAAAAAATGCAAAAGAGGTTTTCGGATTATGAAAGAAAGATTAGATAAATACCTGACAGACTTAGGCTATTTTGAAACAAAAAGCAAAGCTTCAGCGGCAATCCTTGCAGGACATGTAAAAATCAACGATGAATACATAACTAAAGCTGGATTTCAAATTAACCCTAATAAAGAATATGATATAGTTGTAAAATCAATGCCTTACGTATCACGCGGAGGATTTAAGCTCAAAAAAGCATTTGATGCATTTAACTTTTCTCCCTCAGACAGAATTTGTTTTGATGCAGGAGCCTCAACTGGCGGATTTACTGATTGTCTTTTGCAAAACGGGGCAAAATTCGTTTATGCCGTCGACGTAGGTTATGGACAATTGGATTGGAAAATCCGCTCAGATGAAAGAGTAAAAACTATTGAAAGAACAAATCTTAAAATCTGCGCATATGAAGAAATTTACGCTGATGGCGAACCTATTGCAGATTTACTTGTAAGCGACCTTTCATTCATTTCACTTACAAAGGTTCTACCGAACCTAAAAACTCTTTTAAAACCAGACTTTCACGAAATGATTTGTCTTATTAAACCTCAATTTGAAGCAGGCAAGGAAAAAGTTGAAAAAGGCGGAGTTGTTCGCGACAAAAAGGTTCATGCGGAAGTAATAGAAAATGTAATAGCTTGTGCCAAAGATTTAAGCTACAAAATCAACGGTCTGACATTTTCCTCAATAAAAGGTCCGTCAGGAAATATTGAGTATCTGGTATGGCTTTCTACAGAAAACGAAACAGCTTTCGATATCAAAACAATTGTAGAAGAAGCATTCTTAACTCTTAGTTAATGTCACAAGCGGTGTTGCTCCGTTCAAATCAATATATCTGAAAAAGTTTAAAACAATTCCCGGAGCAAAAAAGTAATTATTATTTGTTGGAGTTATTTTGAGCATTGTTTTTGTATCATCAATTCTAACAACACTTGCAAGATATTGTTTTCCTGCTGCTGTAAACAAAATATATCCTGTTTTTGATTGTATTTCATCAACAGCAAATTTATTTTCTTTTGCTGAAGCTATAGCCATATAAAAAAGTTTTTCTGCCGGCATAACATAAGTTCGCGTACATAACTTAAAATCAACATTCTGAGGAGTAACAAGAGTTGTCACAGGTATTTGCTCCTCTGCTTTTACATACGGAACACATAATATTAACATTAATAATAAAATTACTAAATTTCTTTCCATGACTCACCTGCATTTATATCAACAACAAGAGGTACAGACAACGGTTGCCCTAATTCCATAGCTTCTTTAACAAGAGTTTTTATAATTTCAAGCTCAGGCTTATACACCTCTACAACAAGTTCATCGTGAACCTGCATAATCATTTTAGATTTTAAATTATTTTCCTTTAGTTTTCTTTGAAAATCAATCATAGCCATTTTCATCAAATCCGCCGCCGAACCTTGCATAGGCTGATTAATAGCTGCACGTTTGCCAAATTCTCTAATCATAGCATTAGAACTTGAAAGTTCAGCCTCTAAATATCTTCTGCGTCCAAAAATAGTTTCGACAAACCCGTTTTCTTCAACCTCGTGAATTGTTCCTTCCATATAAGCTTTAACTTTCGGATAAGTTGCAAAATATTTATTTATAAAATCTTCTGCTTCAGCATTTGAAATACCTAAAGCTTTTGCAAGCCCATATTTACTTTGCCCGTATATAATCCCAAAGTTTACAGCCTTAGCCTTATAACGCATATCCTTTGTAACGTTTTCAATACTTACATCAAAAACTTTAGATGCAGTAAGAGTGTGAACATCAATACCGCTATTAAAAGCTTCCATTAAATGTTTATCCTGTGAAATATGTGCCAAAAGGCGCAATTCAACCTGAGAATAATCAGCTGATAATATCATTCCGTTTTCTCTATCCTGAGCTACAAAAGCATTACGAATTTTATTTCCCTGTTCTGTTCTTATAGGAATATTTTGTAAATTAGGATTTGTTGACGATAAACGCCCTGTTACCGTAACTGCTTGATTATATGTAGTATGAATTCTGCCGTCTTTAGAATCAATCAATGCCGGCAATGCTTCAGTATAAGTCGATTTTAACTTTGCATATTTTCTATATTCCAAAATCAATTCCGCAATTTCATATTCTTGAGCAAGTTCCTCTAAAACTGCTGCATTAGTTGAATAAGTGGACTTACCGCGTTTTTTCTTCGCTTTTAATCCCATTTTTTCAAACAACACTTCTCCAACCTGACGCGGAGAATTAATATTAAACGAACAACCCGCAAGGGCAAATACCCTGCCTTCAATTTTCCTTAATTCATCATCCATCATTGCAGTCAAGGAAATTAAATAGTTTCTGTCAATTGCAACTCCATAATATTCCATATCCGCAAGCACAAATGCCAGTGGAACTTCAACATTATTAACAAGTCTTAATTCTGCCTCATCAAGATTTTTACGCCAAAATTGAGTAAGATTCAAGATTGAATAAACTTCGTCACATGCATTTTGCAAAACATTGTCACATGGCGCATCCGAAAATTGCAACGGATTTTTCTTATCAAATTGACCATAAGGAATTATGGCATGTCCCAAATGCTCCAGACTTTGAATATCCAATTCGTGATTACGCCCGGCATCCTTAACATAGCTTGCAAGCATAACATCAAATGTAATCCCATTAACAAAAATACCGTTTTTTCTCAAAATATTATATTGATTTTTTGCATCAAAAACAGTTTTTATAATATTTTTCTTTTC
>CAMTMK010000017.1 GCA_947073645.1 uncultured bacterium | reverse complement strand
TACCTTTAAGTCTTCAACAGATACCGCCTGGTATTTTATTTTACTCAAAGCTTTCTGAAGCTTTTCTTCCGCTTTATCTGACTTAATATCATCAACTGTCAAAATTGCTTTGTCACCACTATCAACAACAAACATTTTTTGACCTGATGCTTTATGTTCGGCAACTACAGCATTGTAGCCCATAATTCCTGCAGCTTTTTCAATTTCAAATTCATCATTAATTTTTGAAAAATCACCAACTTTTTGAGCACGTTCGAGCATGACATCTCTAGACGGATTGAAATAATTATTTACTAAACCTGCAACTAATTCTTTTCCGCCAAGTGACAAAAACCCCACTAAAGCAAGGGTTAACAGCACAGCTCTAAAAATATTTTTTAAACATCCCATGTTGAATTCCTTCTCATGTTATATTATTATTATAACTATGAAAAAGTCAGAAATCAATTACGTGAATAGCGCGGATATCAAAGTTGAAGAGCTTACACCTGCAATGGGTGAATATTTAAAAATCAAACACCAAAATCCGGACAAAATTTTATTATATCGTCTTGGCGATTTTTACGAAACTTTTTTTGAAGATGCAGTAACTATGTCAAAAGTTCTCGAAATTACGCTTACAGGGCGTGAACAAGGAAAATTTGGAAGAATTCCGCTTGCAGGTATCCCTGCAAAAGCCGTGAATGGTTATATTGAAAAACTTGTACAGAAAAATTATAAAGTCGTTATCTGTGACCAGCTTGAAGACCCTAAATTTGTAAAAGGGCTTGTAAAAAGAGGGGTTACACGAATAATCACATCAGGTACGCTAACCGAAAGCGATATGCTGAACCAAAACTCAAACAACTACATTTGCGCACTACACAAAGATGATAAAAGCGATTTGTGGGGTTTTTCTTATGCTGACATTTCTACAGGCGAGTTCAAAGTTACACAAGCACCTTTTGAACTTATTCTTGCAGAACTTACAAGGATATCACCTTCAGAGGTTATTGGACCTTCTAAAAAACAGGATATTCAGCCGTTTCAGATTGTTCCAGAAGAAAAAATCGACCTTCCTGATGAAATTACAAAAATTTATAACTGTTCAAAAATTCCTGCAACAGTATTCAACGAAACTTTTGCTCAAAACAACTTGAAAGCTGTATTTGAAGCAAACAGCTTGGAATCATTCGGATACAGCAGATACAAGCTTGGTTTTAGCTGTGCCGGCGCATTGCTTGCATATATTTGGGAAAATATGAAAGAAAATGTCCCAAAATTTGAAAGAATTGAACCTTATGAACTTTCAGAATATATGATTTTAGACGGAAGCACAAGGAAAAATCTTGAGCTTACACAAACATTGCGTGACAAAAATAAATTCGGCTCATTGTTATGGGCTGTTGACAAAACCGGTACAAATATGGGGGCAAGACTTCTTAAAAATTGGATTTGCCAACCGCTCAAAAATGTTAATGAAATCATTAAACGTCAAAATGCAATTACAGAACTTGTCGAACGCAATGATGAGAGAATTAATCTTATCAACCTGCTTGAACAGATTACCGATATCCAAAGACTTGCAACAAGAATGTCAAACAATTCTGCAAATCCAAAAGATTTTGTAAGTTTGAAATCTTCACTGGTACTGTTACCTGAACTTCTTGAAGCTGCCTCAAATTTTGAGCATAACCCTTTGGAAACAATAGCGCAGTATAAAGATGAAATCGCCGAATATACAGATATCATTGAAAGAACAATTAATGATGTTAATACACCGGCCCTTATCAAAGAAGGAAACATTATCAAAGAGGGTGTTTCAGGCGAACTTGATTATTTGCGCGATTTGCTCACAGGCGGTGAAAAATGGCTTACAAACTTTGAAGAAACTGAAAAAGAAAAAACAGGAATTAAATCTTTAAAAGTAGGTTATAACAAAGTTTTTGGCTACTTTATCGAAATTTCAAATTCATACTTGAACCAAATTCCCGAAGGTTATATCCGAAAACAAACCTTAACTAACGGTGAAAGATTTATTACAGAAGAACTAAAAAAACACGAAGACGAAGTTCTCAATGCGAAATTCAAATCAACCGAACTTGAATACAAACTGTTCTGTGAATTTAGAGAATATTCAAAAGAATTTGTATCAAAAATCAGAGAAATTGCAGACTGCATCGCACAATGCGACGTATTCACAAGCCTTGCAAGTGTTGCAGTTGAAAACAATTTCACAAAACCGATAATTGATGAATCTGATGATTTTGTTGTAAAAAACGGACGCCATCCTGTTTTAGAAAAAATCCTTCCGCTTGGCGAATACGTTGCAAACGATTTGGAGCTAAAATGTAATTCAACAGATACAACACAATTTATGATTTTAACAGGTCCTAACATGGCAGGTAAATCAACTTATATGCGTCAAAACGCATTAATTGCAATTCTTGCTCAAATAGGTTCCTGGGTTCCTGCAGATTATGCCAAAATCGGTATTATCGACAAGATTTTCACACGTGTAGGCGCATCAGACGACTTGACACTCGGACAATCTACATTTATGGTAGAAATGATTGAAACAGCCTGCATTTTGAACTCTGCAACCGACAGAAGCTTTGTTCTGCTAGATGAAATCGGCAGAGGTACAAGTACATACGACGGCGTTGCAATCGCGTGGTCAGTAGCCGAATATATTGCAACTAAGATTAAGGCAAGATGTATTTTTGCTACCCACTATCACGAATTAAACGTAATGACACAAACTTACCAGCAGATTAAAAATTACAGAATTACGATAAGTGAAGAAAACGGCGAAATTGAGTTTTTACGTAAAGTTGTTCAAGGTGGAGCAAGTAAGAGCTACGGTATTCAGGTAGCAAAAATGGCAGGTTTGCCAAGTGCAGTAATTAAACGTTCGCAAGATTTAATGACAAGAATGCAAAAAGACAACGCGCAGAACCTGGCAACACGCAAACGCACAGCAGATGTTCCGACAGTTGAAGTTCCTCAGTTGAATTTATTTAACTAATTTATCATAATGCTCTTTGTAGAAATCGCCAAAACGGTCTTCTAATATAGCCTGACGGCAAAGTTGCGAAAATTCTACAAGGAATTGAATATTGTGAATAGACAATAATGTTGAAGCAGTGCTTTCGCCACATCTCCACAAATGTCTGATATAAGCTCTAGAATGGTTTCTGCAAGTATAACAGTTACACCCTTCAACCAACGGACGCGGGTCTTCTGCATATTTTTGAGTTTTGATATTAGACTTGCCATCCCAAGTAAAGAACGAACCATGACGAGCATTGCGAGTAGGCAAAACACAATCAAACATATCAATTCCGCGTTTTATACCATCCAATAAATCTTCAGGAGTACCAACCCCCATTAAGTAGCGCGGTTTATATTTAGGCAATAACGGTGCTGTAAATTCAGTGAAATGGTTCATAATATCTTTTGTTTCACCTACACTCAAACCGCCGATTGCATACCCCACAGCGTCATAAGATGATATTACAGATGCACTTTCACGTCTTAAATCATCAAAAAACGCGCCCTGAACGATAGGAAACAATGCCTGATACGGATTTGTTTTAGCCTTAAAACATCTTTCAAGCCATCTGTGTGTACGCTCCATTGCTTTTTTTGCCGTATCATAATCGCAAGGGAAAGGTGCACACTGGTCAAACGCCATAATAATATCAGCACCGATATCCTGCTGAATTTCCATAGAAACTTCAGGATTTATAAAATGTTTTTTACCGTCTTTAGGGTCGCGAAATTCCACCCCGTCCTCGGTAATTTTATTCAAATGAGCAAGTGAAAACACTTGAAACCCGCCAGAATCAGTCAAAACTGGTTTTTGCCAATTCATCCATTTGTGAATTCCGCCAAATTGTTTAATTAACTTAGTCCCTGCTCTCAAATATAAATGATAAGAATTTGAAAGCATAATCTGTGCACCGGTATCAACAATTTGGTCTGCAGTAAGTGTTTTTACTGCAGAATTAGTTCCCACAGGCATAAATATCGGAGTCAAAACTTGTCCGTGAGGAGTCGTTAAAATTCCTGCTCTAGCACCTGTCTGTGCACATTCATGAACCAGCTCGTAATTAAAAAATTCACTCATTAGTCATCCAATTTTTCGATAACAATTTCAGCCATGTTATCGTATTCATCACAAATTTCGCTTTCATCAAAATAAATAGCGATTTCTCTTTCAGCACTTTCAACACTGTCAGAACCATGAACCACATTGTACTCTTTTACAAGTGCAAAATCAGCTCTAATAGTACCAACTTGAGCTTCTAAAGGTTTTGTAGAACCCATCAACTGACGTGCTCCGGCAATACAATCGTAACCTTTCCAAACCATAGCAACAATCGGTCCGCTTTGAATATATTCAATTAATCTTTCATAAAACGGTTTACCTTTGTGCTCACCATAGTGTTTTTCAGCCATTTCAGGAGTAACATCAAGCATTTTTAATCCAATCAGTTTAAACCCTCTGTTTTCAAATCTTTTCATTATTTCGCCAACTAACCCTCTTTTTACTCCATCAGGTTTAACTGCGATAAATGTTCTTTGTTCTGTTTGCATATGATATCCTCCATTCAAAACAATAATACCATAAAAAAGTTATTTTTCCATACTCTTAATATTTTTAAAGAGCATAGATACCATTATTATACAAAGGATTACGGCAGCAGAACAAAGTCCGTACCAAAAACCTTTTAAGTTTAATCCATAATGGAAAGCTAAAGTATATCCCAACGGAACAGAAATCAACCAATAAGCAATAAAATTGGCAAGAAGAACAACCCCTGTTTTCTTAATCCCTTTAAAAATACCTGACAACGCAACCTGCAAACCATCAAAAACTTGGAATATTGCAAGTACATAAATTACTGGAACAGATATTTTAACAAGTGTGCTGTCCTGAGTAAATAAACTCACAAGAAACTCGGGAAATGTAGCAAAAATCATAGCACTGCAAGCCATAAAGCCGACAGACATAACAACTCCGACAAACGAATATTTCTTCAAATCAATAATATTGCCGGCACCATTAGCAAACCCGACCTTAACCGCAATCGCATTTGATATAGCCAGCGGAACCATAAACGAAACAGTTGTCAAAGTACAAACCAAGTTCTGTGCAGCTGCATAAACCCCTGATACCCTGCCCATAAAAATTGCAATACTGTTAAATGCAATAAATTCAACCAAAATTGCACAAGATATCGGAATTCCGATCTTTATCAAACTTTTATAATAGTCAAAATCTTTGTAATTTTTGAAATTCATTAATCTGAAACAATAAATCAGAAGCACAAATCCCATAAAATATCTAACAACAAAACTCGCAATCGCCAATCCTAAAACACCCAAAGATGGTATAGGACCATAACCGAATACAAGCACAACATTTAATAAAACATTTAAAATAACAGCAATTGCAGTAACCAAATTTGGGAAAACTACAATCTCAAATGCCTGTAAGAATTCTTTGACTGCACAATGTAAATACCCGCCAAATGTCGCAAACGCAGTTACAAACATATACTGCTTAATCATAGGGACAAGATGCGCCTCAAAATGCATCAAATCAATCAACGGAATAAACGCAAGTACAGCAAGCATTACAAGGAATGCTAAAAACATTGAAAATCTCAATGTAGGATAAAAATACTTCTTAGCACTTTTGTTTTCTCCGCGATAATTTGATAAAAGCGGAGAAACGCTCACAATCAAGCCGATACCGAAAGTTTGAATACAATTGGTAATTGCTGTTGCAATAGAAATTGCCGCAAGTGTATCTGTAGAATGTCTTCCCGCAATTAAAACATCTCCCGCGCCAATCAGAATAAACCCTAAGTTACCCATAATAATCGGTAGGGCAATGTTTAAAAGTTCTTTAACATAATGTTTAAATTGATTACTCATACGAAAATCAGTATAACATATCAAAGATTAATATCAAGCATTACCAAGGATAGTCGTCTTTTATCTGCCAGCCGTCTGACATAATTAAAAAAGCACAAGCCATACCGTCATAATACATCCAATCCCCATTTTTAGTACAATCTTTCAATAAAGTTGTTCTTGATTGCCCAAATGCATATGGCATTAACTTATCTTTCTTTGTATCCAAATAAAAAACAAATCCATCTCTACCCAAACGATTAGGTCCCTTTACTCCATTTATATCAACAGTCAAAATCAAATTCCCATTGTCGTAAATTAAACTATAAGTCATTCCATTTTTAAGAGAATAAATTTTTCCGCTTGTCCATCCGCCCCAATATAAAAACCCGAATTTTTGATCACCATATTTATCTTTATTGCCATATGTAGTATACATTGTATATTTTTTAACAATACCCGTTGTTTCTATATATGGAAAAATATACTTAGGAGGCATATCGGTATATGAATATTCCCAGTCACTCATACTGCCATTTTCTTGCACTGACCTCTCAAGAGCCTGAGAAAAAAGCGAATAGGCAACCTTCAAACCATTAACAGTAACCTTTTTTTGATAATTAGCAATTAACATCGGCATGGTAACAGCCGCAACAACTCCAATAATTCCTAACGTAATTAAAACCTCAGCCAATGTAAATGCCAAGCGAGAAGGAGCTAAGCTTTGATTGCCCCCCCCCGACAAATTGACAAAATCTTATCTTCATATCTTCTCCTTTCAAATAAAAGGTCAGAATAATCTGACCTTTATAACTTATTTTTTACCTTTTCGTTTATAGAATTCTTCTATAAAACCGGTATTAAACTTACCGCTCATAAAGACTTCATCTTCAATGATTTCCTGATGAAACGGAATTGTAGTTTCTACGCCTGTAATAACATATTCTTTCAATGCTCTGTACATTCTGCGTCTTGCTTCATTTCTTGTTCTGCCCCAGCAAATCAATTTACCAATCATACTGTCATAATATGGCGGTATTGCATAATCCTGATATGCGTGAGAGTCAACTCTTACACCAAATCCACCCGGAGTAACATATCCTGTAATTTTACCCGGATTAGGCATAAAGTCTTTTTCAGGGTTTTCTGCATTAATACGGCATTCAATAGCATGACCTCTTAATACAATATCATCTTGAGTAAAATCAAGTTTTTCACCTGATGCTACCAAAATTTGTTCTCTAACCAAATCAATATTTGAAATCATTTCAGTAACACAATGTTCAACCTGAATTCTGGTATTCATTTCCATAAAGTACCATTTACCATCATGGTCAAGCAAGAATTCACAAGTTCCAGCACCTTCATAATTGATAGCTTTTGCGGCACGAACTGCTGCAGCACCCATTTCTTTTCTTGTTTCTTCATCAATAGCCGGTGATGGTGCTTCTTCCAATAATTTTTGGTGACGTCTCTGAATTGAACAATCTCTCTCACCCAAGTGAACTACATTGCCATATTGGTCGCCCAAAACCTGAACTTCAATATGTCTCGGATTTTCCAAGAATTTTTCAGCATAAACATCAGGATTTCCAAAGAAATTTTGAGCCTCTGATTGACAAAGGTTCATGTTAGTTTCAACCTCATCATCAGAACGAACAATTCTCATCCCTTTTCCGCCACCACCTGCAGTAGCTTTCAAAATAATCGGATATCCCGCTTTTTTAGCAAATTCCTTAACTTCTTCGGGAGTTCTCAAAATTCCTGTACCCGGAGTAACAGGAACATTATTTTCAATCATTGTCTTACGAGCAGTAGCTTTATCACCCATTTTGCGCATTGCTTCTGCTGTAGGTCCAATAAATTTAATACCATGTTTTTCACAAATTTCTGCAAAATCAGCTCTTTCAGACATAAAACCGTAACCAGGGTGAATTGCATCTGCACCTGATACGATTGCTGCTGATATAATTGCAGGAATACTCAAATAACTTTTTGCACTTTGAGCAGGTCCGATACAATAAGCTTCTGTAGCCAATCTTACATGGAGCGAATTTGCATCAGCTTGAGAGTAAATAGCAACTGTTGGAATTCCTAACTCTCTGCATGCTCTTATAATTCTTACCGCAATCTCCCCGCGGTTTGCAATCAAAACTTTTCTAAACATTTTCATACCCTAAAAAGGCGGAAAATACCCGCCTTTAATCTACTCTACATACATTAAAACCTGACCAAATTCAACAGGCTGACCGTCAGACACACAAATTTCAACGATTTTACCTGAAACTTCGGCTTCAATTTCGTTCATAAGCTTCATAGCTTCAACGATACAAACAACATCACCCTCTTTAATAGTTTGTCCAACTTCGACAAACGGTTTAGCATCAGGAGACGGAGCTTTGTAGAAAGTACCTACCATTGGAGATGTCAGGGGCTTTCCTTTTTTAACTTCTACAGGTTTTTCTGCCGCAGCTTGCTGAGGTGCAGCAACCGGAGCCGCAATTGCAGGGGCTGCAACAACACCTGTAACTTCTTTTCTTAAAGTAATAGCTTGTTCGCCGTCTTCAAGAGAAATTTCTGTCAAAGAGTTGTCAGCTAAAACTTTTGCTAATTTTTCAACGTATTCTATATCAAATTTCATGTAATTTCCTTTCGATTATGCACGGTCTAAGTATTCATTAGTTCTTGTATCAACTCTGATTTGGTCTCCGTTAGAGATAAAGAACGGAACGTTAACTACTGCACCTGTTTCAAGAGTTGCAGGTTTAGTACCGCCTTGAGCTGTGTTTCCTTTTTCTGCCGGCGGAGTATCTGTAACTTCTAGAATAACATGTGAAGGAAGGTCAATACCGATAATTCTTGAATCGTGCATCAAGATTTGAACAACCATATTTTCTTTTAAATATTTAATACCGTCGCCGATTTGAGCTTCAGTAACCTGAAGTTGTTCATAAGTTTCGTTATCCATCATAACATAATCATTACCTTCTTTATAAAGATATTGCATTTCACGTCTGTCAAGCATAGCTTTTGCAACTTTTTCACCGGCTCTGAAAGTTTTTTCAACTACCTGTCCTGTTTCAACGTTTTTCAATTTAGATCTAACGAATGCAGCACCTTTACCCGGTTTAACGTGCAAAAATTCAACAACAGACCACAAGCCGTTATCTAATTGTAAAGTTAAACCTGTTTTTAAATCATTTACTGAAATCATATTTTTCCCCTTTTTCAAAGTATAATCTTATTTTAAACTGATATTACCACAAAAATCACAAACTTCAAATAATTGTTACAATTAAATAACAAATAGCAAAAATTTTTCTTTACGAGTTATCATGTAAACAAAAAAGGAGTGTGTACTATGCAAATTTCAGCGATTAACAGATGTTGTCCAAAACCACAGTTTACTGCTAAAAGAAATGGTTATGAAAATCCAATTGACAGAAAAACTGAAAAAGGCCTTGCAATATGGGGATCAATCGGCGGAAGTGCTTTATTAGGTGCAACTGCTGCGGGTATCGGAAGCTGTTTTATTGAAAAAGGGGCAAAAGGCAGAGGTTGGAAACTTGGCGCAATCGGTGCAGCAGCGGGATTGATAACTATGGCATTAACATTACCTGCAAAACTTTATAATACAAAAGTTAATGCATTCGCACGCGAAAAAGAAATGGATGTTTTCAGCCGTGACAGAGAACTGAAATCTAACATAATGGAAGAAGTTGACAAAGAAGTTAAAGACGAAGATGTTTCATTAGACCAAAAAATCAGCCACTATACATCAGTTCAAATGGCGAACAATGGTAATGGAGTAATGATTAAAGGCGCATAATGAGAATAAGTCCAGTTCAAAACAACAACTTATATTCATTTAAAGCCCAAAAGAAAGACGACACAAAAAACCCTATTTCTCAAAAAGGAGAAAAAGCTTTGCTTGTAAAAGGTACTTTTGTAGCTGGTCTTGGTTTGGGCGCGAGATTATTGTTTGAACTTATGGACGGCGACTTTATATTTGAAACTTTAGGAAATAAGGCTGAAAAAATAAATAAGAAAAATAAAGGACTTTCAGCAAACAAAAGATTTTTAACAGGTCTTGGCATCTGGGCAGGGCTGATTATGATGTTCATTGGCGGATTTGCGGGACTTTACACACTCTTTAAAGCTCCAAAAATCAAATACGACAGCAAAGTAAACGCTTTCCAAAAAGGCAAAGATATAGATGTATATATAAAAGGCAATACTGTTGAAAAAGAACTTTACACTCAAATGAACGAAAAAGCCAAAACCGCAGACAGTGAAGAAAAAACAAAGCTCCAAGAGCAATATAAGCAGATGCAAATGGCAAAAAATAAAGTACCTGATTTTATAAAGTTGAAAAAATAAAGTGTTTTCTGTAAACTTTACTTATGGCTGAAGGGCAGATTTATAAAATTCATTCCGATTTTTATTACGTTGATGATGGCGTAAACTCTTTTGAATG
The DNA here is from genome assembly GCA_947073645.1 of uncultured bacterium. Taxonomy (GTDB): domain Bacteria; phylum Cyanobacteriota; class Vampirovibrionia; order Gastranaerophilales; family Gastranaerophilaceae; genus Stercorousia. The sequence continues at coordinate 30,864 of CAMTMK010000017.1, read as the reverse complement.
CAAGATTAGAGAAGTTTTAAAAAAACAGCGCGAACGCATCTTAGTCGGGGATTTTGTTGAATTTGAAAACGGGGTTATAAAAAACATTATTCCGCGTAAAAATTTTATCAAACGCCCGAGTGTTGCAAATATTGACCAAATTATTGTAGTTTCGGCACTTAAAGAACCTGATTTGGATTTGCACCAATTGAACCGCTATATCGCACTTGCAAAATATTATAATATCCCGACAGTGCTTTGTTTTAACAAAGAAGATTTAAAATGGGATAAACATCTTTCAAATAAGATAAAAAATATTTATGAACCTTTAGGATATAGAATCGTTTATACGTCTGCAACAGAACATAAAGGAATTAAAGCATTTGAGAAACTCCTTGAAGGCAAAACAAGTGTTCTTTGCGGAAATTCAGGCGTAGGTAAATCAAGTCTTGTTAATGCAATTAACCCGAACTTAAACCTCAAAACAAAACAGGTCAGCGAAAAAACACTGCGCGGAACTCATACAACACGTCACTGTGAAATTATAAAAATTAACAACACATCACGAATCGTTGATACTCCCGGATTCAGCAACGTAAGATTTGACTTTATTCTGCCTGCCGATGTTGATTTGTTATTTTCAGACATTTCACGATTCAGAGATGATTGTAAATATTCAGATTGCCTCCACATTAACGAAGACGGCTGTAATGTTCTTGAAAATATTGATAAAATTGATTCCACTCGTTATGAAAGCTATTTAACATTTATAAATGAAGCAAAAGAATATAAAGAACGCATAAAATATGAGGGGAAAAAACAGGAATACTCTAAAAAAGTTGTTCATAATAAACAAATTGCAAAAATAAGCGAAAAGAAACGCCAGAGTGCAAGAAACACATTAAAACAACAGGTTTATAAGGATATATACTAACAAAAGAATTAAAAAAGCTTCGACAGAATCTACAAAGAGGGTAAAAAACATGAATAATTATATAGAATTAATAGACAAAAAGCTTGATGAATTTATGCCGATTTGTTATCCGCAAAAGATTTTCAAGTCTATGAAATATACCGTGACGCTTCCTGGGAAAAGATTACGGCCTATAATGTGTTTGGAAACCTGCAGAATGTTCGGCGGAAATATTGAAGATGCAATCCCGACAGCTTGCGCTATTGAGATGCTTCACGCACAAACTTTAATCCACGACGATATGCCTTGTATGGATAATGATATGTATCGTCGCGGTAAATTAACTAATCATATGGTTTTTGGAGAAGCGAACGCGTTGCTGGCAGGAGATGCGTTATTAACTTTTGCACCACAAATTATTTTGAAAAATTCTAAAAACCTCGGCGCAGAAAAACTTGTAAAAATAATGGAAGAATATTTTGAAAGAGCTGGGGCATATGGTGTTATAGCAGGACAAGTAGTTGATATTGAAAGCGAAAAGTTTGAAGTAACGGAAGATGATGAACAACTTCCTGAAATTTTGGATTACATCCATACACATAAAACTGCAGATTTATTTAAACTAGCATTGAGAACAGGGGCTATTATTGCAGATGCAACAGATGAACAACTTGAAGAAATTACCGAATTCGGTCAAGCAATGGGAGTAGCTTTCCAAATCGCAGACGACATACTCGACGTAACTTCAACATTTGAAGAAATGGGTAAAACTTTGGGTAAAGACAAAGAAGCCGGAAAATTAACTTACGTAAATCTATACGGACTTGAAAAATCCAAAAAAGATTTGAACGAGCTTTTAGATAAATGTTTTGACATACTAAAACGAAACAATTTACAATCAGAAATTTTTGAACAAATACTTAATAAAATCAGAATTTCTTAACATTTTGCAAAAAGCTGATTGTTATGCTATATTAATATAAAAAGAGGAATTAAATGTTATCAATTATTAAAAACACAGGTTATGAAGTTATTTCAGCCGGAATTTTATCAGCATTTTTTGCACAAGTATTAAAATTTATTATTTTTACAATCCAATCAAAGAAAATTAATTTTAAAATATTTACAACAACAGGCGGAATGCCAAGTTCTCACTCAGCAGGGGTAATGGCAGTTTCAACAGCTGTAGGAATTCTGGAAGGATTTTCATCAGTAATGTTTGCCGTTGCAATCGGATACTCATTAGTTACAATGTACGACGCAACAGGTGTTAGACGTGCAGCAGGAAAAACAGCCGCATGCCTAAACAGAATGATGGATGATTTCTATAACCACGATGTCCAAGCTATTGGCGGAAAACTTAAAGAACTTTTGGGACACACACCGCTGGAAGTTATTATGGGCGCAATATTTGGCGTTGTGTTTGCTTACTGCTATCATAATTATTTCTTAGGTTAACCTATTGCCTTTTTTTGTTATTCATGTAATAATGTGAGTGTTGTAAGGGCTTACGGATTTAAACAGTCCGTATCCGAAATTTAAACCCTTAGGGAAAGAAAGAGATACTCATTAATGAGTGCTAAACAGCAGGAATTTAATTACAAATTTATAAAAGAAAATGCAAGTGCTGGCAGTTGGCGCAGAGGTTACGAATACCATTTGAAAGATATGGTATTTGATACTTATCCTGAAAAAAACTTTTATATGGGAAAAGTTAAGGGTAACTTCCAAGACCACTACAATACCGACCTGATTTTCAAAAAAAATAAGGTTGAGGCTCGCTGTAACTGTCCTTTAAAAGAAGAATGGTGCAAACACGCTGTTGCAGTTGCACTAAAGGCAATTGATGAGCATGCTTATGAAGACTGGTTAGAAACAAAGTTTGGTATGGAATTTGATTTCCCTGACGAAAATACCGCGTTGACTGAAGCCCCTCAAGGAAACTTCATATTCCATTTTAATTCAAAACGTAAAGCAAATTTCTTCTCAATTTTAGTTCGTTCCAGAGAAACAGGAAAAGTTGTAAGGCAGATTGAACCTATTTTGAGAGCTTTAATTGAAGCTCAAAGACAAGATAAAACTTTTGAATTAAACAAATCGCAAAAAGTTGAAGTTGCAATATTCCAACAGCTTTTAACCGTATCACGTCAAGACAAAAAAGCAGGCTGGTATGATATTCCAATTACAAAATTCGGTCCGTTGTTCTCACTTTTAGCTCATGCTGATGAAGTTTTGGACGAAAAAACAAAAGAACGTTTGAAATTTACTGATGAAGAATGGAAACTTGTATTAAATGTTAATACAGGCGCACAGGGAACAATTCTATTGTCACTGGAATGGAAACGCCCTGATAAAGATGATGTTTATCCGCTTGAAGAAGTAAGATATTTTTCACGCCACCTGAAATGGGGCAGATATAAAAACCTTATATTCCCGACAAATATTGCAATGAATTCACTTCCGCAAAATATTCTGAAATCATCTTTTACGGATTTGAAAGATGCTGATGGCGGTAAATTCATTTATGAGGAGTTACCGAAACTTCAAGAGATTATGGATGTTGAAATCGCTGATAACATAAGCCAGCTAATGCTTACAGAACGTCCGCCGTTAAATGTAGTAACTTTAGGTATTGATTATGACCAATCCTTAAAAGCATCATTAGAATTTGATTATGACGGAGTTATTGTTCCGTATTCTAAATCTACAGCCGAAAAATCACCTTATATTACAATCAAAAAACCGGGTGAAGATTTAGTATACTGGATTAAAAGAAATCCAAAACACGAACAGGAAGCGTATGCAATGCTTCTTGCCTGCAAGTTCGTTCCTATGCAGACAAACAACTTAGCATTGGAAAAAGAAAACGCTATTGATTTCTATAATTATTATATTAAACAGGCAGGTGAAGGCTGGAAGTTTGTTGAAAAAGATGATATGAACTTCTTCAAACTTATGGATAATCCGTTCAAACTTTGTGCAAAAATTGAATTTTCAAAAGATGCGGAAGACAGTTTTGAAATATTCCTGTACGGTCAAGCCGGCGAAGAAACTATAGAATTTGACGAAGTTTATGACACAATTCAAAGCGGTGAAAAATACAGCCGTATTAGAAGTTTAGGCTTTGTTGAGTATCCTGCGCAGGATATTTATGCAATTATGCGCGCATTTAACTCATTTGATGTTTACAGAAACCAAGACAACAAATATATTGTAAAAACTTACCGCGCTGGTTTGATTAATGAACTTAAAAACCTTAATGTTGAACTCGTTTTAAGTGAAGAATTTGAAAACTTCTGGAAACAAATGTCAACATTCTCAACTTCAGAAGATTTGAAACTTCCCGAAGGAATTAATGCGGAATTTCGCGAATATCAAACAAAAGGTTTCGGCTGGCTTTGGTTTATGTATAAATACGGCTTGAACGGAATTCTTGCAGATGATATGGGGCTTGGCAAAACATTACAGGCACTTGCTGTTGTGCAGAAGGCAAAAGAAGAAGACGGTCCGATGCCGACTCTTGTAATATGCCCGACAACAGTTGTATTTAACTGGGAATCAGAAATTCAAAAATTTGCTCCGACACTGAGTTGTATGAAACTTTCAGGTGTTGAAAGAAAACAATTGTTTAAAGAAATCCCGAACCACGATGTTGTAATCACAAGTTATGCGCTTGTAAGACGTGATATTGCAAAGCTTAAAGAATATAATTTCAGATATATCATTTTGGATGAATCTCAGAACATCAAAAACGCAATGTCACAAACAGCTCAGGCTGTTAAGAAATTGCAAGCATCTCATAAACTTGCACTGTCAGGTACACCGATTGAAAATAAACTTGAAGAACTCTGGTCAGTATTTGACTTCTTGATGCCGGGATTTTTATTCAGTGTTGCAGATTTCAATTCACGATACGTTAATCCGATTATGGAACGTCAGGACAAGACTGTTGAAAAACGATTAAAATTGCAGATTTATCCGTTTATCTTGCGCCGTATGAAACGCGACGTTGCTAAAGATTTACCAGACAAGGTTGAAAACATTGCATACTGCGAACTTACTGATGAACAAAGAGATTTTTATTTACAAGTTCTTGACAGTACTAAAGAAGAATTGTTCAAATCAATTGAGCAAAACGGTTTGGAAAAAAGCAGATTGTCAATTTTCTCAGCACTTTTACGCTTACGCCAAATCTGCTGTCACCCGAGACTTTACGACAAAGACAACGTTAAAAATATTATTAAATCAGGCAAATTTGAAAAACTTAAAGCAATGCTTGAAGAAATTATTGATGAAGGTCACAGAGTACTTTTATTCAGCCAATTTGTTGACATGCTTGATATCGTAAAAGCTTGGTTAGAGCGCGAAGGCATTCCATACGAATACTTAACAGGTAAAACAAAAGACAGACAAGGTGCAGTTGAAAGATTTAATTCAACACCGTCTATTCCGATTTTCTTAATCAGTTTGAAAGCGGGCGGTACAGGTTTGAACCTTACAGGTGCTGATTATGTAATCCATTACGACCCATGGTGGAACCCAGCTGTAGAAGATCAGGCAACTGACCGTGCTTACCGTATCGGACAGACTAAAAAGGTATTTGTATACAGACTTATTACGAAAAACACTGTTGAAGAAAAAATCCAAAAACTTAAAACAGTTAAGCGCAACCTTGTAGACAGCGTAATTTCGGTTGACAGAAACATTACAAAATCGCTTACAATGGACGACATCAGAGAAATTTTCTCAGTAGATTAGGGAGCGAATTTTCATAAGCTACACATACTAAAAAACCGCCTCTTTCGAAGCGGTTTTTAAATTTTTCAGCTGAAGCTTATTTTTTGTTAACAGCTTCTTTGAATTTTTTACCAGCTGAGAAAGCAGGAACTGTTGTTGCAGGAATTTTTAATTCTTTGCCAGTTTGTGGGTTTCTGCCAATTCTTGCAGCTCTTTTTCTTGATTCGAATGTACCGAAACCTACTAAAGTAACTTTTTTACCTTTAGAAACTGTTTTTTGGATAGTTTCTATGAAAGCGCCTAATACTTCAGCAGCTTCTTTTTGAGTTACGTTAGATTTTTTTGCAATTTCTTGTACTAATTCTTCTTTGTTCATTATAAAACTCCTTCTCTCTTGTACATTTTTCATTATAGCGGAATATTTTTATATGGCAAGTGTTTTAACGTTTTTTAACATTTTTTAGCCCAAAAAACATATAAATAGAGTAATTTCATGATATAATATCAGAGGAATTGGAGTGTATGATGAAGGAAAGAATTCTTTTATTTTTAATAGTCTTAGGTCTTGGAGTATTTATTTATATATTCCAGAGTTATTTTAATACAGTTTGGGGTTTAGCGTTATTATGCACATTTATGTTCATTTATGCAGTATTTATGAATTTATCTTATAAACTGCAAAAACGTAAGCTTGAGAAGTTTCCGCAGGTTATAAATCAAGATTATAAACCGTTTGTTACTGTAATGATTCCCGCTCATAATGAGGAAGGGGTTATCGGTAATACTGTTCAAAACATTTTAAATATGGATTATGAAAACTTTGAAGTTATCGTGATTGACGACAGGAGTTCTGACAATACCGCATCCGTTATAAAAGATTTGGAAAATAAGTTTGAAAAAGTTACGGCACTAATCAGAACTCCGGATGCATTCCCAGGAAAATCTGCAGTTTTAAATGATGCATTAAAACTTGCAAAAGGGGAAGCTATTCTTGTATTTGATGCAGATGCAACTGTTGACCCTGATTTTCTGACAAAACTGGTACCAAATCTTGAGCCGAAAGATGTAGGTGCAGTTCAGGCTAGAAAAGTTATAAGAAACAAAAATACAAACCTTCTTACACGCTGTCAAAATAACGAATACACTATGGATGCACACTTACAGCTCGGCAGAGATTCTATAAAAGGTGCAGTTGAACTTCGCGGAAACGGTGAACTTATCAAACGGGAAGCCCTTGAAGATATCGGCGGTTGGAACAATTATACGATAGTTGATGATTTGGATATGTCTACACGCCTTCATATCAAAGGATGGGACGTGCGTTTTTGTATTGATGCTGTTGTTTACGAAGAAGGTATTATTTATATTAAACCACTTTACAGACAGCGCAGAAGATGGCTTGAAGGTACTATCAGAAGATATTTGGAATATTTTGACCAAGTTTTATTTTCAAGAAAAATGTCATTACGTGCAAGCCTTGATATGACTGCATATATAACACAATTTATTATGCCCGGTTGGTTTTTGATGGAAATTCTTATCAGAGTTTTCAAGGTAATCGCAAAAGATGCATCACCTCATATGCTTTATTCTTCAATATTTATAGGATGCGTAATCGGATTCGGATTTTTCTTGGGTGCAAGATATGCACTAAGACGTTACGATTATATGCCACGACTTGATGCTATGTTCGAAGCGTTAGAAACTTCAATTTATCTATTGATAATCTGGTTTCCGCTCGTACTTTATATCTGTTTCAAAATATTGTTTATGAAAAAAGATATGAACTGGGGTAAAACTGCTCACGGATTAGTATTGGAAGAAGAAGCAAGTATAAAAGCTTTCATAAAAAAAGAATTAGAGAAAACTAAAGAAAAAACAAAAGAGTATGCTGAAAAAATTAAACAAATAAAGGAGAAAATATAAATGAACACACTAGTTGACGTAAAAAGCAAAATAAGAGACGTTGTAGATTTTCCAAAACCGGGAATTATTTTCCGCGACATCACAACAGCTCTAAAAGATCAAGAAACATTAAAGGTTATGATTGATTACCTTTGCGACCAATTCAAAGATGTAAAAATCGATTATATTGCTGGTATCGAAAGCAGAGGATTTATCTTTGGTATGCCAATGGCTTACAAATTAGATGCAGGCTTTGTACCTATCAGAAAACCTAATAAACTTCCCGCAGAAACATATTCTGAAGAATACGCTCTTGAATACGGCACAGATAAAATCGAAGTTCATAAAGATGCGTTCCCTGAAGGTGCAAATGTTCTTATAGTAGACGATTTGCTTGCAACAGGCGGAACCGCAGAGGCTGCTTGTAAACTTGTTAAAAAGACAGGGGCAAACTTAGTCGGCATAGCTTTCTTAATTGAACTTGAAGATTTAAACGGCAGAGAAAAACTTACTGATTCACCAAGAACAGTTTCAATGCTTAAATATTAATTAAAAAGGCAGAATTAAATTTCTGCCTTTTTTATAAAAAAAGGAGTATAAAGATGAACATCACACCAGTTAATTCAGCTAATTCTCAACCAAATTTTAATGGATATCTTGGTAAATCAGTGACTGATTTTATAAACGGAACTGCAAATCGTTTAATAAAAAAAGAATTAAAACAAGCTAACAGACAAGGCAGGCAGATTAATATGCAAATTTTAAGCGAAATCAGAAACAGGGCAGATAAATGTATTGATACATTACAACAAGCTGTTGAGCCTTTGCATCCTGACACATTCTTATCAGTAAACTACCCAAATAGAAATGGGGATGCATTTATCAGATTAAAACTTAAAAATTGTAAGCTAAAAAAAGAAGTACTTATCGAAAGTTATCCTGATAACTATTATACGATGCAAAAAAAACAAAGACTTCGTAAGCCTGTTTTTACACTGAAAGCTCATGAAACATTTATTGAACGGGCAAAAGAAAAACTAAGCAATAATAAAATGAAAGAATTTGAAAATTATTTATTTAGAATATTTACAGAAGATATATCAGAAACATTATTTCCTATGCTTAAAGCAAAAAAAGCTGATAAATTAGCCCCTGAATTCGGTTTCTCTGCAAATTATACAGAAACTTTAAAAAAAGAAAAAGAACTGATTAAGGCTGAGAAAAAAGCTAAAAAACAAAAAATTTGTGAAGAAAAAAAGGCTCTTAAATTATCGAAACGTAATGTGAAAGATAAAAACATTGAAACAGCAAAAAAATATTTAAAATAAAATTTAATCCGACCTTTAGGTCGGATTTCTTATTCTTCAAAACCTCCGCCGATTTTGTAATAATATGAACAGCTTATTCCTGTTTCAAAACAATCTTTTTTAAGCTCTTTCATATCCAAATCAAACCCAAACGGTTCAATTTTCCCGCCATCAAAAATACTTACCCCGTAAATATCTTTTCCCCAGCGGTTTGGAGGCATAATCCCGTTTATATCAAACATCATCAAAAAAAGTGCATCATCTTTATTTTCAGACTTTATATCTTTAATCCCTACAATAGAATTATTTTCTGCAAAATAAAAGTCATCAAAAAAATAACTCTGACCTTTATAAACACTTGAACCGTTAATATATTTAGGCCTATAACGTTTTGGACGATTATCTGTATTTATACGAAGATAAGGCTTCATTAAAGCAAGCAAAATCGCTTCACGCTCCTCATGCGATTTTGCCTTATTCATACTTCTGATAATATCATCAGAAACATGGGCATTTATTACCGAAAACATATATTCAACACGATTAAATTTTTCATTCCATTTAGAAATAAACCCTGCTTGTCTGGTATTCTCAAAAGATGTTGGCATCACAAGAAGCAAAATTCCGAGAAGTACGAATAAAAATATTGAATATTCAAGTTTCAGATAACGTTTTTTTGCCATAATTATGCCATATCAATTCGTTTCTTTTCTTCGATTAATTTATCATAGACCCATTCAGGCACAAAGTTTTTACCTAAAATAATTTGTCCGTTCATAATATTCGGGCAATGGAAATCCGAACCTCCGGTTACGATAAGCCCTAATTCTTCTGCCATTGAAGAGAAATACTCAACACAAGCAGGTGAATGTTTTCTGTGATACGCCTCAATACCTCTCAAACCATACTGCATCAATTCTTTAATAAGTTTTTCCGCAATATCAATATCATGAGGATGTGCAATAACAGGTATTCCGCCCGCATCATAGATAACTTCAACAGCATCCTGCGGAGATACAGTTTTTCTCTGGACATAAACCGGAGATTCATCATGGATATATTTTGAATACGCTTCCATAACATTTGAAGTCCCGCCTGCATTTGTAATAGCCTTTGCAATATGCGGACGTCCGATACTACCGCCTTCTGCTACCTGTTTTTTGATATCATCAAATTTTATTTTTATACCTTCTTTTTTTGAAAGAAGTGAAATAATTTCTTTTGTCTGTTTCACACGAGCCTGCTGTTGAGATTTCAGCATACTTTGAAAATCACTATTCTCAACATCCATAAAATAACCCAATATATGAACTTCGTAATTTTTATACAACGTATTAACTTCTATACCGCGGATAATTTCTAATTTATCTTCTCTATCAGTTTGTTTCAAATATTCCTTTGCAACTGGATACGAAAGTACGTTATCATGGTCTGTCAAAGCAATTACCTGAAGCCCGACATCAATTGCTGTGTCTACAATTTTCTCAGGCGAGAATACCCCGTCCGAGTAAAGGGTGTGAATATGTAAATCACTCTTCATTGTCCTTTTCCTTTTTCTCTTTATCTACTAACATAAAAATTCTTTTTATAGCTACAGCATGTCCGCTTTTTCGATTAATTTCAACTTCGACAGCATTAACTTGGACAACATTACCGTCAGCTACTTCATAACGCTCGGGAACGACTGTTATAAAACGATTCAAAGACGTTGAATATTCCATCCCGATTACACTGTCGGCAGAACCGCAAAAACCTGCATCTGTTATATATGCAGTATTGTTCATAAGCTGCTCATCCGCTGTCTGCACATGAGTATGAGTACCAAAAAATGCACTCAATCCTAATTCGGAACAATACCTTGCAAAACAGATTTTCTCAGCGGTAGCTTCAGCATGAAAATCTACAATTACAATCGGCGTTATCTCATTCAAACGCTTAATCTCATCGGCAATCAACGTCCACTGAGATTCTACAGGACTCATAAATACGCGTCCCAATGCGTTTATTACAGCAATTTTAAGACCATCTTCAAGTTCAAAAACATGACTGCCCTGCCCGATAGTATCGGCAGGGTAGTTAAGCGGGCGGATAAGTTTTTCTGCGCCCGAGATGTAGTTAAAAATCTCTCTTTTATCCCAAATATGGTTTCCTGATGTCATACAATCGACACCATATTCGGATATTTCTCTATAATTTTTTTCAGTTAAACCAAAACCATGTGATGCATTTTCAACATTTGCAATAATAAAATCATAATTTTGTTTATTTTCAGCTATAAAATCTCTTACGGCAAACCTTCCGGGCTTTCCGACCATATCTCCGAAAAATAAAATTTTTATGTTTTTACTATCCATAAATATACCTTTAAAAACGGAAGAGGCATAAGCCTCAACCGCTATTTTGCTATTTCAGTTGTTCGGAACTCTCTTACCACTGTAACTCTGATTTGTCCAGGGTAATCAAGTTCATCTTCTATACGTTTTGCAACATCACGCGCAAGTTTTTGTGATGCCAAATCATCAAATCTTTCAGCTTCAACAATAATTCTAACTTCTCTGCCTGCCTGAACTGCAAAAGATTGTTTAATACCGTCATAATTGTTAACAATTTCTTCAATTTTTTGAAGACGTTTAATGTAAATTTCCAGAGTATCGCGTCTGGCACCGGGTCTACCTGCAGAAATTGCATCGGCAACCTTAACAAGCACTGCTTCAATTGTATTTGCAACAACATCATCATGGTGAGCCTCAATAGCATGAACAACTTCCGGTCTTTCGCCAAATCTGTTTGCAAGTTCTACACCAAGCTGAATATGTGTACCTTCTTGAGTTTGGTCAACAGCTTTTCCTATATCATGTAAAAGTCCTGCACGTTTTGCAACAGTTTCATTTGCACCAAGCTCAGCAGCCAGCATGCCTGCGATATGACCAACTTCTAATGAGTGTTTTAAAACATTTTGACCGTAACTTGTTCTGTAATACAAACGTCCCAATGTTTTGATAAGTTCTTTATTTAAACCCATAACACCCATTTCAAGAACTGCATTTTCACCTTCGGACCAAATCTTTTTATCGATTTCTTCCTGAGCTTTTTCTACCATTTCTTCAATTCTGACAGGGTGAATACGTCCGTCTACGATAAGCTTTTCTAATGCAAGTTTTGCAATTTCGCGTCTTACGGGGTCAAAACTTGATAACACAACAGCTTCCGGAGTATCATCAATGATTAAGTCAACACCTGTTAAAGTTTCAAGTGCACGAATATTACGACCTTCACGACCAATAATACGACCTTTCATTTCATCATTAGGCAAAGCTACAACTGAAACTGTTGTTTCTACAACTTGTTCAATCATACATCTTTGCATTGTTGTTGATAGAATTTCTTTTGATTTTTCAAGTGAAATTTCTTTTATTTTCGCTTCATTTTCTCTTATTAACTGCATCTGCTCTTGAGCTAAATCGTGTTTTAATTGTTCAAGAAGCATGTTTTTCGCATCTTCTGCAGACATGCCGGAAATTCTTTCAAGTTCTGTAGTTTGTTTTTGAACAATTTCTGCCAGATAATCTTCTTTTTCAAGAAGTTCATCCAACTTTCTTTGTGCCTGCAAGTCTTTTTCAGTATATTCCTGAATTTTATCTTCAAGCATATCTTCGCGTTTGGCAAGCTTTTGTTCTTGTCTTGCAAGTTCTTGTCTGCGTTCTCTTTCTTCTTCGTTAAGTTTTTCTCTGTCATCCTGCAATTCTTCAATTGCTTTGATTTTAGCTTCTTTTAAAAGAAGTTTTTCTTTCTCCTCTAAGGCCTTTTTGTCTTTTTCAACAGCCAAAAGTACGGATTTAGTTTTGTTTTCTCGGACAAACAGCACAGCGATTAAGGCTATTACCGCAATAATCGCAATAATTAATAAAGCGTCCATTTAATACCTTATCCTTTTCTATTTTTCAAATATACAGGCAATGCCCGATACATGTATCCTATCGAGCTTTCATCTATTCATATTTAAACGAATTTTATTGCATATATTTCCAAAAAATATTTACCTACTACATCTGTAAGTATCATATCACGACATGGATTTTTTGTATAGTAGGTAAAATAAAGAATTTACAAAGATTTTAAAAAGTGCTATACTAATCTCCGTAAGGAGAGAGAAATTATGGAAATTAAAGTTTCACAAGACGTAAAAGAAACAGAAGTCCTTGTCATCAACAAATTTGAAGGCGAAATGACTTCACAAGAACTTGCAAATACTTATGTTGTTGAAAAAGACGGATTTGAAGGCAAATTCGGACAAACATATTTAATTCACACATTAGGACAAAATTCTGCAGACAAAATTCTTGTTATCGGTTTTGGTAAAAAGGAAGAATTTGATGCTAACAAGATGAGAGAAGCTGTTGCAAAAGCAGTAAAGAAATTACATCAGATTAAAGCTAAAAAAGCTGTTTTTGATTTTGATGTAAATTGTGATTACGGTAAATCAGCATCACTCGGCGCAATGATTGCGGATTATGCATTTGACAAATATAAATCCGAAAAAGCACATCACTTAGATGAAATTACTTTCACTAAATTTTCTCAGGAAGGAATCAATGAAGGTATTATCTTTGGCGAAGCAATGAAATTTGCAAGAGATTTAGCAAACAGCCCTGCTCAATTTGCAACACCCGCAAAACTTGCAGAAATTGCTCAAAGTATTGAAGGTTTAGAAACTAAAGTTTACGAAAAATCTGAAATTGAAAGAATGGGAATGGGGGCATTTCTTGCTGTTGGACAAGGTAGTGTTAACGCTCCTAAATTTATCCACATGAAATATACAGGGAAAAACCCTAAGAAAAAAATCGCTTTAATCGGAAAAGGCATTTGCTTTGATTCCGGCGGTCTTGATATCAAACCAGCTTCTTCAATGCTTACAATGAAAGATGATATGTCCGGTTCTGCTTGTATATTAGGTGTAATGAAAGCTTTAGCAAAATTACAGCCGGATACGGAAGTTCACGGAATTATCGCGGCTTGCGAAAATATGCCTTCAGGTTCTGCTTATAAACCCGGTGATATTTTAACAGCTAAAAACGGTAAAACTATTGAAGTTGACAACACTGATGCTGAAGGCAGATTAACTCTTGCTGATGCTCTATGCTACGCTTGCGAGCTTGGAGTTGATGAAGTTATAGACATTGCAACTCTTACGGGTGCTTGCATGGTGGCATTGGGAACTGTTGCATCAGGTATTATGGGGAACGACGAAGAAATGATTGCCAGATTAATCAAAACTGCTCAAAACTCAGGCGAAACATACTGGCAATTACCAATGTTCAAAGAATACTTTAACAGTTTGAAATCCGATATTGCTGATATGAAAAACACAGGTTCGAGATATGGCGGTGCATCTACAGCAGGTCTGTTCTTACAGGAATTTGTAAAAGATGTAAAATGGACTCACATTGATATTGCAGGAACAGCCTTCCTAGAAAAACCGCAGAAAGAATTCATCTCAGGCGCAACAGGCGCAGGAGTTAGAACACTTTTAAACTATGTTAAATAAAACCATTAAAAGAGCATAATACTTTTTTATGCTCTTTTTTTATACAAATTTTTCACGCTCACGAATGCGATATAAATATCACGTACGTATAATTTTGGCATGAAAAAAGATAGCAAAGAAAAAATACTGATAAAAGCTATTGCAGAAGCTGTCAAAGAATGTCAGCCGAATAAAGCTATTTCTAAAATTGCAATAGAATATGGTATATCCCCTGCTACAACATCAGACCTTATGAACGTAAAAAAGAACTTTTACGTAACAACCATAGCTAAAATTGCAGAAGCATTGGATATTACATTATCTCAATTTTTTGCAAAAGTAGAATCACATTTGCCAAAAAATTTCTCTATGTTTGAAGATTAATTTCCTTTAAAATATTTCTCTAATCCGTCTGCAATAGCCTTTGCGCAATTTTTCTGAAATTCAGGATTAACAAGTTTTGCATTATCTTCCGGATTAATAAGATACGCTGTTTCTATCAGTAAACTCAAGGCATTTGTATTTCTCACAAGCGCTAAACTTGCCTGTCTTACTTTATCATTATTCGTCCCCAGCTGAGTTGTCATCTCATTTATTAAAACATCAGCAAGAGGTTTTGACTGGTTATAGTAATAATATACACTTGTTCCACTTATTTTATTCGGGTCTGCCCCATCAGGAAGCGCATTACCATGAATACTTAATAAGACATCAGCCTCCTGAACATTTGCTTTTTCAACCCTATCCTTTAATCCGGTATAAACATCATCATCACGAGTCATAACAACCCTTGCACCACGTTTTTTGAGTTCAGTTTCCAAATATTTTGAGATAATAAGCGTTATATCTTTTTCTTTATTGCCCAAACAGCCGACCGCGCCGATTTCAGAACCGCCATGACCTGCATCTATTGCAATAGTAAGCCCGCGTAAACCATATTTCACAGCTTTTGGTTTTCTGATTTTTAATATGAAATCATTCCCGCTGAATTGTCCGCTATATCCCTGCAAACGAGCTCCGCGCGAGGTTTCTTTAAACGGGAAATCCATTGTGAAATCGTCTTTAACATTATAAAATTTTAAAACAAGCGATTCTCCTTCGATAATTTCATACGGAACTTGTCTTGTCAGATGAAAAACATATGTATAATAGTCTTTGCCGTCTATATATTCATAGTCTAAAACCTGAGCGGATTCAAAATTATAATTTTCGCATAATTTTACATTAGTTTTTGCAATCCAGCCGTATTTATTATTTTCTAAAATTACTCTATAAAACCCGCTTTTTTCTCCATCAACTGCAAGCATAATGTCTCTTTGCAAATGCGCAATACGGTTAATCCCCGCGTCAACGGGAGTTGAACGAAGCGGAGCACCCTCAGTTGTGACATAAACGTATTTATTTTCATTATATTGAATAAATTGCGGAGGAAGAGAGCATATAGATTTCACAACAGGCTTTGTAATCACGAAAATTTTTCTTTCATTTTCTGTTTGCAAAGTGAAAACATTCCTGCCATTAACGAGATTCACAACATAAGCAAATCCGCCCGAGGGATGTATTGGAACATTTTGCCCGTTAATTTTTAACGGCTTGTCTGATGAACCGATAAAAAATGTTGATTTTGCATTTATAGTAACGTCATTTTTTTTAGGGTAAACAATATCAAATGCAAAACAATCACTCCCCAATAATATCAATCCTAATAATATAATAAATTTTTTCATAACAAAATTATACTATAAACTTAAAGATATTTAATATTTAATTCTTTTCACATTCCTTGTGCTAAAATATTTATAAAAGAGGGATTGGATTTTGAGGGAAAGATTAAGAAATAAGCCGGAAAACGAACTTGAAAAAAGAAGCAGAACTTTAGACAGAGTAATCAGTGTTCTAACCATATTATTTGCGGGTTTTATGGTTCTACTTATTATATATTTATTCTTTATTCAAGTAGTTGACCTCAAAAAATACAGAGCTAAAGCAAGAAGCCAGCGTGTCGGAAGAATTTTCTCAATGCGCGGTGATATCTACGACAGAAACGGAATAAAACTTGCCACCGACAAAGTTTATTCAGATGTTTATGCTCACCCGGCCGACTATGACCATACTCCCGAAGAACTTGCAAAAATGCTTGCCCCGATTTTAAAAATGCCTAAAAATCAACTGCTTCAAAAGCTTAAAAAACCTGGTCCCGTAATCACTCTTAAAAAAGATATCGACAGAAACACAACAAAAGAAATTGCAAAATTACACCTGCGCGAAATAAGCTTAGGCAAAAAGAATACCCGAGAATATCCGCAGGGAACACTTGCTGCACATGTTCTTGGCTACTACAACTTTGATGCAGATATTGCAAACGGTATTGAATACACTGCAAAAGATAAGTTAGAACATATTATTAATACAGTTAAATTTCAAAAAACACGCGACGGCAAAATTATCTATGATTTCACAACCGACCCTGTTGCTACAACAATGAATCCGAAAGGTGAAAATGTCACATTAACAATAGATGCTGCAATCCAGCACATTTGCGAAAAAGAAATTGAGAAAAAAGTAAATGAAACAAGAGCCGACGGCGGTTCTGTAATTGTAATGAATCCCAAAAACGGTGAAATTTTAGCTTACGCAGTCTATCCGACATTTGACCCGAACAATTATAAAAAAGCAACTCCGGCTCAATTAAAAAACTGGACATTAACAGACGTATTCCCGCCAGGTTCTACATTTAAAACCATTACAGTAGCATCTGCAATGGAGTTGGGTAAAATTAATGAACACTCAAAAGTTATGGATACAGGGAAAATGACAATAGGCAAGTGGGAAATAAAAAACCACGACTACCACATCCACCCATATCCGGGCATGATTTCTCTGGAATATTTGTTTGAACATTCAAGCAATATAGGCTCTATTAATGTTGCAAAAATGATGTCGCCAATGGAATTCTACGGAGTACTCAAAAAATTCGGCTATGGAAGCAAAACCGGAATTGACTTACCGGGAGAATCCAGCGGATTATTACCATACTGGGCGCATTGGGATCAAGGAATTCATGCAACAATGGCATACGGTTACGGAACATCAGTTACTGCAATGCAAATGATTTCTGCAGTTCAAGCTATAGCAAATAATGGTATAAGAGTTACTCCGCACATTATCAAATATTCTCAGGAAGAATATGATAATAAAATCCATTACACTCAGGTTATAAAACCTGAAACAGCACAAGCTTTGACAAGACTACTTGTGGCAAGTATAGAAAACAGCAAATCAGAAGTAAAAATGGATAAATATCTGATTGCCGAAAAAACAGGTACTTCAAGAAAACCTAACAAAAACGGCCCAGGATATTCACACTACTTATATACATCTTCAATCGGCTATCTTCCTGCATCAGACCCACAGGTACTGATTTATGTAATCGTAGACAGCCCGAAAGAAGGAGCGATTTGGGGAAGCACTGTTGCAGCCCCTGTGTTTAAAGAAGTTGCAACACAAGTGGCAAGAATAATGAACCTCAAACCTGATAAAACACCAACACAGACTAAGGAGAAACAATAAAAATGAAACTTGATGAACTTATTGAATATTTAGACTATAAAGACCTTATTAACTTTAAAAATATCGATATTACAGGAATTTCATACAACTCAAAAACGACTAAAAAAGGTGATATTTTTGTTTGTTTAGTAGGAGAACACACTGACGGACACGAATTTGCACAAATGGCAATTGAAAATGGTGCAAATGCACTTTTGGTTGAAAAAAAAGTTGAAGGTACAAAAATTCCGCAAGTCGTAGTTTCTTCCACCCGCAGAAAAATTGCAGATATCGCAGACAGATTTTATTCAAGCCCGTCAAAAGGGATTAATCTTGTTGGGATTACCGGCACAAACGGAAAGACAACAGTAACTCACTTAATCCAAAAAATCTTTGAAGAAAACGAACAAAAATGCGCTCTAATCGGAACTTTGGGCTATAAATTAAGTTCAAATGGCGAATATAGAGATGCAAAACACACAACACCGCAAGCGCCTGAGCTTCAAGCGACATTAAGAATGATTAAAGACGTTGAAAAAATTGACAATGTTGTAATGGAAGTAAGTTCTCATGCTTTAGAACAAAACCGCGTCGGCGGATGTCGTTTCAACGGTGCAGTTTTGACAAACCTAACCCAAGACCATTTGGATTATCACATCACAATGGACAACTATTTTGAAGCAAAAGCATTGTTATTCAAAAACCTTAAAGAAGAAGATTTTGCAGTAATCAACGCAGATGATTCTTACGGCGAAAGATTTTTGAGCGTTGTGCCTGAAGAGGTTAGGAAATTCACTTATGGCGTAAAAAATACCGCGTCAGTAATGGCAAAAGACATTAATTTTTCACTAAACGGTGCTGAATTTACACTTACAGAAAACGGAAAAGAACACAAAGTTAACCTTCACATGAACGGTATGTTCAGCGTTTACAATGTTCTTGCAGCAGTTACCGCATCACTTGCAATTGGAATTGATATTGAAGTTGCTCTAAAAGCTCTGCAAAACGTAAAAGGTGTTGCCGGAAGATTTGAAGCTGTTGTCAAAAAACCGCTTGTAATCGTTGATTACGCTCATACTCCTGACGGTTTGGAAAACGTTCTAAAATCTGCGAGAGAAATTACACCGACTGACGGCAAATTAATCTGTCTATTCGGATGCGGCGGCGACAGAGATGCTACAAAACGTCCAAAAATGGGAGCAATTGCAGAAAAACTTGCAGATAAAATCGTTATCACAAGCGATAATCCACGCTCTGAAGACCCTCAAATTATTATCACAGATATTATTGCAGGACTAAAATCAGTTAACACAGAAAACGTAATTGTAGAAGCGGACAGAGGCACTGCAATCGGATTATTAAAAACAATTGCAAACAACAATGACGTAGTAGTAATTGCAGGCAAAGGCCACGAAGATTATCAAATATTGAAAGATAGAACAATCCACTTTGATGACCGCGAAGAGGCAAGAAAGGTATTTGAAGGAAGCGTTATATAATGCGTACAAAACTATTGATAGAACAACATTTTCACGGATGCTTCGGTATTGATTTCAATACCGCATCTGTGGATGATGTTTTATATTTATCAAAAGAGATTTTAAAATACGGTATCGGCGGAATTTTCCCAACAATTGTAACCGACAGCGTCGAAAATACTAAACGCTCAATTTCTGTAATAAAAGAAGCTTCAAAACGTCAGACAAATGACATGGCGAAAATTCTCGGCATACACCTTGAAGGAATTTTCTTAAATCCCGAAAAAAAGGGGATTCATAACGCCGACCACTTTTTAAAACCTACTGTTGAAAACTATAAACTCATTGAAGATGATTTTATAAAAATTGTTACACTCGCTCCAGAAAATGATGAAGGCTTAGTCGGTTATCTAAATCGAAAAGGAGTAAAAGTTCAGGCAGGGCACTGCACAGGCGGAAATTTGACAGGCTGTACGGGCGTAACCCATCTTTTTAACGCAATGACAGGAATTACTCATCGCGGAAGTTCAACCGCACTTTCAGCACTAATTAATGATATTTATACAGAAATTATTGCAGACGGAATTCACGTTTCTGACGATGCTTTAAAACTTGTATTTAAAACTAAAGACAAAGTTATTCTAATAAGTGACTGCCTGCCTTGCACAAAAAGCAACATAAAAGAATTTACGTTTGCAGATGAAAAAGTTTATTATGACGGTATAAAAGCAACTTCAAAAGAAGGAACACTAGCTGGCAGTACAGCTCTTTTACCCGACATAATAAAACGTCTGGCAAAAGAAAATTTATTTAATCCCGAATATATTAACAACCCATACAAATATCACAATATTGATATAGACGGCTTTGTAGAATGGGATGAGGAGTGGAATATTATAAATTATGAAAAGCGATAATATAAAATCAGGAATAGCAAGAACCCCGCACCGCGGACTTTTGATGGCAACAGGCGTAAGCCGTAAAAATATGAAAGCACCATTTATTGGGATTGCAAGCTCATTTTCGGACTTAGTCCCCGGACACATTGGGATGCGCGATTTGGAACGCCAGATTGAAAAAGGCATTCACACAGCAGGCGGACAATCATTTATTTTCGGAGTTCCGGCTATTTGTGACGGAATTGCTATGGGACACAGCGGAATGAGATATTCTCTGCCTTCACGTGATTTGATTGCAGATTGTGTGGAAAGTGTTGCCGCTGCACATCAACTCGACGGTATCGTATTATTATCAAATTGCGATAAAATCACACCCGGAATGCTTATCGGCGCACTACGTTTGAATATTCCCGCAATAATTGTAACAGCTGGTCCTATGCTTGACGGTGAATGCGGAAATCACCACAAATTAACTATGGTTACAGGTTCTTTTGAGGCTGTCGGTAAGTTTAGAAAAGGCGAAATTACAGAAGACGAACTTCTAAGAATGGAAGAAGCTTCCTGCCCTTCTGCAGGCGCTTGTCAGGGAATGTACACAGCAAACACAATGGCTTGTTTGACAGAAGTTATGGGAATGAGCCTGCCATATTGTTCAACAGCTTCTGCAGTTTCTGCTCAAAAACGCCGTATAGCGTTTGAAAGCGGTATGGAAATTTTAGAACTTGTGAAAAATGATATCAAACCGTCAGACATTATAACTCGCGAAAGCCTTAGAAAAACAATTACAGCAGACCTTGCACTCGGCGGTTCTACAAACACTTTCCTGCATATTCTGGCAATCGCAAACGCAGGCGGAATTGATATTACATTGAAAGATTTTGAAGAATTAAGCCAAAAAGTTCATCAGATTGTAAAAATTAACCCGTCATCAACACTTACTATGACAGATTTTCATAATGCCGGCGGAATTCCTGCGCTTATGCAGGCTCTTGGTGACGAAAATTCAGCATACAGAAATAAAGAAATCATACCTGATTATGACAAATCTGCATATACTCAGGCAGGTCTTGCAGTTCTTTACGGAAATCTTGCAAAAGACGGCTGTGTAATCAAAACATCAGGCGTCGATGCTGAATGTTACTTGTTTGAGGGAAATGCAAGAACTTTTGACAGCGAAGAAGATGCTATGTCTGCATTGGAAAATGATGAGATTAAGGAAGGTGATGTTATCGTAATTCGTTATGAAGGCCCGAAAGGCGGCCCAGGCATGCGCGAAATGCTGGCTCCGACATCACTTTTGGTCGGCAAAGGGTTAGGCAAAAAATGCGCACTTATCACTGACGGAAGATTTTCAGGTGCAACAAGAGGAATTTGTGTAGGTCACATCTGCCCTGAAGCCGCAAATGGCGGTGAAATTGCTTTAATCCAAGATGGTGACAAAATTAAAATTGATATTCCAAACCGTTCAATTGAACTTCTTGTCACAGATGCAGAATTAGAAAATCGTCGCAAAAACTTAAAACCATTTGAACCGAGAGTTAAATCAGGTTATTTGGCTAAATATGCGAAAAACGTACAAGACGCTTCACACGGAGCAATTGTTTAATGAAAAAACTATCCGACTTCAAAGACGAAATTAACAAATGTTCCAAATGCGGACTTTGCCAATCAGTATGCCCCGTTTATAAAGAAACAGGCAATGATTGCGCAGTTTCACGCGGGAAATTTGTTATGCTAGACGGAGTTTTAAAAGGCGATTTAAAGCTAACCAAAAATATTAATAAATATTTGGATTTATGCCTAAAATGCGGAAAATGCAAAAATTTTTGCCCGAGTTCAATTGATGTTTGTAAAATTTTTGAAACAGCAAAATACGAATACGCAAAAAATACCCGTTTGGGCAAAATAATTTTCTTTTTACAGTCAAAATTACTTAGAATTAAACGCTTAACCCCAAAATTAAAATCTACAGGAACATTAAAATTATTATATTTCAGAGGTTGCGTAAACAACCTGTTCCAAAACAGAATTTTAGAAAAAATACCTGATATTGAGATTATCGAAAAAAATTTTGAATGCTGCGGCGTTCCGTTTTTATCAAGCGGAAATCTTGAAAGATTTGAAGAAGTAAAACAACACAACATAAAAATGGCAGATTGCGAATTTGATTATATCTTGACAGATTGCGCAAGCTGTGAAAGCACTTTAAAACAATACTTGGATGCAAAATTCATAAGTCTTGGAGAACTTCTTGTAAGACAAGGAATGAAATTTAAGTTCCCAAAACCTATAAAAGTCACTTTTCACAGGCCTTGCCACCTTGAAAGCGACGATTTTTTAAAACCACTTTTAGAAAACTGTGAAAATGTCGAATATATAGAAATGCAAGACTACGACGACTGTTGCGGTTTTGCGGGAGAATTTGCTGTTAAAAATCACAAAATTTCAATGACGATTTCAAAGAAAAAAGCTCAAAATATAATAAATACAGGCGCGGATTACGTTATCACAACTTGTCCTGCCTGTATTTTAGGATTAAATCAAGGTTTAATGGGAAAAGTAAAAGTTCTATCCCTTACTGATTTCATTTCCCTAGCTCATTAGCTTTTTTTGCAGTTTGCTCAATTACATCATAGAAAAGCTTTTCAGAGTTTTCCTCGTTCATAACCGTAATTCCTACAAATGTACATCCGCCTTTTGTTGCAACATTATCAATCAAAGTTTGTACGGGAACTTCACCTCTTTTAGTAACCATTTTTGCAGAACCTATTGCTGTTTGAACAGCCAACTGCAAAGATTTTTCATAATCCAATCCAAGTTTTTCTCCCGCACGAGCCATATCTTCCATAACTTTATAGAAAAACGCAGGTCCAGAACCTGAAATTGCAGTCACGATATCAATTTGCTCTTCCGTAACTTCAATTGCTTTACCGATATTAGAAAGTAATTCAACAACAAATTGGGCATCATCTTCAAACGCATAAGCCCCTTTGCAAACCCCGCTCATTCCCTCTAAAACCATAGCCGGAGTATTTGGCATTACACGTACTACTCTTTGTTTGCCTATAATTTTTTCGATTTTTTCCGTAGAAACACCCGCACAAATTGAAACAATCAATTTATCAGTATTTATTTCATCCTTAATTTCTTCTAAAACAGCAGATGCATAATTCGGTTTAGTCGCAACAAAAATAATGTCACTGCAACGCGCAAGTTCTTTATTATCAGTGATTACATCGATACCAAGTCTTTGTTTTGCAAGTTCCGCAATCTCATTGTTAATTTCTGAACCTTTAAGATTTTCAGCAGGCAAAAATCCCGAAGAAACAACTCCTTTAATGATTGCGCTTGCCATTTTACCACATCCGATGAAACCAATTTTACATTTTTTGTTCATATTATTTAACCTGCCTCTCTAAATCTGTTGACTAATAAGTTTTTTTAATTTACATTAAAATTATACGACAAAAATATAATATAAAAGGAAATTAAAAATGAGACGTACACTAGAAGGAACAAAAATTAAAAGACAACGCGTAAGCGGATTTAGAGCAAGAATGGCTACCCCGGGCGGACAAGAAGTTTTGAACAGACGTCGTGCTAAAGGTCGTCATAAATTAGCTATCACAGGCTCTAAAAGAGCGTAACGGATATCCGAAAGGCGGATAATGTTACCTAAGCAATACAGATTAAAAAACAAATCCGCTTTTAATGCGACATACAGAGTTAAGAACTCCACCCACTTGGGCGGAGTAACTTTGTTTGCAGGAATATTAAAAAAAGATGCCGACACAGATACTCGTGTCGGTTTTGTCGTTAGTAAAAAAACTCATAAACGCGCTGTAAAAAGAAATAGATTAAAAAGACTCATGCGTGAGAGTTACAGACTTTTATTAAAAGAAAATAACCTTTATAATTCTCAAAATTACATGTCATTAATATTTGTAGGCGGAGATCATGCCCTTGATAAAAACTTTGCCGAAATGCAAAATATAATTAAAACATTAATACAAAGGTTATAATCATGCTTGAAGGAATATTTGTCGAAAACGTTTTAACTCATCCTAATATAAGACCATACCCGCAAGAACCGCAAGAAACATCAAATTACTTTTTAGGTTCGCAGGCAATATTTAAATATGCTTTAAAAGATTCTGATTATCCTACAATAATAATTCCTGACCCGCTTTATGATAATGATGGAGGTGTTATTAACCCAGGTTACTACGAACTTGCATTATCAGATAACAGGGAATTCCTTGTTCTGATGCAGTCAAAAATCCCGCGTGCCATAATTCCCGTAATAAAAATAGAAGAAGACGCAACAGAACAAACCAGACAAAATAATAAAACAGTTAAAAAACAACAAAAAAAAGAAGCAAAAGCTCGTGAAAATACAAACAAAAAACGTGCAAAAGCCGGCATGCCAGCAGATGAACCCAAAATTTATATGGAAGCCGAAATTGAATACAATCCAAAAGGTGAATATTACTTAATAAAATATCAACGTGATATAATCAAGGCTTGGGGTGTATTTAAAGGCTAAAAGTTAAGAATTGTAAAAATAATTTGAAATCAGTAAATTTTACACAAGATATATACGTTATATATAATATGTGCAATATCATGCTTTAGCTCATGCTAAATGCAAAAAAATAAGGAGAATTATGTTATAAATTTGATTAATATTTCGTAACAAAATGGCAAAAAATGTTTTATTCTGCCCTTTATAATTTTACAATAGAATGTGAAGAAAAATACTAACAAAAGGAGTATATCTTATGAACAAAAAACAATTGATTGCTGCAACGTTAGTTGCCTTACTATCTGTTTCCGCTGCAAATGCAACAGACATTTCTGGCGTAGCAGGTAACGGCAACGTTTACGATATTTATGCAGCGCAGGTTAATGGTGATGTCGGGTTCAGACATTATAACAACTTTGAACTAAGTAAAGGTGACATTGCTAACTTGATTTATCGCGCTCAAAATGGTGATCAAAGAGCACTAAATACATTCATCAACCTTGTAAACAACAAAGTTGATATTAACGGTATTGTAAACACAGTACGTGACGGAGCTTTCCATAACGGTCATGCCGTATTTATTTCACCTAAAGGTATGGTTGTTGGTGCATCCGGTGTATTAAACGTTGGCACATTATCAGTTGTTACTCCTACAGAAGATAAATTTAACGCATTAAGAGAAGATTACAATAATGCAAAATTTGATGTAATCAGCAATATTTCTCAATTGAGAAACGGTGCAGGCATGAATGACGGCGGTAATGCTCCTGTTGAAATTCAAGGTAAAATCCTTACAAGAGGTATGGGTGAAAACGGTTCAGGCGTAGGCTTAGATATCCGCGGTTCTCAAGTTGATATTTCAGGAACAATTGTTAACGGTTATGCAGGAACCGATAAATTTACAACATTAAGCCAAGCAGAAGCTTTATTTAACAACTTGGTTAATACAGACGGTACTATTAAAGCTGCTTCAAGCATGATTGCTGACGATGCAGGTCGTATAGTTATTAAATCAGGTGCAGACGTTTCTGCTACAAACAAAGGCGGAATCAATATTACAGGTAAAATTGCTAACCTGGGCAACACTGAAACTGCTATCACAAATCACGGTTCTAACGGCTTGCAAGTAGGCGGAGTTGTTGCAACAAACGGCAAATTGAATGTTTATAACAACAACACTGCAAGTGCACTTACTGTTGCAGGTAAACTAACAAATAAAAATGCTAATTTATCCTTATCAAGTAAAGGTGGCATTGATGTACAAACCAATGCTAACATTACAAGTGACAAAAACATTGAAGTTGTAAACAAAGGCGGAGCTTTAAATTTCGCTGGCACTGCAGTAGCTCAGGGCAAAACTGATATAGTTAACTCCGGCAATGGCGGTATGAACATTACAGGTACTATCGGCAATACTGCTAATGAAACTGATACTGTAAGAATTGTTAACGAAAATGGTAAACTTACATTCACAGGTAAAGCTTATGCCAAAGAGTCAGTTTCTTTAAGAAACTCAGGCGCTCAAGGCATGGAAATCGGCGGAACAGTTAAAGCAGATGAAGGAGTTTTAGTTCATAATAAAGCCGGTAATGCTACTCTAAGCGGAGCTATCAATGTTGAAGACGGCAATATAGCTGTTTACAACCAAGGTACAGGTAAATTAACTACAACAGCAGGAAGTACACTTACAAACGGTAATGGTAACGTAGCAGTTAAAAATGAAGCTACAGGCGGCATGGAACTTAACGGAACTATCACAAATGAAGGCGAAGTTGCTATCAATAACCTTGCAGGTGCAGCTGTTGTTAACGGAACAATCAATAACATAGGCAATATCGGTATTATCAACAAAGATAACGGTACAGGCTTAACAATTGGCGGTACTGTTAATAACGAAGGTAAAATTAAAATTGTTAACTCAACCGGTGCTAATGGTTTAACAGTAAACGGAACGGTTAATAATGAACTTGGCAACCTATATGTATATAACGATGCTGGTCACGCAACAATTAACGGCACATTAAATAACACTGGAGCAGGTAACTTGTATGTATTATCAAGAGCAGCTTCTACTGGTATTACAACCGGTACTGACAGCCATATTATTAATGAAGCAGGTAACCTTGCAATTAAACACAATGGTTCAGGAGCATTGAATGGAGCTGGCATGAATTTGAATGGTGAAGTTGCTAACGATGGAGAAATTGCTATTAACAACTACACTGGTAATATGAATGTTGCCGGTACTATTACTCAAAACGGTAATAAAACAATCGGTATCATCAACAGAGCAGCATCTGAAGATAAAGCTTCTACAGCTCAAGGCGGAAACTCAATGACTGTAAACGCTACTATTAACGGACGCGACATCAATATCAAAAATAACGGCTCAGGTGATATGACTGTAAACGGCGAAATTACTCACAACGGCAGATTAAATGTCCTCGGCAACGAAGGTAACTTAATCCTTGGCGGTAAAATTCACAACACCGGTACAGATATGACTTACGCAGCATCAAGAGCAGAAGGTGATGGTATCGATGTTAAATCAACATTCCAAGCAGATGCGAACAATGGCGGTACAATCTTAATAAAAAATATCACCGGTCAAAACGGCTTAAACTACGAAGGTTCAATGACTTCAAATAACCAAGCTGAAATTTACAATAAAGTTGGTGATATGAATGTAACAGGCGCAATTAATGCAGCACCTGCAGTAATTCTTAACACAGGAAGAAACTTAACAGTAACTGATGCAGCAAATCTTCAAGGCGATGTAAAAATCGTAAATAAAGGTTCTGAAAAAGCAACAGTTGCAGATAAATACAAAAACAACTTCCGTGAATCACTAAAACAATAAGATATACTAAATAAAAAAACGGGCACTTTGTAAGTGTCCGTTTTTTTATTTATAAAAAACACTTGATTTTTGTTTTTTAGCATTCTATAATAAATTGCGGATAAAATCAAATAACGCGGGATGGAGCAGTCTGGTAGCTCGTCGGGCTCATAACCCGAAGGTCGTTGGTTCAAATCCAGCTCCCGCAACCAATTGATATAAGTGACTTTTAGAGATTTTCTGGAAGTCACTTTTTTAATGAAAACAACACATTTAGCAACACAATAAAATTAAAAACTTGAAAAACATTGCCCAAAGAGAGTTACAAACGAATAAGTAATGTAACGATTTTAAAAATTCACCCCATACAGCCCCTCTCACGTTTTCAAAAGGTTTCTTGGTAGCGGATGCAAATTTTCGGCTGTGAGATTTTTCTCGGTTTGAAAAACCCCAACCCAAACAAATTCAAAGACCGCCCTTATCGGCGAATGATGAAATGTTTTAGTGGTGTGAGGTATAAATACATAGAATTTTTATGATATTATTGTTATAAGGAATTTTGATTATGGGATTAGATAAAGCAAATATTTTTAAATTAGAAGATGAAGATTTTGTAAAATATAAAAAGAACCCATTTTTAGACTGCTTTGAAAGTACAAAAGATTTTGCAAAAGCCTTAAAGAATGATATTGATACTAAAGAAACACCCCATTCTTTATTATTGGCAGCAGATTATGGAATGGGAAAAACTTTTTTTAGTACAAGATTTACTCAATACTTAAGAAATAATAGATATGATGTAATATATTTTAGTGTTTGGGAAAATGATTATATGCAAGAACCCTTTTTAGCTTTTTCAAAAGTTATATTAAATTATATACATAATAAATTCACAACTAAAAAATATATAGCTAATGCCACAAGACTATTTGAAATAACAGAAAAGCTTGCAGAATCTATAACATTTTCTACAGGAATTGGCTTTAATATCTCATCAGAAAAACTTATAAGTGCATTCAAAGCAGATACAGACCCTATTGTTGAATTTAGAAAACAACTAACTTCTTTTATAAATAAAATTCCTAAAAGAAAACTTATTCTTATTGTTGATGAACTAGACCGCTGTCGTCCTGATTATGCAATGAAAACATTAGAATGTATAAAACATTTTTTTGAAATAGAAGGTCTTTTTGTAATATTGCCAACTAATAAAGATGCTTTAAATGATTGTATTAAGTCTTTGTATGGTATTGATAATAGAAACAGAAACTGTCGGGAAAATTATTTTCAAAAGTTTTTTAATGATGAAAGAGTTTTAAAAAGACCTATTGAAAGTGATTACTTATATATTGTAAATCAATATTTAACAAATACGCGTTTAACAGAAGCATTAAATAAAGGATTATTATCGGAATGTGAAAATATTTATAATAGTATTACTTTATTAAGAAATTGGTTTGCTGCATATTCTTTCCATTCCTGTTTAACAGTTAGAGAATTAAAAGATTTTTCAATAGAACTTGCAAGAATTTGTAATAATTTTTATGAGCCTATTCGTGCTCAATGGTTAGCATGTATTATGGCATATAAAAATGTAGATAAAGATTATAATTTTAAATATCCGTTACCAATCGAACATTGTTTTTACAAGGAACATTTTACTAGCCAATCTCGTAAAAATGGTAAAGATTCAATTATTACTCTAGCAGTGTTCTTAAATAAAATGAGACAAATAAAAGCATTAAACTATCATCCATTCAATAGTCAGAATCAAAGATTACAGATTGATCCATATTATAATTTTTATAATAAATATCGTCAATTAGAGAGTAGTCTGCAAAATTATAATGGTATAGATACATATTTTGCAAATTTAAAAAAAGATATGGTTGCTGTTAAATCATATTATAGAGATTGCAAAGAAGTTCTAGATAGATTAAAAGATATTGAAGATTCTATTGTTGAACAGAATGATGTTATTAAATCGTATCAAGCTAAGTATGGCTCTGATGATAATGATAATTATCGAGAATCTACTTATCAAAACATTATAAATAATCCTGAAGTTCTTTATCAGGTAACAAACTTATAATTATTTTAACAAAAATGTTCGCACATATTTATGTGCAAGCGATAATTCTTCTTGATTTAGCTTATCAAGCATTAAGATTAAATCTGATTTCAGGTCAGCGACTTCTTGCAGGTAATAAAATTCAAATAAATCTTTAGGCTCAATATTCAAAGATGTTGCAAGCCTTTCTATCAAATCTGCAGACGGAAAGTTTTTACCACTTTCAATACAGCTTATATGTTTATCATCTACATTCACAAGTTCTGCGAGTTGTGCTTGTGTTAGATTTCTTTTCTTGCGATACTCTTTAATTTTTCGTCCGAACAAATTTTTAATATTCATATAAACCTCTCTTTCAATTTTATTAAGTATTGTGGCAATTCAGAATGGAAAATGAGGTAAATATTTGACTTAAAATTACTTAATTGATAGAATTTATTACAAGATAGGTAAATTATGTAAAAATACTTACCTTAAATATAGGTTACAATGTTGTTAAATACGATAAATAAAACTAAATTTGATATTTACAGAGTTTTGCACGAATTATCAAAGACAAATCCGCTTTTTTGTAGTGAACTTGAATTTCAGTTTTACTTAGCTTGGAAAATAAAAGAAATATATCAAGAAGATTTTCATATATGCATTGAATATCCATTAAAAAATTATGCAGGTAAAAATCGTAATATTGATTTACTATTGATTGATAAATGTGGCGGTTATATTCCTATAGAATTGAAATATAAAACAAGCAAATTTGAATATAGTTGGAATGGTTTTGACTATAAGTTAAAAGACCAAAGTGCAAATGATTTAACGAAATATGGGCATCTAAAAGATATTTCAAGAATTGAATATTTTAAAGAAACTGAAAATAAATTTTTAGTTGGTTATGTTATTACAATTACTAATCAGAGTAGAACTTGGCAAAAAGTTTTAAATCCAGCTCAGACAGATTATGAATTTTCTTTAGAAGATGAGATAAAAATTTATAAAGGTATAAAAAAATGGCAAAAATGTGTTTCAGGTTATAATGAAGAAAAGAATCCACCAATAACTCTAAAAAATGATTATGTTGTATATTGGAAAGATTTTTAGAATTTTAATCAAAAGAATGGATTATTTAGAAATTTAGTTA
>CAMTMK010000016.1 GCA_947073645.1 uncultured bacterium | reverse complement strand
TTTAAACTTAGCAACGACGCTTGTTTCAGCTTCCAGGTCAAGGAATGGAACGTCATTACCGATAATTCTTTGCGCAACATTTTTATAAGCACGTCCCGCGAGAGATTTATCATCATTTACAATCGGTTCACCTTTGTTTGTTGAAGTGATAATGCCTGTATCTTCAGGAATTATACCGATTAATTCTGCTGAAAGTATTTCTACAACATCGTCTACGCTCATCATATCATTTGATTGGATAAGGCTTGGACGAACTCGGTTAAGCAATAATTTATAAGATTTGATTTCTTCTTTAGCCTCCAAAAGTCCGATAATTCTGTCTGCGTCACGAACTGCTGACATTTCGGGAGTTGTTACGACAATTGCTTCTGATGCGCCTGCTACAGCATTTTGGAAACCTTGCTCAATACCCGCAGGACAGTCTACTAAGATAAAATCAAAATCTTTTTTCAATTTTTCGCAAATATCTTTTAATTGCTCTTCAGTTACTGCTGTTTTATCTCTTGTCTGCGCAGCTGCCAAAAGACATAAATTAGGGTTCTTTTTATCTTTTACAAGAGCTTGTTTAAGTTTGCATCTTTCTTCAACAACGTCTACAATTGTATAAACAATTCTGTTTTCCAAACCAAGTAAAAGGTCTAAATTTCTTAATCCCAAATCGGTATCAATCATAACAACTTTCTTGCCTGTTTTAGCAAGAGCTGTTCCTATGTTAGCATTGGTAGTAGTTTTACCTACACCACCTTTTCCGGATGTTATTACAATAACTCGTCCGCTCATTATTTCTCCTTTTTATTCGTGTATTTTGTGTATAAAAATCTGTTTTTTTCTTATGCAAGCTTCTTCCGGCACAAATGTATCCGTTTTTTGAATATATGGAATATTTGCGCTATCCGGACGTCTTGCAAAGACATCAGCAATTCTTAATTGAATTGCGTTCATTTTTAGTGCTCTAATTCTTGCAAAATTGTTACCTGCACTACCTGCATGAGCAATGCCTCCTAAAATTCCCCAAACTGTAATATCACCTTTGGCAATAATTTCAGAACCAGGATTAGCATCACCAATAATTACAATGTTACCGTCAGAAGATATACTCTGACCTGAACGTAAAGTTCTTTGAATATATAAAGTCGGAAGCTTTTCTGTTTCTCTTAAAGCTTTTCTTACATCATCAAGGTCAAAATCGATTTCTTCAATTTCATCGCCTTCGATTTTGTTTGCGTTTTCAAGTGTATCGTTAAAATCAGTAAAATCACTTTGTTCAACAGGCTCTTGTACTGGTGCTTCAATAGTTTCGGCAACATTATCTTCAACATCTTGAACCATTTCTGATGTGTTTTCAACATGCCCGAAAGTTTTGATTTCAGTACCTTCATCGCCGAAAATTTTATCCAAAGCTTTTTCTAATTCTTTATTAACTTCTTCTTGATTTGCATCAAACTCCGGAGTCGGGACTTTATTTTCAAGAACAGAAACTTCAATATCCATTTCTTTTGCAGATTGTACTGTCACATCTGAACTTGTGCTTACAAATTCAATTTCAGAATTCATAGATTCTACAAGCGCCTTAATACTTGTCAATTCAGTTGTAGTCAAATCTACAGCCCCTAATTTCAAACAAACTCTTTTGCACTGTGCATCAGGTAAATCTAAAATTCTTGATAACTCATAAATAATTTCTGATGTTTTTCCGGCATTGCTTACATCAACAATAAAACCATTTTCAATGTATCCCTTATCCATACTTGTCCCTTCCAACAATAGTTACTATAGATACATGAATACATGAACATTTCAGAACATCAATGAAATATTTAGTTTAGTTAAGCAACAGAATAATTTTTATAGTTATCGGCTATTTTAATATAGTTTCTGGTTTCAGCAGGCATATTCTTTTTACCTGCCAAATATTTATCAACATTTCCTGGTCCCCAATTATATGCGGCAAGCGCATTAGTTACATTGCCGTTATATTTATCAAGTAATTGTTTTAATAATCTTACACCTCCGTCAATATTCTGAGCAGGACCCATAGGATTAGTAACCCCTAACCCTTTTGCCGTATCCGGCATTAACTGCATCAAACCCTGTGCACCTGCCGGAGAAGTCAGATTATTTTTAAATTTTGATTCTTGATCAATAACTGCAAGAACAAGTTTTTCATCAACACCATATTTTTTAGCTGTATCACAAGCAAGTTTAACATATTCTGTCTTTGACAAAACCTTACCTGTAGATGCTGGTAATTTTGCTCTAGGAACTTTTGTTTTGTTTATTGTTGTATTAAATATATTATAATTATTATAAGCAGGTTGTTGAAAACTAAAAACAGATGGCATTGCAGGCATTCTGTAAGGCTGCGCATAGCTGAATACAGACTGCATAGGATATGCTTGAGGCATAACAAATTGAGACATTTGAGGCATAAACATTTGTTGTTGTGGCATCGCAAACATGTTATTCATCATATTGGACAACATGTTAAACATAAAAAAGCTGCCAAAAGCATTATGATTGCAATGACATCCGCCCATAAACGGATTATTCATATATCTATAAAAGCTGTTTCCGCAACCAAACATTAATATCCCCTTAGAGTTCCCCGTATATATATAAAATATTTATGTCAGCAATAATTGATATAAATTTGCAAATATGTTAAAAAATATTAACAATTACCCTCTTTTAACTAATGTAAAATAATATTTTTATTATATTATAGTTGTAAGGGCAGGATATTATGATTTTTAACGAAACTAAAACTCACGAAATTACGGTCGACGTTGTAATTGTTACACTTAAAAACGATGCATTACAAGTATTGCTTGTTAAACGTACAAATGAACCGTTCAAAGACAAGTGGGCAATCCCCGGCGGATATGTAAGACTATCCGAAAACCTTGATCAAGCGGCGTTAAGAGTATTAAAGGAACGTACAAATGTAGATAATATTTATCTTGAACAATTGTACACTTTCGGAGACCCGCTTCGTCACCCGAATTCAAGAGTTATTACCTGTGCATACTTCGCACTGGTAAGAGCGGAAGATATTCAAATCGTAACGACACCAGAACTCGGATGGCATAAAATTTCGGATTTACCGCCTCTTGCATTCGACCACAAAGAAATCATTGAATATTCCATGAAAAGAACCAGAGAAAGATTGGAACTTTGCCCTGTTGCATACCAGCTTTTAAACGAAAAATTTACTCTGACAGAAATGCAGAGAGCATATGAGTTGATTATGCGCAAAAAACTTGATAAAAGAAATTTCAGAAAAAAAGCTCTTTGTACTGACGGACTTATTGAACTTGATGAATATACAAAATCATCTTCAAAAAGACCTGCAAGATTATACACTTTCGAAAATATAAAATTGAACTCAAAAAGAGCCCATTTCATTTCTAAGAAAAAGGAGAAAACTAAATGTTAATAAATTTTGTTTGGGCTGTACAAATTATTTCAGCATTACTTTTAATTATTTTAATCCTGTTACATTCACCAAAAGGTGATGGAATTGCGGGGATTGGCGGAGCATCACATGTATTTGCGTCTCAAAAAAGCGCAGAAAAAGGATTAAACAAACTTACTGGTATTGTATCTGCAGTATTTTTAGTTTGCACATTTCTTTTAGGCTTCGGTATCATTAAATAATGAATATACTTGTTACAGGTGCATCTAAAGGCATTGGAAATGCCATTGCAAAAGAATTACAAAACATCGGCGAAGTGTTTGTTACAGGCAGAAACGAACAGGCTCTTGTTGCTTGTAATGCAAAAGGTTTCTGTGTATGCGACCTGTCAAAAGAGATAAATACTTTAGGTAAATTCATCACAGATAATAATATTGATGTTTTGATTAATAATGCGGGGGAATATATATACGGCGGGTTAGAAACATTAGAAACCGCAGATATCCAAAAACTTTATCAAACAAATCTTGTTGCACCTGCATATCTTACAGCTAAAGCCATTCCTCATATGAAAAATCAAAGATGGGGAAGAATTATCAATATTGGCTCTATTTCAGGAGTTATGGGTGAAGCATATGCAAGTATATATTCATCATCAAAAGCAGGTCTTATCGGCTTGACCAAAGCATTAGCTTTAGAACTTGCAGAATATGAAATTACGGTCAACACAATCAATCCCGGATGGGTAGAAACAGAACTTGGCAACAATTCAATTGAGGAAAGCGAATTTTCTAAAGATGAAATAATTCAATGTATTCCTCAAAAGAGATTCGTCCAACCTGAAGAAATCGCAAAATTGTGCAAATACTTAATTTCCGCAGATGCAAAAGGAATTACCGGGCAATCAATTAATATTTGTGCTGGTTTAAGTGTAGGTATTTAAAAATTTTTACTTATAATCATTTTTACAAACTCATTTTTTTTCATAGTGCCGAGCAATTGAATTAACCCTGCATCAGTTTCTCTATGAGAGTTGAAATTAATGCCTCTAAACATCTTATCTTTACGCCCTGTAACAAAATCATAAATCGAAACAAATATATTTCTTGGTTTTACGTTATCAATACAAAGTCCTGAATAAGATTGTTTCATATCATGAGAACCAATCCTTATTGATGACACTTCTGCACTATAGAACATTCCAAATTTTTTCATAGCAGGTGAAGTTTTAATTGCTTTTGTAAGTTCAGGTGAAACTGTTTGATGAATTTTTACACCGCCTTGAAAAGTTGAGGCAGAAATATTTTGAGTTTTCATAAATTAAATCCTTATAAATCGGGGTACAAAAAAAATTTTACACTAAGATAAATATTTTACAACATAATAATAAGCAATGTAAAACATATTGACAAAAAACATTCAAGCATAGATAATTAAAATAATTTGGAGGTATAGATTAAATGTTGAATAACAAAAAAGCTATGAGCCCCCCCCCCCGAAGGTTTTACTCTAGCGGAAGTCCTTATTACTTTAGGAATTATTGGTGTTGTAGCGTCATTAACCCTTCCGTCTCTTGTTGCAAATCATAAGGAAAAACA
Organism: uncultured bacterium; assembly: GCA_947073645.1. Taxonomy (GTDB): domain Bacteria; phylum Cyanobacteriota; class Vampirovibrionia; order Gastranaerophilales; family Gastranaerophilaceae; genus Stercorousia. The sequence continues at coordinate 37,641 of CAMTMK010000016.1, read as the reverse complement.
AACTATAACAAAATTAAAAAAAGTTTATAGTACTTTTTCTAATGCTTATATGTTAACAATTAACAAATACGGAACACCTGATACCTGGGATGATGTAAATACAAGTTCTGATAGAACAGGCGATTTTTGGAACAGATTAAAACCATATCTAAACATAACAAAAGAATGCAACTATGATAACAGATTTGCATGTTGGGATGTTAATGATTATTTTTATTATTTAAACGGCAGCAAAAGTATAAATCATATACATAACGGCAATCAAAAAACTTTTATACTTAACGATGGTACAATGGTTTCATTTTCTGCAGGAACTTATTATGATACAGGATGTTCAAGAAACGATGATTATTTTTCCTGTGCAGATATATTCGTAAAAACTGATAATCAAAAAAAACAAATTTTCGGGAAAAACATATTTGTATTCAGATTTGAACACAGCGTATTAGCGCCATCCGGTAAAAATGCTGATATGACAACCTGTTCAACCCTTGGAAATAACTGTACTGCCTGGGCAATATTTAATGAAAATATGGAATATACCAAATGTAATGATTTATCTTGGAGCGGAAAGAAAAAATGTAATTAATTTATATATTTTACAATATCTTCTGCAGTAATCCTTAAACAATCCAAATTTCCGCAAGTTGTTTGACGATATTCCCATAAACAAGGTTTTATGGGACATTTATCATCTGCTTTAATTGGTGTAACCAAATCTGATTGCGGGATTAATTTTTTATCATCAGTAGGTCCAAATATTACATATGTTTTAGTTTTCATTGCCACACCCGCATGCAAAGGTGCAGAATCAGAACAGATAAATTGTTCGGCTTTTCCGATTAAAACAGCTAAATCTTTCAAGCTTTTTGTTTTGCCGTAAAAATCCTCAAAACCTTTGGTATTATTGCGGATTGTCTCAATAACTTCCGCATCATCAGGACCGCCAGCAAGGATTACATGCTTACCTTTTTTGACAAGTAAATCAATAGTTTCAGCCCAAATTTCGGCAGAAACCGTCTTTATCATCCCTTTTTGAACACTCATTTTACTCACACCAGGGTGGATTAAAACCGAATTAGTGATTTTTTCTTGAGGTTCAACATCAATTTCAGGGAGATAAGTTTTATGATTTGTTATCGGCGTAACCAAATCGTGATACATCGCACAAGCATACTGTTTTTTATTCAACGGAACAGTTTTTGTCAATAGTTTTTCGCTTAAACTTCCTGTGTAATAACCATAGCGTTTTTTAATTCCCATCATAAACAAAAGTACACTTATAAGCTTATTTCCGCCTGATGAAATTACCATATCAAACTTGCCTTTACGCGCAAGCCAAACAAGTTTTAAAAGTTCTGCATATTTATTTTTGCCTTTAACATCAATCAAAAATAAATCATCAATTATACTTGTCAAATCTTTGACACTCTTGCTTCTTGGTTCAAGCGCGAGAGTAATTTTTGATTCAGGATATTCCTTTTTTAATGATATAAGTGCGGGGAGAAAAAATATTTCATCGCCTATTCCGCCAAAATTTATTGCCAATATGTTCATACCCCGATTATACAATAAAAATATTTGTAGTATCATAAATTTATGGTAAATAAAGTAACAACAGGGGCAGTAATCGGCTTAAATGCTTACAAAGTAACGGTAGAAACCGATGTTTTAAATTCTCTGCCTGCATTTTCAATTGTTGGACTGCCCGACGCTGCGATTAATGAAGCTCGTGACAGGGTTCGCTCGGCTATAAAAAATTCTGGATTTACATTCCCGTCACGAAAAGTTGTTATAAACCTTGCACCTGCTGACCTAAAAAAAGAAGGTTCAAACTTTGACCTGCCGATAGCCATCGGACTTTTGACAGAAGAAGAAGTTCTCACAGAAGACAAAATAAAAGACTACGCATTTTTGGGCGAACTTTCACTTGACGGTAGTTTAAGGGGCATTACGGGTGTTTTACCTCTGATTTTAGGGTTAAAAGATATCGGAATAAAAAACTTTTTTGTCCCCAAAATCAATGCTGATGAAGCAGGTTTAGCAGGTGATGTAAATATTTTTGGCGCAGAATGCCTTGCAGATGTGGTTAACCATTTTGGCGAAACTCCACTAAAACCCATTGATGTAGATATTAATGACTATTTAACAAAAAGCGCTGCACAAGATTATATCTATGATTTTAAAGACGTAAAAGGACAGCAAAAAGCTAAACGAGCATTGGAAATTTCTGCTGCAGGTGGTCATAATATGCTTATGACAGGCTCTCCGGGGTCAGGCAAAACCTTAATGGCAAAATGCTTCTCGTCAATTTTACCACCGCTCGAACTTTCGGAAGCTTTAGAATTAACCAAAATTTACAGTATCTCGGGGCTTTTAGCACCTGATGAACCATTGATGACAAAACGCCCATTCCGCGCAGTTCACCACACAGCATCTGCAAACGGCATAATCGGTGGAGGCTCAAACCCTAAACCCGGAGAGATTACACTCGCAAATAGAGGAGTGCTTTTCCTTGACGAAATGGTAGAATTCCCGAGAAGTGTATTGGAAGTTCTGCGCCAACCATTAGAGGATGGAGAAATCACAATTTCACGAACCAAACATTCCGTTAAATATCCTGCAAAATTTATACTTCTAGGTGCAATGAACCCTTGTCCCTGCGGATATTTGGGAGACAAAGAAAAACAATGCATCTGCTCTGAATTTCAAATAAACCGCTATCAATCTAAACTTTCAGGACCGTTACTGGATAGGATTGATTTGCAGGTAGATGTCCCAAGACTTACGGCAGAAGAACTTTTAAACACACAACAAAGTTCCGAATGCTCAGCTGATATTAGAAAACGAGTTATTAAAGCCAGAAAAATTCAAGCAGAACGCTATAAAGCTGACGGTATTCTCACAAATTCAGAATTAACAGCAAAACTTATAAAAAAATACTGCCAACTCGACAAAACAAGTGCAGAAATTTTAAAAACAGCATCTGTAAAATATCATCTGTCAGGCAGACGTTACGACAGGATTTTAAAACTTGCACGAACAATTGCGGATTTGGAAGGTTCAAAAGATATCAAACAAACCCACTTAATGCAGGCTTTACAATACAGAATAACTAAGAAGTCAAATTAAAAAATCCTGCAACTAACCCGACAACCGCTGAAACCGCAAGATAAAATAACGGGTCGCGCTTTTCCATTAAACTTGCAAAAAACAATCCTGCAAGCAAAATCATTCCAAACAAATTTATATTATTCACAAACATATCAACCCCAACAGCTGCAAGAAGACCGCACCCTGCAGGTTTTAATGTGTAAATAACCGATTGAACATATTTGTTATGTTTAAACTGTTCCAAAAGTTTTGAAATAACTATAACAATAATCAACGACGGCAAAATTACAGATGCAGTAGCAACAAACGCACCCAAAATTCCCGATGTAGTAAACCCTGCAAAGGTTGCTACATTGACCCCGACAGGACCCGGAGTGATTGATGATACCGCAATCATATCCGACAATTGCTTTGCTGTGTACCATTTTTGAACATCAGCTATATGATACAAAAACGGTAAAGTTGCATATCCTCCGCCAAAAGAAAAAAGTCCGATATGGAAAAATTCTAAAAATAATTTTATATATATCATTCTTTTTCTCCCCGCTCAATTTTTTTTGCAAATTGAAGCCAAAGTCCGATAAGTATTGCTAAAATAATTAAAGATGCAGGCGGAGCTTTAAAACATGCCGATAAAATAAACGTTATAAAAAATATCCAACAGGAAAATTTATCAACAACACTTTTTTTCCAAATTTCTTTAACAGCAAGAAAAATAAGTATTAAAACACCTATTCCGACACCCCAAAAGATGCTCTGAACAAATTTCAAATGAACAATTTCTTCTAATACTTTGGCAAGAACAACAATTGAAAGAAATGCCGGCGTTACAATTCCGAGTACCGCTGATATTGCACCAGCCGTCCTGCGCAGTTTATACCCGACAAAGATAGAAACATTCGCAGCAATAATCCCCGGAACGCTTTGCCCAAGTGCATAAAACTCACACAATTCATCATCATCAATCCATTTTTTCTTATCAACAAGTTCAGACTGCAATAAGGGCAGAATTACATAACCACCGCCTAAAAGCAGAGTTCCAACCTTGAAAAAAGTTTTGAAAATTTGATATAAAGTCTTTTCCATACTAATTATTCAATGTAGCTTTTAATCTCGCCATAGCACGTGCCATTGCAGCTTCAGCGCGTTTTGCATCCGCTTCGGCTTCTGCTTCGGCAAGTTTTGACTGAGCACGCGTCAGTGCTTCTTTTGCGCGCGTAACATCAATTTCATCACCGCTTTCGGCAGTAGTTGTAAGGATTAAAGCCTCATCATCTTTAAACTGAAAAACACCGCCCATAGTTGTGAAAAACTTGACATTACCGTCTTTTACGGTCTTTGTAACACCTATATCCAAAGCAGTCATCAGGGGAACATGATTTTTCAAAATACCAATTTCACCGTCGATTGCTTTTGTATAGATTTCGTCAACATCTTCGTCAAATACAACTCTTTCGTGTGTAATTATTTTAAGGTGCATAACTTATACCCTCAATTTAGCAGCTTTTTCGACAGCTTCCTCAATAGTACCTACCATATAGAAAGCTTGTTCTGGCAAGTCATCGTGTTTGCCCTCGATAATTTCTTTAAAGCCTTTTACAGTATCTTCAAGTTTTACGTACTTGCCTTTCAAGCCTGAAAACTGCTCCGCAACAAAGAACGGTTGTGACAAGAATTTCTGAATTTTTCTTGCACGGTTAACAACTTCTTTGTCCTCTTCTGAAAGTTCATCCATACCTAAAATTGCGATAATATCCTGCAATTCTTTGTATTTTTGAAGAATTTCAAGAACTTTTCTTGTAACATCATAATGTTCTTCACCAATAATATTCGGGTCTAAAGCGCGCGATGATGATTCCAGCGGGTCAACCGCAGGATAAATACCCAATGATGCGATATTTCTTGATAAAACTGTTGAAGCATCAAGGTGAGAGAATGTTGTCGCAGGAGCAGGGTCGGTTAAATCGTCTGCAGGCACATAAATTGCCTGAACAGAAGTGATTGAACCGTCTTTTGTTGACGTAATTCTTTCCTGCAATTCACCCATTTCATTTGCAAGAGTAGGCTGATAACCAACCGCAGACGGCATACGTCCTAACAGCGCTGAAACTTCAGAACCAGCCTGAGTAAATCTGAAAATATTATCAACGAACAAAAGAACGTCTTGTTTTGAAAAATCTCTGAAATATTCCGCAGCAGTAAGCGCAGAAAGTCCAACTCTCATACGAGCCCCCGGCGGTTCGTTCATCTGACCGTAAATCAATGCAACTTTATCAATTACTCCTGATTCTTTCATTTCATTCCAAAGGTCGTTACCTTCACGGGTTCTTTCGCCAACACCGCCAAAAACAGATACACCTGAATGTTCTTGAGCAATATTGTGAATAAGTTCCATAATAAGAACTGTTTTACCAACACCTGCACCTCCAAAAAGTCCGATTTTACCACCTTTTTGGTACGGCTGCAAAAGGTCAATTGCCTTAATACCAGTTTCAAGAATTTCGATATTAGTGTTCTGGTCTGTAAGTTTTGGAGATTCTCTGTGGATTGGCAGATAAGTATCTGTTTCGATTTCTCCCATTTCATCAACAGGTTCACCTACAACGTTCAAAATTCTACCCAAAATTGATTTACCAACAGGAATTTTAATCGGTTCACCGGTATTGATAACCTTCATACCTCTTTTTAACCCGTCAGTAGATGACATTGCAACTGTTCTAACTCTGTTTGAGCCTAGCATTTGCTGAACTTCTGCTACAACAAAAGTTCCATCATCTTTTTGTATATGTAAAGCTGTATAAATCTCGGGTAATTCACCTTGTTGAAATTCAACGTCGATAACCGGCCCGATAATCTTTGTAATTAATCCCTCTTGTTTAGTCAATGTCTCCATAAACCTCTCCTTTTATGCCTTAATTATATAATCAAGCATATTAAAAGTCAATCAGACCAAGAGTGACAGCAGTCGGCAGTATTTGAGCAATTCTTTTGATTTTGAGTTTTTTGAGGATAGAATTTTTGCATTTGACGTACTCAGAATAGTCGATACCGAGCCAATCCATAATAGAAAAAGCGTCCAGCCCCTCTGCGAGCAGACGCATAACTCTTAATTCCAACGGAGTAAGTTCATCCATAGGTAAAGAATACAATAAAAACATATTTTTGCAATACATTACCTTGCGTAATAATAGCCACTATATGGTAGTTGAAAATGTAAAAATAAAATATCATTAAAAAATGGATTTAAGAAAAAAACTAGGCAAAAGAATACAACAATTAAGAAAATTAAATAAATTCTCCCAAGAATTATTTGCTGAAAAAATTGGTATGTCCAGAAATTCTCTAAGTGAGATAGAAACAGGGGAATCATATCCAAAACCTGAAAACCTTGAATGCATAAAAACTGCCTTAAATGTTGAATTTAAGGATTTATTTACTTTTGGAAATAAAACAAGTGATAAACTTGACAATATTTCTATGAAACTTAAAAAAGTTGATGATAAAACATTAGATTTTGTCAATGCAATACTTGATACTTATATCAAAGATTACAACTAATCATATCCGCATCCACCAAACCGTTCACAAGCGCAAAATAGACAAGCTGACGGCGGTTTCTTAAACATAATTTTTCGCGGAGTTTTCTTACCTTATACAAAACCTTGTTTAAATCAAAAAGGTAATATTCCTGCGCAATCTGCGCATAAGTCTTGCCTGAAAATAGATAGAACAACATATCCGTGTCAGCTAAATCGTAATATTTGGAGTAAATATCAGTAATCATTTTATCTCCTTATAGTTAGTATCTATCTATAAGTATAACTCTTTTAATTTTGAATTTGTTAATAATATTTCCAAATTTTACAACTAATTGTTTATCATAAACATGTCGTTAATAGATTATATATACAATGAGTTGTAATTTATACTCATGGATATATATTTAGCATTTAGCAAAAGATTAAAAAAACTTAGGGCAGAAAGAAATATAACGCAAGAAAAACTTTCAGAAATAGTTGGCGTAGAACCAGCTTTTGTCGGTATGTTAGAAACAGGCAAACGTGCTCCGTCATTCAAGACTTTGCAAAAAATTGCCGAAGCTCTGGACATACAATACTTTGAATTATTCAAGGCAGACGATGCCAACACTCCAAATGCCTTACAGGCACTTATTCTAAAAGAAACCGAAAATCTTGACACTAAAACTCTTAAACACATCCTAAAATCCATAAAAGATTTAAAAGAATTTTTAAAAGAGTAGGGCACACTCAACATCCCTCGTCACACGCAATTACAAAGAAATTGGACGAAAGGAGGGTTGAAAACTATGGTTAACAAAATAACAATGCTATTACTGTCATTTGCAATAGCAGTAATAGCATTAAAAGTTAAACTATAGGGTGCAAAGAAGCTCTTAACAGTTACGCTTAAGTTGTTAAGGGCTCGCCCTACTTTTTCATTATTTACGATTTTCTGAAATTTGTCAAGTATTCATTAAAAAATTATTAATTATCAGCTAAATAACCGTTTTTTATATTATTATTAATATAGGAGATATTAAAATGGAATATAAAGATTATTATGAAATATTAGGCGTAAAACGCGATGCAACAGATGCGGAAATTAAATCAGCATACAGAAAACTTGCGCGCAAATTTCACCCTGACGTTAACAAAACAAAAGAAGCAGAAGGGAAATTTAAAGATATAAACGAAGCTTATGAAGTTCTCGGCGACAAGCAAAAACGTCAAAGATATGACAGCCTTGGTGCAAACTGGCAGGGCGGACAAAGCTACACTCCACCCCCCGGATTTGAAAACTTCGGTTTTGGCGGTGGACAGGGATATCAGAGCTTTAACTTCAACGGTCAAAATATGGGAGGTTTTTCAGACTTTTTCAGCTCTCTGTTCGGCGATATGATGGGCGGAGGTGCACAAGGTATGAATTTCGGCGGATTTGATTTCGGCGGAGCGCAACAAACAGGTCGCCAAAGACGTCAAGAACCACCATCAGAGGATTTGGACGTAACAAAAACTCTTAATATTACCGCAAAAGATATATTCTCAAAGGAGCCAATTTCTGTAAAATATAATAATATGGAACGCTGCACCCAATGCCAAGGCGGCGGATACTGCTCAAATTGCGGTGGAACAGGAATAAAAACAGAACAAAAATCAATTAAAGTAAAACTACCGCCTGAAATTAAAGAAGGTAAAAAAATTCGTATAAAAGGCGAAGGGCAAACCGATGCTTACGGCAGAAAAGGAGACTTGTATCTTGTAATTCATTTCAAAGATAACGAATATGAAATTGACGGTTATGATTTGACAAAAGAAATCGAAATCACACCACCTGAAGCAGTTTTGGGGGCAAAAAAAGAAATTGAAACACTTCACGGAAAAATTACAATAAAAATTCCGCCAAAAACTTCATCAGGTCAATCTTTAAGACTTAAAGAACTCGGGTTGCCGAAAAAAGGCGGTTACGGAAACTTGAACGCAAAGATTAAAATCGTAATCCCAAAAGACATTTCAGACAAACAAATCGAGCTTTATAAGAAAATTGCGGAAATGTAATTATTTACATTTCCGTTTACCATTCCAACTCAAATCACTGCAATGAAGATAATCCATATTTTCGTTTAATAATACCCATTGAGTACAGGCATATTTATTTGTGTAACATTCTAAAGTATCATCAGCAGGGATTCCTGCAGGAATTATTTTATCTTTTGTCACATGGAACATAAAAACATTTTTCCCGACAACCCTATTCTTGGCGTTACTACTCCAACTTTCACTTTGTCCTGAATATAAATCAACAAATATCTCCCCGCATACAGGAATTTTATCAGAATAACTCCCAAAAGAACTTTCACAATTATTGGGTAGAAGCCTGAAAACATACGCAGTTCCGTCACTTCCGACAAATGTCGAAAAACTATTGCCATCACTTTTTATCCCGTCACTCCAATTTGCAGTGTATTCCCCAATACGAATGGCATTAAAATAAGATGTAAAATAATCCCTAAACGCTTTATGCGAATCTGTATCATACATCCCCGGATAAGGCGCCAGATAATCCTTAATAACCCCTTTTTCATCAACTGCCTGCTCAAAAACCGTAGAAAGCTGAGAATAAACTTTTTTTAATTTAACAATATTTTTTCTTTCGTTTCCATTATTAACAATACTAGGAATAGTTAAAGCCGCAACGACTCCGATAATTCCTAAAGTAATTAGTACCTCAGCCAATGTAAAACCACTGCTAAAATTCTTCCAAGACCTAATGTGACGGGTCAAACCGCTATGTTTGCCTAGAGTGCCCCCCCCCCGAAAAGTTGAGTAAATCTTTTCATTCCAAACTCCTTTCTGAATATTCATTATATACAACAATTCCAAAATTTTCAAGGACTTCAATATTCTCAACAAACCATTGACAATATCTCTCTTTAAATAGACAATTTTATTGAAGGGGGATATGATGACTAAAGAAACTTTTTTACACGATAAACATGTTCAATTAGGAGCAAAAATGGTGGATTTTGCAGGCTGGCATATGCCTGTACAGTACACTTCCATTATTGAAGAACACAAAACAGTAAGAGAAAATGTCGGACTTTTTGATGTTTCTCATATGGGCGAAGTTTTCGTATCAGGAAAAGATGCTTTAGAATTTTTAAACAAAATTGTCCCTCAAGATATTTCAAAACTAAATTATGAAAAAGCAGTTTACTGCCAGCTTCCGAACCAAAACGGAGGACTTATTGATGACTTAATCATTTACAAACTCGGTATTTTAGAGTACTTGGTAATATGCAATGCTTCAAGAATTGACGAAGATTTAAACTGGATGGTCAGAAACAGCAGAGGATTTGATGTTAAAATCGAAAACCTTTCTCATGAATATTCACTTCTTGCTGTCCAAGGCCCGAAAGCAGATACTTTAATGCGAAAAATGGGACTTAACACACATCAGGACTCTTTTACAATTAAACCCGCAAAAATCGCAGGGATTAAAGTCTTAGCTTCTCGTACAGGCTATACGGGCGAAGACGGTTACGAAGTTTTAGTCGAAAATCTTCATTCAGAATTTTTATGGGATGAAATCCTAAAACAAGGCGAAGAATTCGGCATTAAACCGATCGGACTTGGAGCCAGAGATACATTACGTCTTGAAGCTTCATTACACCTTTACGGAAACGATTTGGATGAAAACACAACTCCTATCGAAGCAGGCTTAAGCTGGTCTGTTCCAAAAGACAAAGTAGAAGATTACAACGGAAAAGAAGTTATAATGGAACAAATCAAAAACGGAACTTCTAAAAAATTAATCGGTCTAAAAATGCTCGATAAATCAATTGCACGCCACGAATATGAAGTTTATTTCAATGGCGAAAAAGTCGGTCACATCACAAGTGGAGCACCTTCGCCAATATTGGGGGCAAATATCGCACTTGCTTATGTAAAAAATGATAAAGAAATTTGCACAGGAACGGTTGTTCAAGTTATGATTAGAGAAAAACTTCACGATGCAGAAGTTGTAAAGAGACCGTTTATCGAAAAAAGAAATAAAGTCACAATATAAGGAGATATAAAATGAGTATTACAGAAAAAATTCTATGTTCAAAATCTCACGAATTCTTATTGGATAACGGAGACGGAACACACACAATAGGTTTAACTGATTACGCAGTTGAACAATTAGGCGATATTGTATTTTTGGAATTGCCTGAAGTCAGCGCAGAATTTAAAAAAGGCGAAACTTTTGCAACTGTAGAATCAGTTAAGGCAGCATCAGAAATTTATATGCCTGTAAGCGGTAAAATTCTTGAAATTAATGAAACTGCAGTTGATGCACCTGAAACTTTAAACGAAAATGCTTTTGAATGGCTGGTTAAAATTGAACTTACAGGCGATGCTGAAGAACAAAATGACTTGCTCGAATACGAAGATTACAAAGAAGAATTGGAATAGTAAATGAAAAATTTTTTAGTACATACTGACGAAGTAAAAAAAGAAATGCTGGAAAGTATCGGTGTTAATTCAATCGAGGATTTATTCAAACAAATCCCTCACAAAGCTCGCATGGGCGAACTTCAACTTGAAGATGCAATAAGCGAAATGGAAACTCAAAAAAGAGTTAAAGCTTTGGCTAAAAAGAACAACACTGATTTTGTAAGCTTTTTGGGCGCAGGAACTTATAACAAATTCATCCCTGCTTGCATTTCACAGGTTGCAAACAGATTTGAATTTTTAACAGCTTACACGCCTTATCAGCCTGAAATCTCTCAAGGTACACTTCAGGTTATGTACGAATTCCAAACAATGATTTGCCGTTTGACAGGAATGGATATTTCAAACGCAACAATGTATGATGGTGCATCTGCCTGCGCTGAAGCAATTCTAATGGCAGTCAGAATTTCCAAGAAAAACAAAGTTCTTGTATCTGACAAACTTAACCCTGAATACATTGATGTAATCAAAACATACTGTTGGTCAAACGATATCGAACTTGTTATGTTTGATAAGATTCCAAACGAAACAACAAATTTTGCATGCGTATTAGTACAAAACCCTGATTTTTATGGTGAAATCAGAGAATATAAACATCCTGATACATTGTTAGCAGTTTGCGTTGATATTTCATCATTATCAATTCTGGAACCACCAAGAGATGCTGATATCGTTGTCGGCGATATTCAACCTCTGGGTATTCCTATGAATTTTGGCGGACCTCATGCGGGATTCATTGCATCCCGTGAAAAATATATGCGTCAAATTCCAGGACGTCTTGCCGGCAGGACTGTTGATGCAGACGGGAATCCAGCATATTGTCTAACAATCCAAACCCGTGAACAACACATTAAACGTGAGAAAGCAACAAGTAACATTTGCTCAAACCAGGCATTAATGGGGCTTTGTGCAACATTATACATTACTGTTATGGGAGAAAAAGGTTTCCGCCAAGCAGGTTATTTATCAACAAAACGCGCTCACAAATTATCAGAAAAACTCACACAAAAAGGAATTAAAACACTTAATACCAATTTCTATAACGAATTTGTAATAGAAGTTGAGAATGCAGATAAATTCCTTAAAAACCTGAAAGACAAGGGAATTATAGGCGGTTTGAAACTTTCTGATAACAAAATCCTTGTCAGCACAACTGAAATGAATTCTGAAGAAGATATTGACTTGTACGTAAATTCTTTATAAAATTAATTATGCGTGGGCGATTAGCGCAGTTGGTAGCGCATCACATCGACATTGTGGGGGTCACGTGTTCGAGTCACGTATCGCCCACCATAAAAAAAGAGGTCTAACGACCTCTTTTTTAAAATTTCATAGCATCAACCTGTTTTAATATAGCCTGAATATCTTTCAACAGTTCCGCTTCAATAAAAATAAGCTCCTGTTTTGTATAATCATCATTTTCATATTTAACTTTTGCAAGCTTGGTCATAACAATTTTATTGAAAGATAAATATCTTGATACAAATTCAATAATATCAACAGCTCTATATGGAACTTCACTATCATGCAAACGCAAAACTGACCTAAAAATTACCAACAAACTTTTAATTACGTTTGACAAAAGCATTTTCATATCTTTATCAGATTTAATATTCATTAAAAATGCATTTTTATATCTTAGTAATAAAGCTTTCAATTCAGATTCACATTGCAAACGCAAGAAATATTTATTTACAGAAATATTCTGCGCCAAATCTTCACCATAAATCATTCTGTAATTACTTCTAATATCAGCGTATTCAATCGCATAAACATCAAATGATGAATACCACTCATCAATATTCATAATTACAGGCAATGGATTTTTAGCTTTAACCCATTTTTGAACAGGTTTTGAAATTGAATACAAATTTTCTGCATCTAGATGTTTTAACACAATCATCAAGTTAAGATTATTTTTTGCATCTTCCACATTTGCCTGCGACCCGAAAGCAATAACCGAATTAAGATTATCACCTAAATTTTCTTTTAATTCTTCTACAAATTTATTTAAACTCTTTGTCATATAAATCCTTTCTTACCAACTTCCTGAACAACCGCTTCCGCCAAATCCGCCGCCACCGCCGAACCCGCCGAAGCCACCATAGTCAAACCTGCGTCTGCGAGGACAAAATATACTCATAATTATCGCAAAAGGCCAAATCCACCATGGATGACGCTCATCCGATGCACTTGAGTAATTTTGCGGCGGACATACCCCCTGAGTTTTAATACTTACACCCTCAGCCTGCGCAACAATATTTGCAAGTTGATAAGTACCTCTTGCAATTCCGCTCTGATAATTTAATTGTTTATAATATGGCAAAATATCATTATCTCTAATATCCTCTAATGAACTCATACTTATCTTGTTTTCAAGTCCATAACCAAGTTCAATTCTCATTTTTCTCTCAGCCAATGCTGTCAAAAATACAACACCATTATTTTTCTCTTTTGAACCAATTTTATAAGTTCTGCCAATCTCCAAAGCAGTTTGTTCAACACTTTTACCGTCCAAAGATTGCAAAGTAACAACTGCAATATCCGCACCTGATTTTTTTTGCAAATCCCATAAAGTCATGTTCAAATCATTTTTAACCTGCTCAGATAAAATATTAGCTTCATCTGCAATAAAACCTTTAAAATTTAACTGTTGCAATGCATTTGCAGGTAAAACAGCAAATAACAATAAACATATAACCAACCACTTTTTCATACAGAAATTATATAATATTTATATAATAATGTCAATAAAAAAAGGCGACACCCAGATTCGAACTGGGGGATAAAAGCTTTGCAGGCTTCTGCCTTACCACTTGGCCATGTCGCCGTATTCTTATAATAAAAAAGACATGATAAAAAGTCAATACTTGACAAATGGCTAAAAATAATCAATAATAATTGAAGAATTTGGAGGTATTTACAATGACAACTCTTAGAATCGCCCCCCCCCCCGAACATAGGCACGAACGAAGTAAGAGACGAACAAACATAAGCGAAAACCGCGCTTTTCGGTTTGCTTGCGAGCGGTGCCGTATAACGCGAGGCGAAGTTGGTTTCACGTTAGCTGAGGTCTTAATTACTTTAGGTATTATTGGTGTTATTTGTGCAATAACTATTCCTAATCTGGTAGCAAATTATAAAAAACAAGTTATTGAAACAAGACTTGCTAAATTTTATTCCTCAATAAATCAGGCAGTAATTATATCTGAAAACATAAACGGTGCGAAAGAATCATGGGAGCCAATACCTAATGCAGGCTCAACAACAATTAACGGAGAAAAAAGTGCAAAGTCTATAATATGGTTTAACAAATATTTGTCTCCTTACATTAAAACATTAAAAGTAACATCAGACATTAAAAAAACTGCTACAATTGTATATTTTCCTGATGGAAGCTGTATGCGACTCATAGGACAGGGAATACAATTTTATCCCAATGCAAAAGATTTCAAAGGTACAAAAGAAGTAAAAGACAGCGGCATAAAATGGTTTACTTTTGCATTCACACCATCTGCCATTGGCATTGACAATGCATGGCAGTGGGCATCTGAATATCATTACGACAAAGGCTTTGAACCATATAAATGGAGTTGGAACGGTGATTTGAATAAATTAATTACTGATACAGAATATGGCTGTAACATAAACAACAAAAATGAACGAGCTTATTGTACAGCACTTATTCAAGCAAATGGTTGGAAAATACCTAAAGATTATCCTTTAAAATTCTAACAAAAAAGAGAGTCTTTCGACTCTCTTTTTTATTTATACCCGTATACTACTTAGTTGTAGGATAGTAATCTCTTACGATACCTTTGTATGCATCTTCATAGATTGCTTTGATATCTTTCATCAACGGATATGCAGGGTTAGCACCTGTACATTGGTCGTCGAATGCAAGTTCTACCATTTCATCTAATTTTGCATTGAAGTCAGCTTCACTTACACCAAAGTCTTTAATTGAATTTGGCAAGTTTACAGCTTTCATCAATTTATCAATCGCATCGATTAACAATTGAACCTTTTCATCATCATTTTTACCGCCTAAGCCAAGTTCGTCAGCAATTTGACCGTATTTAGCTTTTGCATTAGGGAATTTGTATTGTGGGAAAATACATTGTTTAGCAGGACAATCAACTGCATTGTATTTGAT
The DNA here is from genome assembly GCA_947073645.1 of uncultured bacterium. Classification (GTDB taxonomy): domain Bacteria; phylum Cyanobacteriota; class Vampirovibrionia; order Gastranaerophilales; family Gastranaerophilaceae; genus Stercorousia. The sequence continues at coordinate 22,356 of CAMTMK010000016.1, read as the reverse complement.
TACCTGTCTGATTAACAATGCGTTCGCAACACCGTGAGGTACATTGAACATTGCACCCAATTTGTGAGCCATAGAGTGGCACAAACCTAGGAATGAGTTAGCAAATGCCATACCCGCAATTGTTGCTGCATAGTGCATTTTTTCTCTTGCAAGAGGATCATTAGCGCCTTCTGTCCAAGATCTTTCCAAATATCTGAATACAAGTTTTGTAGCTTCCAAAGCATTTGAGTTTGTGAAGTTTGTACCCAAAGCTGAAACATAAGCTTCAACAGCGTGAACTAATGCGTCGATACCTGATGCAGCAGTCAAGCCTTTTGGCATACCGTCAACAAAGTTAGGGTCAACAATTGCCATATTTGGTGTTAAAGCGTAATCAGCGATTGCATATTTTACGTGAGTTTCGTCATCAGTGATGATAGCGAACGGAGTTACTTCAGAACCTGTACCTGATGTAGTTGGTATAGCAACCATAGTAGCTTTTTTACCCAATTCAGGAATTGAACAAATTCTTTTTCTGATATCCATAAATCTCATTGCAATATCTTCAAAGTTTGTATCAGGTTGTTCGTATAATAACCACATAATCTTAGCAGCATCCATTGGAGAACCGCCGCCTAATGAAATGATTACGTCAGGTTCATAAGGTCTGATGATTTCCATAGCCTGATTAATTGTACACAAAGTTGGGTCAGGTTTAACATCAAAGAAAATTTGGTGATCAATACCGATTTCATCCAATACTTTTACGATACTATCAACAGCGCCTGAGTTGAATAAGAATCTGTCAGTAACAATGAATGCACGTTTTTTACCTTGAAGTTCACGAAGAGCTAAATCAACAGCGCCTCTTTTGAAGTAAACTTTTGGTGGAACTTTAAACCATAGCATATTTTCTCTCCTTTCGGCAACTGTTTTATAGTTCAATAAGTTTTCAACGCCGATGTTACCAGATACAGCGTTTTTACCCCAAGAACCGCATCCTAATGAAAGTGACGGTTCAAGTTTGAAGTTGTACAAATCACCGATACCGCCTTGTGCTGATGGTGAGTTAATTAGTACACGGCAAGCAGGCATTTTTTCAGCAAACTTGTCAACTCTTACTTGGCTTCTTGTATCTGTATAAAGGTCTGCAGAGTGACCTGCACCGCCTTTAGAAACAAGTTCGTAAGTCATTTCAGTTGCTTCTTCAAAATCTTTTGCTCTGTACATAGTTAAGATTGGAGATAATTTTTCTCTTGAGAACGGATCTTCCCAATCTACTGATGGTCTTTCAGCTAACAAGATTTTTGCTGTTTCAGGAACTTCAAAACCTGATAATTCAGCAATTCTGTGAGCAGATTGACCAACGATGTCAGGGTGAGCTGTGCCACGTTTTGGATCGATGAACGGAAGATCAATCATTTTCTTTTCTTCAGATTTGTTTAATAGATAAGCACCTCTGTAGATAAATTCTTTTTTAACTTCTTCATAAACTTTATCAACAACAACAACTGATTGTTCAGAAGCACAAATCATTCCGTTGTCGAAAGTTTTTGACATAAGGATTGAAGAAACAGCCATTTTGATATCAGCAGTTTCATCAATAACTGCAGCTGCGTTACCAGGGCCTACACCTAATGCAGGGTTACCTGATGAATAAGCTGCTTTAACCATTCCCGGACCGCCTGTTGCTAAGATACAAGCAATGTTAGGGTGTTTCATCAATTGGTTAGACAATTCGATAGACGGAACATCAATCCAACCGATAATATCTTCAGGAGCACCTGCTTTAACTGCTGCTTCAAGAACAATTCTTGCAGCTTCAATTGTACATTTTGTTGCTCTCGGGTGTGGTGAGAAGATAATTGCGTTTCTTGTTTTCAAAGCGATTAAAGATTTGAAAATTGCAGTTGAAGTCGGGTTAGTTGTAGGTACAACACCTGCAATAATGCCAAGAGGTTCTGCAACAACTTTAATACCGTTTGCTTTATCTTCTTTGATAATTCCGCAAGTTTTAGCATTTTTATGTTTGTTGTAAATATATTCTGATGCAAAGTGGTTTTTGATAATTTTATCTTCCAAAACACCCATTCCTGTTTCATCATGAGCCATACGAGCTAAAGGAATACGTGCTTTGTCAGCTGCTGTAGCTGCAGCTTTAAAAATTGCATCAACTTGTTCTTGTGTAAATGTTGCAAAAATCTTTTGAGCTTTTTTAGCTCTTTCGATAAGCAATTCCAATTGTTCAGCGTTGTCAACCAGAGTTGATTTGTTCAAACTCTTTTCAAGGTTTTCAACAGTCTTTTTGCTTTTTGTTGTCATATTTGATTTTCTCCTATAAAGTAGTAAATGTACTTTTAAAGTATTTGTGAAATAAATCACGATTACATTATAAAATAAAGAAAAATCAAAAGCAAGTGTAATTTCTACAATCTTTATACATTTTTAATAATTCATATATTTGGATGAAATCTACTGCTCTAATATAATATATACTGTACGTATGAATATATTACAAAAAATTATTTATTTCTTTTTGGAAATGCAGGAAAAAGCTTTAACCAAAAAACTTAGTAAACATTTTAAGGCATCAAGTACAAATTCAACATCAAAAACAGTTCTTTCAAGCTCAGTTACTATGACACTAACAGCTGAAACCGAAAAAAATAAAGAACTTGTCAGAAAAAATGTTGCTGATATCGTGAAATCTTGCGCAAATAACCCGGAAAAGCTTCTTGAATTTGCCAAAAGCAAAGGGACAAAAGTCTGCAAAATTGATAATGCTGACAAAATCTTAAACGTAATCAAAGAAGAAGAAGGACTAATTACTTCACTTGAAGGTTTGGAAGCAATATATATAAATATAATTACAGGTTCAGGATTTTCACTAAAATCAAAACCTATGTTTGTAATGCGCAATGGCGAAATCGACCCTTATTATATGGCACACCAGTTTTATAAATGGTATGCACTGCAAATGAATCTTCCCGGATTTGACTTTATGTCGCAGAAAATATTTAAAATTTACCTCAATTCTGACGGTGCACTGCTTTCAAACCTTAATCTAGATGAAATGACAGGATTAAAAGAAGCAATTAACCGCGATCAAGAAGCTACAGATTTTGCACTACAACTTGCAAAGCTACGTGAAGGTTCAAAAAAAGTTTTAGAAAAAATGCAAAATGACGGGGCTAATATTTAGCCCCGAAAATTTACACTGTCGCAAATCTGAAATCCTCAGTCCAAGTTTTAAAACCACCTTCCAAAAGCATTACAGGATAACCATAATCAGCCAAAGTCAAAGCAGCTTTTGCACCCAAATGACATTCCGTATTATAGCAATATACTACAGTTACTTCTTCTTTTGATAGTTTATCAAGGTGTTTGTCCACTTCATCACAAGGGATAGAAATTGCTGATGGAATATGAGAAATCTCATAATCTTCTGAACGTCTTACATCAACAACACGAACCTTTCCTTCGTCCATAAGGTCTTTCAATTCAACAGGTCCTAAAGTAAAAGCTAAAAGCTTTGAAAAGAAACATTGTGCTTTTTCAGAGTTAAATCTGATTTCTTTAATTTTTTCGTGCATAATAAAATATCCTTTCTAATGAAAGGATATCTTATTTTATTAAATAAATAATTCGGCAACTTGGTTATATTTACTGACAATTAAGCCATGTACATTATTTGTCCGGGTGTAAGGGCTTTTTTGTCATAGTTAGGTGAAAATAGTATATTATAAGTCTTGCGAAGTTTAGCGCCTAAAGCACCAAACATATTATGAGATTGAACTACATCAGCCTTTCTTGTACGATTTAAGTCATTCTCAAAATTGATTTTCGCATTTGGATTTTGCAATGATAAAATTGCTGAGTTTGGGGTAATATTATTTAAGTTGCCTTCACCAAAAGTTATAGTTTTTATATTATTAAATTTTACCGGATTTACTGTAATCATTTTGTCCTCCTTTACCACCTGAGTGATATTTGGTTGTCATTAAGTGTTCATTTAACACTTCATCTAACATTTTTACTATAAACCATTATTTTTAATTTGTCAACCCCTGCTATAAAGTTTTGTTAAGAGGGTGAAAATATAGATTTTATGCGCAATTAGGCATAAAGTGCCATTATTACACTTATTCGCCTTTCAGCTATATTTTCCGCTTAAATACTACAAAAATAGAAGCATGGATAATAAACAAAATACCCATGCTTCTATTGTATATTTTACACTTAATCTATACGTTCGGCAGATCGCCTTTAACTTCTGCAACAACATCGCAATCTAGCTCAAACACTTCGTGCAATGCTTTTACTGCTTTTTGAGCATCATCTTTATCAACAAGACAACTGATTTTAATTTCACTTGTAGAAATCATTCTGATATTAATACCTTGCTGAGCCAATGTTTCAAACATTGTGGAAGCAACACCCGGGCGGTCAATCATACCTGCGCCGACAATTGAAACTTTTGCAATATTATTATTTACCTGAATATCACCTGTCAGTCCTATTTCTTCTTTCAATGCATTCAATGTAGTTTCTGTTTTTGCCAAATCCGCCATATCAACGGTGAATGCAATGTCGTTTGTGTTAGAAACTTTTCTTGCATAAGATTGAATAATCATATCTACCGAAATATTTTCTTTAGCAAGTTTTGTAAATAATTTTGCCGCAACACCAGGTTTATCAGGCACATCACAAACTACAATTCTTGCCTGTGATAAATCAGCCGCAACACCTGCGACGGGTTTATAAATTTCCATTTTATTAACTCCTAATATTAAAGTACCTAAATTATCCAGTTTAAAACTGCTTCTAACCCTCATCGGAACATTAAACTGTTTTGCAGTTTCAACACTGCGCGGATGAAGAACATTAGCACCTGCATGCGCAAGTTCAAGCATTTCTTCATAAGAAATTTCATCTAATCTTGAAGCTGTCGGAACAACTCTCGGGTCTGTTGTATAAACACCCTCAACATCAGTATAGATATCGCATCTTTCAGCATTCAAAGCCGCTGCTAAAGCAACTGCAGAAGTATCAGAACCGCCTCTGCCAAGTGTTGTAATTTCACCATCTTCTGTAACGCCCTGAAATCCTGCGACTACAATAATTTTGCCTTCTGAAAGATTTTTGCGCAATTTATCTGTTTTAATATCAACAATTCTTGCTTTTGAGTGAACATTTTCGGTCATAATACCGATTTGCATAGCATTAAAGCTTACCGCATCATAACCTTGTGCCTGAATAGCCATTGCAAGAAGGGCAATAGAAACCCCTTCACCTGTTGATAAAAGCATGTCCATTTCTCTGCCTGACGGATTCGGGCTTAAATCTTTTGCCATTTTTACAAGATAGTCTGTAGTGTGTCCCATAGCTGAAACAACGACTACGACATCATTACCATTCTCTTTTTCTTTGATTACGGTTTTTGCTACATTTTTAATTTTATCTGTGTCGGCAACTGACGTTCCGCCGAATTTTTGAACTATTATCTTTTTCAATTTTCTAATCTCTTTCAGGCAAAAGGTTTATTAACTCTTGTTTTTGCCCGGGGTATTCAAACAAGTCCGGGTTTATGCTTTCGATTTTTTCTGCAACCGCAAGCACTTCTTTTACATTATATTCACAAACCTTATCTTTGACAAGTATGTAACTTACATTAAACATCAAATTTAACAAAACTATATTATCTTCATCATTTTTCAATGCCTTACGGAGTTTTCGCTGAGCATCGGCAAAATCACATTTGGAAATAAGATATTTTACATAATCAATATAAGCAGTTGTATATTTAGGATTAGCCCTTAAGCATGCCTCATAGTAATCTACTGTTCTTATGTCATTTCCCTGACGTTCAAAACATTTTGCAAGATAAAAACAATTTACATCATCTTCATCATCAGTTTTCAAAATTGAAACAGCCTTATCTGTTTCTCCGTTTTCATATGCAATAATCCCAAGTGCCTGTTTAACCTTTTTATTTTCAGGTTCTTGTTCTAAAACTTTTTGTAATAAAGGCTCCGCACTGTTAAATTCTTTTTTAATAACATAGCAAAAGCCCAAAGTTGCTAAGATATCGAGCTTTTCGCAATCAAGTTCATACGCTTTTTGCAATTTTTCCAAGGCTTCATCATATCTGTCAAATTTTTGAAGAGCCTTTCCCCACTCAAGAAAAAATGCAGGAGATGTAAGATCTTTTTGAAATGCAGTTTCAAAAGCTTTCAGACAATTTTCCTTATCGGAAATTGCCGAATACACCTGCCCCAGCAAAACATAAGCAGGAAGCATACTCGAATTGTATTCCAAAGTTCTCTTCGCATAATGAATTGCACTGTCATAGTCATCTTTTATAGCTTTCAGCCTTGCATATTCATAAGTGTTGCCTTCATTTGGAGAAACATTAGACAGAAACGCCAATTTAGCTTCTGCTTTATCATACATTTCAAGTTTGATTTCAGTCACTGCGCACAAAAACACTGCTGATAAATTATATTTATTAACTTTAACAGCCTGAGAAAACTTTTCTCTTGCTTCTGAATATTTTCTCTGTTTCATCAAAGCCATACCCCAGCCGGCATAAGTTTCTGACACACCGCCATGAACTTTATTAGAATTTTCAAAAGACTTTTCTGCCTGCTCAAATTTTCCGGCAGTTACAAGACAAAAACCTAATCTTTGCCAGATATTTTTATCATGCGGGTTTATATCAGCAGAAGTCTGATAATTTTCAACAGCAAGGTCGTTTCTTCCGGTTCTTTCATAAACAGCACCGAGATATTTATATACAAGAGCATCTTTTTGCGGAAGTTCAAGAGCTTCGAGCAAAACTTTTTCGGCACTTTCATAATCATTTTGCTCAAGCATTTTTTTTGCCCTGTTTACATACGTTAAAGTCGGAAGCGACTGAATAATCGTATCTTTTTTATATTTTTCAACCGAATTGTTTAAATTCTTTATTGTTTTGATTATACAGTCAAACAATCTGCCACCTCTCTAAAAGCTCCGTCACCTGCAGAACTTTCCGTAATTTGAATACCTTCAACAGCCTTTACTTTTGCAACTGAATGCGGAACAGTAATCTTATATTTTGCAAATTCCAGACATTCAACATCGTTAATATCATCACCTATATAAACAAATTCTTCTTTTGAAAGTTCATGTCTTTCTATTATATCTTTTAAGACATCAATTTTTATTCTAATATTTTGATGGACTTCTTCTATTTCAAACTTTTTTGCAAGAATTTCTATTGCAGAATTTTTCTCGCCTGAAATAATCCCCAGTTTAAACCCGTTTTTCTTTAGAATTGAAAAAGCCATAACATCTTTAAAATTAAGCTTTCTGCTCATTGTAAAGTCTTCGTTAATATAAACACAATTGTCCGTAACCACTCCGTCAAAATCGGTTATAACCATTTTTATTGTTTTTGGCAAATTTAACATATACAAAATATCCCTTATCTGATATAATTATACTATAAAAGGTTAAAAATATGTTGTGGTATTTATTAAATTTAAGCATTATTGCAGTATTTATTATTTTGTTTTTGATAACAAGACAAACAAACAAACGCTGGTCAAAAATTAATGACTATCTTGGCATGGTCACAAACACTGTAAATTCGGTGCGTTACGGAAATCTTTCTACAAAAATCGAAGAAATAAACCATCCTACTTACCAGAATGTTACAGACAGTATAAACCGAATGGTAGAAACTCTTAATGACAGAGAAAAAATGATTATTGAATACCAGACAGAACTTATGCGCCAAAACAAGCTTTTGGAATCCGTAATCAACTCACTGTCCGACGGTATTCTTATTATTAACGACAAACACAACATATTACGCGTAACCCCTCAGGTTAGCGAATGGTTTGACATAAAAGGTCATGAGCTTATTGGCAAAAATATATATGATTTTATTCAAATAAGCGACGACACACCGGTTGAAAAATTAAAAAACAAAGATGTCTTTATAAAACACACCCCGACAAACAACTTTGTGATGACCACAATTAAACTGCCTCTTGATGACGACAAAAAACGCTACGTAATTCTTATAAAAGACGTCACAACCGAAAGAGAAATAGAAACACTTAAAGAAGATTTTGTCGCAACTTTAACTCATGATTTGAAAGTTCCGATTGTTGCAGAATCTAATATTATTAATTTCTTATTAGACGGTAAATTCGGTGAAATAAATGACAAGCAGGAATATGCTCTTTTGAATATGAAAAATTCTAACCAAGAGCTTGTCGAACTTGTTCAAATCATCCTTGATACATACAAAATCAAAGAAACAGGGATTAAACTCTTAAAAGAAAACATTATGTTGAATAAGTTTATAACAGATGTCGTGGCAGAAACTCAGCCTATTGCCAAAAATTCAGATATAACAATTAATTTCACACCGGCACGCGACATAAAAGTTACTGCAGATGCAATGCAGTTGGAAAGAGTTGTAAAAAACCTTATTTCAAATGCTATTTCTCACAGCAACACAAAAGAAAAAATTGATATTAAAACCGGAGAAATCCCGGGATTTATAACAATTTCCGTTATCGACTACGGACAGGGAATTCCACCAAAAGAAATTAAATTAATTTTCAATAAATATTACTCTGCAGCTAAAAAATTCCGCAAAATCGGCACGGGCTTAGGTTTATACCTGTCACAGCAGATTATCAAATCACATGGTGGAGAAATCTCTGTTGAAAGCGAAGAAAATGTTAGAACAGAATTTTGTATAAAAATTCCAACATAAGTTTCAGATATAGGTGGTTAATGCTAGAATTATTGGATTGGATTTATAAGAAAAAATGCTATTTTTGCCGTTCTTCAAAAGAAGCTGTTAAAATGTGCTCTAAATGCTATGAACAAATGGATTACCTTCCGGTAAAAGTAAACCGTATTGTTGAAGGCAAAAAAGTTTATTGCGCAGGAATTTATAACAAAAATATTCAAAAACTCATCCGCGGTCTAAAATACCACAACCAAAAAGATTTAGCCTTCTACCTCGCAAAATTTATGGCTGAATATTTTGAAAAAATTACTGATAGCAAAGATTTTGATGTTGTGCCAGTACCAATTTTTCCAAAACGAGAAATGAAAAGAAAGTATAATCACATGAATCTTACCGGCGCAGAATTTTGCAGGTTGACTTCAACAACTCTGAATAAAAATCTGATAAAAAGAATAAAAGACACCAAACCGCAATATAAACTTAAACGCCCCGAAAGAATAGAAAATCTTTCAAACGCATTTGAAGTGAACAAAGAAAACTACTCGGGCAAAACTATTCTTATAATTGATGATATCTGCACAACAGGCTCAACCTTTGAGGAAATGATAAAAGAATTGCAAAAGAACGGTATTACGGATATAATATGTCTTAGTGCAACAACACCGTTTGGAGATTAATATGATATTGCATGAATTTTCACAATACCTGCAGGAAAGAAATCAGGACATAATCTCAAACAAAACCACTACAACAAAGCTTCTTTGCGAGTGGATAAAATTTGTCATCAACAAAAACCCAAAAAAACACGTTGATAAAATTGTCCATAAAGAAATAATGCTTGCGCAAAACAAAAGCGGAGATTTTTTTATTGTCGGCAAATCCGAAAGCGGAAGAGTTCTCGTAAACGCACTCTATAACTTTGCATTAAGCTATGAACATTATATTATGAGCAAATGGCTTATTGATAAAAATCCCGAAGATTTTAACAAGTAAACTGCCATGGCGGGGAATTTCATTTATATTTTGTAGTAATAAAATAGCTTTGAAAATAGGAGCTATTTATGAACAATGTAACATTTCAAACCCCGTTATGCAAAATGAAAGAATTAAACAATCTTTTCATAGAACTTACCGCAAAAAACTGCAATATGCGCTGTAAAAACTGCTATATAGATTTTCCGCTGAGTAAAAACGTAAAAGATTTTATCAGCCTTGAAGCAGTAAAAAAAGCAGTCTCAGATACAAAGTCAGAACCGCTTGAATGTATTTACCTTACAGGTGCAGAACCAATGACACATCCTGATTTTAATCATATTTTAAGAGCTTGCCTGAAACGTTCTAATGTATGTATATTCACAAACGGCTCTTTTATAAATGAGAAAAAAGTACGTTTTCTTAAAAGAGTAGAAGACGAAGGAACAAATGAAATAATATTCAAACTCAGCATCGACCACTATGATGAAATAAAAAATGATGAAATTCGGGCAAGAGGTTCATACAGAACAGTAATTCACGCAGTAAAAAGTCTTGCAAAATATGGATTTAACCCGATTTTATGCATTACAAACTACTATAATGAAGATAAATCAGTACTAATTAATGAATTCAAAAAAGTATGTCAAAATGCAGGATTTGAGGCACAAGACAATAATTTTACAATAAACGAATTTATTGACAAAAATTCTCATCAAGAACCTGAACTGTCAAGCTGGCACACCCTCGACTGCGAAAACGGAAGAATTCTTACAGCAAAAGGAATATACAGCTGTCCGCTTCTTGCAAACGACCACCGTGGAAGATGCGGTTCGGATTTCTCAGACTATTCCAAACATAACACCCTCGAAACTTCATTCTGCACCGTATGCATGAGAAATCACGACAAAATGTTTTCAATAAACTACAACCTCTTTAAATAATTTATTGAGGCATTGCAGGCATAATATTTTGAGGCTGATTTGCAGGCTGCTGACCTTGGTCAGGAGCTTGCGTTTGAGCCGCTGCAGGAGTCTCAACAACACTTGACGGGTCTCTTTGCGCATATAACTTAATCTGTAAATTTACAAGCAGAATTCTTTTATTCTTTTCGTATGGAACGATTTCAACTTTAGAAATTTCCAAGAAATGTTCATGCTTATAAAGTTCGCGTAAAAAATTCTCAAAATTCGAATAATTACCGACCATTTCTGCAGTAATTCTGCAAACATGATATTTATTACCGACATTTTTTACGAAATTATCATCCTGAGGGTCATAATCATATTTTATAGAACGTGTTTTAATTTTATTTTCACGAACAATTTGTAAAATTTCGCCAAATTCATCAGAAATAACACTTTCAGTGTCATTTCCGCCATTAATCGGTTTATAAAAGGCTTTTATCATATTTTCATTTTCAATTCTTTTGGCTTCCATATTATCTTTAAGCCCCTGCAGTTTTCTCTCGGTATCAGCAAGAGTAGCTGTCTGGCTTTTATATTGTTCTTGAATATCAAAAATTCGTTGAATTTCCGGTACAACCTTAGAAATAAGGAATCCGAAAACTGCAACCGAACCCACAAAAATTGAAACTGCTATTTTAAATTTCTTCAAATATTCTTTGTAATCTTCAGCCACTGTAACTCTCCCTATTTATCCTTTCCAAAGTTTAGCAACGGTTTATTCAAGATTCCGCCTTTATTTTCTTCCTGCGCAGGCTGCTGTTGTGCAGGCTGTGTTTCTGCCGCCTGTTGAGGATTTAATTCTGATGCTGTCATATTTGTAATTTCGAACTCATAATCTGACGGTGCATTAGGATCAATAGTTACAGCATCGTCTACTGATTTTGATTTCATTTCCAATTTATGAAGTCTTAATTTTGTATCAATTAAAGAATCTTTCATATTTCTATAGAATGTATAAACATCTTCTACATTTGATGCATCACCTTTAATATCTAGTTTTCCATCATCTTTGGCAACAAAATATGTTAACCATAATTTTTTAGGAACAGCTTCACCTATAGCGGTGTATGACATAAGTTTAGACCTGTTTGTGCCCAAAACTTTTTTAATTTCGGCATTTACATCAAAATTACCTGATTTATTCTGTTCGTCTTCGAGTCTTTTTACTTCTGCCTGTACACTCTGAAGGTTTGAATTAACTTCATCAAGCTGAGCTTGTTTTTTATTTGCAATCATAGGTACAATCAAGAATAATAAAATCGCCGGAATAAGAATTACCAATGCAAATATTAATGCAATATTACGAGCATTGTTCGGTGAAATATCAAATTCTGTTGAACCCAACACTACATGAACAGGGTCATCAGGATTTTCAAGAACAGTAGACCCGCCGCCTGCCTGACCTCCTGTAAAGTTAAATTTGACAGGAGTGCTTACAGCTGTTCCGACCCCAACACCGATTGCTTCCAAAGATATTTTTTGAGCAGTATCTTCCAAAACCTCCAAACTTGTCGGGATTACATCCTGTTTTTTAAAAGTATTGTTTTCCAAGAAATTTACAACACCGTCAACAGACATTCTGCTTGTAAGAAGTTCTGCACTTACCAAATCTGTTTCAGATATAACATACAAGTAATTTGCAGGGTAACTCATCAGAGTAATTTGAGCTGATGCATTAATTGCGTTATATATTTCATCACCTTCAAACGACTTAATCGCAAGAGGTTCTTCATAATAATCAATTAAATTTTTGCCAAGCATAGAACAAATTGAATATCCGTTTGAAGATACAATCATCAAATTCCATGATATCCCGTCTTTCATCTGTTCTTCAGTCAAACCTGAAAATGAAAGTGCTTTTAAAATAGATGTTAATGAAATCTCTATTCCTGTAAGTGTTGCACCTAATTCAGTCAAAGCATTTTTTATATCTTCAACAACATTTTTTTGAATTGCCGAATAAAATAATTTTCGGGTATCACCTGTTTGTTGTCCGCCTGCATCTATCCAGCTGACTAACGGTTCATAACGTTTAAATATATAAGACTGTTCTGCTTCAGATATCAAAGCTTCCGTAACAGCATCATCCGCCAATAAAATAGACAAATCCATTTTTCCCAGCAGAACAAGAGGCAAATTCACCACAACGTTACTTTTGATATTAATTTTCAATTCATCAAAAAGTTCAGTTACTGCGTTTTTAAAAGACTCCATACTGCCGATTTCTCTAAGAGATTCATTATATTGAAGCGGTCTGTACGCGTAGTTTTTAACAACTTTAGCATGTGTATCAACCTCAATAAGTTCCAACCCTACAGTTGGAGTGATTGACAAATAAACTGTATTTTTCTTTCCTGTACTAAAAATATTACTAAAATCCATAACAACTTTTCTTATAATTATTTACTATAATCCTTTTTTATTATACAATAATTTCCATAAAGTTTGTAAATTTAACATAAATTTACACTAAACGTAGGAGATTTACCCGATGAATGAGCTGATAGAAAAGATTAATAAACTAAAAAAAGAAAAAAATGCAGTTATATTGGCACACTGTTACCAGAATGAAGAAATTGATTTAGTTGCCGATTACGTCGGAGATTCTTTGTATTTAAGCCAGATGGCAGCAAAAACAAATGCTGATATTATACTTTTTGCAGGGGTTTATTTCATGGCTCAAACGGCAAAAATTTTAAGTCCCGATAAAAAAGTGCTTTTACCTAGATTGGAATCAGGATGCAGAATGGCGGACATGATTTCTTTAAATCAATTGAGAGAATTTAAAAGCAAATACCCTGATATTCCGACAGTATGCTATATTAACTCTACAGCAGAAGTAAAATCTGAATGCGACATGTGCTGTACAAGCTCAAACGCGGTTAAAGTCGTAAAAAGTATGAATGCAGAGAAAATTTTATTCCTGCCTGACACATACTTAGGTAAATGGGTAGAAGCTCAACTAGGCAATCTTGAGGTTATAACATACCCCGGATTCTGCCCGACACACCTTCAAATCCGACCGGAAGATATTGAAAATGCAAGAGCCGAATATCCTAATGCACCTGTTCTTGCACACCCTGAATGCCATCAGGCAGTTACAAAACTTGCTGATTATGTTGGTTCAACTACAGGCATTATGAAATATGCAATTGAAAGCGATAAAAAACAATTTATTATTGCAACCGAAAAAGGTGTCGTTGACAGGTTAAAAAGAGATTACCCAGAAAAAGAATTTATTCTTATAAAAGAAAGCATTGTATGCCCTAATATGAAATGGCATACACTTACTGATATTTATAACGCACTTGATAAAGAAGAACACGAAATCAATGTAGACAAAGAGATTGCATCAAAAGCTCTCAACTGTATTGATAGAATGCTTGAGGTATCAAAATAATGGATGATATAATTTTTGGAAAAAACGCTGTAACAGAAGCTCTTATAGCAGGTGATAGAGAAATCAACAAAATTCTCATCTCAAAAAATATTCACTCTGACGCAAAACTAAACAAAATAAAAGAACTCGCAAAAGAAAACGGCGTCATTTTTCAATTCGTTGCAAAAGAAAAATTTCAACCATATGCCGAATTCAATCACCAGGGCGTAATTGCACAAATTTCACCAATACAATATAAAGACTTGGATGACTTTTTAGAAGAAAAACACGAGAATGATTCTATTGTAATCCTTGACGGTATTGAAGATTCACATAACCTCGGCGCAATTATCAGAACTTGTGTATGTGCAGGCGTTTCAGGAATTATAATCCCCTCAAGACGAAACGTTCAGGTTAATGCTGTTGTTGAAAAAACCAGCGCAGGAGCGATAAACCATATTCCAATCATAAAAGTCAACAGCCTTGTGAATGCAGTCCAAAAGTTGAAAAATTCCGACTGGTGGGTAGTTGCAACTGATGCAAGTGCAAAAGATAATTATTATGATGTTAAATATAACGACATGAATTTTGCTCTCATAATGGGAGCAGAACATGCAGGGGTTTCAAAATCACTGTTAAAACTATCAGATTTTATTGTAAAAATCCCTATGTTAAAAGATTTTAACTCACTTAACGTTTCAAACGCTTTGAGTGCAATAATATTTGAAACAGTTAGACAAAAATTAAAAAATTGATTATAATTATATCAGGAGAGAGAAATGAAAAAAGAACTTGAAAAATACGGATTAATATCTGAAGACATTTCTGATGAAAATATTGACTTCCATGAACTTGATTCTGACGATGAAGATGTTTTAGAATCCGTTGAAGACCCGAAAGTTCAGGAAAATTTAACCTCTGTAAACTCTGATGACAGCGTAAGAATTTATTTACAACAAATCGGTAAAATTCCGCTTCTGTCTTCTGAACAAGAATATGATTTAGCTAAAAAGATATATGAAGAAAAAGACGAATTTTCTAAAAATCTTCTTGTAAACGCAAACCTGAGACTTGTTGTAAGTATCGCAAAAAAATACATCGGACGCGGACTTTCATTCTTAGACCTTATCCAAGAGGGAAATATGGGTTTAATGAAAGCTGCAGGAAGATTTGACTACACTAAAGGCTACAAATTCTCAACATATGCAACCTGGTGGATTCAACAATCAATTACGCGTGCAATCGCTGATAAAGCAAGAATTATCAGACTCCCAATCCATATGATTGAATCATTGGGAAAAATTCGCCGTGCAACAATCGATTTGACAACAGAACTCGGACACGCACCTACAAAACAAGAAATTGCATATCGTTTGGGCGTTCCCGTAAGCAAACTTACTGCAATTGTAAAATCTGCACAATCAACAATCAGTATGGAAACACCAGCAAATTCATCAGAAGATTCTTCAAAAATTGCTGATTTCATTGTTGATGAGGATTCAATTGCACCCGAAAACAGAGTTTCACAGGAAAACCTCTTTGAAGATATAAGAAAAATGCTTAATCAGTTAAGCCCGAAAGAACGCGATGTACTTATTCTGCGCTACGGACTTGACAATAACGGGGCAAAAAAGACACTTGATGAAATCGGTTCTCAATATGGTGTATCCAGAGAACGTATCCGCCAAATCGAAAACCGTGCAATCGCAAAACTTAAAAAGCTATGCAAAAACAAAAAACTTTCAGTAGGTTTGAAAAACTATTTCGGTGAATAAAAACGTAACAGTTATATAATAAATGAGGGCTCAGAAACCTGAACCCTCATTTTATTTTTATTTTTACTTATTCAGCATCTTTATTGATGTCTTTTACGCTCAACGCAATTCTGTGTTCTTGCGGAGTGAATTTCTTAATAAGAACTTCCACACTGTCGCCAACTTTGAATGTATTGAACGGGTTGATATTTTCATCGCTCATTTCAGATACAGGCAATAAAGCTTCAACACCAGGGAAAATGTTAATAAATGCGCCAAAACCTGTTACTTTATTAACTGTTCCTTTGATTACCTGACCTTCTTCAAATTGACCTTCAATTTGCTGCCATGGATCTTCGCCCATTCTTTTTAATGACAATGAAATTCTTTTCAATTCGTTATCAATTTTAATGATTTTAACTTCAATAGTTTCACCTAAAGAAATTACATCTGACGGGTGTTTAATTCTTGACCAAGAAATTTCAGAAATCGGCAATAAACCGTCAATACCATTGATATCAACGAAAGCACCGAAATCTGCAATTCTTACAACTTCACCTTTTACAACCATATCTTCTTCAAGTTCTGACAAAATATTATCAACAACTTGATCGCGTTGTTCAGCAACAGCCTGTCTTTGAGATAAGATAAGTTTATTTTTCTTAGGATCAGCTTCCAAAACTTTAACTTCGATTTTTGTATCAACCAAGCCGTCAAACGGAGTGCCTGTTCTTAATTGAGATGAAGGAATGAAACCTTTCAAATCAGCAACGTCAACTAATACACCGCCTTTAACGATAGAAACAACTTTTGCCAAGATAGTATCGCCTTGGATTTTAGCATCATTAAGTTGAGCCCAAGCTTGAGCAAATGCAAGTCTTTTAAGAGAAAGAAGCATACCGTCTTCGTCATTTTCTTCTTTTAATACATAAAATTCTCTTTCATCACCCATTTCCAAAGATTCATCTGTTGATGAAATTTCTTTGTTAGGCAAGAAAGCTTCTGTTTTAGCACCTTTTACACTTACAAGGTAGCCATCGTTTTCTTTTTTCATAACTGTACCTTCAACGATATCAGCTACTGAAAAAGATTTTGAGAAAGATTCTTCTAATAATCTTTCAAATTCATCCATTTTGTCTAATGTTTGTGTCATTTTAAATATCTCCTTCGTTTAATTTGTTTATGACTTTTTCTATAATATTTTGCGGAGTTGAAGCACCAGCTGTGATTGAAATGTTCTGAGAACTTTCAATCAAATCTTTGTAATCAGATAATTCGCTGTCATTTTCAATATGAATAGTATGCGTAATATCTTTCAAAATTTCAGCAAGATGAGTAGTGTTAGCACTTTTTTTAGAGCCGACTACTATCACCAAATCACTTTCTTTTGCAAGTTCTTTTGCTTCAGACTGGCGCATTGCAGTACTTTGGCAAATTGTGTTTGCGACATGAATTTCTTTAGCAATTGAGGTTAAATATTCAACAACAGAATTTAGTGTTGAAAGTCTTTGAGTAGTCTGAACAACAACCCCGACACGCTTATGCGCTTTAATCTCTTTTTCAAATTCTTTTAATTGTTCCGGAGAAACCGCAACAACAACATTATCACTCCAAAGCTCTGCATTTGCTCTGATTGCAACGACTTCCGGGTGTTCAGATTTGCCGACAATTACAACAAAATATCCGTCTTTAGCAAGCTCAATTGCCTTTTGCTGAACTTTTTTAACATCAAGACAAGTCAAGTCAACAGGTTCAAACCCGGCTTGTTTAATTTTCTCAATCACCTGCGGGCTTTCGCCATGACTTCTGATAACACAAATCCCTTCACCTTTTTCTGGAATTTCTGTTAAAGTCTTAATCCCTAAACTTTCAAGCTCATTAATAACATCAGAATTATGAATAAGTTCTCCGAGAACAAATACCGGCTTATTGGGGTTTTCTGACTTTAATTTTTTGGCAGTTTCAACGGCTCTTTTCACACCGTAACAAAATCCTGCAAATTTGGCTAGTTTAATATTTTTTGGCAATTTAAAATTGTCTGCTTTCTAAAGAACTCGCGAAAAAATTTTCGCTGTAGTTTTATTGAACAACAAACAAACTATAAAATCAAGTTAAGCTAACAAGTTACCATACTTGTCTTTACCAAACAGATTAAATTTATCGTTAGCAAATCCTCCGGGAACAGATGAATAATTAACTGTTTTTGCAGTTTGAGGATATTCTTCCTCTCCGGTAAGCTTTAATCTATCTCTCAAGAATTTAAAACTCGGGTCAGTTTCGGCTTTATTTATAATACATTCTTCAATAATACTATGAAGATTTGTTTTCAAGCCCATATTAAACATTGCTTCAGCTGTTTGAACATCATCTTGAACCATTTGAACAAATAAGTTTTTGTAATATGTACCGATCAAATTATACACTGTTTGTTTAGCCTGTCCTGTTTTCATACTTTTTAAGAACTTAATTTTATCTGCAGGTGAAGCATTTTCAAAAAGTTTGACATAAAATTTTTGACGTTCAGCAGGTGCTAAATTTTTTATATCTATATCTGATAGATTAGCAAACTTAGTCAAAACACCATTTATAATATCATTATTTTGAGCTAACGCTAACTGTTGAACATCTGGAGATTTAAATTCCGATATATTTAAAACAGCAGTTTCAATAGCTTTTGGATTACCTGAACGATAAACAGAATCCATTGCATCTAGCTGAATTGACGGATCATAATCTTTGATGTTACCTGCAACATGTTCTTGAACTTCTGAATACTTAGAATTCATCATTTCATTGTGCATTGCAAGTTGATTATCAGGATTTTCACATTTATGTATCCAATCTGATAATTTATTTAAGCTTTTTATTGCATCTTCATCTTTATAATCGTCTTGTTCACAACGAACTTTATGATTTTTCAATGCCTGAACTTGATTTTTATCAGCGAAACGAGTAAATGTCCCATCCTCAATCATTGCATCGTTAACAGCCTTATCTTTAGCAAATTTTTCTTGTAAATCAAGTTGATTATCTTCATTTGCTTGATCTAGTTTTATAGCAGTATTCATACGAACATTTTGACAAGCTCCATTGGCAACATCTGTCAAAACAATATTTTGACATTCAGGGTCATCACTTAAAGATAGACCTTTATCAGCCATACACTGTTCAACTTCTTCCATACCACATGCTGCAAAAGCCGGTGACATATATGTTGAATGTCTTGCATCAGCATTATTAATAGCAATTTTTGCAATTGCAGCATCGGAATCAGAATTCTCTCCCTGCATTCCTGCTACAATATCTTGAGACATTAGTCTGGTTGCATCTTCACTAAAAACATTGTTATTATATGCGTTTGTAACACGCATAGTTTCATCAGCAGACTTAATAATTCTTAATTGCTCATCATGAGATGAATCTGCTACATATTTCTCATGGAACATAGTACCTATATCAGGATCACTATGTACAAGTTCTGATATCAATTCTAAATAAGCTTGTCGTTTTTGCTCAGGAGCTAAACCTTCAAATTTACCTTTAGCATACTTCATAACGACAGCTAATTTCTCATCAGTGCCCTGTGCAGAATTAAACAAATCACCGAAATCAGATTCAAATAAATCGGTCATTCTTCCATAATCCTTAGCAGGAATATTTTCGACAGCTTCCATAAATTCACTTTGTTTAGTTAAGCGTAAAAGTCTTTTTTCCTGTTCAGGATGTAGGTTATTGCCATTCTCTTTTAAATTTAAAAGATAAGCTTTTTGAACATCAATGTCAGTTACACCAAGCTGCTTGCAATATTGCTTAACTTCAGCCGGAGAAAGTACATCTGGAAGTTCACCTAAATTAATACCTTTATTTTTTGCATATTCAACGATTGCTTGTGTTAAATCTTTTTGATGTTGTAAATAGTGTTGTTGTCCTTTTGATAAATTTTCTTTATCGAGATCAGCAACATACTCATGTATAACTTGTTTAGCTTCATCATCTCCCATAGCTTTTAAAGCATCAACACTTATACCTTTTTTATTAGCAGCCTGAACTTTCGTCAAACCATATTGTAAAATTTTGCTTATTTCTTTATCGTTAAACTTACCCTCAGAACCGTTTTTTACAATATCGCTTTTTGCAGCACTTATTAATTCTTGTCTTTGAGCATCTGATAATTGTTCCCAATCACTCTGAGTTCTTCCGCTGTCAGTATTACTAAATAAAAATCTGTTCCTTGCTAATTCTTCTGCATAAACATCTACTTTTTTCTCATTTGACAAACTCGCGAATTCAACATAATTAAAAGTTGATGTTTCCGTGTCAGAAGTATCTTGACTTGTTTCAGGTAAAGTAGAATTATCATTTTGTGAATAATCAAAATTATTAACAATAATACTTTGTTCTTCAGGTGATTTACTATAAAAGTCTACATACTTTTCACAAATTGCACCTAGTTGAGCTTCAGTTATACCCAAACGCTTCAACAATTCTTGCTTAGCGTTATTAGAAGTCATATCAACATTTACCACCTGTTGTGTTGATGATGACGACTGTTGCTTAAAACCTTGAACGGAAGGTACTGCTGTAATTTCTGGAGTGAACTTAACCATATACTCTCTCTAATTTTATCACTACTAATATAAAAACATCACAAAGATTGACATTTCAACACAGCTTAAATACTTTACAAATATTTACAATTAAAATAGCAAATCAAAAGGATCTTCCTCACTACTAACATTTACTACTTTATTTTCAATTTTTATTTCACCATCTTCCATAAATTGCTTCAAATATTCAAAAAGCTCTTTATCTATTTCATATTCATCATGTTTCATCCTGCCTGACGAATGACGAATCTGTTTTTTAGTATCCGCTCTATCTATATAGGTATTGTATGTACTTGAACCGGCAGCAACATATTTAGTATATTTTCTCTCAGGTTTACCATCATCATATTTATATACAACATTCACCTGTTTCAAAGTATCAAGATATTGTTTAGTATTAACAGTTTTAATCAATCTCGTTCTTTGTCCGTCAACATCAGCATTATATGTTGTAGTCTGTCCATATTGAAGTGCAATTGCTTCTACATCCGCATCATTCCCATCATTGCTTATATATAGAATATTACATCCGTCTAAAGCAGGGTTCTTATATGTTTGAACTGTCAAAACTTTCTCATTTGAACCAGCATTATTTGTCTGTGCCTGAACACCATTAAGCGGACTTAATGCAATCAAGGTTGCTAACGGGATTGCCTTTATAGAGTTTGATACTTGTAATACGCTTGATTTATCTTTCTTTTTTCCTTCAAAATTTACTTGACTATAATTATTTCTAAAAGATACATTACTTACCGGTACGATTGCCATAATTTTTTACCCCTATTTTTTACTTTTTTATATCAAAACCGGACAAAATATTTTTTGCCGTCATATTTGATATTCATTAACCCTTTTTACAGATTATATCAGCTCAAACGCAACTTTGTAAAATAGTATATACGATATTAATAATTCTTTACACTTGCGTCGATTTCTTGTTTGTAGTAGCTTAATCATGTACTAATGTTACATTAAGAAGGAGAACTCAAATGAGTGAAAGAAAATTAGTTGGAACAAACGAAATGTTCAAAAAAGCATTAGCTGGCGGATACGCTATTGGTGCTTACAATGTTAACAACATGGAAATTTTACAAGGTATTGCAGAAGCTGCTGAAGAAACTCAATCACCTATTATTTTGCAAGTTTCTGCGGGTGCAAGAAAATATGCTAACCAAACTTACTTAATCAAACTTGTTGAAGCTGCTTTGGCTACAACTACAGTTCCTATCGCACTTCACCTAGACCACGGTGCTGATTTCGAAATTTGTAAAGCTTGTATCGACGGCGGTTTTTCATCAGTTATGATTGACGGTTCTAGATTCCCGTTAGAAGAAAACATCAAATTAACTAAACAAGTTGTAGACTACGCTCACCCACGCGGAGTTTCAGTTGAAGCTGAATTGGGTAAATTGGCAGGTGTTGAAGATGATGTTAAAGTTTCATCTGCTGATTCAACTTACACAGATCCTCAAGAAGCTGCAAGATTTGTTAAAGAAACAGGCTGTGATTCTTTGGCTGTTGCTATTGGAACATCTCACGGTGCTTACAAATTTGCAGGCGAAGCTAAATTAGACTTCGACAGACTTGCTGAAATTAAAAAAGCAGTTAACGAAGCTGTAGGATATGACTTCCCATTAGTATTGCACGGTTCATCTTCAGTACCTGCTGAATTTGTTGCTAAATGTAATCAATACGGCGGTCAATTGCCTAACGCACAAGGTGTTCCAGAAGATATGTTGAACTTTGCTTCAAAACACGGTGTTGCAAAAATCAATATCGATACAGACTTGAGATTAGCAATGACTTCAACAATCAGAGAATTCTTTGTTGAACATCCTGAAAAATTTGACCCACGTGAATATATGGGACCAGGTAGAACAGCCGTTAAAGAAATGGTTATGCACAAAATGAGAGACGTATTAGGTACAGCAGGTCACGCTCA
>CAMTMK010000015.1 GCA_947073645.1 uncultured bacterium | reverse complement strand
TTCAAAAAGATATAGACTGCGCAAAAAGAACAATTGACCGTGAAATTGATACTATACTAAAACTAAAAGAAAGTTTAAGCGAAACTTTCACTCAAGCATTAGATATTATGCAAAATGCTAAAGGCAGAATTATCATCACAGGTATGGGAAAATCCGGTCATATAGGTAAAAAAATTGCAGCATCATTAGCTTCAACAGGAACGCCGTCATTCTTTGTTCATCCTGCCGAAGCAAGCCATGGCGACTTGGGAATGATTACGGAAGATGATGTTGTTATAGCGATTTCAAATAGCGGTGAGTCTAAAGAACTCGTTGACATTCTTAATTACTGCAAAAGATTTGGCATAAAACTTATTTCAGTAACAAAAAATCCCGACAGTTCACTCGGAAAAGCCGGCGACATCGTATTATTACTTCCAAATAACGGCGAAGCATGTCCTTTAGGGCTTGCTCCTACAAGTTCTACAACCGCAACCCTTGTTTTGGGCGATATTTTGACAGCAGGATTAATTGAACGTAAAGGCTTTACTAAAGCTGACTTTAATTCTCGTCACCCGGGCGGGAAATTAGGTTCTATTTTACAAAAAGTATCTGATTTAATGCACACAGGAGGCGACATGCCAATTTTGGAAGAAAATTCCGATATGCAAAGAGTTTTACTCGAAATGACATCAAAAAGACTTGGCTGTGTTGGCTTTGTAAACTCCAACGGAGAATTTACAGGAATGCTTACAGACGGAGACTTAAGAAGATGTTTGTCTCCTCAAATTCTGCAGGAAAAAGCAGTTAACCTTATGACTAAAAATCCTAAAACAATTTCAAAAGATGTTATGGCATCAGAAGCAATGAAAATTATGCACGACAAAAAGATTACAAACATCTTTGTTTTGGAAGATTGCAAACCGATAGGCGTAATCCACATCCACGACTTACTCAACAATGGCGTTGCTTAACACTACACCAAGGGTGGAGGAAAATTCTTACCAATATCATCAAAGTTGTCTATGTGCGTAGCACTGCTTCTCTAACATTACCATCAAGATAGAAATATCAGCAGGTTTTACACCGCCAATTCGTGATGCTTGCGCAAGAGTTTTTGGACGAATTTTTGAAAGCTTATCTTTTGTTTCCGATGAAATATGCTCTATTTTTGAATAATCAATATTATCGGGAATTTTAAACTTGTCGAGCTTGCCTGCCTGCTCAACCTGCATTTCCTGACGTTTTAAATAACCGTCATATTTAGTTAAAATCTCAACTTGTTCTGAAACATCAAACGGAATACCTAATTCGCGAGTTTCACTATCAAGCTCACAAATTACAGAATAATCAATATTCGGACGTTTTAAAAGCTCAGCAATCTTCATGCCGCGCTCCATATGCTCACCATACTTTGCAAGAACAGCATTCACCTCGTCAGATAAGGAAATTTTTGCATCCTTAATTCTTTCCATTTCGCGCTCGATTGCTTCTTGTTTATCAGTAAATACTTTATACTGCGCATCATCAATAAGCCCGAATTTACGTCCTATCGGTGTAAGTCTTGCATCTGCATTATCCTGTCTCAGCAACAGTCTGTATTCAGAACGTGAAGTAAGCATTCTGTAAGGATCTTGGATGTCTTTTGTAACCAAATCATCAATAAGAGTTCCAATATAAGACGAACTTCTTGAAAGTTCAAGCATTTCGGAATTATTGATATAGTTGAAAGCATTTATACCTGCAACGAGCCCTTGTGCAGCAGCTTCCTCATAACCGCTTGTACCGTTAATCTGACCTCCGAAGAACAAACCTTGAACATTTTTGGACATCAAAGCATGAGTTGTCTGAACCGCAGGAACATAATCATATTCCACAGCATAAGCAGGTTTAATAACATGAGCATTTTCAAGCCCCGGCAAAGTTCTGAGCATTTGCACCTGAACATCGGCAGGCAAACTGCTTGAAAAACCTTGAATATACATTTCATAAGTTCCCAACCCCTCAGGCTCGATAAAAATATGGTGTGAAGGATTTTGAGCAAATCTTACAACTTTATCCTCGATTGACGGACAATAACGCGGTCCTACACCTTGGATTAATCCTTGAAACATTGGTGATTTATCAAGATTTGCTCTAATAATGTTATGAGTTTCCTCGGTTGTCCGTGTTAAATAACAAGGATATTGCGGACGAACAGGTCTGTTTGGCTTAAACGAATAGAAGTGCAAGGTTTCATCACCCGGTTGAATTTGCATTTTTGAATAATCAATTGTACGCTTATCAACACGAGGCGGAGTACCTGTTTTAAGCTTTTTAATTTCTATACCGTGCTTGATAAGACTTTCAGAAAGTCCGTAAGCAGATTTTTCGCCCAATCTTCCTGCCTCATAAGAGCGAAGTCCTACAAAAATTTTACCGTTAAGCGATGTACCTGTAGTTAATACAACAGCACGCGCTTTAAATTCTATTCCGAATTCATCAACAGCACCTGCAATTGCACCGTCTTTAACTATCAAATCTGTAATACAAGCCTGACGAAGATAAATGTTTTCGTTGTTTTCAATAATATCGCGCATATAATCCATATACTGACGTTTATCGGATTGTGCGCGTAAGGCTCTGACAGCAGGACCTTTAGACGAATTCAACATTTTCATCTGAATATAAGTTGCATCGGACACTTCCCCCATAACACCGCCGAGCGCATCAATTTCACGGACAAGGGTTGATTTTGCAGGTCCGCCGATTGCAGGGTTGCAAGGCATGAGTGCGATATTATCAATATTTAAAGTTGCAAGAAGCACCTTCGCGCCAAGACGTGCACAAGAAATTGCGGCTTCGCATCCTGCGTGTCCCGCACCAACTACTATTATGTCATATTCGTTATTCAGATAATTCATAATATTATTATATTACAAAAAAATTTTCCTGTTATAATAAGAGAAAAAGGAGATGTGTATGCCGATAGATTTTAATCCACACTTTTGGTTTAACAACAATAACAATATTTTGCAAAAAGTTGTACATCAAGCTTTTGTGCAAAATCAACCAGTACAGGATACTTTCGTAAAAAGCACTCAAAATGATGTTCAAATAAGCAAAAAATCTTTCGGTAAACTAAAAAACGGTGAAGAAGTCTTTCTTTACACAATTACAAACAAAAACGGGGCAAGCGTCGATTTATCAACTTTCGGTGCAACAATTACATCTATAAAAGTTCCTGATAAAGACGGTAAAATCAAAGACGTAACCCAGGGCTATGATAACGTAACTCCTTATGAAACCGCACCTGTAGGACATGCAGGCGGAACTATAGGACCTTACGCAAACAAAATCAGCGACGGCAAATTTAAACTCGGTGAAACAGAATACACCCTTGAATGCAATAAAGATAACGGCAAAACGCATTCACATGGCGGAACTCAAGGACTTGACGTTAAAAACTGGAAAGCCGAACAATTAAAAGACGGAATTAAATTCACCTACCTCAAAGAAGATATGGAAAGCGGTTATCCTGCCAATGTCGAAATGAGCGTTACATACAAGTTTGATAACGACAATAAATTACATATTTTATACAACGCAAAAACAGACAAAGATACAATTGTAAACCTTACAAACCATACCTATTTCAACCTTGACGGTGCTGAAAACACATCTGAAAATTCTGTTTTAGACCATATTGTAACCCTGCCAAACTCATCAAAATTCACACAAAACAGTGAAATTGCGGTTCCAACAGGCGAACTAACAGATGTCGAAAACACTCCGTTTGATTTCAGGACACCTAAAAAAATAGGTGATGTAATAAATTCTGACCATGACCAGATTAAAATAGGTGGCGGATTTGACCAAAATTACTGCATAGATAACTACGACGGCAAAAATCTCGTAGAAGTGGCAGATGTAAAATCAGAAAAAACAGGGATAAATTTGAAGGTTTCAACAAATCTACCCGGATTTCAATTTTATACTGCAAACCATTTAGGTAAAAAAGCTCAACCTGCGGGTAAAAGCGGTAACAGATACGAAAAGCGTTCATCTTTTTGTGTAGAACCGCAATTTTATCCGAATGCCATAAATACCGATAACTTCAAGGAAAAAGGCATCTTAAAAGCAGGTGAAGAATATAATCGAGAAATTGTCTATGCTTTTTCAACCTAACTCATATAACCTATTTGCAACCGTATTATCAAGTTTTAAACCGTATTGTCCGGCAATTTCCGTCACTGAACTTCGCAGAGCAGGATTTTGCACCATTAACTGCTCAGGTACCGTTTCTAAGGCAACAGGAGCTTTTTGAATTTTTTGCAATCTTGTTTTATTAGGCTTTCTCAAAAATTCACAAACTAAATTATCCGAAATTTGTGCAGATTTACTGCCACCAACCAGCATTCTAAAACCTTGCAGTAATTCTAACTCAGATGCTTCGGATTGTAATACGTTCATTGATTTTATTATTTTAAACTTAGCTTCTATTAACTTCATTGCCTCTTGTGGAGTAGCTGAAGTCCGAATTATTTCAGCAAGTTGTTTAGTATCAAAATCCTTTGGAAAACCTGTTTCATTTGCAAATTTTTCAATATATTTTAAGGATTGTAAATATTCTTGCCTGTAATCAAATATAACTTCGCCCATTTTATCTTTAACGGTCCAATCCGAAAGTTTTTTAGCACGTACCTGCAGATGTTCAATTAATACTTCAATTTTTCCATTCGGAGTATAAGTGTGCATCATAGGTTTCATTCCATTTGCTCTTAAAAAAGAATTAAACAAATTAAAATCATGCAATGAATCACCCCAAGTAAAACCTCCTGATTTAACTTTATACCCAAGCCTGCGTATGATATTATTAACGTCTGAAACCATATCCATTGAAGAAGTTTCAATTACCATTACTCCATGCAACTCCTTAAATTCCTTGATTTTTGACGCATCTGAAATACGATACTTTCCTTCGGGAATACTTGCACTTCGCCGCACAATAACCGAGCCTTTCGGAATTTTCACCTTTCCTTTAGAATAAAAATCCGCAGCGATTCCTCCCGCAAATTTATTACCCACGGTTTGTCTTGCTGAACTCATTGGCATCAAAACTGCATAGTCACAACTATTCCAAGCTCCACCCACATGCGCCTGAACACCATGATTAACGGCAAAATGAACGCTATCTCTGGACATTCCCGCACCCGACCTTGCTGTATCGATAAACCCGTTACGTGGAGGATGGTACGACAAATGAGTAAGGATTAATCCATCCTCAGAAAGCCCCCCCCCCGAAGTTTTAAATTTATGCCTTTGGGCAAACGAAAATAATCGTTTACTGCTTACTGAAACAGTTCTTGTCCTAAATAAGTTTAAACCGGCTTTAATAGCTTGAACTTTTCCCATTAAATATCTCCTGCATAAATATAAAAACATTTTAAGTTCAAAAATTGCCTAACCGAATAAATTTATACTCCATGTAGATGATATTAATTAAATTTTGTAAAGATTAAAATTATTAGTGTCGAAATAAAATTCATATAGAATATACATCTTATTGGAGCTCATTGATGTCAGAACAAATGTTACTACAGCCGATACAGGCGTCAAATCCCGAAAAAGCACGCGAAGCACTTGAAAAAGCTAGAACGGCACACGAAAAATATTTAGTACGCCTTCAAAACAGCGATTTACAAGAAGCTATTGAGCACTATATTGACGCGGTTAAATACGACCCCGCTATGCCTGAAGCATATTATCGTCTTGCAACTTTAATGTGGGAACAAGGGCAGATAAGCCTTGATACAGCTATTGAACAATGTAAAACCGCTGTATCGCTTGCACCTCAAAACATCAATGCGCATTTATATACAGGGTTTTTCATGAAACTCGCTCAGGATTTTCAATCCGCAGAACAGGAATTTAAATCCGCAATTAAAATGGGAAAACTAAAATCTGCACGTCCGCGTTTGATTTTATCACAATCGATTTTACAGAAAATTAATTCTAAAAACGGTACAGTAAGCGACTATCTTAACTTTTTATATTATTTTGTATCAGGAAGTGTCATGCTTGCTTGGGATAAACCATCCATGAAAATGTTCTACAAAAACATGTCGGATGATTTTTCCGTATTTACATACAACACAGTAGGAAGATTTCTTGAAAAAATTAAATTAAACCAAACTGCTGAAAGCGTTTACAAACAAGCAGTTATGGCAACAAACCATGGCGAAATCTTCTATAACAAAATGGGTGATTTAGCTCTTAAAAATAAAGAATTAGATTTAACAGTAGACTGCTACAGAAAAGTTTTAGAACAAAATCCTCAAAACAGAGAAGTTTTGGTTAAGTTAGCAACAGTATTACAAACATATTTCCCTGAAAATACCGATGATACAATTGATTGCTACGAAAAACTTCTTGAATTTGGCATGGACACAGCACAAATTTATTATGAATTGGGACATTTATACCTTCGCAAAGAAGATAAAATTAATTCAATCAGTGCATTCAAACTTGCAGTAGACAATGACAGCGAAAATCCGTTCTACAATAATTCATTGGCTTATGCATACTCTAAAGCTGAGCTTTATGATGATGCAATAGAACACTATCAAAAAGCAATTTCAATCAATCCTGATAAAGAATGGACTTCAATTGTATGCCAAGCTTTAGGGTCAATTTATGCAGAAGTTAAAGGCAATATTGAGGCAGGAATTTCCACCTACCAAGCAGGTATTATTCTAGACCCGAACAATTATGAACTATATCTTTCTCTAGGCGACACTTATATGGCAACATATGATTTGGATAATGCTATCAGAACATATTGCGATGCTATTATGCTTAACCCCGAAGATTACAGAGGTTATTCAAAAGCTGGTATTGCATTATGGGAAAAGGATTACTTGGAAGAAGCACTTGTTTCTTTCCACAAATCAATTGATTTAAATCCTGAAAATGAATATGCACACAACAACCTAGGCATACTGTATTTGGACGGGCTTGGTGATGCGGAAGAAGCTCTAGAATATTTTGAATCAGCAGTTGAACTAAACCCGAGCTATACTCTTGCCTACTTTAACGCAGGCAGAGCATCTCAGGCTATGGGTTTCACAAATGATGCCGCACACTATTACCAAATGGCAATAGATTTAAACAAAATCACACAAGATTTGGATGAAGAAGATATTCAAAACAGATTACACAGATTATTTGATATCTAAACTTTATCTTTTGCAGGTGCTAAACCGGGTTCTAAATCAGAACCTGTAATAAGTTTTCTAAATGCAAATTGAGCTTTTGGTAATGCATAAGCAAGCAAGAAACTGCTTAAGGCAATATTAGTCAATATATTTGCAGATTTTGCGACTCTTGCGCTTTTAAATAATTTATCTCCGCCAATTTTTGCTTTTTTAGCAAAACTTTCCAAATCATTTCTGAACTTTGCAAGATTTTTAATATCAACATAAGCACGCGGGTCTCTGACACCGTTATCAAGCATTGTAATTTTACCAAACTTCTTAGCATATTTTACAAACAATGTGTCTTTATTTTTTACGTTGTCCACAAACTCCAATAAGTCTTTTGCATCTGCAGATTTTGGAAGCTTTAATGCATTTTCTTTTATCTGTGAAACAAAGTTTTTATCAGAAAGAATAATCGGGTCAAGTTCAACTCCAGTAAGTTTATTTAACCCTTTTTCAATCCACTTTGGAGCAACAAAGTTTAAAAACATCATACCTGCCATTTTGAAAGCTATATCATAAGTTTCATTTTTGTTGCGTGCTGTCAAAACTCGTCCAACAGCATATCCGCCGTCTGTAACAGCCATTTTGTCCTGTGCTGAAAAATTAGCAGCCTTTGTAACCCAGTTTCCGCCGGTAAAACTTATAAACTTATCTTTTTGAACAAAATTCATCTGCTGTTGCTGTTCTTTTTGACGCTGTTCGGCAATCTTTTTAGCAGAAGATGCAAACACCATTTTAGGCAGAATAAATCCCATAAACAAAATAGGTATTGCAGTAGATGCAACAAACTTACCTGCAAGCAGTTTCTCATACAATTTTTTATTTTCTTTAGCTTTAAGAAGGTCTTTCACAGCATCAGGTGCAGTTTCTTTAAACTTTTTAATATTATAATCAATACCTTGAACTCCAGCCTCTTCTTTAAAAAGCTTTAAATTAACATTCGGATTAAGTCCTTTTGACTTGATAAATTTATCACAAGCCCATCCGACAAGCGGAATACCGCCAAGCCAAACCGCAGAAGTAGCATATTCATCCAAAAATCTTTCACGAGCTGCCAAGTATGCAATCTCTTTTGACTCTTTCTTATTTTGCTTATAAGTAAGAGCAATTTTGGTCGGGACTTCAATTCCGCAGTCACGTACTATTAGGGGGTATACACTGCTATTATTACCAATAGCTGAAATTATATTTACTAATGCCATTTTCTTTATTCTCCAATTCTATAATACAAACAGTCTTCCAATAACCCCTTGAAAGACTGTTTTATATCAGAATTGAAAACTTCACACACCGACAAACAGCCCTTCAAGGGTTGCTATGGTGATGATGAAGTTTTAATGTAATTTTCGAAGTCATATTGTTATGCTACCATAATTTTTTTTAAAATTCAACTAGGCAAATAAGTCAATTGATTTTGGTGCAGTATTTGCACTAAGCTGCTGTTCTGCAGTAACAACATCTTTTTCTCTTAATGCCATAAAATTTTGATATAAAGTCTTTTTACCGGCTGATAAAGCGACTTCATCAGGTAATTTTGCTAGTGGGTTTGATAATACCAAACCAAAAGGTTTATCAAAACTAATAGTGTTGCTTGTTCTATCATAAAAGTTCAAATCAACAAAACTATCTTTACTTCCCCAGCTTTCAATTTCGCTGATTTTATTTCTAACCGCCTGCATAGTTTTTCCGCCATAATTTAAAGCTTCATTTTTTATATAATCTTTTACAGGTTTTGATACTTTTGCCTGAAACGATGTATTCGAGTTATTTCTAATTTCCATAAAATTTCCTTTCTTGAATACAAAATATCGTAAATATAAATTTTTGACAGTTAATTTACAATATTTAACAAATAATCCATTTCAGTGTTTTTAATCAATATAGTTTTATCTTTAGCAGTTTCACCGCGAATTATTTCAAAATATGATTTAGGAATTTTAAACTGCTTTGACAAAAATTCAATTAAAGCCTTATTTGCTTTTCCGTCAATAGGCTGTGCGGTAATTTTAACTTTTATACCCGAATCTTCCTTTATAATCTCATTTTTAGAGGCATTTGGAGAGATTCTCAATGTCAGAATTATTCCGTTTTTTGTTTCTTTCAGCATTACTTATCCTTTACATACTTGAAAATTTCAAAAAAAATTGTATGATAATTATATCATGATAGAAAAACCGCTTTTTGAAGATATTAAAAATGAACTTATAGCACAAAATAGAGAACCGCAGGAAATTGCAGAAATCGAAAAAGCATACCTTTTTGCAAAACGTCTGCATGATGGGCAGTACCGGATTTCAGAAGAACCATATATAATTCATCCTGTAGAAGTTGCAAAAATTCTTGTCGGACTAAAAGTCGACAGCCACACATTAATGGCAGCATTTTTACATGACATTTTGGAAGACACAGAAACTCAACCCGAAGAAATTGAACAACTTTTCGGCAAAGATGTACTGACTCTTGTACAAGGGGTTACAAAACTCGGCAAATTACAGTTTAAGTCGAAAGAAGAACGCCAAGCCGAAAACTTCAGACGTTTATTCATTGCAATGGCTAATGACATAAGAATTGTATTTCTGAAACTTGCTGACAGATTGCATAATATGCGCACTCTTAACTTTATGGCTTCCAATAAACAGCAAAAAATTGCCAGAGAAACCCTTGATATCTTTGCACCTCTTGCTAACCGCCTCGGTATCGGAAGAATTAAAGCCGAACTTGAAGATTTATCATTACGTTATCTGGAACCTGACAAATATTTTGAAATTGCACAGCTCGTTGCGCAAAAAAAGATTGAACGTGAAGCCACAGTAAAACTCCTTATTGAAAAGATTTCACAAGACGTTCAAAAAAGCGGAATTAACGCGCAAATTACAGGCAGAGCAAAACATTATTACAGTATTTACAGTAAAATGAAACGCTTAAATATAGCGTTCCATGACCTTTATGATATTACAGCTGTCCGTGTAATTGTTGACAGTGAAAAAGAATGCTACGAAGTTCTCGGGCTTATTCACTCACAATTTAAACCAATTCCCGGAAGATTTAAAGATTATATTGCAATGCCGAAAGGCAACGGCTATCAATCTTTACACACATCTGTTATCGGCCCGCGCTCAAAACCTTTGGAAGTCCAAATCAGAACATGGGAAATGCATGAAATTGCAGAATACGGGGTTGCCGCTCACTGGAGATATAAAGAAAAAGGCTCTCAGAAAGCAAATAACCCGACAGATATGCAGTTTTCTTGGATGAGAAAACTTGTTGAATATAACAAAGATGTTACTTCCGCAGAAGATTACGTAAACTCGGTAAAAATAGATTTATTCTCAGACCAGGTATTTGCCTTCACTCCAAACGGCGACGTATTCGACCTGCCTGTTAACGCAACACCTGTTGACTTTGCATACAGAATTCACTCGGAAGTCGGCAATAAAACCGTAGGTGCACTTATAAACGGCAGAATTGCACAGCTTGATACAAAGCTTAGAAACGGCGATATAGTTGAAATTTTAACATCAAAAACCCCTGCCCCGCGTCTTGACTGGCTTAATTTTGTTGTCACTAAACAGGCATCATCAAAAATTAAACAATGGTTCAAAAAGAATAATCGCGAAGAACATATTGAAGTCGGCAGGTCAAACCTTGAACATGAACTTACAAAAGCTATTTTTGATGAACATTATAAATCAGGAGAATTTGACAAAATCGCAAAACAAATGAATTATCTCTCAGCAGATGATTTATTTGCAGCATTAGGCTATGGCGAAACTACATTAAACAAAGTTATCAACAAACTTAAAAAACCGGAAGCCCCAAAAACACCTGAATTTCATGGTACAGTTAAAAAGAAATCAGACAAAGACATTATCGGACTGGAAGGCCTTTTATATTCAATTGCAAAATGTTGTTCTCCAATCCCCGGCGAACCCATTGTCGGTGTTGTAACCCGTGCTAAAGGCGTTACAGTTCACAGAATGGACTGCCAGACATTAGAACATGTTGAACCTGAAAGATTAATGGACATAAGATGGTCAGGCGATAATGTAAATAAAACTTACAACACAACAATCCGTGTTGAAACTGCCGAAAAAATGGGCTTGTTAAAAGATATTATCGCAGCAGTTTCTGACAACAACACAAATATTACTTATGCAAACGTTAAATCAAAAAGCGGTAAAATAGGTATTATAGAGCTTGGTATAGAACTTGATAATATTGATACTTTGAAAAAAGTTATTTTAAGTATTCAAGCTATCCCTGATGTTTACAGTGTTAAACGTATTCAAACATCTTATGCACTGCCAAATGCTCCGAAACGAAACAACGGAAAAGCAAAACACGCTAAAAAGAAAAATTAGTATGATTAAGATTTTATTTATATCAGAAAATAACAGTCAAATTGATAAATTTAGAAATATATTCGGTAAAAATCTATATGATTTTGACTGCATTAGTGATAGTGCACTGCTTATCGATACAATAAACGGCAATATTCCAGATATTATCTTTTTTGACGCGGAAACACCAAACTTAAAAGACTTAAACAAGAAAATAAAACAAATTTGCGAAAACACAATTATTATATTTTTAGTTAATGAAAAAATTGATAAAGAACTCGTTAAATTTGCAAATGCATTTGTAACTTCAGACATGCCTGAAGATTTAATAACTTCAACAGTAAACGTAAATCTCAGAATGAAAAACGCACTTGAAATGTTATCAAGTTCAAACAAAGATTTAGCCGACAGCTTATACCGCTTAAACGCTCTATATTCAACAAGTTCACAATTTGCGGGCACTCTGGATAAAGATAAATTAATCCAATATATGATTGAAGGTATGGACAAAGCCCTAAGCTTTTCACTCACAAGCACTTTGTCATTATGCGGAGATGAGCCTGTTTTGATATTAAATTCACTTTATGAGCTTTCTGATGAACTCATTTCAGCTCTCAAGTTCAGATGTGTATTAAACTTTAACTCAATTTTTGAAGGTCAAAATCTCGATATCGAAACCCTGAAAGTTATAAAACACGTCAAATATCCTGCAAGCAGATTTACATTTACACTATTTCAATATGATAATATGTTTGCCAAAATTTCACTTGGCGACACAAATTTCGGATTTGTAGAAATTTTTAAAGAAAACTCATTTACTCCCGAAGATTCAACCTGTTTCCAAACAATCGCCCAGCAGGTAGCCTTACCTTTAAAAAGTGCAACATTATATCAAGAGCTTATTGAAACGAACGCAAAACTAGAAAAACTTGAACGTTTAAAATCAGAATTTATTTCAATCGTTTCTCACGAATTGAGAACTCCTCTGACATCAATAAAAAATTCATTAGATATTTTAGGCAGCGGAAGATGCGGAGAAGTTACCCAATCTGCAGAAAAATTCTTATCAATGGCTATGCGTAACGTCAAACGCTTATCTGAAATCATTAATGACCTTCTGGATTTGTCAAAAATCGAAGCAGGAAAGATGGATTTCAACTTTGCACCTGCAAATATTAATACTGTAATCGGCTATGTAAAAACAGCACTTTCTGAAGTTGCCAAATCTAAAGGACTTAACCTTACAACCGATGAAGCCGAAAATCTTCCTGAAACACAATTTGATGCTCAAAGACTGGAACAAGTACTTACAAACCTCGTATCAAACGCAATCAAATTTACATCAGAAGGCAAAAATATTACAATCTCATCAAAACTTATAAATGCATCAGATATACAAATTAACGATATCTTTAAACCGGAAATTAAAAATCTATCAGGCGACTACATCCAAGTCTGCGTAGCTGATGAAGGTATAGGTATTGATACAAAAGATTTGCTGCGTGCCTTTGACAAATTTGCACAGATAGAAAATTCGCTGTCACGAAAAGCAGGCGGTACAGGCTTGGGACTTCCAATTGCCAAACAGCTTTTGGAAGCTCACAAGGGCGCAATCTGGTGTGACAGCGAACTTAATAAAGGTTCGAAATTCTATTTTGTTATTCCGTTAAATTAACATTTTTAATTATGTAATCTGTTAAATTTACTTCTTTAGTTCTTTTAGACAAACCTTCTGCAATTTGTGAGAACGTTTCAAGATTTTCTCTCATTTGTTGTGCAGAAGTAGTACTATTAATAATGTCTGTACTCACTATTTTACAAGATAAATCCACGCTTTCTGGAAGTTTTTCAACTGTTCTGACAGCTTCATTAACAACTTCAATTTTTTCAGGATTTACTGAAGGATTAATATAAGAACTAAGAGCATTTACAAATTTTTGTTCTTTTGAATAATCCATAGTATAACCGCCGCTTAAAGTCACTTCAGCAATATCTTTTATCAACGGTTTTGTTGCTTTCAAATGTTTAGCCGCTTCGGGATGTTCAAAAACTTCAGCAAAACTTCCTAAGAAATATTTAGAAGCAGTTGTATCTGTATGGTTAATAACCTCTTTAGAGAATTCAATCATTTCAGGGTTTTCTTTTGAAGCCCAAGGCAATTTTTCCATCAAAAATTCTAATAAACTTTTACCATTTGATGCAGGTTTTCTAATATTAATATTAGTATTAATCATATCCATTCTGGCTCCAAGTTCACAAATATCTGAAACTAAGCCTAAATGCTGAGGGTTCATTCCCTTTAATTCTTTCTTAAACAGCGCAACTTCCGGCAAATTTTCTGCAAAATAATCAATATTTGCAAGTAATTGTTCTGTTGTTCTTGTGTCGGCAGGTCTTGTAACAGCACCCATTTGCTGCCAAGGTCCAAATCTAAATGAAGGCTTAGCCTTTTCTGCTAATTGTGCCCCCCCCCCGACAATTTTATTAATTAAAGACATATTTATTTCCCTTTCATATTTCAGCTAATAATATATTTAATACCGCTGAAAAAATTTTTTTGATAATTAATTAACAAATTTTAACAATATACAAGAAGTTTAGAAATATGATATAATCTAATTGAAGGGGAAGATATGAAAAAAATTCTTATTGTTGATGATGAACAGGATATTGTAGAAAGTTTAAAATTCGTGCTGGAAACAGCAGATTTCACCTGCTATTGCGCATATAACGGCGAGGATGGTCTTAGACTTGCTAAAGAAATAGTGCCTGATTTAATTATACTTGATGTTATGATGCCAAAAATTAACGGTTACAAAATCAGCAGACTTTTAAAATACGATGCTAAATATAAGAATATTCCGATATTAATGGTTACAGCACGTTCGCAGGAAGAAGACAAATTAATAGGCGAAGAAACAGGTGCGGATGAATATATCACCAAACCTTTTGAATTAGATGAAGTAGTTAAGATAGTAGAAAAATACCTTAAATAATTATGGAAACAACAGTTACTAACAAAACACTGGAAAAATTAAAATACGATTTGGTCAGAGCAGGACTTGTCGCATATGAAACAATTGAGCAGGCACAAGAGATTGCAAGTGCCCAAAATATAAATATCGGACAAGTATTAATAAATTCAGGAGTTTTATCCGAAGATGATATTCTGAAATTTTTGGAAGCAAAACTCCATATCCCATATGTTAACCTTGATGATTACACATTAGACCCTAAATGCCTTAAATACATCAGTCTTGCAGATGCTAAAAAATACAGAATTATTCCGCTGTTCAAAATTGAAGATACACTGACTGTAGCAATGGCAGACCCTTTGGATTTATTTGCGATAGATAAAGTTATTGAAACAGCAGAATGTTCAATAGAACCTGTTGTGTCTTCTGAAACAGGCATTCTGAAAAAAATTAACCAATACTACAGAGAAGATGAAATTGCAGCAGAAATTTCAACAGAAGACGGTACAGATTACGACTGGCGTGATGAACTCCATAGTGATGATTTATCAGATAATCATATTCAAAAAATTATACGTGCAGTCTTAAAACAAGCTATTTTAGAAAAAGTTCATGAAGTAACTTTCCAGCACGAAGATAACGGATTTGCCGTAAACTTTAAGAAAAACGGAGAAATTCTGAACAAAGGAAACATCCCGCAGGCATTAACTTCATCTTTTGTGGCAAAACTAAAAAACCTCGCAGAACTTGATGCATCAGTCAGCGAAGTTCCGCAATTGGGAAAACTGAACTTTAAAGTTGATGAATTAAATGTTATAGCAAGCATCTCAACATTCCCGACAATTATGGGCGAAAGAATTTTTCTAAAAATCTACAAACCGCCAAGAGCGCTTAATCAAATTATAAAATCCGAAAATAATTTGAATGTAATAAAATCAGCACTCAACAACCCCGGAATAATTATTGTATGCGGTTCACCATTGAGCGGAAAAACTCATATCATTTATTCACTCTTACTTGAAAGTGCAAGCAAAAACAAAAATATTATGACGCTTGAAAGTATTGCAAAATACAACCTAAAAAATGTGCATCAATGTGAATTAAATGAAAATGTCGGCTTTAATATGGATAAAGCCTCAAGATTTATTGAATTCCAATCACCTGATATAGTCTACCTTGAAGGGATTAAAACGAAAGAATCTTTTGATTATTTTTCAAGTTTGGTATTTGAAAATAAAACCGTTATCATGGAATTTCTTGCAAACAATATGGAAGATTTACGCTATAAACTTTCATTCTCTGATTTTGAAACTTTGAAATCAATAATCAGCTGTCTTGTATTCATACATTCACAAGATAGTATTGAAGTTTTTTCAAAAGAAACAGTGCAAAAGTATCTGGCTTAATCAAAAAGATAACTTATCAATTCTTTCAAATTAAATTTTTTATACATTTCTTTTGTGGTTTCCAGCAACTCAGCCACTTCTTTGTTGTTAGAATCATTTTTAGAAAGCTGTTCAAATGCTCCTTGCTGTTGCTTTATTAACTGAACATAACAATATTTCTGTTCAGCCGGCAATAGCTTTAACTGTGCAATACCTTGTGCAAGCATTGCATCGTTTTCTCTGATATCAAATGAATATCTACCAAAATGCATTGAACCGTCATCTTTCCAATAGCCTTTTTCTTTCAACATTTCAGCAAGCATTTTTTCTGAACGCTTAGCAGATTTAGTATCAGCTTTAATTAATCCCATTTCTTGAACTACAAGATTTCTGAAAGTTTGAAGCTGTCTCTTCATATCATCAGCTATTAGTTTTTTACCTGCTTTTAATTCGTCTTCATAACCATTAGGATTATTTTTTAACAAATCTTTTAATATTTTAAAATTACTTTGCACAGTTTCATCAACCTGTTCCAAAGGAATATTTTTCACCATATAATCAGTACTCATAATCTTTTGGTTAGCAATAAGTTCCGAATAAAAATCTACTGCTTCCTCGCCAATATTTTCGGTACGCAATATATTCATATTTTGGATAACGTGTTGAAGTTCATGACGAATTTGTCCAAAAATGGCATTTTTACCTTGTTCTAGAGAATTTGGATTTCTGGTAATCAAATTTTGACAAAAATCATAAGTCATTCCAACAGATTGATGTGCAGGCTGATTGATTACAGGCGGTTTTAAGTTTTCAGAAATCCCAAGTTTTTTAATAAAAAAGTCATAAGTTTTTACAAAAAATTCATCACCATCAAATTTAAATAAAGCATTTAATTCTTCTTGAGTAGCTTTAAAATCAAAGGTTTTTGCGTGAATATATGTTCTAAAATTCAATGCATCAATTTCTGTCAAAGTTTTGGGAACAGATACAACAGGCTCAGCTACATGAGAAATAGAATGAGGTTGAGACATTATAGATGATGCAACTTTATTAATACTAACTACCATATATTGTATAAAGTCTAAAATCTAAAAAATTTGCGCAAATATTACAAAATGTAAAATACCAAATTAATCAAAAAGTCTGCAATAAGCATATATACAGTTGAAAGGATTGCCGCTTTTGTTGTTGATATTCCAACTTCTTTTGCTCCGCCATGAGTGTTGTAACCCTGTGTCGCACAAACTAAAGCTATCAGCGCACCAAAAATCGAAGCTTTTAAAAGACTTATATAAATGTCACGTGTAGAAATCCAAAGCCAAGCAGAGTTCATATATCTTGCGGGGTGCAAATCAATTGTCGCATGAGAAATAAACATTCCTCCGGCAATTCCGACTAGTTCCGCAAGTAATACAACCATAGGAACAGTAATTGCAGAAGCGATTAGTCTTGGAGCAAAATAATATCCGACAGGATCAACTTTAAGAGTTTTTATCGCATCGACTTGTGATGTAACCTGCATATTAGCGATTTCTGCAGAAATTGCGGTTCCTGCACGAGCTCCGATAGCAAGCGCAACAAACCCCGGTGCAATCTCTCTAATCATTACAACCGCAATTGTACCGCCAATATAGGCTTCCGCACCGCTCATCAAAAATTGTTTTGAAACCTGTATTGCAATAACTGCTGATGCAATAAAAGCAATTATTAAAGAAATCGGCAAAGAATCATAACTTATTGAAGCCGCCTGCGCAATAATTGAAGAAAATCTCACCTGCGTAGTATATTTTATGCTTTTTACCAGATTTTGAACACACTGTCCCAAAAATTCAATCATAATTTATTTATAACATGAAATTCACTTAGATGCAAAACGGCTTTTATCAAGATTTGCTGTTTGTATAAATCTCTTAGCCTCATTAACAGGAATTGCAAAACCGATACCGATATTTGAAATATTATTGTCAGGATTGTAGATTGATTGCGAAATCCCTATTACCTGCCCCTGCGAATTCAACAAAGGTCCGCCCGAACATCCCGGATTAATCGCGGCATCAGTTTGAATCCTGCCTTTTGCATAATCAATACGAGAAACTATCCCTGATGTTAAAGTTCCTGCAAACCCGAACGGATTACCGATTGCAAGTACCTTTTGCCCGACTTTTACCTGCTCGGAATCCCCAAACGAAATTGTTCTCAATTGCTGTTTAGGATTAATCTTCAATAATGCCAAATCCTTATTTTTACCCATTTTGGCAATTACGGTCGCTTTATAGACCTTGCCGTTAAAGGTTGTTACATCAATATCTTTTGCGCCTTCTATAACATGAGAACCGGTCAAAATAACACCATCTCCGCGCACAACACAGCCTGTTCCTGCCGAAAATCCGTCAGAAAGATTCGCATCAATTGCGACAATAGCAGGGTTAATTTTCTCATAAACATTTATATTAACCATCTCATCCGCACTGTAATTATGCGCAGAAACAGGCATTACCAACATCAAAATATATGTTAAAATCAAAATTAATCTTTTCATCATACTTTAATTATGCTTTAATTAAAACTTTATTCATTACCCTTAAAAAAATTTTTGGGATTAGTTATTGTAATTATTACAATTTTAATGTATAATTCAGAAAAAACTTGTACATATGAAAGGAAATTATTATGAGCAGAATTGATTTATTCAGACAACATTTGACAGAAAAAAGAGCTGTTAAAGTTATTGCAGGTATTGATAACTTCGATATCGAAAACATTAAAAAAGTAGTAACTTCAGCTGAACAAACAGGTGCATCAGCAGTAGATATCTGCGCAAGACCTGAAATTATTTCAGAAATTAGAGAAATGACAGATATGCCTATTTTCGTATCTTCAATCATTCCTTCTGAATTGGTTAAAGCAGTTGAATTAGGCGCTGATGCTATCGAATTAGGAAACTTTGATGTTCTTTACAAAAAAGGAATGTCTTTCTCAGCTGAACAAGTTATTTCTTTAGTTAAAGAAACTATCGATATGTTAGGCGATATGAGAACATTCTTCTCAGTTACAATTCCTGGCGAATTAGCTATTGCTGAACAAATCGAATTGGCTAGAAAATTAGAAACTATGGGTATCGACTTAATCCAAACTGAAGGTCATTACTCATCAGATTCACAAGCTGACGGCGTAAGAGGTTTAATGGAAAGAGCAGAATTGACACTTTCTAACACAATTGAACTTTCAAGAAACATTGATTTGCCGATTATGACAGCTACAGCAATCAATCCAACAACAGCTCCGTTTGCGTTTGCTGCAGGTGCTTCAGCTATCGGATGCGGTTCTTGCATTAACAAAATGG
This sequence comes from uncultured bacterium, assembly GCA_947073645.1. Taxonomy (GTDB): domain Bacteria; phylum Cyanobacteriota; class Vampirovibrionia; order Gastranaerophilales; family Gastranaerophilaceae; genus Stercorousia. The sequence continues at coordinate 23,972 of CAMTMK010000015.1, read as the reverse complement.
ATTCTACATTGTCAATGATGGCAACATCAAGAAGCCTTGTTGAAATCGCTTCAAGAAACGCAGCTAAAGTTGTAGAATTAGTATAAGTTAAAATTGAAAGCTCCCCTTAGGGGAGCTTTTTTGTTTATTATTTATGAAAAAAGTTATTGCATATTTACACACACATTGGGATAGGGAATGGTATCGAGAGTTTGAAGTTTTCAGACTAAGACTTTTGAGAGTTTTTGATAATATTTTAGAGCTTCTTGAAGCCGGCAAAATCCCGTCATTTTATTTTGATGGTCAGGTTTCTGCTCTTTTGGACTATCTTGAAATTCGACCGGAAAAAGAAGACCAAATTCGTAAATTTATTTCAGAAAAAAGACTTTTTATAGGTCCTTGTTATACGCTTGTTGATGAATTTTTAACTGATAAAAGTGCTTTTGAAAAAAATCTTGAAATCGGCATGAAAATTTCGCGCGATTTCGGTTGTACTGATTTTATCGGATATCTTGCAGACACTTTCGGACACAGCAAAAATATCCCGACAATTTTCCAAAAATTTGGAATAGATAAATGTGTTGTGTGGCGCGGATGCGGAGATTTTCCATCTGAATTCACATTTAACGGAATAAATACGGTTAACTTGGTACGCGGATATTTTATGGACATATTTTCCGCACAAATGACTATTGAACAAAAAGCCGAATTGTTAAAAGGAAATTTAGATAAAATTGCTGAAAAATCAGGAGATAATCTTCTTTTACCAATAGGAGCAGACCATCTCGGAGTTGAACCTGATATTGAAGAACAAATCGAACAATTAAATAAATTACTTAATGATTATGAAATTAAACTTTCTAATCCGTTTGAATATTTTGAGCTTGTAAAAGAGAATTTTAAACAATTTGAATGGAACGATGAACTTCGCGACAACTCCAAAACATTCATTTTGCAAGGTTCATATTCGGCAAGAACAAAGCTTAAACAATATAATGTAAAATGCACATATCTTCTTGAGCAAGCAGATAAGTTACAGCAAAAATACGGTTCAAAATACAATTCTGTTATAGAATATGCATACAAATTACTACTAAAAAATCAAGCACACGACGGAATTTGCGGATGTTCGACAGATTTGGTTCACAGAGAAAACATAAACCGTTATGAAAAAATTATTCAAATAGCAAATTCAATTATTGAAGAATTAAGACTTGAACATAACTTCAAAACCCCAATTATGGAAAGCAAAGAGCTGATACCTGAATATAAGGTTATTTCAAAACATTTCGGTGTAGAAAATTCTTTGCTTTATGACACTCAAAAAATCCCTGTGACCGAGGATTTTACAGATATTTACACATTAAAATACTCACCTTCCGCATCTTGTGACATCAAATTTGAAGTAAAAAACGGCAAAATCCGCATCGGCAATATTGAGATGGAATTTGTCAGGTTTAAAGACGAGGGTGATACATATAATTTTGGTGCAGTTGCTGATGATAAAGGAGAAAAGGCTGAAATTTATTCATTCAAAAACAATATAATCAAAACAAGCTTTTTTGATATTCAAGTAGAATTTGGCAAAATGATTAACTTCAAAATCGAATGGGATAACAAACTTAAAAATAAATTATGGCAGGTAAAATTTAACCTTAAAAAACCAGTTACGAAAACATTTTCAGAGGATATGAATACAATTATCCGCCGTGAATTTGACCCGAACTGGAACATGCGCGAGCACCTGCCAAAAGAGCGCGGGATAGAGGTTAAAACAAATTTTGCGCCGATGCAGAGATATGTCGGAACGCAAGGTTTTGGAATTATTACACAAGGTTTGACAGAATACGAAGTTAAAGGAAAATCTCTGCTTGTAACTCTTTTGAGAAGCACAGGCGTGATTTCTAATCCTAAAAACCCGTCACGTTCAACTCCCGCGGGCCCGCCGTTTGAAGTTCCTGATGCACAGCAACTCGGCTACAATTGTGCTGAGTTTTCAGTTGCATTCTTTGAGCCTGAAAATTATCAGGAATATATTAATATAATATTTCCCAATTATTGAAAGTTGCGTGCAGGCTCAGCCTGCCTACGGGCTCGCATTAAACGGCACCGTTCGCAATCAAAGCGAAAAACGCGGTTTCCGCTTATGATTGCTCATCTGTTCGAAATACTTCGTATTTCTCCTGCCTCTGCTCGCCCTAAAAAAAAACCCTATCTTTCGATAGAGTTCGGAATTCTTTTACGTAATTCCTCGTGTGTAGAAGGTTAGTGTGTAGTAGGTAGTGTAAATAGTATGTCTCGTGTTTATTTAATTCTTTGATTAATCTCTTGTGTATCGCTTACATTTATATAAAGTATTTCTAGAGTATATAATTGCTATATCTTGTTTATTTCGTTACATTTCGTTACATAATCTTAGAAATGCACAGTAAATCTGCATTTTAAATTTCCCTTATTTTAAAGTTAAAATTTATAATCTTCCCTTATATATCAGTTATTCCCTAAAAAATCGGATAAATAACCTTATTATTAGAAAAACATTAACATTTTGTAAAAAACTTATATAATCTTTACACGCAAAAGTATTGACCTTTTAAGAAAAAAGTATTCTAATAATAAAATAAGAAAGAGGTTCAAATGAAAGAATTTACACACACAAGATTAGACAACAGAAATTTTACGGAAGAAGATATTAAAGGTTTTATTGAAGAATACAATATTAAATTTATTAAACTTCAATTCGTAGATATAAACGGTCAGGTTAAAAATTTGACAATTCCGTCACAACATATTGAAAAAGCATTAAATAACGAAATTATGCTTGACGGCTCATCTATCAAAGGATTCAGAAGCATTGAAACATCTGATATGTTTTTCCACCCTGACAAAAACTCGTTCCAGCTTTTGCCTTGGAGAGAAAAAGACGGAGTAAATTCGGCAAGATTAATCTGTGATATTTATAATGCTGACGGCACACCCTTTGAAGGATGCCCGAGATGCAACTTGAAAAGAGTTATGAAAGAAGCTGAAAAAATGGGCTTTTCTATGAATATCGGACCTGAAGCAGAATTTTTCTTATTTGCCAAAGATAAAAACGGTAATGTCACAACAACAACCCAAGATCGCGCAGGATACTATGATGTAGGACCTGAAGATTTGGGAGAAGACGTTCGTTCTGATATTGTTTTAACTCTTCAGGAAATGGGTTTTGACATTGAAGCATCTCACCACGAAGTTGCAGACGGGCAGCACGAAGTTGATTTCAGATATACAGATATTTTAAGCGCAGCCGACAACGTTGCAACATTCAAAATAGCAGTTAAGGCAATTGCTGCAAAACATAATTTACATGCAACATTTATGCCAAAACCTATTTATGGCATAAACGGTTCAGGTATGCACTGTAATGTTTCATTATTTAAAGACGGCAAGAACGCTTTCTTTGATGAAAAAGCCGAATACGAACTTTCAGATGTTGCAAAATATTCAATCGGCGGAATGCTGAAACATGTAAAAAGTATTACAGCCGTATTAAACCCGACAGTAAACAGCTTTAAACGTTTAGTTCCGGGTTATGAAGCACCTGTTTATTTGGCTTGGTCATTAGCTAACAGAAGTGCATTGCTAAGAGTTCCAGCAAAACGCGGAAACGCAACACGTGTAGAGCTTCGTTCACCCGATCCTGCTTGCAACCCATATTTAGCGTTTGCTGCTATTTTGGAAGCTTGCTTGGACGGTGTAAGAAACAAAATTGACCCGCCGGCTCCTGTTGAAAGCAATATTTACAAACTTTCGTCAAAAGAACGTAAAAAACAGAGAATCGATGCTCTCCCAGGAAGCCTTGCTGAAGCTATAGATTGTTTTGACAAATCGCTGGTTTCAAAAGCTGCACTTGGTGAACACATATTTAATGAATTCCTGTCAGCAAAGAAAAAAGAATGGGATTCATTCAGAACTTATGTTTCGCAATGGGAAATTGATAAATATTTGGAAAGATATTAAAATTAAAGCCTCTCTTATGAGAGGCTTTTTAAATATTCAGAAGTTTCTTTAAACGAATAAATATCTTTCACAACTTGAAATTCTTTTCCAGTTTGTTCTTTAACGTATGTCAAAGTTTTTCCGTCCAGAAAGTCCTCAGAATAAGGTCTTAGCATAACAGACGGGATGACGACGATATCACAATCCAAATCCTTCACCGTTCTTATTAAATCATCAGTTGTAATAAGCCCTGCTACAGTTATATCTTGCCCCCAGTAAAGAGATTTTACAGGGTTCACTGTTACCGTAAGATTTTTTATTTTATTCAATTTTTTTGCAATCTTTTCAAACGTATTTTTTGCCGCATAACTTGATGCAAAAGACATTTTTAAAGGTGTTTTTAATGTTTTTGGCAATTCTCTTGATTTAAAATCATCTTCAAGCATTCTCAATGCACCTACACCGTCATCGAGCTGGCAGAAATTGCCGTAATATTTTGCAGGCGGAATTTCTCGTTCTGCAAGAATAAAAAACTCATCAGAACAACAAACTCGTTTGAATTTTGATGCAATATCAAGAGTTTCTATCGCACACTTTTTATCAACCTGTTTAAGTCCCTTTTCACCACCTTCGTAGATTTTTGTATCATTTTTAAGATTACCGACAGAGGCTGAAGCCTCCGCTCGGAATTGAGTAATGCCAACAGGCACAATTGCAACCGAAAGCACGGTGTTTTTCAATTCTGCAAGGTCAGACAAGGTTCTTTCAAGTTCCGCTCCGTCATTATAACCGGGGCACAAAACTATTTGTGCGTGGAACGGAATTTTATTTTTTCTAAACCATTTCAAGTTTTCTAAAGCCTTGCCTGCATTTGGATTTCTAAGCATTTTAACACGCAATTCAGGATTTGTTGTATGAACTGAAACATAAAACGGTCCTAAGTGCATTCTCTTAATACGTTCTTTATCTTCATCTTTAAGATTTGTCAATGTAATATAAGTTCCCTGCAAATACGAAAGCCTGTAATCATCATCTTTTATATAAAGAGTTTCGCGCAAGCCTTTGGGCTGTTGGTCTACAAAGCAAAATATGCAATGGTTTAAACAAGGTTTAACCCTGTCAAATACAGCACTTTCAAAAACAATACCTAAATCTTCATCATAATCTTTTTCAAGTTCAATAACTTCTATTTCACCGTTTGTCTTTTTAATTTCCAACGTAAGGAAATCCGATTTACACATAAAATTGTAATCAATCATATCCTGCATTTTCATATCATCAATCGATAATATTTCATCGCCCGATTGAATTTCCAACTCTTGTGCAATAGAACCTTCCAAAACTTCACTAACTATTGCCGGCATTATCTTTTTCCAACCCTTCCACTATCGTTATAAAATTTACAAATTCACAAATTGTGTTATCTAAAATTATTTTCTGATAGAAATTTGTTTGTTTATATTCATCATCAAGAACATTTTGCGCCATTGTTTTAAACTGCATAGCACGTGATTTTGCAGAGAAAAACAAACGTGTACGTTCATCTTTATCCAAACAATCCGCGCAGGATAATTTCACGCGGGCATTTGATAAAAATTGAACGGGATTATCACTGAATTCTTCCAAAATCAAACGTTTAAGTTCATTAATACCATTCCTTGAAATCTCATAATACACGGAAAGTTTCCCGCCGTCAGACATAATCTTACGAGTACTCAAGCATTCCTTTTCTTCCAAACGTCTCAATGCAGGTTTTAACGCGCCAAAGCTCGGTTTTGCAAATGGTGCAAAATTCTCTTCAATACGCTTTTGAATTGCATACATTGTATACTCGCGTTTCAAAATTACATATAAAATCAAAAGTTCTATCATAACCAAAATATACCATAAAATTACATTTATTAACATGTAATGGATTTTTAATATTCTTTTAAATAGAATGTTGTATGAAAGGACTACTATGGAATTTATTTTAGACATTTTATATATTTATGCGGCAATATATTCGTTTTATTTTCTTGCGCTTGCAATCAGAAACCTGAATGATAAACCGTTTAAAATTGAAAAAAGATACGCTCAATACGATGAAAAAGACAACTTAGCGGTTGTAATTTATGCAAGAAACAACAAAATTACTCTGGAAAATCTCGTCAGAGAATTAAAAATGCAAGATTATCCTATCAATAATTTCAGAGTTTTTGTAATCCTTGATAACTGTTCAGACGGGTCTGAGAAATTATTCTTAGGTGAACCTTTTGTAAACTTGATTAATATCCAAAACGTAGGAACTGTCGGCAAAGACCAAGCTGTTTCAATGCTTTTGGAAAGACTTTCAAAAGATAATACAATTAATTCATATGTATTCCTTGACGCTGACAGAAGTATACCTGCAAACTTTCTAACAACAATAAACTCAGCACTTGTTAATAATAGTGTGCTTAGCGGTGAAACTCTAATTTTAACTGATAACTTAGGTATAGTTGATAAAATTAAGGCAGCCTATCAAAAATATCATATGAACTTTATGAGGAAAGCACGTTCACTATTTGGGCTTGCATCAAGCGCTGATTCAGGTGTATTTATAATCAAAAAACAAATCGTTGACGAAATCGGTTCTGTAGATTTTAAAGATATAAATTCAGAATTAAAATACAGTATGCTGCTTTCAAAGGTTAAATGTCCATGCACATATAATCCCAATATTCAAACATACGTCGACACAGCAAATTATGAATTCAGAAAACCAAGATTATCTGCAAGATTGGAATTATTTAAAAACTGCTTTACGCAAATTTGGTCTAAAAACTTCACATTTGCAGAACATACACTTTCACTGTTAAACCCTAACATTTGGCTTGTAATGCTGGTATATATGGCAGTTATCAAACATTCTTACAGATATTATTTCTTTGTAGATTTTAAAATCGTAGTTTTAACATTCTTAATGTTAATTGCAGGATTTGGCATAAGCTTAATAAATTCTAAATTAAGATTTAAAGAAATTGTTCTGCTTTGCCTATACCCGATTTATTCATTGTGCCATATTATCAAAAACCTTCCTCCTGTAAGAATTGTCAGAACAAAACTTGCGCAGAGAGAAACTACAGAACCTGACACAGAAAAACTGGAAGTAGAAACCTTTGTTATGAACAATACTGGCAGAGAATTGCCTTGTAAAATTGAGTTTATCTCAGAGTCAGGACTTGCAAAAATTAAATTTATCTATAAAAACAGAAAATTCATAACCGGCAGACATCTTAGAATGATTGATGCATTGCAGGAATTAAGACTTAAACTTAACGAATACGGAATGATATTGAAGCTTTGCAGCTGTTGTAAACATTTCACATCAGATATTGACGGCTCTACAAATATGTTAAAAGGCTTCTGCAACAGTGACTACCCGAGCCCCTCAATCAAAGAGCCAAGAGCAACATTAATCTGGAACTCTTGTACAGACTTTGAACCGGCAGTTGTCACTACACTTCTTGACGAATTAGCTCAGGAGCAATAATCTCATTGAGCATATAAAACGAACCACAGATAATTTTTAAGCAATCATCAGGCAGTTCATCAAGCCTGATGAATTGTTTAGAAGGCAGTTCACACATTTCTTGCAATTGTTCAATTGTGCAGGAATTTTTGAAATGATAAAAGTAGATTTCATCACCTTGAGAAAAAAGTATTTCCATCATTTTTTTATAATCCTTGCTTGGCAGACAGCCAAAAACAAAACAGCGTTTTCTGTCAGGATAATAAAAATCCAAACTTTCTCTAAGCGCCAAAGCACCGTTCGGGTTGTGTGATGCATCAATTATCAAATCATCACCACAAAGCTGAAAACGGCAAGGATGTTTAGCCTTTGAAATTCCTTCCTGAATTATACTTTCAGGAATTTGCGGGAACAAATACCTGACAGCAGCTAATGCAAGCGATAAATTTTCCTGCTGACAAGTTCCCTTTAAAGAAAGATTTGTCGTATCTTCAAACGGCGTTACCAGTGAAAATAAAGAGTTGCATTCATCTGCCTTATCTTTAATCTCCTCATACCCTTCACAAGTAAATATAGGGCAATTTGGTTTTATTATACCTGCTTTTTCAAACGCTATTTTTGATTTGGTACTTCCAAGTCGTTCCGTATGGTCAAAATCAATATGAGTAATTATGGCACAGAGATTTGACTTAATAACATTTGTAGCATCAAAACGTCCTCCAAGACCTGTTTCCAAAACAACCACATCAACATCATTATCTGCAAAATACTTGAACATAACAGCCGTCAAAACTTCAAACTCAGTCAAATCGTCAGTACAAACTTCTTCAACATATTTTGCAAAATCTTCTTTTGAAATATCAGCACCATTAATCTTTATACGTTCAGTGTACTCAAAAATATGCGGACTTGTATAAAGTCCCACCTTCATGCCTGCATTTTGTAATACAGAAGCAATAATTGCGCAAACTGAACCTTTACCGTTAGTTCCCGCGACATGAATACATTTAAGTTTGTCCTGAGGATTACCCAGTTTTTCCAAAACATTAGAAATCCTCTCCAATCCAAGATTTATCTTAAACTTCCCCTGTGATGTAAGTAATTTTATTGCCTCATCGTAATTCATTCTTCAATTGCTCTACTATTTTTTCTACACCGTCAAATTTTGCAAGCGCCAACGAATTTTTCTGCAACTCATTCAAATTTGCAATAGCTGAATTTATTGTATCGCATAGCGTTTTTTCATTAATTTCACTGTCCTCAAGATAAATTCCGGCACCTTTATCAACCATAAATTTAGCATTTTTACGCTGATGGTCACCGGCAGCATGAGGATATGGAACAAAAATCGGAGCTATACCTGATGCACAGATTTCCGAAATGCTTAAAGACCCGGAGCGCGATACAGCAATATCTGAAGCCTTTAAAACAGTTACCATATCATCAAAATAGGGTTTAACAATAAGATTTTTGTGCTCAGGAAGTTTTTTCATTACGCTGTCATAATTTTTCTTTCCTGTTTGAAAAATTATCTGCATATCAAGATTTTTCAATGCCTCAACTGCAGCATCATTAATAGATTTAGCACCCTGCGAGCCACCCATAATACACAATGTTAGTTTATTATCTAACCCCAAACTCTCACGAGCCTGCTCTTTTGTCAAAGTTTTAAATTCTGTTCTTATAGGATTTCCGTTCACATAACATTTTTTATTTTTAATTACATTACAAGCGCATTCAAAAGCAACCGACACGCATTTTGCTGAGGGCGCCAACTTCCTTGTTACAAGCCCCGGCTGTGCATCACAATCATGCATCATGTAAGGCACTTTTAAAAGTTTTGCCCCAATCAGCGCAGGTGCAGACACATATCCGCCTGTTCCAAAAACCGCATCAGGTTTGTATTTTAAAATATAATAACAAGCCTTCAATACTGCCAAAGAAAGTTCAAATCCCCATTTTAAAAGTTCAAAATTTGCCTTTCTCGGCATTCCGTGAACATTCACACCTAAAAACTTATAATCTTTTTGCTTAACAATATCATGCTCAAGATTTTTAGGGTTGCCGACATAAAAGACCTCATCATCTTTTAACGCATCCGCCACTGCAATTGCAGGATAAATATGTCCGCCTGTTCCTCCACCTGTTATAAAATATCTTGCCATTAATATCTGTTCCTTATTTTCTTAATTTTTTTCTTTGATATATTCAACAAAATCCCAACCATAATCATTGAAACAATCAACGACGAACCGCCATAACTGATAAACGGAAGCGGTACACCGGTTGTCGGCAAAAATGAACTTGCAACGCTCATATTCATAAACGCTTGGAACGTAATTGAAAAAGTTATTCCTACCGCAAGCAATTTTCCATACATATCAGGACAATGAGCCGCAATTACAAATCCTCTCTGCATGAACGTAAAGAATAAACCAATAACAAGCAAGCATCCGACAAAGCCCAATTCTTCTGCAACGATTGCAAAAATAAAGTCCGTATGACATTCTGGCAAATATGAAAGTTTCTGAATAGAACCGCCGTATCCGACACCGCTAAACCCGCCGGAAGCAAATGCAATCAATGATTGAATAATGTTATATCCCGCTCCTAAAGGGTCACTTTCAGGATTTACCCAAGTCCTGATACGTTGTAACTGATAAGGTTTTATGATAGTAGTTAATCCGACAACAAGAGCCATAACAACCCCGCCGACACAGCTCATAAACAACTTCATTGAACCGCCGGCTGCCATATACATTACAATAGTTGTCATACCTAATAAAATAACCATTGAAAGGTTAGGCTGAATAAAAATCAATCCTGCCATAGCAATTATAGGAAAGAAAGCCCAAACCCACTTATCTTGATCAAGAAGATTTGCATCCTTTCGAAACGCATTTGCAAGCAGTAAAACTACAGCAGGTTTTGCAAACTCAGAAGGCTGTAACTGAAAACCTGCAATATTAATCCATCTTTTTGCACCGTTAACAACAACCCCTAACGGCGTGAAATCAACTAAAAACAAAGCTACAAGAATTGAAGCCATTATAATTACATTCCAATTTGCCAATTTTTTGTAATCATAATTCATAAAAAATTTAAGTCCGAAAAATCCTACAACAAAACAAATCAATTGTTTAATCAAAAATTGAGCAGGATTTCCGCCCTCATCAAGACACTTTGGAGCTGTTGCCGAAAATATCGCCAAAAATCCGATTATTACCAAAAAAGCAACAACAATTAACAGCGTTTTATCAGGTGACGATACAATTACGCTTTGAATATCTCCACTTCTCGGCTCACGCCTTGTTGGTCTTTGATAAGACATATTCCTTAAATACCTTTCCTCTCTCCTCATATCCCGCGAACATATCAAAACTTGCGCAAGCAGGCGATAACAATACTACATCAGGGTTTAATTCAATAGATTTGTCTATAGCAGACTGCATTGTGCTTTCTTTAATTATATTTTCAAACCCGCAAGCTTTCAAGTTTTCTTCAAATCTTTCTGCAGCTTCACCAATCAAAATAACTGTTTTAATATGCGTTTTTACGGCTTCACAAAATTCTTTTAAATCAGTATTTTTATCACGCCCGCCCGCAATCAATGCAACATCCGTATTATTAAAAGAATTTATCGCAACCAAACTTGCCTCAGGGTTAGTTGCCTTTGAATCATTATAGAAAACAGTTTTACCAATTTGAGCAAATTTTTCTAATCTATGCTCAGGAACTTTAAAAGACATAATTGCGTTGCGGATATTTTCATTCGAAATCCCTTCGAGTTTAGCCGCAATCACACCGCACATAACATTTTGATAATTGTGATTTCCAATTAAAGGACAATCCTCAAGGGTAATAATCTGTTCTTCTTTACCGTTCCGTTTAAAGAAAATAGCATCGTCTTTTATATAAGAACAGTTTTCCCCGATTTCCTCATCAAAGAAAAATACAGTACCCGAACACTCTTTTGCCAGTTCAACAAGTTTTTCATCCTTAGCATTCAAGACTACAAAAGGCACACCTGCTCTAAACATTTTTGCTTTTGCATTAAAATAATTTTCAACACCTTTATGCCAATCCACATGATCAGGCGTTAAATTTGTAAACACCCCAATTTGCGGAATAAAAGACGGGCTGTATTCCAACTGAAAAGAACTGCATTCGCAGACAAAATAGTCAATATTTTTATCCAAAAGGTCACATGGCGGAACTCCATAATTTCCGCAAGGTTCTGCCTTATATTCACTCGATAAAATATGTGCAGTCAAAGCAGTAGTCGTTGTTTTTCCATTAGTACCCGTAATTGCTACAAAAGGCTTTGAAGTTTGAGAATACGCAAGTTCAATTTCTGAAATTACCTTAATATTTTCATCCTTCAATCGTGTCATAATCTCGCTGTGCGGAGGAATTCCAGGACTTGTAACCGCAATATAAGCATCTTTTATAAACTCATCACTATGTCCGCCAAATTCAACTTTTATCCCGTCAAGTTCGGCAAGTTTCAAATCATCTTCATCTTTTTTCTGGCGAGCTTCCGTTATATAAACATCAGCTCCGACACTATTTAAATACTTTGCTGCTGAAATCCCGCTTTTTGAAAACCCTAATACAAGAACTTTTCTGTCAAACCACTTCATTATAAAACTCTCCCCGCAGTCATGAAATATAGAACACATGCAGCTGTCGAAAGAATTGCTGATACAAGCGCAAATACAACAACAATCTTTTTCTCTGACCAATTACACAACTCAAAATGGTGGTGAATAGGTGACATTTTAAAAACTCTTTTTCCTGTAGTTTTAAAACTGATAACCTGAATAATTACAGACAAAGTTTCCATAACAAACACACCTGCAATCAACACAAGCAAAATTTCAAATTTCCCGAGAACAGCAACCGTACCCAGCAATCCGCCAATCGCCAGCGAACCCGTATCACCCATAAATACTTCTGCTTTTGGTTTATTAAACTTTAAAAATCCTGCCAAAGCACCTGCAACAGCAGCTGAAATAATAGCCGCCTCAGGTGAACCGGTAAACAAACAAATAACGGCACAGGCAATAAATGAAAAAATACCAGTAGATGCTGCTAATCCGTCCAATCCGTCAGTCAAATTATAAGCATTTGATGCCCCTGTAATTACACACACAGCAAATACAGGATACAACCAACCCAAATGCAATACATACTGCCCGATTGTGACATCACCTGCGCCTTGTTTTGTCAGCATCATAAATAAAATAGGCAACATTGCAATTGCAATTTGTCTTAAAAGCTTTCCGCGTGCTGTTAATCCATCGTTTCCTTTGCCTTTAATTTTAATATAATCATCCTGAAACCCTGCAAATGTATAAAATAAAAGAGTTAAAAGAATAATAAAAGCTTCTGTAGTAAGTCTTTGCGCCATAGCAAGCGTAATGATTGAACCTAATATAACAGCTACAATTATAAATACACCGCCTGTTGTCGGAGTTCCCTGTTTTTTAGCATGGGCTTCAGGCGCACAGTCTTTAACATATTGCCCAATCATTTTTTTCTTTAAAAAATCTATATACGGCACACCGAATAACAAACATAAAATCATTCCCAGCAAAAATGCCACAGCAAGCATTATCATATCTTTATATTTCTCCTTATTGCTTTAAATATTCTATAATTTCCTCAAACTTCATAGCTCTTGAAGCCTTCAAGAATATTGTACTACCCGCATTCAGATTATCAAGAATGTAACGAGATGTTTCAATATTGTCTTCAAAAGATTCAACATTCAATCCGCATTTTGAAAGTTCTTCTCCGATATGACGTGCCAAATCGCCTACAGTAAGAAATATTCCGCATTTAAATTTACTTCCCAAATATCTGCCGACTTCTTTATGAAACTCAACTTCATTCTCACCTAACTCACCCATATTGCCTAAAATTACAACAGGATTTTTATAAAGTTCCAAAAACGTTGAAACAGAAGCCTTCATAGATTCAGGGTTTGCATTATAACTGTCATTAATTATATTAAAACCTTTCACGGTCTCAGTTTCCCAGCGTTTTTCAATAGGTTTATAAGCCAAAAGCCCGCGCTTAACCGCATCATAAGACATTCCAAGCTTATAACCGATTTCAACAGCAGAAAGCGAATTTTCAATATTATAATCGCCCTCAACGTTAAGCTCATATTCTTTACCTTTATATATGAACTTAGAATATCCGCTTCTTTTTTCAATAACCTCTACATCATTGATTGAATAAAATATTTTTTCACCGTCAAAATTTGCAAAATTTTTGATACGCTCATTGTCATGCGCAATAAGAGTTTCTTTCAATTTTGATGTAATCTCACATTTTGCTTTTGCAATATTATCCAAACTCCCCAAACGCCCGATATGAGCCGAACCGGCATTTGTAATTACCGCAAAATCAGGTTCTGCATACTTTGCAATAAGTTCAATCTCACCTAAACCGCGCATTCCCATTTCTACAATCAACACTTCAGTATCCTCAGGCATTGAAAGAACAGTCTGACAAAATCCTATTTCATTATTATGGTTCGAAAAGGTTTTATGTGTTTTGAACTTTTCAGAAACAACCGAATAAATCATCTCTTTTGTGGTAGTTTTGCCCGAACTTCCCGTAACGCCGATAACTTTCGGATTATATTTTTGTCTTGCAAAATTTGCGATTTGCAGATAGGCAGTTAAAGTATCATCAACTTTTATTCCGTCCTGCATTTTTTTTGTGCAGAAACATGCAGATGCGCCTGCTTCAAGCGCTTTATCACAAAAAGCTTCTCCGTCAAAATTTGCACCCTTCAAGGGCAAATACAAATCGCCTTTTTTTATTGTCCTTGTATCAGTGGAGATTTCAAACTCTCCCTCTACCAAAACTTGAGCACCTGTGGCTCTTTTTATATCTTCTGACTTAAACTTCATATAATAATTTTATATCAAACAAACCAACAGCGTCATAACGTTAAAAAATGTTAATACTACTTGACAGAAGGGTTTTAGCAATAGATAATTATTGATGTATTAGTATGCGGTAAATCGTTAATAAACCCCACGGGGTACGAAACCCAAAAGAAAGGAAAAGAAAATGTTCGCAATTGTAGAAACAGGCGGAAAACAATATCAGGTTGAAGAAGGAAGATACCTTGATGTTGAATTATTAGAAGGCGAAGCAAACGCTAAAGTTGTATTTGACAAAGTTGTCATGATCGTAAACGGTAAAAAATCTAAAGTAGGTCAACCATACGTTGCTGGAGCATCTGCTGAAGGTACAATCGTAAAACACGATAAAGCTAAAAAAGTAATCGTTTATAAACAAAGACCTAAAAAAGGTTACAGAAAAAAACAAGGTCACAGACAAGGCTTTACAAGAGTAATGATTTCTAAAATCAGAACATCAGCTCAGAAAAAAGCAGAAGCAGCTACAGAAGCAGAATAGACCTTAAAAGCAGAACAGATGCGAGGTGCACAGCACCGAGTGCGTCAAACTAAGAAAAGCCGATAACAAAATTATTGGTAAAAGTGATACAAAACAAGTATGCAGGCGCAACTTAAATAATCGTAAGCAGTGTCTACGTACGTAGTACAGGAGAATAATAAAATGGCACATAAGAAAGGTATGGGATCTACCCGTAACGGACGTGATTCCGAAGCGAAGCGCTTAGGCGTCAAAAAATTCGGCGGTGAAATCGTTAAAGCTGGTAATATTTTAATTCGTCAACGTGGAACAAAAGTTCACCCTGGCAACAATGTAGGTATCGGTTCAGATGATACATTGTATGCTTTGATTGACGGTCAAGTAAAATTTGAAGCACACAGACGCGACAGAAAACAAGTTAGCGTTTACGCTGTTTAATTTTTAGATTAAAAATAATAACAAAACGAGTCTTAAAATTAAGACTCGTTTTTTGTTGCAATTTTGTAACAAATAAAACAAATTATTAAAGAATTTCCATTAACCTTCCGATATAAAACATGTAATCAGAAATTTATGGAGAAATAATATATGTTAAAAAAGATAATATCCCCGTCGCAAAATGTAAGCGAAAGTGTGGAATTTATATTAAGAGGAGCGAGAAAACGCCGAAATATGGCAATGGCGTCTGCCAAGATGATTAATGCGGACGCAGGTATAGAAGCGCAACGATTACGCGCAGTTAAATAGAAGTAAGAGAGCTTTACTTATTTAAAAAAGACCGATTTAATCGGTCTTTATTTTTGCTTACAGCTGTTCTTGCCATTCCAATCCAAATCTTTACAGTGCAAATAATCCATATTTTCATTATAAATTACCCACCCTGCACAGGCATCTCCAAAATTTAGACACCTGTTACTAAATGAGCGTAAATAATGAGTATCCTGCTGTATTCCTAAAGGTAGAATTTTATCTTTCCTTATTGAAAAATAAAAGTAATCTTTCCCGGCAACATTTGGACCATCAGGTCCGTTTATATCAACATTAACACTCCCGCAATTATTCATATAGCCATTTGTTGTACCTGTGCACCAATATTGACTAAACATATCACAACAATCAGCCCTAATATTAAATGAAACACCATCCGAAGTTCTGAAAAGCTTTTCTTTATTAAGCCATAATCCGGCAATTCCACCCTCTAAATTTTTATAAGAAGTTGCAAAACAGTATTTAGAATTCCACTGAGCATCGCCCTTACATAATTTTACCTTTTGCATATATGGTAAAATTTTATTTGTAATATCAACAGAACATTCATCCCAATTAACCGGTCGAGCACACCAATTATCAACCGTTCCATTTTCTGCTATAGCCATATCAAAGGCTCTGCTTATAGTATTATAAGCTTTTTTTAATTGTACTATACGTCTTTTTTCTAAATGATTATTAACAATATTAGGTATGGTTAAGGACGCAATAACACCAATAATGCCAATGGTAATTAAAACCTCAGCCAAAGTAAAGCCCCAGCGTACCGCCGGACCCGACACATGGGTTTTGGATAAACTTTCAATAAATGGAGATTGGCTTAGATTGCCCCCCCCCCGACGAGCCGATTCATGCTTAAATTTTTCATAATTCTCCTTTCCTTATGGTTTAATAAGAAACTTAATTGCTTTCCCCTCAATATGCTGCTGCATAGCATATTCAACTTTTTCAAGCGGAAGCGTATCTGTTATAAGTTTTTCAACCTCAACATCTCCTGATGCAATATAACCCAGAGCCATTCGGAAATATTTTGGAGTATGGTGGAATACACTCATCAATTTTATATCACCATAATGCATTTTTGTGGTATCAAAAGTTACCGTAGAACCAGATTTACACCCGCCGAAGAAATGTACAGTTCCGCCGGGACGCACACAGGAGAAAATTCTTTCCCAAATCTCTGGTAATCCTACACATTCAACCGCGACATCAAGTCCTCTGTGTTCTTCCGTATACTCTTTAAAGATTTTTTCAGGATTTGGATATTTTGTTAAATCAATAATCTCATCAGCATGTGCAAATTCTTCCGCAAGCTTAAGTTTCATGGGATTTCTGCCCGCAACAATAACATTAGCACCTTTCAACTTTGCAAGGCGTGCAAACATTAGCCCGATTGGTCCAATACCAATAATCCCAACCGTCTGTCCTTCTTTAATCCCTGTTCTTTCAACTCCATGAACAACATTTGCTAACGGTTCACAGAACGCAGCTTTATCAAAACTTAAATCATCAGGCAAAATAAGTGTATTTTTCTTAACAATGCGCGCAGGAACTGTTATATATTCTGCATACGCTCCATTAAGCAAATCAAGATTTTCACAAAGATTATATTCTTCATGCCTGCAATAGAAACAGTGTCCGCAAGGTGCAGAATTTGCACAAACAACTCTGTCACCTACTTTAACGTTTTCAACACCTTTGCCGACTTTATCAACAATACCTGAAAATTCGTGGCCGAATCCTGAAGGTACTGATTTTATAAGTACGGGATGACCGCGTCTAAAGGTTTTCACATCCGTTCCGCAAGTAAGCGCAGACATAACTTTTACGACAATTTCACCTTCTTGAGGCGGTTTTATAGAAACTTCTTCATAACTTATATTTTGTGGTCCGTAATATTGAATCGCTCTCATAATTTTATATACGCTTTCATAATTTTATTTGACATTGTATCTTCAAAAGCCTGCTGAATATCATCAAGCTCATATATTGTAGAAATCCCGTCGACTTTAACTTTACCTCTTCTCAAAAGTTCAAGTGAATCTTTCAAATCAACAGGGGATGGCGAATAACTTCCCATAACAGTCAATTCTCTATAATAAATCTCATTATTTGCATAAGCCGAGATTTCAGAAGGAGTACTTGAAAATACGAGGATTTTCCCGCCGTTTCTGACATATTTTAAAGCTGTATCAATAGCCTTATCTGCCCCTGATGTCATAAATATTCCGTCAAATTCACCTGCCAATTCTCTTACATCAATGGCATCAATTCCAAGCTTGCGCAAGAATTCAATTCTTTCAGGCAAAAGGTCACATCCGACGACATTCATTCCATATGCTTTTAATGCTTGTGCCGTAAGAATTCCGATAGAACCTAACCCAACAACAAGCACTTCATCGCCCTTCAATAGATTAGCACGCTTTACAGCTCTTACAATACAACCCAAAGGCTCATAAAAAGATGCTTCGACTTCTGTTAAATTTTCGGGTTTTAAATGTGCAACATTTTGCAAATGTTCTTCCGATAAGTAAACTAATTCCGAAAAACCGCCCGGGCGAATATTAGTAGCCTTAAAATGCTCACACATAGAAACATTTCCATGTTTACAATAAACACATTCCCCGCAAGGTATATGATGTGAAGTTACGATTGTATCTCCAGCTTTAAAATCAGTTTCTGAATCAATTTCAACAATTTTGGCAACAATCTCATGTCCGAGAACTGTTCCGTCTTTTGAAATTTTATGAACAAATTTCACAATATCTGACCCGCACAAACCGCATCCCAAAACTTTTACTACAGCACCTTTTCTACCACCCAAAGATATTGACGGGGTTTCATTCACTATAATTTTATCGTTATAAATAACAGCTGTTCTCATATAAAAACTTTAACACAAACTTGAAAAGAATAAAATTAAAGCTTATAATAAATGTATGATTTCCATAAGAAGATTGACGTATTTTGATGCACCTAAAATAAAAAAAATGATATCATATCTAGGCAATGATGAAAAAATATCACAAACTTTAACCGTCAATGCCTTTGCATTATTTCAAGGACTTTTTCCGCTAAAATTCAAATTCATGCCTGAAAGCTATATTTTACTTAAAGATGATGAAATCTTAGGACTTATTACAATTATGCCGACAAGCGGAAATCCTTATAAAATTAATATTACCAAACTAATTTTTCAACAAAACATGTATGATGTCGGTAAACAGCTTGTTGAATTTGTAATAGCAAGATATGGAGCAAAAGGAGCTGTATCTTTTATCGTAACAATTGAACAGTCGCATGATGAACTTTTGGATTTATTCCTAAACGGATGCGGATTCAGACAATGCAGTTATGAAAACTTATGGAAACTTGATAATTTTCTTCCTCAGACAACTTCCAAAGCTCACTTCAGACACTGTCAAAACAGTGATGCCAAATATGTTGCAAGACTTTATAATGCCGAACTAAAAAACCTATACAGACCAACTCTTGAAAGAATAAAATCCGAATATACAGAACCCGTCTTTGCCGGCTTTACAAACGGATATAAAAACCGATTTGTATTGGAAGAACCAGAAAAAGAAAGAATTATTGCATATCTTTCAATATCCACAAATGACAATTACAATTTTATAATTGATATGTCATTAAATGAGGCTTATAACATTTCATACGATGAGGTAATAAATTTTGCACTCTCAGAAATTTCAAGCAGAAAATCAAAATATTGCGCATTTATAAAACACCGTCAATACAC
Source organism: uncultured bacterium (assembly GCA_947073645.1). Classification (GTDB taxonomy): domain Bacteria; phylum Cyanobacteriota; class Vampirovibrionia; order Gastranaerophilales; family Gastranaerophilaceae; genus Stercorousia. Next base: position 4,569 of record CAMTMK010000015.1, on the reverse strand, counting down.
AAAAAATGCAGATAATTTCGAAAAATATCTTCACCAAAGGGATTTAAACTGTATTCAAACACAATGCGTACTTGTAAAAGACTATTATAAACAAATAAAACAAACCGAAAGTGCTCTGCAAATATTCCAATTCGGAGAATTTTCTTCAAACTGATACCGCTTAACAAAAAACTTATCCCGATTTATATTTTATATAAGAAATCTCACATTGCTTATTGTTAATCAAATGTTTTTTGTTATAATATAATCAAAGAAAAGAGGCGGGATATGACAAACAATTTACATATTTTTCTTGATAAAGATATCAATAAAGAATTAATAAAAACAAAAAAAATTGCAGTAATAGGGTTTGGTTCTCAAGGTTACGGACAATCTATGAATCTGAAAGACTCCGGATGCGATGTTGTTTTAGGCTTAAGATTAGGCGGTAAATCAGATGTTAAAGCAAAAGATTACGGCTTCAAAACTATGTCAATTTCTGATGCCGTAAAATATGCAGATATCGTTCAAATCCTTATACCAGATGAAATTCAAGCCAAAGTATATGAAGAAGAAATTAAACCATATTTGAAAAATGGTCAATATTTGATGTTCTCTCACGGGTTTAATATCCACTTTGGAAAAATCATAGCACCGGAAGGGGTTAGTGTAATTATGGTTGCGCCCAAAGGCCCGGGACATACAGTAAGAAGCGAATATCAAATCGGCAGAGGAGTTCCGTCACTTATTGCAATTTATCAAGATGCAGCAGGTGATGCTAAAGATATTGCACTATCTTACGCTTCTGCAATCGGTGCAGGACGTGCAGGTATAATCGAAACAACATTTAAAGAAGAAACTGAAACAGACCTTTTTGGCGAACAAGCCGTAATTTGTGGCGGCGTTTCTGCACTTATAAAAACCGGTTTTGAAGTTCTTGTAGAAGCAGGTTATTCACCTTATATGGCATATTTTGAAGTTCTTCATGAAATGAAACTTCTTGTAGACTTAATGAATCAAGGCGGACTTGCAGATATGAGATATTCAATCTCAAATACGGCAGAATATGGCGATATGACACGCGGTCCGAGAGTTATTGGAGAACAGTCGCGCCAAGCTATGAAAGACTTATTGAAAGATATTCAAAGCGGAAGTTTTGCAAACGAATTTTTGACAGAAATGCAAACAGGATGCAAAAATTTTGACAAACTCAGACAAGAAAATGCAGACCACTTAATTGAAAAAGTAGGAGAAGAAATCCGCTCGTCATTCGTTTGGGGAAATAATAATAAGATAATAGATAGAAATAGGAATTAAAATATGTTTAGTACTGATGTAGATTATGAAGTAGTAGTATTTTCGGTCGGAGATACAAAAGCTGGAACGAAAATGGGCAAACTTCAATTGAAAAATCTTGAAGATAACTCATTGTTAAATTGTATATTATGGGAAGAAACCTTAAATCGTTTTGATGCCAAAGTTTTTAGAACAGGTAACATCGTAAGAATTGTGACAGCATCATTTAACGAAAAATTCAATAACTGTCTTGTTTCAACTCTTTCACTTGTTAAAGAGGCTAAAATGGGACTGGACGAAAGAGAACGAGAAAAGGTTTATGCAGAACTTATATCTTATTTTGATAAAATTCAAGATGAAAAACTCAACAGTTTCCTTGTAAAATTCTTTATGGAACACAAAGAAACTATCAAGATTATGCCTGCTGCAAAACTTATGCATCACAATTATATAGGCGGATTAATGGTTCATACGTTAGAATGTTTGAAATACGCAGAAAATAATATGAATACTTCTGATTATAAATTTAACCGTGACCACATTCTTGCAGCCTGCATTCTTCACGATATCGGCAAAATTTTTGAATATACAATTGACACTGAAACAGGCTTAATCGATTATAACGAAGATTTCAGAAAAGAATGGCTTACTCACTCTCAATACGGATTTACAATCTGTATGGCAAACGGTTTTAAAGAAGTAGCTAGAATGATTGCAGCACACCATGGCAGAAGCGATTGGGGCGCAATTATAGATTTGAACGAAAAAGACCTTGAACCCGAACTTTATTTTATCCACCTTGTAGACAATTTCTCTGCAAAATTCGGTAAAATAAATGTTCACTTACTAGAAGAAAAAGGAGTTTAATTTTGTCAAAATTAACAGAAAAGCATAACTATAAAGGAACACTTGTCTGCGTAGAAGGAATTGACGGTTCGGGTAAATCAACCCAGCTAGCACTTTTACGCGACTGGCTGAAATCCACGGGACAGGACGTAATCTTTACCGAATGGAACTCGTCTGAACTTATCAGCCAGACTACAAAGCTTGCCAAAAAGAAAAATATGCTTTCTCCGAGAACTTTTTCCTTGTTGCATGCAGTCGACTTTGCAGACAGGTTAAAACAGGTAATTGACCCTGCATTAAAAGCGGGATTTATCGTGCTTGCCGACAGATATGCATACACAGCTTTTGCAAGAGATGTTGCAAGAGGAGTGGACCCGCAGTGGGTAAGAAATGTTTACAACTTTGCAATAAAACCTGATTTGGCAATATATTTTGATATTAACCCGAAAGACTCTATGGAAAGAATTTGTGCAAACCGCGCACCAAAATTCTACGAAGCTGGTATGGACTTAAAATTAAGCAATGACCCTTATGAAAGCTATATGATATTCCAAGGCAGAGTAATCAATGAATATCAAAAAATGGTAGATGAATTTGGATTAATAAAACTCGACGCAATGGATTCAATCCACTCAAAACAAGTTGCTATAAGAAAAATGTTAAAAGATGTATTAAACAGTAAAGGAGTAAAGCTTCAAGAAAAACAATGAAAGCAACACCAAAATTTACAAAGAGGATATAAAAATGACTAAACACGGATATGAAGGTTTACTTATTGTAATTGAAGGTACTGACGGTTCAGGAAAATCTACCCAATTAGAACTTTTGAAAAAATATATTCAGGCTCAATCTTACGGAGTAATGGTTTCTGAGTGGAAAACTTCACGTCTTATTGCGGGTGTAATTGATGATGCAAAAGATAGAAACCTGCTTAACGCTACAACATACAGCTTGCTTTATGCAGCTGACTTTGCGGACAGATTGGAAAACCAGATTATCCCGGCTCTAAAATCAGGATTTATCGTACTTTTAGACAGATATTATTATACAGCACTTGCTCGTGATGTTGTAAGAGGACAAGATATTGAATGGGTTAAAAATCTTTATGATTACGCCCCCGAACCTGATTTAGTATTTTATCTAGATATGCCTGTTGATGTTCTATTAAAAAGAATTATCGGAACGACAGGTCTGGATTTTTACGAAAGCGGACGAGATGTAGGGTTTTCAACCGACTTTTACAAAAGCTTTGAAATATATCAAAAGAAATGTTTGGAACAGTATAACAATATGAAATCTGAATATAATTTCAAAAGTATTGACGGAACTTTGCCTATAAAAGAAATCCATAATGTTATGAGTGAAGAAGTTCAAAAAATACTGGATTCGGGTATTCTTTACTAAAATTGTTACTTAATTAAATAAAAATTTACGTTATGAAACATTTTGAATCATGGGGCATGGTTTATGCTACATTAGAAAATGTAAAAGGAATAGTTTATAGGAGATTATGAATGTCTGAATATTTGAGCAAAGAAGAGATTAAGCAATGGAGAAGCTCATTAGAAAAGATTACATTAGAAGAATTCGCTGCCAGATTAGGGAAAAAGATAGAAGAGGCTAAGCCTACAAACGATTTAATAGATATTGTATTAAAAGGGAAACCGGTTGTTTCAAACGAACCTGATTGGAAACAAAACCACGCTGAAAGACTAAGTGCTATAGCAGAACGTGCTTATGAACGCGAACAACAAATAGCACCTACACCTTTCTCAGTTCATAAAATCCAAATTGATGAAACTCCGGTTGCAGAAGAAACTCCTAAAAAAGCTCCTGCAAAAACTACTAAACCAAAAACGGAAAAGAAACCTGCTGTAAAAAAAGCTCCTACTGCAAAGAAAACTGTAAAAGCTGAAACTCTTAGAGAAGAAGTTAGAATTGTTTTCAAAAAAGCATTAACAGATAGAGAACAAAAAGTATTTGACCACTTTGCGGAAAACAAAGGTAAAATCGTTTATGCTAAAGACTTAGCTGGTATTTTAGATTTGCCAAGAGATTATGTATATAAATATATTAAAAACCTCAGAGCAAAAATCGAAGGTGACAAACTTGAAAATGCCGACAAAGGCGGATTCATATTAAATATCTAAAAAAAGCGCCAATGGCGCTTTTTTTATTTTGATAAATATACTGCAGAACAACAAGCACCCGAGGCAGCTTTTCCTGCACCTGATGCTCCGCCAAAATATGCAGTTTCACCTTTTACTCTCAGAAGGTTGTTTATATTCTACTTGCTGATGTGTTATCATTTATATTTTTATACTGGGTACTTTTTAGGTCAGAAGGAAATACAGATAAAATAGCCATCTCCCTATATCATATCAGGAAATATAAATAAACAAGGGACTAGAGTTTCTCCAGTGTAAAGTTATTAATAAACACCTTTGA
>CAMTMK010000014.1 GCA_947073645.1 uncultured bacterium | reverse complement strand
GGTTTGGTAGGAGATGTTCCGCCGGTTTCTCATCACGAAGTTATTCAGGTATTTAATTCAAACGTAGCAAATCTTAAAAACTTGCTCTTCAAGATGATTGAAAACATTCCTGCTTCAAGAAATAATTGTGAATGCAAAAATACTAAGAAAAATTCTCAATTATAGGATATGATTTATGGAAAAATTAATATACGGTATTAATAATCTTTTTGAGATATATTTTTGGATAATTCTTGTAAGATGCTTATTGAGTTTTGTCCCAACTATTGATTGGTACAAACAGCCTTTTGCATTTATCAAAGATTCAACTGATATATATTTGAATTTATTTAGAAAACTCATCCCGCCATTAAACGGATTAGATTTTTCACCAATCGTTGCAATTATTGTATTGCAGGTAATTCAATATGCAGTTGTTTACGGATTACTCCTTCTTAAATAAGCTGATTGCTCTTTGAATTTTATCTCTATGCGGAGTTTTAGGATTTTGAGCAAGAGCTTCATATCTGGCAAGAACTTCCGGAAGCTCTTTTTTACTTCTGAAAAAGAGCTTTTTAAAATACCTCAAGACAATTTTATCATCCATAAATTTTGAACTTTTTTGAAACCCTCCCACATCATATATTTTCTTATAATAACGAGGATTGTGATGTCCATCAATATACTTTACTCTGAACAAATTCTGAAAATCAATTTTTGCCGTTGTTTTAGTTATTTTTTCATCAATAAATTCAGTTAATGTATAACCGCTATGCAAATCGGAAATATAATGTTTTGTAAATTGAGTTTTATCAAGAGGATGACCTGCTGCACGTTTTAAATATGTCCAAAAATTAGCTTCTGCATAATTACCATGCAAGTCTTTAACTTCAGGGGCTCCAAAAGTCACATTATGAAAGACTTTTAAAGCCTTATCATGCATAACTTTATTCCCATCTTTATCAAAAATTGAAAGACGAAAAACCTTTCCTGCAACACCATGGTCAATATATTCTAAATTCCCTGTCATCGGAACATTTGGGAACCTTTTCAGACAAGCATTAAAAACAGAATTAACATCTTTTTCCCAATTTAAAATAGCATCCGATTTCCCATATGTAATAGTATTTAGCATACCAAACCCGCGTGTACGCTTTAATTTTTCAGCTGATACTCTAATATATCTGCTTATATCTCCCAAAACATTTTGAAAATTTTTTATATTATGCCCTCGATTTTGCACAGGAAACATCCTGATAAGTTCAGGCGGAATATTGCCTACAATAGCCCCCCCCCCGACATTCGGAACAAATTTATCATAAGTCCGCATATTTAGATTAGACTGAAAAATCTTTTTTAATCTTTTGGGGTAACAACGCTCATAATTTACTGGATCTATTTTCGGTAACATATTGTTGTAAAAACTGCTAAAAATAAATTTTGCTAGTATATTGTAAAAAAAATTTGCTTAAGTTATAATTTCGGTTATGAAAATAGTAATATACGGTGCTACAGAAATCGGCTGTTTGCTTGCAACTGAGTTTTTTGAAGACCACGATATAACAATAATCGATAAAGAAGAAAATCGTACTGACGAATTTAATAAACTTGATATAAGTTTTGTTCAGGGGAATGCATCTGATATAGAAGTTTTAAAAAATGCAGATATAAAAAATGCAGATATTTTTATTGCTTGTACAGGAATTGACGAAGCAAATATTGTAGCCTGCCTTTCTGCTAAAAAATTCGGCGGAGTCAGAACAATTTGTTTTGTAAGCAAAGAAGAATACAAAAAAACATTAAGCTTTGAGAAAAACAACGAACATTTCTGCGATTTCTTTATCGATTATATAATTTGGCCTGAAGAACTTTTGACACAGGAAATTTTCCGAATTGTCACCGTTGCCCACGCACTGGATGTTGAAAACTTTGCAGACGGCAGAGCAAGACTTTTGGAATACAAAGTTCAGCCACACCATTCAATTGTCGGCAAAAAAGTTAAGGATTGCGGATTTACAAAAGACACATTAATGGTAGGTTTAACCCGCGAATGTTGTTTATTTATCCCCAATGGTGAAACAGAAATTCAGGAAGGCGACAAATTAATTTTTATGGGCACATCGCATTCCCTAGATATCTTAGCAGGAACATTTTTCCACGAAAAAGAAATTGTAAAATCAGTTGCTATAATCGGCGGAGGAAACGTCGGTCTAATGCTGGCAAAAACTCTTGAAACATTAAAGATTAAGACAAAAATTATCGAAAAAAACTACGAAAGATGCCAGTATTTAGCGGAAGAATTGCGTAATACACTGGTTATAAACGGCGACGGTACAAATCTGAAACTTCTTGATGAAGAAGAAATCGGTTCAACAGATGTTGTAATCAGCGTTACAAATAATGATGAAAGAAACTTGTTATGCTCGCTTCTTTCCAAACAATTGGGTGTAAAAAGAGTTATTGCAAGGGTTTCAAAAGTTTTAAACATTCCGCTGTTTGAAAAAGTCGGTATTGATATCGCAATTTCACCGAAAAACTCTGCGATTAATGAAGTTCGCAATGACTTGCAGGAAAATGATGTTGATATTCTTGCAACAGTAGAACAAGGTCAGGGTGAAGTTTTAGAAATCAGTGTCCTGCCTGAATTTAACGGTAAAAAGATTATGGATTTGAGATTTCCCGCACGCGCAATTATCGGTGTAATCCAGAGAAGAAACAAAGTCATAATTCCAAAAGGCGATACTTTGATTACAACAGGTGATATTTTGATAATCTTTACAACCGCTCAAAGTGCACAGCAGATTAAAGAATTCTTTAAGGTAAATTAATATGCGCTTAAATTACTTGGCTTACGCAATAGGTTTAACATTAATATATATAGGATTTGTAATCCTTATACCTGTAATTGTTGCAATTATTTACAGTGAATACAGTTCTATTATTCCATTTTTGACAGCTTCAATTATTTCAATGACAGTTGGTGCTCTTTTAAGAAAAACTGTACCTGCATCACTTGAAAACTTAAATGATATCAAAAAAGGCGAAGCATTGTTTATTGTGGCACTTTCCTGGGTAGTATTCGGGTTAATTTCGGCAATACCGTATTTATTTTACGGTTTATCACCAGTAAATTCTTTATTTGAAGCTATTTCAGGGATTACGACAACAGGCGCGACAATTTTGACACATTACGATTATCCACATGCTTTTTTCTTCTGGCGTTCATTTACACAATGGTTAGGTGGTTTAGGGATTATCGTATTATTTATCGCGATTTTACCTCAGTTTGCTGTTGCCGGACGTCAAATGTTTTTCGCAGAAGCTCCTGGGCCTACCGAGGATAAATTCACTCCACGCATCAGAAATACAGCATCTGCATTGTGGAAAATTTACGCCGGATTTACCGTTTTAGAAATAATTTTATTGGTATGGAACGGAATGCCTGCATTTGATGCGGTTTGCAATTCTTTATCAACCCTTTCAGCTGGCGGATTTTCTCCTAATGAATACAGCATAATGGGTTATCACTCAAATACAATTACGTGGATTATATTAATATTTATGTTACTTGCAGGTGCAAGTTTCAACCTTCAATATAAAGTTTTGGTTCAAAAAAATCCTTTATTGTTATTTAAAAATGAAGAATTCAGAACATATTTTTTACTTGTAATATTCATGGCATTATTAATAACAGCATCATTGCATTTTCATAACTTTACCGATGCACTGTTTCAGGTTATAAGTATTACTACGTCATCAGGTTTTGCAAGTGTTGATTTTGAGAAATGGGATTACACATCAAAATTAATTCTGTTTATTGTAATGTTTATGGGTTCTTGCGCAAGTTCAGCAGGAGGCGGTATAAAAATTGCCAGATGGCTTGTTGTTTTTAAATCGATGAAAAGTGAAATCGTAAGAATTTTACATCCAAATGCAGTTGTTAACATAAAAATGGATAACAAAACAATTCAGCCGGAAGTCGCAAGACAGATTGTTGTATTTGTATTCTTCTATTTCTTACTGTTTGGAATCACTGCAGTAGTAATGTCTATACTTGAACAAAATACTGCAGTCGGCTTAACGGGAGCTATTTCATCGCTTGGCAATATTGGACCCGGAGTTGCGGTATCAACAGGTCCTATGGGAAATTTTGATAATATGCATACAGTTTCAAAACTCATTTTCACAGTAAATATGCTAGTCGGCCGTTTGGAATTAATACCATTCTTAGTACTGTTGCAAAAAGACTTTTGGACAATTAAAGACTAATTTCATCTATTAAAATGAACAAAAAATAACGTTTTATCGTTATAGTATTGTAAGATGAAAAAATTAGCTTTAGTAATCGGAATGTGCTTAACACTCAACTCCTGCTTTGCGGTTGAACAAATGAGTGTTGAAAAGCACGCAGTTTTAAGTATTACCGACTGCGTCCAACTGGCACTTCAAAACAGTCCGCAAATAAAAAAAGCCAGATATAATTACGGTATTGCGAAAGGTAATGTTGGAACTGCAAAATCCGGTTATTTCCCTACAATCGGTATAGGTACAGGTTATAACATTAACGAAAACCGCACTGACAGAATGAATACAAATTCTAACATTTATTCTGCAGAAGCCAGTATTAAACAACTTATCTGGAACTTTGGCAAAACTAATGCAAATATCAGAATGTATAATTTTGATAAACTTTCTGCCCTATACAATTTTAACGACATTGTTCTCGATACTATTTTTACCGTAAAAACAAATTACTACGGCGTTCTCGCTGCAAAAGCAACAGTTGACGTAAACAGAGCTAACGTACAAATTAACGAAAGAAACTATCAGCGTACAAAAGCATATTTTGACGAAGGAATTAAATCAAAAATAGACCTTGTAAACGCTGAAGTATATCTCAGCGATTCTAAAGTTACACTTGTAGAATCCGAAAAAAATTATCAAAATGCACTTGTAAAACTAAATAACTCAATGTATGTTGCATTTGCACCCGAATATGAGATAGAAAACACTGAAACATTTAATTTTTCACATAATTATGCTCCTGTTAATTTAGAAAAAATAGATGAAAAAAAAGACTTAAGCACTCCGCCTGATGAAGTAAACAATGCCTTTTTAACCTCTCAGGTCGAAAAAATTAATGTGCTTGAAAATTACAAATTTGAACCTTTTCAATATACATTTGAGGAAGCAGTAAATCTTGCCTACACAAACAGACCGGATTTAATGTCTTTAGACGCTTCATTAAGCGCTGTTAAAGAAGCATTGAAATACACTAAACGCGAGTACCTACCTGAACTTTCTGCCACCGCTGGCTACGGATACCGTGACCAGTATAATTCAAATTCATACAATGTTGGCGTAAATTTTTCAAGTTCATTCAACATAAAAGGTCAAAAGCACAAAATTGACAATGCAAAAATTCAGGTTCAAATAGCTGAAAACGAAATTGAACTTGCAAAACAAGATATTTATTTTGAAGTTCAAAATCTCTACATAAATATGGTTCAACTGGAAAAACAAATTCCGCTCCTTGCCGTAAAAGTAAAACAAACCTTAGAAAACTTTGAACTTGCAGACGGACGTTATGCAGTAGGCTTAGGTGACTATATTGAACTTCAAGACGCAAAAGTAAATTATAATAATGCACAGGTAAATTACGTTCAAACAGTTTACAACTACAACGTAGCAAGAGCAAACCTTGAAAAAGCAATTGCATTACCGCAAAGCACAACTATAACTATTGAGGACTAATATGAAAATAAAGAAAAGATATATTTTTATTACACTGATAATAATCGCAATCTTAATTGCAGGCGCAATCGCTGTTGCCAATAATAAAAAAGTCCGCTACAAAACAGAAAAAATTGACCGCTGTACAATAACTGAATTTGTAGAAGCATCAGGAACAATTAACCCCGTAAATACAGTTTCTGTAGGTTCAACAGTGTCAGGTTTGATAAAAAATATCTACGTTGATTTCAATTCAGAAGTTAAAAAAGGTCAGCTAATGGCGCAAATCGACCCTGCAAACTTTGAAGCTCAAGTTCAGCAAAATCAAGCACAGATTAATAATGCCGTAGCAAACCTTGCAAAACTTCAAGCCGTTGCAGATTTTGACCAAAAACAATATGAAAGATACAAAAATCTTTATGCAAAAAACTTCGTTGCAAAAAGCGAACTTGACGAAAAATACAGCACATATAAATCTGATTTAGCACAAATTAACGCAGCAAGAGCACAGATTAACCAATATCAAGCTTCATTAAAAACAGCAATGACAAACCTTGGCTATACAAAGATTATCGCACCGGTTGACGGAACAGTAATCTCAAGAGAAATCGACTTAGGACAGCCGGTTGCAGCAAGCTTCCAAGCCCCCGAACTTTTCACAATTGCTCAGGATTTAACAAAAATGCAAATTGAAGTAAGCGTATCAGAAGCCGATATCGGAAAAGTTAAAGAAGGACAGGAAGTTAAATACACACTTGACGGCTATCCTGACACAGACTTCTTTGGAAAAGTAACACAAGTTAGACTTTCTCCAACTACAGTTTCAAACGTCGTAACCTACACAGTAATCGTTGATGTTGATAACGAAGACTTGAAACTAAAACCGGGAATGACAGCAAACGTTTCAATAATAACAAATGAAAGCGTTGATGTAATTTGTGTTCCAAATATTGCCCTAAAATTCACTCCAAATACTGACGGACAAAAATACAAAAATCAAGGTATTTGGGTTTTAGACAAAAACAAACCAAAACGCGTAGATATAAAAATTGGCGCAAGTGATGACAGCTCAACAGAAATTAAAACAACTGAAATCGCAGAAGGTGACAAAGTAATTACAGGCATTTTAGGCAAAAAACAAAAAAATAATAACAGTATGCGACGCGGTCCAAGGATGTTTTAGATGCACAAACTAATAGAAGTTAAAAACGCGATAAAAACTTATCAAACTGGCGAAGATTATTTCAACGCCTTAAATTGCGTTTCGCTAAATATTGAAAAAGGTGAATTTGTTGCAATAATGGGTGCATCAGGTTCTGGAAAATCAACTTTTATGAATATGCTTGGAACTCTCGATAAACCAAATTCAGGCTCATATTTTCTTGACGGAATTGATATGCTCTCACTTGATTCAAATAGTCTTGCCCAAGTTCGCAACGAAAAAATGGGATTCGTTTTTCAGGGTTTTAATCTAATATCAAGAACTACTGCACTCGAAAATGTCGAACTTCCTATGATTTACAAAGGAATTTCCCAGGAAGAAAGAATTATCCGTGCAAAAAAAGCCCTGGAAATTGTAGGACTTTCCAAACGCGAAGACCATATGCCAAACCAAATGTCAGGCGGGCAGCAGCAAAGGGTTGCAATCGCACGAGCAATTGTGAATGATCCGCCCCTAATTCTCGCTGATGAACCTACAGGAAATCTCGACACCAAAACAAGTATTGAGGTTATGGAATTTTTTGTAAACCTGAATAAAGAAACAGGCAAAACAATAGTTCTCGTAACCCACGAACCCGACATTGCAGAATATTGCAAACGCGTTGTAAGATTTAAGGACGGAAATATTATAGATGATAGACTTCAAATCAACACTAAAAATGGCGGTAGTATCGCTTAAAATAAACAAAATGCGCTCTATGCTTACAAGTCTCGGCATAATCATAGGCGTAAGCGCAGTTATCATAATGCTTGCCGTCGGAACAGGCGCGAGCCAAAAAATTGCAAAAGATATGGAATCAATGGGAAGCAACCTTCTTATGATTCGCTCAGGTTCAGTAACCTCTGGCGGTGTAAGAATGGGGTCAGGCACTCGTCCAACCTTAACTATTAAAGACGCAGAAGCTATCGATACAAACGTTCAAGGAGTTCTTGCCGTTGCGCCTTATTCTTCAGAATCAAAACAACTAACATACGGAAACCAAAACTGGGCAACATCTGTTGCGGGCACAACCGCATCATATTTGAAAATAAGAAATTATGAAATATCATCAGGCAGAAACTTTATTCCGGAAGATATTAAAAACACAACAAAAGTTGCGATAATTGGAAACACAGTTGCAACCGAGCTATTCGGAGACATGGATCCTTTAGGCAAAACTATAAGAATCGGAAATATCCCCTTTAAAATTATCGGAACACTAAAGGTTAAAGGCCAAAGCGGAATGGGAATGGATCAGGATGATTTGGTATTCATCCCGATTACAACAGCCCAGAAAAAAGTTTTTGGAACAGCATTTCCTGGAACAGTCAGCATGATTAACGTTCAAGCACAGAATGCAGAAGTTATGACACAGCTTGAAAGCGATATTAATGAAATCCTTAGAAAACGCCACCATATCGGAAAAAACCAAGAAGATGATTTTCAAATAAGAAACCTTGCAGAAATGCAAGAAACAATTAAATCGTCCGCAAAAACAATGTCACTGCTGCTGGGTGCAATTGCCTCTGTTTCTTTGCTTGTCGGCGGTATCGGGATTATGAATATTATGCTTGTATCCGTTACTGAACGTACAAAAGAAATCGGTATTCGTATGGCAATCGGCGCAAAAGCTTCAGACATCCGCATCCAATTTTTAATAGAATCTTTCTTGTTATCAATAATCGGCGGACTTATAGGTGTTTTAATAGGAGTTGTTGGCGCAAAATCCCTGCAGTTTCTTGGCGGAATGAATATATCAATATCAAGCTTTTCGATATTTTTATCACTCGGTTTTTCAGGTGCAATCGGGGTACTTTTCGGCTACTATCCTGCTTATAAAGCTTCATTACTCAATCCGATTGACGCACTGCGTTATGAGTAATTACAGCTCTTCCAACGCAGCTATTTTCATATCTTTCCAATCGGGTGTATGCCCTATCCAATGTTCCTGAGCCGCAACTGCCTGAAAAATTAACATATCAAGACCTGTTATTGTTTTTAAACCTAATTTCTGCGCATCTTTTATCAATACTGTTTTTTTAGGATTATAAATCACATCATAAACAACTGCATCAGGTTTTAATGTTTCTAATGTACGAACCTCAACAGGCGACATATCACCTGCACGTCCTAACATTCCAATAGGAGTTGTATTAACAAGCATTGAATATTCTTCTAAACTTCTAATATTTTCTATTTGATAAACATTAAAATCAACCGACGGAAACTTACGTCTTACATAATTCATTAACTCAATTGAGTTTGGAATATTTCTTGTAAAAAACGCAATTTCTTTAACTTCGCATTCTGTCAAAGCTACACAAGCAGCATGACCTGCACCGCCTGTGCCAAGAATTGCGACTTTTTTGCCCGTGAGATTAATATCAGAAGGAATCGCTCGCTTAAAACCGATTACATCTGTATTATAAGCTTTTAAAGTTTTATCTCCTTCAATATAAACCGTATTAACTGCACGTGCCAAGTCAGCATAATTATCAACTTCATCCACAAACAATGAAATAGGAAGTTTCAACGGAATGGTAACATTAAAGCCTTTATACCCGTTAGATTTTAAAAACTTAATCCTGTCAACAAGTTCATCAGGAGGAGTTTCCAAGATATCATAAGTACCTTCAACTCCCAAACTTTTAAACCCTGCTTCATGTATTACTTTTGATAATGAATGCCCCAAAGGGTATCCGATTAATGCAAATTTGTTTTCGCGCGTATCTTGTATTTCAACAGGTGTTTCAACAAGCTTAACTTCTTCAGATTTTGCAGGGCCGAAAACATAAGATGGAATTTCAACCTTTTCAGGCTGTGCTGGCAAAGGTTCATAAGGCTTTTCAACAACGGGCGGTGATGCATTCTGCGCCTTTAATTCTTCAACTGTTATTCCTAATTTTTTAGCTTTTTTCGCCAACAAGCGTTCCAACAACTCAGGATTCAACGTTTTCAGTCTCCTCAATTTCTTTTTTATACCCGCATTTCATATTTGAGCAGGCAATCACAGTACCTTTTTTCAATACCTTTTTAACAAGTAAGGATTTGCATTCGGGACATTCCTCACCTGTCGGTTCATTCCATAATGTAAAATCACAGTCAGGATACTTATCACAGCCGTAAAAAACTGTTCCGCGTTTTGATTTGCGTTCAACAATCATACCGCCGCATTTTGGGCAATTTACACCTGTTGATTTTCTAAACGGTTTTCTGTGTTTGCACTCCTCGTTTGTACATTCCATATACTTTCCGTACGGTCCCATTTTGAAAATCATATCAGAACCGCATTTTTCGCATTTTTCTTCGCAAACTTCCACTTCTTTATTTTCTTCTGCTGTTTCTTCCGACAATGCATTGAGTGACATCATTGTTTTGCAATCAGGATATCCTGAACATCCTAAGAATTGAGCCCCGTGTTTACTTGTTCTCAACACCATTGGTTTACCGCAGTTTGGACATTTAATTTTGCTCTCGATTTTAACTCGTTCACCATTCTGCAATGCTTTATTAACTTCTACAATAAACGGTTCGTAAAAATCTTCCAAAACCTTATTCCAAACCGCTTTTTTATCAGCTATTTGGTCAAGTTTTGTTTCCATGCCTGCCGTAAATTTATAATCCATAATATCTGCAAACTGGGCAACTAATTGTTTTGAAACAGTTCTGCCCAAAAGTGTCGGATGAAGCGCCTTGTCTTTCTTTTCAACATATTTACGGGTTTGAATAACTGTAATAATAGTAGCATAAGTAGACGGACGTCCTATTCCGTGCTCTTCCAGCGCTTTAACTAATGATGCTTCATTATATCTTGGAGGCGGTTGAGTAAAGTGTTGTTTTGGTGTAACTTTTTTGCAATTTACTTTATCACCTTTTTCCAAATCAGGGATTTTTGCATCCGCATCTTGTTCCTTTTCATCAGCATCATTATAAAGTTTCAAAAAGCCGTCAAAAGTAACTTTGCTTGTACCTGCTTTTAATGTGTAATCACCTGCTTTAATCTCAATTGATTTATTTGCAACTTCTGCATTAGACATTTGAGACGACATAAATTTATCCCAAATAAGCTTATACAAGCGATATTGGTCATTATCAAGATACTGTTTAATACTTTCTGGAGTTCTTTCAGGATATGACGGACGGATAGCTTCGTGAGCGTCCTGAACATTTTGTTTGCCCTTAGTATAAATATTAGGAGTTTCGGGATAATATTTTTCCCCGTAATTACTCAAAATAAAATCTTTTGCCATGCCTTGAGCATCATCTGAAACGCGGACGCTGTCCGTTCTCATATAGGTAATCAAACCGACAGGAGTTCCGTCAATTTCCATACCTTCATAGAGTTTTTGCGCAACCTGCATTGTTTTTTGAACACCGAAACCGAGTTTAGAAGATGCTGCCCTTTGCAGGGTTGATGTAATAAAAGGCGCTGTCGGCTTGCGTTTCATAGTTTTTTTAGTAACTTTTGAAACTTCAAACTCTCTGTCAGGCGCTTGCAAATATTCTACAATTTTTTGCGCTTCTTCTTGATTTTTAATTGTTTTTTCAACAGCTTTGTCTTTAATCTTAGAAAGCTCTGCTTCAAATATTTTGCCTTCTTTTTCCAAGTCTGTATGAATAGACCAGTACTCTTGAGGCACAAATGCTTCAATTTCTTCTTCTCTCTCGCAAATCATACGAAGCGCAACGGATTGAACACGTCCTGCTGAAAGGTTTCTGTTTCCG
Organism: uncultured bacterium; assembly: GCA_947073645.1. Lineage (GTDB taxonomy): Bacteria > Cyanobacteriota > Vampirovibrionia > Gastranaerophilales > Gastranaerophilaceae > Stercorousia. The sequence goes on along the minus strand of CAMTMK010000014.1, from coordinate 36,436 downwards.
ATTTGTTTCCAGAGGACAGGAGAAAGCTTGTAACCTACAAGCTTATCCAAAATTTGTCTTGTCTGCTGAGCTTGAACCATATCCATATCAATTCCGCGCGGGTTTGCAACGGAATGTTTTACGGCTTTGGGAGTAATTTCGTTAAATACAATCCTTAAAATCTTTTCATCAGGCACTTTTAAAATTTGACGAACGTGCCATGCAATAGCTTCTCCCTCACGGTCAGGGTCGGATGCGAGATAGATTTTATCAACTTTTTTTGCCATATCATTGAGTTTTTTTACAACCTGTTGTTTCCCTGGAATTACCTCAAACTTCGGCATAAAGTGATTTTCTATTTCAAATCCCAAATTTTGAGTAGACGGGTCTTTTGTCAACAAATTTCTGACATGCCCGAAGCTTGCTTCAATCTGAAAACTGTCGCCCAAAATCTTTCTGATAGTTTTAGATTTTGCAGGAGACTCAACTATAACCAGTGATTTCTCTTTTTTCTCTGCTGTTTTTGCCATTATATTTTCCTGTACCTATCCCCGTCGACCTGTTTAATTATGCCTTTAAGCTCCATTGTTGTCAAGTAGGTCAACAAATCATCAACACTTAATCCGGTAAATGCTTGAAGCTCGTCAAAACATTTATCCTCAATTTCAAGAGCATCAAAAATTACTTGTTCATCTTTCGACAAATCCAATTCAAACAAGCTTTTTTGCTCTATTTTAACTTCCCAGCCCAAAGCCTCCAAAACATCATCAGCACAAGTAACTAAAGTTGCACCGTTTTTGAGAAGCTTATAAATACCCTGCGTATTCGGATTAGTAATAAGACCGGGTATGCACATCAGTTCTCTGCCTTGTTCAAGAGTTAAATTTGCAGTAATTAAAGCTCCGCTTTTTAAAGAAGCTTCCGCCACCAATGTACCGTAACTCAAACCTGATACAATTCTGTTTCTTTGAGGGAAACGGAATTTCAACGGTTCAAATGTAGGATAATATTCGCTCAAAACAGCCCCATGCCCGTTCTCAATCCGTTTATACAACTCTTTATTTGAAGCAGGATATGTAAAATCAAAACCGCTTGCTATAACACCGATTGTTTTCAGATTATTGTCAAGCGCAGATATATGCGCCGTTGTATCAATACCTGATGCAAGACCCGAAACTATACAGATATCTGTTCCGTTTAATTCAGAAATAATCTTTGTCAACGCATCTTTAGCATAACTAGTTGCTCTTCGCGAGCCAACAACTGCCAATGCCCTGTCCAAATTACAATCAAATAAATCACCTTTATAATATAAAACTGACGGTGCATCATCAATATTACGAAGCATTTGAGGATATCTTTCATCCTCAAACGTCAAATAGTTAACACCGCGGTCTAAAACTAACTGCAAGGCTTTGTCAGGGTCTGTTTTATCCCGAAGGCGTAAGAACTTTTCGGCTTTTTTAACTGTTAACCCGTCAATAGCAGACAAATCATCCGCATTAAAAGCTTTTTCAATATCGCCAAAATGATTATACAGTTTTTGTATAAAAGAACTGCTCAACTCCTCTATTGATGATAAAGCTATCCAAAATTTATCCATTTTGTTTTTTCTTAATTCTCTCTACCAGCTCTCTGATTTTACCTGCTTCTTCTTCGGGAATATCAAGATTAATATAATCTTCAAAATATTCAATCGCATCTTCATAATCACCACGTGCCATAAATAAAATTGCAACCTTTTTATAAGCCGGTGAAAAAGCTTCATTGCGTGCAATAGCTTTCAAAAAGTTTGAAATTGCCTTATCAATCTCATCATTAGCCTCATAAGCTTCCCCAAGATAATAATAAATCCAAGGATTTTCACTTTTATACTCAAGAACATTTTCAAAATTTTCTATAGCACAAGCATAGTTTCCAAGCTCAAAATGAACTTTACCCAAATCATAATATACATCATAATTATCAGGCTGAACTTCTAAAATTGTTTCAAGTTCATCAATTGCCAAATCAAGTTTTGCATCTTCCATATAAAATCTTGCAAGATAATGGCGTAAAACCATATTATCAGGGATTTCACAAATCCCAGTAGTAATAAGTCCGATACCATTACCCATGTCTTTATTACGATAATAGATATCAGCAAGATTTATATAAACCTGAGCCAATTTCGGGTTTAACTCCTGCGCTCTCAAGTAATTCTTTTCTGCCCTTTCATAATCTCCAAGATTTGCATAACACAAAGCAATATTGTTATAAAGCTCTGCATTATCGGGACACTCTTCCAAAACAACACTGAAAGCATCAATTGCCTCTTTGTATTCACCTTTATTATAAAATTCTAAAGCTGTATCTATATTCATTATAATCCTAACCCCATTCCACTGTCATTCTTGTCGCCGTTGTTAGAACCGATATTTTTAATAACAGTTCTTGTATTTCCATCAGCATGGAAATCTTTCGGACTCATTGTCATTCTGATTTTATCCGCATAAATTGTTCTTACACCCTGTGTAATACTTGAACGTCCTGTAAAGTAAACTTCATTAGGTTTGCCTTCTTTGTTAGGATAAACTGTAATTTTAGGTCCAACCGCATGATAATCCTGATACCAAACCTGAACATTGCCTGACGCATTAAATATATTTTTATCTTGAATATATTCCTGACGCGCAGATTTTAAAACAAGTTTTTTGCCATCATCCATAACCGCATTTGATGTAGTATTGCCGACAGCCGTCAAAACTTTTGTACCTGCATTATAAAAGAATCTGTCAGCAAAAGACTCATTTCCGCCCTGCTGTTTAATTCTTGCATTACCGATAAGTTCAATGTCTTTCAAATCACCGTTTTTATTAGTCTTAACTTTTGCTTTATCAGAAAAAGTTTCCAATTCTTTATACAAAATAGTTACGGCACCATTTGCGGTCATAACCCCTGTTTTTGTATCATATTCTTGTTCATCGGCATTGATTACAACAACGGGAGTTTTTCCCTCAAATACGATTGACTGTGTATCACCCTGAGCTTTTACAACTTTTGTAATCAACGAAAGCTGTAAAATATTAGCCTTAACTTCGCGTTTTTTGTTTTTCTTAATCTCAAACGCATAAGGTTTGTCATAGAAAGTAGCGGTATCAAGTTTTTGGTCTTTATCCATACTTACATCCGCAGATTCTCCTACAACCTTCAAGTCATCAATGGTAACTTTTACATCACCGTCAAATTTTATCTTATTTTCTTTTTCTTCATAGCTTTGAGTTTTTGATTCAATAACAAGATCGGAAGCCTGTACCAGCAAACCTGCAGTTAATATAACCGCTGTAATTATTCCTAATAACTTTTTCACTTTATCTCCTTATCACTATAAACTTTAGAAACAGCATTTCCAATAATTTTAAACCTGTCATATTCAGGACTGATTTCCACCTTTGAAGCTGTAGCGATAAAATCACTGTTTCTTGTAATTCTCACATTTCCTTCTGCCGTAATCGGAACATCTTTTCCCGACCAAACAAGTTTATCAGCCCTTAATGTTGTAAAATCTTTTAATACAATAAATGTATCATCATACAATATAATTTGAGATTTAGCCTCATTATACGTACCTCTTGAAGATTCAAAACTCATAGAAACTTCATTATTATCATTATAAAAGTTTCCAACAAGATTGTTGAGCATGGCTATACCGTTTTTACTGTCATAGTTTCCGCTCTCACCGTATATTTCCCAATATTTTTTTTCATCCTTGGTTTCAGTAAGAATAATGCCTTTGATTAAAGCTTCCTGCCTGTTTTGGTCGGTTTGAAGCTGGCTTCTGTTAAAATTGTGTGTAATAACACCCGCCGATATAAATGCCCACATTAAAAGCGACACTATAACAGCAAAAGCGCCGATATAAGCTTTCTGTTTCTTACTCAAATTTTGTAATCTGCTTTTCAAGTCCATATATATAAATGTTATCATAAACTATAAATTTGAACAAAAAAATAAAAAATAACTTAATATTTGAACATTTTTCACGCTTTTGTTTTATAATTAAACTCAGGGATAGAGTATAATTATGAGGTATTTAATATGGCTTTAAGATACGATGCAGGTGAAGTTATTACAGCAATGGTTACTCCGTTTAATTCTAAACGCGAAATTGACTATAATAAAGCCGAAGAACTTGCTAAATATTTAATCACACACGGAACAGACGCTGTTCTTGTTGCAGGGACTACTGGCGAAGGTCCTACACTTACACATGAAGAAGAATTTGAACTTTTGAGCACAGTAAAACGTGCGGTTGCAAATAAAGCTAAAGTTATTATGAACGCAGGTTCAAACTCTACAGATACTGCTGTTATGGCTGCAAAATGGGCGCAGAAAGAAGAAGTTGATGCAATTCTTTCAGTCGTTCCTTATTATAACAAACCCTCTCAAAAAGGTATGATTGAACATTTCTCAGCCGTTGCAGAAAGCACAAACCTTCCTGTTATTATTTATAACATTCCGGGAAGAACAGGTGTAAATATGCTTCCTCAAACTGTTGCAGAACTCGCTGAAAAACATCAGAACATCGTAGCTATCAAACAAAGCTTCGGCGATATGGATATGGTTACAGAAATGAAACTTGCATGTCCTGAAGATTTCTCAATCCTTTCAGGCGACGACAGCTTGACGCTTCCGATGATGTCACTGGGCGCAAGAGGTGTTGTTTCTGTTGCTTCTCACATTTTTGGTTCACAAATCAAATCAATGATTAGAAACTATAAAACAGGTGAATTTCTTCCCGCTGTTAATATGCACAAGAAATTATATCCTGCTTTCAGAAAATTATTTATGGCGCCAAATCCAATTCCTGTAAAAGCAGCACTTGCTCATAAAGGTTTGATTGAGGATTACGTAAGACGTCCGCTGGTTGAGTTAACAGATGCAGAAAAACAAGACTTGTTTGCAGTTCTTGACAAAATCAATGAAGATTAGCCCGGTCAGACTATAACAAAAATTATTATCTTAAATAAGATAATATAAAGAGGAATAAAATGGGAGCGAGCACAAGCGAGCGACTAACAAAAATATAAAAAATAATAAGAAAATCTATAAAAAAGGGTAAAAGAAATGAAAAACAAAATTTTAATGTTTTGGTTTATCGTGGCGGTAGTGATTGTGTCATCAATACTTATCTTCGTAAAACCAACAAAATTAGGGCTTGATTTGGTCGGCGGTTCAAGATTGCTTCTTGAAGCCGAAACCACAGAAAGCATCGCAAAAATCACACCTGAAGTTATGAACAGACTTCAATTCGCAATCGAACAACGTGTTAACAAACTCGGTGTTGCAGAAACAGTTGTTCAGCAAGTCGGCGATAAAAGATTATTGGTAGAAATTCCAAACGTTACTGATTTAAAAGAAGCAAAAGCTTTTATCGGCGAAACTGCTCAATTAGAATTTAAAAAAGAAGGCAAAGCCTCAGACGGCTCACCGATTTGGGTATCAACAGGTTTGACAGGTCAAGACCTTTCTAAATCAATCCTAAGCACTGATGCAACAGGACAATGGGTTGTTTCATTAGAATTTAACGCAGAAGGTGCTAAAAAATTCGCAGACCTCACAAAAGCTTTGGTAGGTCAGCAAATGGCAATATTCTTTGACGGAGAACTTCAATCTGCTCCACGAGTAAACGAAGCAATTTATGGCGGTAAAGCTCAAATTTCAGGCGGTGACAGCGGATTTGCTTACGAAGAAGCAGAAAGAATGGTTAATTTACTAAACGCAGGTGCATTACCAGTTCCTGCCAAAATCGTTGAAGAAAACACTGTAGGTCCTACACTTGGCGCAGACAGTATTGCAAAATCAAGAAAAGCAGGTATCATAGGACTTTCTGCCGTAATGGTATTTATGATTTTATTCTACCACGTACCCGGCGTAATCGCAGACATTGCATTAATTATATATAGTTTAATCCTGTTTGCATTATTCAAAACAATCCCTGTAACCCTTACTCTTGCAGGTATTGCAGGCTTTATCCTTTCAATAGGTATGGCAGTTGATGCTAACATTTTGATTTTTGAAAGAACTAAAGAAGAATTAAGAGCGGGCAGAAACTTATTTACTGCAATTAATTCAGGCTTTGACAGAGCATTCACTAGTATTTTCGACTCAAATATGACAACAATCATAACCTGCACAATTCTTTACCTTTTAGGAACAAGTGTTGTAAAAGGTTTTGCATTAACACTTGCAATCGGTGTTATGGTGTCAATGTTTACAGCAATTACAGTTACTAAAAACTTCATGCACTTAATCTTCGGTACAGGAGAACTTAAACATCCTGCACTGTTCGGCTTGAAAAAAGACGAAATCGGACAAAGTTATGAAGCTACAGAAACAAAACGTGAAAAAGCTCGTTTTGGAATACTAGATTAGGAGACTATAATGATAAATTTAACAACACATAAAGTAAAAGTCGTAAAATACAGATGGTGGTGGATGCTTTTGACAACCATACTATTGGTTCCCGGTATCATTGCAATGATTTATTCCGCAGTGACATATTCTAACCACGCACCATTGAAAGTCGGTATCGACTATACAGGTGGAACTATTTTACAATACGGCTTGGAACAAAAACTTGAAAACAGTGACGTGACAAAAACAAGAGAAGCTTTGGAAGGTATTGGCGTTGAAAACCCTTACATTCAAATCCTTAACGTTAATAACACTCAACAAGAAAACACTAAATCAAATATTAATTCAATAATTTCTATCAGAACAAAATTTATCGAAGAAGGTTCTGATGATGCTGACAAAATTACAGAATGCTTGACCAGAAACTATGACAACCCTGAATTAATTTCAGTAAGTTCAGTAGGTCCTACAATGGGTAAAGAATTATTCAAAAACTCATTAATTGCAGTAACTCTTGCATTTTTAGGAATTGTTGCATATCTTTCATTCAGATTTAGATTTGATTATGCGCTTGCTGCAATTTTAGGTGTATTTCACGATGTAATCTTCGTTGTCGGCGCATTCTCAATTTTAGGACTTGTTTACAATGTCCAAATCGACGGCTTGTTTATTACGGCAATCTTAACTGTAATCGGTTTTTCAGTTCACGATACAATCGTTGTATTTGACAGAATTAGAGAAAACTTAAGATATTACTCTAAAAAAATGTCATTCGGTGAAATCGTTGATGCTTCTGTAAACCAAACATTAACAAGAAGTATCAATACATCACTAACAACATTGATTACATTGCTTGCACTATACTTGTGGGGCGGTGTAACAACAAGAGATTTTGTACTGTGTATGATACTCGGTATTGCAATCGGAACATATTCAAGTATATTCTTCTGCAGTATGTTAGTCGATTTTTGGAACGATAAACAACAAACAGCATAAAAAAAAGACCTCTTATGAGGTCTTTTTTTTAATCTAAAAATGAATCCCAACCACCTTCTACTCTATCTTCAATAATCTTTAAAAGTTCAGATGGTCTCATATCTAAACCCAATGCCAATCGCCATAGTGTAGTAAGCTGAGGATCTTTTTTACCTTCTAAAATATAATAAACAACACTTCTTGGTAAATCACTTTCATAAGCAAGAATTGATTTTTTCTTTTTACCTTTCAATTCTTGTACAACTTCGCCAAGAAGTTTACATATTTCTTCATTTTTTTTGATTTTTGAAGCTTGCATAAACTCAATTTATATGTTAATATAAATCCAAATGTCTCGTACGAGACATTTGGATAGGAGACATAGATGAATTATAAAACCGCTTTTACTTTAGCAGAAATTTTAATAACTCTAGGGATTATAGGTGTTGTTTCTGCAATTACAATACCTACACTTATCTCTACACATCAAAGAGAAGTAAATATATCTAGAGCTAAAAAATTATATTCAATATTTTCTCAAAATATCAATCAAACTACTATTGAAAATGGTGAACTCCAATATTGGAACTGGGATTTAAATTTGCAACAGTTTGTTGAAACTTATCTTTTGAAAAATTTAAATATTACTAAAAACTGTAAAACTTCTAACGGTTGTTGGAATTCTAACGGAATTATATACGGATTAAATGGAACATACGAAGAGCAAATAAAAACATCATCCTTTTATAAAATTCAACTTGCTGACGGTACTTACATAGCTTTCAGAAAACAAGACAATAAACATTTACATATTTATTGTGATGTAAATGGTAATAAAAGACCGGACAAATATGGTATTGATAACTTTGTTCTAACCATAACTCCAGGAGCATTTAATGACAGTTTTCATAATATTAAAGTAGCGGGGGTGTATTTTTATGGGCATGGATTACCAAGAAACACACTCCTAAACGGTGCAGGTCATGGGTGTAACAAAACTAAATCGGGTGCATATTGTGGAGCTCTATTTCAATATGATAACTGGCAGTTGCAATCTGATTATAAATTTTAGTCTAATACAGCTTTTATCGCTTCTATCATGCCTGTTTCATCCGCAATGTTTTTCCCTGCAATATCAAATGCAGTTCCATGTCCCGGTGAGGTTCTTATTATATCCAAACCGATTGTCATATTAACAGTCTTATCACCGGCAACTGTTTTAATCGGGATTAACCCCTGATCGTGATAGTTTGCAATACAGCAGTCATAATCGAGAGCTTTTACAAACAAAGTATCAGCAGGAAGCGGATTTGTAATATTTACCCCGCACGCACGCAACTTATCAACCGCAGGCTGTAAAATTTCAATTTCCTCACGTCCTAAGATTCCATCCTCGCCCGCGTGAGGATTAAACGCACACAGTGCAAATTTTGGCTCTTTTATTCCAAGATGCGAAACAAAAAAGTTTTTTAAATTAGAAATTTTCTCAACAACCATTTCTTTTGATAAAGAAATTTCTTTCAAGGCAACATGACGCGTCAAAAGCAAAACTCTAAAACCGCCTGCAACAAAAAGCATTTCGGCGAGCTGTCCATCACGCGCCAGATATTTTTGTAAAATTTCAGTCTGCCCGTTAAATTTATGTCCTGCAAGATATAATGCGTTTTTAGCAACGGGAGCGGTAACTATAGCTTTTGCTCCTATTTGACAGGCTTTTTTCACTGATTGGAATGAAAATTCGCCCGCTTCTTTTGTAATTTTCCCCGGCGCAACTTCAACATCATAAGGAATTTCAATTATCTCATAATCCTTATTTAGTTTTCCATAAAAATCTAAAACCTTACGATTAGATATCAATATGACATTTTCAGGAGAAAGCTTGTTCAAAGCCTTTATCGTAATCTCTGCGCCAATCCCGTTAGGATCACCCGTAGTAATCGCTATTTTATTCATTTACCAGTCCGCCATGAGAATCAAAATATTTTAAAATATCAATCAAAGTATTCGCACCGCCAAGATTTCCTGATTTAGTTACAATCCACTGTGCATTATGGTCAAGCGACAAAGCTATAGCCGGCGCAACTTCATCAATTAATTGAAGCTGGCAGGCACAAATTGCGCTGCAGCATTTGTAAGAAGTTTCACCGCCTAAAGTAATTAAAATAGTTTCCTTTTTATCAAGAACTCTCCTTGTCAAATCTGCAAGGAAATCAGTAATAACAGATGCAAGATTAGCCTTAGTAAGTTCCGCATTCAAACTGTCATCCGAGAAACCGTCAAAATCTTTAATCAACTTAGATGTATGAACAACAACTGTATTATCAAAGCTCAAATTAGAAACAACTCTATCAACAAGTTCATCCGTAACCCCGCCCAAAACAGTTTTCAAATCAAAACTGATAGTTAAAACATTATCATATTCATCACTGTTTTCAAGTTTTTCAATCTGATTTGCCGTAATTTGAGTTGCACTTCCCGAGACAATAAATTTAGGCAAGCGTGGGAATGTTTTTATTATATGTTCGCATTCCAAATCAGCAAACCAGAACTCACTCAAAGCTTGTGCAAGAGCTGCTGTGCCTGTAGGCAAAATTTTATTTTCAGATTTTTTCACAGCTAACGCAATCTGCTCAACATCAACTGTTGAAACAGCATCTGCTACAATAAGCTTTTTACCATCATTCACAAGTTCGTTGATTTTCTGTAAAACAGGTCCTGCTCCTTTCATTACAGTTTTCAATTCAATATGCCCCACAAAATCTTTATATTCAGGAGCTAATTGAGATTTAAGCAAAGTCGGCACATGAGATTCTAAAATCGGAGAATGCGGATCTCGCGCCATCTCAGTTCTTTCAATAGGAACTCCTCGAAGCATATGATATCCGCCGACAGTAGTCCTCATCTCTGCCGGAAACGCAGGAACAATAACAGATGCATCAAATTCAAGTTCAGAAATAATCGCAAGCACCTCAGGTGCAATGTTACCTCTGATTGTCGAATCAATTTTTTTATAAACAAAATCTGGATTTAATTTTTCAGCAAACATTTTAGCTGTTTTAGCAACTTTTTCAAATGCAATTTCAGGTTCAACATTCCTGCTTTCAGTTGCAATAGCCCATGTTTGAGTGCCTTTAACATTAAAAAGCTCAAGTTCATCAGATAATAAAATCTGAGTATTAGCACCTTTCAAATGAAACTGAAGCGCAGTATCATTAGCTCCGGTTAAATCATCGGCAATAATCCCGACTATGTTTGAATTAATTATCATATCTGTTCTAAATCTCTTTTTGAGCCAAGCAATCTGATACTTGTTGCAACAACAAGAAAATTTTCTCTTTCATTGCCGGTGGCTTTATCTGTCCATCTGTTTTGAGCAATTCTGCCGTCAACAACCACCTGAACACCTTTTTTTACATATTCACCTGCAAATTCAGCGAGCTTATCCCATACATCAATATTGAACCAATCAGTAACTTCAGATTTTGTTTTGCTGTCCCATCTGTTAACCGCAATAGAAAAATTTGCTCTGACTTTTCCTGATTCAAAATATCTTATTTCAGCATCTCTGCCTACTCTTCCCACTAATACAGCTGTATTCATTTTTTACCCTTTCTGACGACTATTTCAGTATTCTTACATTTTACAACAAACAATCAATATACACCAAAATTTCTGTAACTTTTTGTAACGCTTGTAATTCACTTGTGCTGGTGCTAAACTATTCTTGTAGTATGGGGGATCCACCCCGATAGTGGTTTTTCGAATGTTATCGTTAACCAGGAAAGGATAGAAAATGGAAAAGAATCAAGAAACTTTGAGTATCTTAAGACACTCAACATCACACGTTATGGCACAAGCCGTTCAAAAGCTCTTCCCGTCAGCAAAGTTAGCTATAGGACCTGCTGTTGAAAACGGTTTTTATTACGATTTTGATTTAACGGACGGGCATGCCTTCACTGAAGATGACCTTGTTAAAATCGAAGAAGAAATGAAAAATATTGTTAAACAAAATCTTTCATTCGAAAAATACGTAATTCCTGACGTAGACAAACAAATTGCCGAATTTAAAGAACAAGGCGAAATTTACAAAGCAGAATTATTGGAAGAACACAAAAATGACAACCCGACTTTGTATATCACTAAAGACAAAGACGGAAATGCATTATTCAACGACCTTTGCGCAGGTCCTCACCTTCCAAACACTTCATATATTAAAGCTAATGCTTTTAAACTTTTAAAAGTTGCAGGCGCATATTGGAGAGGTAATGCTAAAAACAAAATGCTTCAAAGAATTTATGCAACAGCATTCTGGACAAAAGAAGATTTAGCAGACTACCTTCACATGATGGAAGAAGCTGAAAAACGCGACCACAGAAAACTTGGTGCAAAGCTTGATTTATTCTCTACAAGAGAAGAAATGGGTGGCGGCCTGGTATTGTGGCATCCAAACCTCGGTGTAGTTCGTGAAGAAATCGAAAACTACTGGAGAACCGAACACAGAAAACGCGGTTACGTAATCGTTCACACACCGCAAATCGCGAAATCAAAATTGTGGGAAATCTCAGGACACATGGATCACTACCAAGAAAACATGTTCTTTATCCAAAAAGATAAAGAGTCTGATGACCAATTTGTTGTAAAACCGATGAACTGCCCATTCCATATTTTGATATATCAAGCAAACAGATATTCATACCGTTCACTACCTTTAAGAATGGCAGAACTCGGTACTGTTTACAGAAAAGAAAAATCAGGAGCTCTATCCGGTTTAACTCGTGTTCAAGGCTTCACACAAGACGATGCTCACATTTTCTGTACACCTGAACAATTAGTTGATGAGATTAATGGCGTAATTGACTTTGTTGCAGATACAATGAAAATCTTCAACATGGAATTTGAAGTTGAACTTTCAACCCGTCCCGAAAGCTTTGTAGGCGAAATCGAAAACTGGGATAAAGCTGAGGCTGGTTTGAAAGAAGCTATGGAACGCCGTGGAATGAATTACGAAATCAACGAAGGCGACGGTGCATTCTACGGTCCGAAAATCGACTTTAAAATCAAAGACGCAATCGGCAGAACTTGGCAATGTGCTACAATTCAACTTGACTTCAACCTTCCGGCAAGATTTGATATCAAGTATCAGGATAAAGACGGTCAATTAAAAACTCCTCTAATGCTTCACCGTGTAGTATTTGGTTCTATGGAACGTTTCCACGGAATCTTAATCGAGCATTATGCAGGCGCATTCCCAACTTGGCTTGCTCCAACTCAAGTTGCAATCGTTCCTATCAGCAACGAAAAACATACCGAATTTGCCGAACAGGTTTACAAAAAAATGCGCGAGGCAGGCATAAGAGTAACTCTTGATGACCGTTCAGAATCTATGAACTACAAAATCAGAGAAAGCTTACAAGATAAGAAAATTCCTTACGTTTGCGTAATCGGGGACAAAGAAATCGAAGCAAATTCTGTAGCTGTTCGTGCTCGCGGCATAGGACAGGTAGGAACATTAAATATAGATGAATTTATTTCAAAAATCGAAGAAGAAATAAAATCAAAAAATTCCGAATCATTTGCTAAAGCATAATAAAAAAGCCCCTTTAAAAGGGGCTTTTTATTAAATCATATTATCTACAAAATAATAATAAATATCTTTTGCTATTGAAACTGAATTTTTATCTGGCTGATTTTTAAAATATCCGATATTATCTCTAAGCATTCTGCAATTATCTATCTTATATTTATTCAAAGCATCACCTTTCAGTTTAGACATATCTTCTTCTGCATAAACCAGTGTTCTAAAAGTATCATATAAAGCTTCGGTCATATCTTCTGAAACTTCTGCCAGATGAATTCTTTCTAAAAATGGCATCAGTTTTTTTTGCTTGTCTGCTGGAAGCTCAACAAAAGCTTTAAGTGGATCTACAGTATTTTTAAGTTCATTGTCAGCAAACGCTAAAATCGTATATTTGTCATCTTCCGATTTACCTGCAATCAATTGAATAAGACGCTTAAAAGAGTGTTTATCGCATTCGGTATCTCGAAGCGCATCTATAAGATCACCTAAAAAACGTTCCATTTCTTTAGGATCTTTTTCTTGTCTTAAAGATGCCATTATTTCATTAACATCTCCTTGTAAAAATTTTTGGCGAGTGCCGTCTTTTATTTTCCTGAGCATTACAACACAATTTTCTTCGCAAATATTTAAAGGTTTAAAACGACAAGCTCCAAATGGCAGCGTTACACCTTTTTGATTATATATTGAAGTTTGAATTTTATTTTCTACAGCAATATCATTGGAATTTGCTTGAATAAAATTACCACTGTTTTTATTTATTAAATTTGCTGTAACACTGTTTATTTTCATAATTCCCTGACAAGTATTTAAACACAGTCAAAGATAGGAATTGCCCCAATATATCTATTATTTTACAAATTTTAATAAAAAAATCGGTCTTATACAAGACCGATTGATTTGTGTTTTTCAAAAATACTTTCCGCCATTTCATCAAGCTTTTTGAAATCATCTTCTTTTAGTTTACCTTTAACCTGCAAAGGTTCAACCAAATCAAGTTTCAGCGGAGCAAGCAATTGAGCAATTAAGTCAAATAATTTTCCGCCCCAGCCGTATGAGCCGACAAGAGATGCGAATTTAGCTTTAGGTCTTAGAGCAGCAGCTAAATATGCAACATTAACCGATGCCGGATGAGGGCCTGCAAGAACCATTGATGTCCCCATTACAATTGAAGCAGCATCAACTAATGCCATAGCTAAGTCACCCAAATCATCATCTACTATATCAAATTTAAATGTTTTAACACCTTTTGATTCAAGTTTTTCACTTAAATAATCAATCATTTCTTTAGTACTTTGATACATTGAAACATAAGGCATTACAACAAGATTTTTCGGCGCATCTGATGTCCAATCTGTGTATAAGTCCAAAATATAATCAGGTCTTTTATGAACCGGTCCGTGACTTGGCAAAATCATATCAACATTCATATCTTTAATCATTGCCGTATATTTTTTACTCAACATTCTAAAAGGCATCATAATTTCTGCATAATAACGTTTTGCACTAAGTTCAAGTTCTTTACACTCAACTGCAAAAACATCACCAAATGTATAATGTGCGCCCAAAAAGTCGCAGGTACAAATTACATTATCTTCTTTTAATAACGTAAACATTGTATCTGGCCAATGAACTCCCGGTGCAAAAATAAATTTCAAAGTCTTATCACCAAGTGAAACTTCTTCACCATCAGCAATAACTCTTATTTTTTCTTCCGGAACAAGAAGCATTGATTTAATATTTTCAGCAACTTTAGAGTTAGTCAAAACAACAGCATTCGGATATTTTTCCAATAATGCCGGAATTGAACCCGAGTGGTCTTGTTCACCATGGTTTGCAACAATATAATCCACTTTTTCAACATTGTTATCAGCCAAATTTTTCAAATATACTTCGGTCATTGGCGGATACATAGTATCAATAATTGCTGTTTTTTCAGAACCTTTAACAAGATAAGAATTATAACTTGTACCGTGTTCTAACGGAATAAGCTCATCAAAAATTTTTCTCTCACAGTCGTTTAAACCGCAGTAAAAAATGTTATTTTTAATCTCTTGAAAATGCATGTTTACTCCTTTTCAAACATATCTTTGCCTACATTGCAAAGCGGGCATGTATAATCTTCGGGTAAATCTTCAAATTTTACACCATCATTTTCTTCAGGGTCGTAAACATACTGACATACTGTACAAATGTATTTTTCCATTTTTCTCTCCTATTTTTCTTGGCATTCTACACAAATACCATGTATTGCTATATCATATCCTTTTACTTGAAAGCCTGTTTTCTGCTCGGTTTTTACCGCTACATCAGGAGCAACTTCAAGCGGAATATCAAAAACTTTTTTACATTTATCACATATAAAATGATAATGCTCATATGTATTATGATCAAAATGAGATGAAGTTTCAAGTCCATCTATTTTTTTTATAATACCTTTATCTGCGAGCTGATTTAAATTTCGGTATAAAGTTGCCAGACTAATACCAGTTTCTTTCTCTTTTAAAATTCCATAAATGTATTCTGCTGTCGGATGGACAACATTTTCTTTTAAAGTTTGAAGTATTATATCTCTTTGTCTTGAATAGTTCATAAGCTTTAAAAAAGTAGTAATAATTCTTATTTTATAAAGTAATAACTTTTTGTCAACACCTTACTTAATATAACTATATATATTAGGCAATTTTAGAACTTGATTTGTTTTATAGAAAATATGGAAAGTGTTAGTGTAAATCAGCATATGAAAAATACAGGTTTTAATGTTGGTGTAGTAGTACCTCCCAACAAATTTTACAAGCCTGTTTTGTATTCTGATGCCAAAGCAACACGTGATTTCCAAATGTTAAACAGAGATATTTACGAAGGCAAAAAAAAAGCTAAAAAGCTAAACGAAAAGAAAACTCCAACATCAGTCTTTGTATTCTTAGGTTTAGCTTCACTTGCAATAGCTTTCCCTTTTTTGAAAAAACTTATAAAAAAGTAAACACTTTTCCAATTTAAAAAATTTATTGTATCATTATAAATAATTCAGAGAGGGGATATAATGAAAAAAATCGCAATTACAATAATTTCTATATTTTTCGGTGTAATCGTATACGCTGGAGATTTTAACGTCTATAAACTTGATAACGGTCAGACCGTTGTAATCAAAGAGGTTAAAACAAACCCTATTGTAACAATAGATACCTGGATTAAAACCGGTTCCATAAACGAAAACGAAGAAAATAACGGAGTTTCACACTTCTTAGAACATTTATTCTTTAAAGGCTCAACAAATCATGCTCCCGGAGAATTCGACAAAATTCTCGAAACAAAAGGGGCGCTGACAAATGCTGCAACAAGCAAGGATTTCACACATTACTATATAACAATTCCTTCAAAAGACTTTGACTTAGCACTTGAAATGCATGCAGATATGCTTCTTCATCCGTTAATCCCGAGAAAAGAACTGGAAAAGGAAAGAAAAGTAGTAATCGAAGAAATTATGAAAGATGCAAACTCTCCGCAGACTCTCGTTTATGACAATCTTGTAAAAATGCTTT
Source organism: uncultured bacterium (assembly GCA_947073645.1). Taxonomy (GTDB): domain Bacteria; phylum Cyanobacteriota; class Vampirovibrionia; order Gastranaerophilales; family Gastranaerophilaceae; genus Stercorousia. Next base: position 19,969 of record CAMTMK010000014.1, on the reverse strand, counting down.
ATACAAATCATCCATACAAAAGAAAAGTTATCGGTACTGCTGATATCATAAGCACAATCCACCGCGACAAAATTCTTGAATATTACAATCAATTCTACAACCCCTCTAATATGGTTACAATAATCGTTGGAGATGTTGACAGTAATTCTGCTATCGAAAAAGTAAAAAAAGATTTCAATGCAGAATTCAAAAAACCGATAAAAAATGTTTATCCGCAAGAAAAAATCCTTACATCACAGGCTAAAACACTTACATACGGAGATGTTCAATCCGGTTATATGCTTGTAGGTTTCAGAGGTACAAAAATTGATGACAAAGATTCATACACTCTTGACGTCCTATCTACAATTCTTGGCGACGGACGCTCATCCGTTTTCTATAGAAATATTAAAGAAAACAAACAACTTGCAAATTCAATTTCTGCAATAAATACAGGATTCAAAGACGATGGAATATTTTATATTTCTACAAATTTTGCACCTGACAAATGCGATAAACTTCAAAGTGCAATTTTTGACGAAATAAATCATATTCAAAAAAACGGTATTACTTCCGAACAATTACGACTAGCCAAAAACATAATAGAAAGAAACACATACTATGAAAGAGAAAGTATTTCCAATATAGCAGGCGAAATCGGCTACACCGTAGTAACAACAGATGATACAAAATTCTACGAAAACTACATTGACAATATAAAAAAAGTTACTCAAGACGATGTAAAACGTGTTGCGAACAAATACCTCGGCGTAGAAAAAAGCGCAGTATCAATACTTTTACCTGAATGTTCAAAAGAAGTAAAAATTTCAAATACAACTCCTGCACCTGCAAAGTTTATTAGCGAGAATAAAACAACTCAAAAATATGAGCTGGCAAACGGAGCAACACTGCTTTTCACACCTAATCAAGTTAACGACATAATCGCAATATCTATTTTTTCAAAAGGCGGCGAATTTACAGAAACAATCCCGGGCACAGCTCAAATGACAGCATCATTAATGACTAAAGGCACCAATAAATATTCTTCCGCAGAATTTGCAAAAGTTCTGGAAGATAACGGTATTAAAATCGTACCTTCCGCAAGCACAGATAAATTCTCAATTTCTGTGCTTACAACTAAAAACGAATTCGACAAAACTCTTGAACTTTTGAATGAAGTAATAAATAATGCATCACTTGATGATTATGAAATCGAAAAAACAAAAAAAGACAAGTTGAACGCAATCAAAAAAAGTAAAGATATTCCTTTAAATATCGCAATCGATAATTACAAAACACTTATCTTTGAAAATTCCCCATACTCAAATTCAAACAGTGTTCTTGAAAAATCACTGCCGAAAATTACAAAAACTGATATAAAAAACTATTATGATAAGACTTTTTATCCGCAAAATATTGTAATCTCAATCAACGGCAACGTGAACAAAGAAAAAACTCTTAATGAATTCACAAAAATATTTAATGCTAAAAAAGGCGAAAAGTTTGACTATGCCAAACATTCAATCCCCGCCCTATCAACAGGGAAAAAAGTTTCAACACAAATTAAAGACCTGAAAACCGACTGGATAATTATGGGCTGGCAAACCTCAGGTGTCTTAAATCGCAAAGATTACGCAGCTTTACAGGTAATTGATTCACTTTTGGGAACTGGTATGAGTTCAAGATTATTCAAAAATCTTCGCGACTGCGACGGCCTTGCCTATCAATTAGGCTCTCAATATTCTCCAAATGTCTTAAAAGGTTCTTTTATAACATACATCGGAACAAATCCTGAAAATCTTGACTACGCACAAAAACGAATGCTAGAAGAAGTATTCAGACTAAAAACCGAATTTGTAGGTTCTAAAGAACTTCAGGAAGCCAAAGACAAACTTTTAGGACATTACATAATCGGTCAGGAAACAAACCTTGATAAAGCAACAACAATCGGCTGGTTCGAAGCTTCAGGCAGAGGTTATAATTTCGATAATGATTACGCAAAACTCATAAACAGCGTAACTGAAAGCGATATCATCGAAGTTGCAAACAAATACTTCAATGACAAATACATTTTATCAATAGTTAGACCTTAAAACCTAATTGGCGGGTCGAGCGGATTGCCGGCAGAGGGCTGTAGTCATCAGCTTTGCTGATGCGTGCCCGTTTATCGGCGGCAATCAAGCAGCGGCACGCTCGCTACCAATTTGAACGAGTCAAAATCTGTTTAGCGCGTGCGTCATACATTTTATCTTTGTACCACGCGCCCTTAAACGAACCGTCTGAATTATACATATACTGCATATCATGCGAAATTATATAAATCGCACTGACTAAAGTTCCGTTTGCTCGATACTGCTTTGACATATACGGGAAATTTGGATAGTTTTCTGAAAACTTATCAACATATCTGAGTTTTCCCAATGCATCATAATAATAAACAGTTCTTAAATCATTTTTATATTGAACCGCATAACTGATTAAAAGCTTTCCTTTATAAAATCCGCAAAGATTTTCCTTATCAGTTTCAGTCACATTATTTGAAACCAGAGCATAATGTCTTTGAAAATCAGAATCTTTCAAATAATCTTTATACTCATTTCTAAATTCTTTTTTATTAAATTTATACACAGTATCTTCATCAAAAAGCTGAGTTTTATATTTTTCAATAACCGCATCCCTTCCCGATTGAGTAATGTCAAGCCAATCAAAAACAAGATTACCCGTAAGTACGACAGATGCAGGTGTATTTTCTTTAGTTAAGGTTTCTGGCAAATCCGCTGATAATGCAGTTTTTCCTATGATTAATATACACAATAAAAATATTATTTTTTTCATAAATCCCTCGTTTCTAATTAATATCATATTATGAATATATAATATGTATAGTCTTGACACTCAAATACAGTTATACCAAAACTTTCCACCTGTCCAGAAATCTATGTAACAAAAATTTAACAATTTTCTTGACGAAATATCTTGATGTATTATGATTAAATAACATGTTAAATTTAAGTTAGGTGTACTATGCCTAAAATTAGATTTTTCACCCAAGTTCATTCCTACTGAAACGCAGTAGAATGAAAGGTTTACAGCCTTAAGTTAGAGCGCAAGTGAGCCGAGTGCGAGGCTTAATTGCAAAATAAATAAAATTTATGAAGCAATTAACCGAAGACACGTTTAAGGCGAACGAGCAAGACAGCGAGCAAACAATGCACGCTTTTCAAATTTAGTACGTACACATAGACGAGGTGAATTAATGTCTAACACAAAATATGCAGAAAGAGTAACACCAATGGGTATTCCTCATACTCGTTTGGATGATTTACCAGACCTTATTGAAGTGCAGAAAAAATCGTTTGAATGGTTCTTAAAAGAAGGTTTGAAAGAAGAATTACTTTCTTTCTCACCTATTAAAGACTATACTGGCAGATTAGAATTGCACTTCTTACCAAACTATACTTTCGACAACGCAAAGTATACAATTGAAGAAGCAAGAATCCATGACGCTACTTATGCAAAACAATTACGCGTAATGGTAAGATTGGTTAACCGTGACAGCGGTGAAATCAAAGAACAAGAAGTTTACATCGGCGACATCCCGACAATGACTGACAAAGGTACTTTCATTGTTAACGGTGCGGAACGTGTAATCGTTTCTCAAATCGTTCGTTCTCCTGGTGTTTATTTCAAACGTGAAATTTCACCTGCAGGTAAACGTTTATACAACGCAACTATGATACCTAACCGTGGTGCATGGTTGAAAATCGAAACAGATTCTAACGATATTATTTATGTTAAAATCGACAAAAACAGAAAAATCTTAGCTACAACTTTATTGAAAGCTATGGGTATCACAGTTTCTGAAATGGAATCTTTATTCACTCACTTTGATTTCTTAAAGAAAACATTGGATAAAGATACAGCTGAAACTACTGATGACGCTTTAATCGAAGTTTATAAAAAATTAAGACCTGGCGATCCTGCATCAGCTGCAGGCGGACGTTCAATATTGGAAGCTCGTTTCTTTGATGAAAAGAAATACGATATCGGACGTGTAGGTCGTTATAAATTAAACAAAAAATTAAACTTGAACATTCCTAAAAACCAAAGAACATTAACAGTTCAAGATATCGTTGCATCAATTGAATACTTAATCAATTTGACTTACGACGAAGGAACAGTTGATGATATCGACCACTTAGGAAACAGAAGAATCCGTTCAGTTGGCGAATTGTTGCAAAACCAATTTAGAGTTGGTCTTTCAAGAATCGAAAGAATCGTTAAAGAAAGAATGACTCTTCAAGATTCTGAAACATTAACTCCATTGAACTTGTTGAACACTAAACCGTTAGTTGCTTCATTAAAAGAATTCTTCGGTTCTTCACAATTATCACAGTTTATGGACCAAATTAACCCATTGGCTGAATTAACTCACAAAAGACGTATTTCAGCATTAGGACCAGGCGGTTTGATGAGAGAACGCGCTGGTTTCGCAGTTCGTGACATTCACCCTTCACACTACGGACGTATTTGTCCTATCGAAACTCCTGAAGGTCCGAACGCAGGTTTGATTGGTTCATTAGCAACTCACGCAAAAGTTAATGACTACGGTTTCGTTGAAGCTCCGTTCTTTGTAGTTAAAGACGGTAAAGTTACAGACGAAGTTGTTTATATGACAGCAGACGAAGACGAAGATTTCCGCTGCGCTCCTGCTGATATTCAATTGAACCCTGATAACACAATTAAAGATGAATATGTACCTGTACGTTACAGATCAGAATTCATTATGGGCGAATCAAAAAGAGTTGACTTCGTTGGGGTTTCTCCAATCCAAATCATCTCTGTTGCGACATCATTAATTCCGTTTATCGAACACGATGACGCGAACCGTGCACTTATGGGTTCAAACATGCAACGTCAATCAGTACCTCTTTTGATTACTCAAAGACCGGTAGTTGGAACAGGTATGGAAAAACGTGCCGCAAAAGATTCAGGTATGGTAATCGTATCTGATTGCGACGGTGTTGTTGAAAGAGTTGTAGGTGAAGAAATTATCATCCGCGATATCAACAACAAACCTCACGTTCACACATTAATGAAATATGTAAGAAGTAACCAAGATACATGTATTAACCAAAAACCTTTGGTACACGAAGGCGACAAGGTTAAAGAAGGCGACGTAATCGCTGACGGTGCTTCTACAAACTGCGGTGAACTTTCATTAGGTAAAAACGTAATCGTTGCGTATATGCCTTGGGAAGGTTATAACTACGAGGATGCTATCTTGCTTTCAGAAAGATGCGTTCACGATGATATCTTCACATCAGTTCACATTGAAAAATTAGAAATAGACGCTCGTCAAACTAAACTCGGACCTGAAGAAATTACTCGTGAAATTCCGAACGTTTCAGAAGATGCTTTGAGACATTTGGATGAACGCGGTATTGTTCGTATCGGTGCAAGAGTTTATGCTGACGATATCTTGGTAGGTAAAGTTACACCGAAAGGTGAATCTGAACATCCGCCTGAAGAAAAACTTTTACGCGCAATCTTCGCTGAAAAAGCAAGAGACGTAAAAGATAACTCATTAAGAGTTCCTCACGGTGAAGGCGGCCGCGTACTCGACGTTAAAGTATTTGACAGAGAAAAAGGCGACGAATTACCACCTGGAGCAAATACAGTAATCAGAGTTTACATCGCTCAAAAACGTAAAGTATCAGTTGGTGATAAACTTTCAGGACGTCACGGTAACAAAGGTATCGTATCAAGAATCTTGCCAAAAGAAGATATGCCATTCTTGCCGGATGGAACTCCTGTTGATATCGTATTGAACCCGCTTGGTGTACCTTCTCGTATGAACGTTGGTCAAACTTATGAATTATTGCTTGGTTTGGCTGCATACTTGAGCGGTAACTACTACGAAACTCCATCTTTCGATGAAAGATACGGTGACAACCAATCAGAAAGAGCTACAAAAGAAGAATTACTTAAAGGTATTAAAGCTTCAGGCTGTGACTGGGTTGAACCAACAGGTAAAGTAAGACTTATCGACGGTAGAACAGGTGAAAAATTCGATGAACCTGTTGCAGTAGGTTTATCATACATTCTTAAACTTGTCCACCTTGTAGACGACAAAATTCACGCTCGTTCTACAGGTCCTTACTCACTTGTTACACAACAACCGTTGGGTGGTAAAGCTCAATTCGGCGGACAAAGATTCGGTGAGATGGAAGTTTGGGCATTGGAAGCATACGGTGCTGCATATACTCTTCAAGAAATGTTAACAATCAAATCAGACGATGTTAACGGTAGAAACAGAGCTTATGAAGCAATCGTTAAAGGCGACAATATTCCAAGACCGGGTATTCCTGAATCATTCAAAGTACTTGTAAGAGAATTACAAAGTATTGGTTTGGATATTACGGTAGCGAAAAAAGACGGTGTAGAAGTAGACTTGATGACAGATATGGACGATTTGAGAAAATCTGCTCCGAGAAGAGTTCTATCTGATATGGATTCAGAACTTTTGAACATCAATTTCTTTGAAACACCGACTACATTCGGAGATATATAATAATAATTTATAAGGCAAGAGGATTTTCCTCTTGCCGATAAAAAAAGGAGAATTACAAAAAATGTCAACAAGCATAGATTATTTTGACTATATACGAATTAGTATCGCTTCACCGGAAAGAATACTTAAATGGTCTTACGGCGAAGTTACTAAACCGGAAACAATCAACTACCGTACATTAAAACCTGAACGTGACGGTCTGTTCTGCGAAAGAATTTTTGGACCTTCAAAAGACTGGGAATGCTATTGCGGTAAATATAAAAGAGTAAGACACAAAGGTATCATCTGCGAAAGATGCGGTGTTGAAGTTACTGATTCAAAAGTAAGACGTCAGAGAATGGGACACATTAAACTTGCTGCTCCTGTATCTCACATTTGGTTCTTGAAAGGTATTCCATCATATTTGGGCTTACTTCTTGATATGACTTTGAAAGATTTGGAACAGGTTATTTACTTCAATAACTATGTAGTTTTAGATGCAGGCGAAAGCCCATTCAAAAAATTACAACTTCTTTCAGAAGAAGAATATGAAGATTATATGGCTGAAAACGAAGATTCTGAATTAAAAGTAGGAATCGGTGCGGAAGCTATTAAAGAACTTTTATCAGAAGTTAATACAAAAGAACTTGCAGAAGAAATCAGAACTGAACTTGCTGGTACAATTAACTCTGTTCAAAAGAAAAGTAAATTAATCAAACGTCTAAGATTATTAGACAGCTTGATATCATCAGAAACAGATCCGACTTGGATGATTATGGATGTACTTCCAGTTACTCCTCCGGATTTAAGACCAATGGTACAATTAGACGGCGGACGTTTTGCAACATCTGACTTGAACGACTTGTACAGACGTGTAATCAACAGAAACAACCGTTTACAAAGACTTTTGGAAATGGGTGCTCCTGAAATCATCGTTAGAAACGAAAAACGTATGCTTCAAGAAGCTGTTGACGCTCTTATCGATAACGGCAGACGCGGACGTACAGTTGTTGGTCCTAACAACAGAGCGTTGAAATCATTATCTAACATTATTGAAGGTAAACAAGGTCGTTTCCGTCAAAACTTGTTGGGTAAACGTGTTGACTACTCAGGCCGTTCAGTAATCGTTGTTGGTCCTACATTGAAATTGAACCAATGCGGTTTGCCGAAAGAAATGGCAATTGAATTATTCAAACCGTTTGTTGTAAACAAATTGATTGAACGCGGATATGTTCAAAACATTAAATCAGCTAAAAAGAAAATTGAACGTTCCGAAGCAATCGTTTGGGATATATTAGAAGAAGTAATCGACGGACATCCGGTACTATTGAACCGTGCCCCGACTCTTCACAGATTAGGTATTCAGGCATTCGAACCAAAATTGGTAGAAGGCCGTGCAATCCAGCTTCACCCGTTAGTATGTACAGCGTTCAACGCCGACTTCGACGGTGACCAAATGGCTGTTCACGTACCTTTATCAATCGAAGCTCAAACAGAAGCAAGAATGTTAATGTTAGCAACTAACAACATCTTAGCTCCTGCAACAGGTAAACCTATTATCACACCTACACAAGACATGGTATTGGGTATGTATTACTTGACAATCCTGAAAAATCCTGAAATGGATCCGAAAGGATATTTCTACAACTTCCAAGATGCAATCTCAGCTCTTGAAGTCGGCGTAATCGATTTACACGACAAAATCGTAGTAAGAGATGAACAAGGCGAAAGACTTGAAACAACAGCAGGAAGAATTATCTTCAACGAAGCAGTTAGAAATGCTCTTGCTTAGCGGATTGCGCGAAGGTCAATTCGTCACTGAGGGCTAATTGACAGTAGAACAAAATTATTTTTAAGTAAAATAAAAGGAAAAATATAGATGGAAACAACTTACAATCACGGTAAAAAAACTGTAGATTACATTAACAAGCAAATGGACAAAAAAGGTTTGAACAATTTGCTTTCACAAATGTATCTTGAGTTTGGCGGTGCTAAAACCGCAGAATTGGCTAACAGCCTTAAAAACCTTGGTTACAGGTATGCTACAAAATCCGGTACAACAATTTCTATTGCGGATTTACAAGTTCCTGAAATCAAAAAAGAAATGCTTAAAGAAGCAGAAGCAGAAATCGAAAAATCTACAAACAGATACTTAAAAGGTGAAATTACCGAAGTTGAAAGATATACAAAGGTTATTGATACCTGGTCTGAAACAACTGCGAAATTGACTTCTCAAGTTGTTGAAAACTTCGACAGATTGAACCCTGTATATATGATGGCATTCTCAGGTGCGAGAGGTAACTTATCACAGGTTTCTCAGCTTGTTGGTATGCGTGGTTTGATGGCAGACGCACAAGGTCAAATCATCGACTTGCCGATTAAATCAAACTTTAAAGAAGGCTTATCCGTTACTGAATACATCATTTCATCATATGGTGCGAGAAAAGGGCTTGTAGATACAGCGTTAAAAACAGCCGATTCAGGTTATTTGACAAGACGTTTGGTAGACGTTGCACAAGATGTTATCATCCGCGCTGATGACTGCCACACTACAAAAGCTATTGATATGAAACCGATTATGGACGGTGACAATGTAATCGTTCCTTTGGTAGACAGATTGTTAGGAAGAACAATTGCTGAAGATATCAAAGATACTGACGGTACAGTTCTTGTAAAAGCAGGAACAACAATGGACAGAAACGATGTTCAAAAAGTTAAACACTTGAATCTTCAAGAATTGAGAGTTCGTTCAGGTTTGACTTGCGGTTTGGAATACGGTATCTGCCAAAAATGCTACGGCTGGGCAATGACAACTCAAAAACCAGTTGATATCGGTGAAGCTATCGGTATTATCGCAGCTCAATCAATCGGTGAACCTGGTACACAGCTTACAATGAGAACATTCCACACAGGTGGTGCGGTTGGTGTTAAAGATGCAATCAAAGAAGTTACTGCAAACATTGCAGGTGAAGTTGTATCAAACGTTAAAACAAGAGAATTGAGAACTCGCCACGGGGATGTTGTTAATATCTCTAATTACGAAACAGATATTGAAATTAAAGGTGCTAAAAAGACTGAAAAATATCATATTCCTGCAGGTTCTACAGTATTCTTTACTAACGGAATGACTGTTGAAAAAGGCTTTAAGCTTGCTCAATACGAACCGGCTTCTCAAGGTTCAGGTTCTCGTTTGACAGAAAAAGCGACAAAAGATATTACTTCAGACCTTTCAGGTGAAATCCTTTATGAAGATTTCGTAGCTGATGAAAAGAAAGACAGACAAGGCAATATTTCAAGAACTACAAATAAACAAGGTATTATCTGGGTTCTTGGAGGCGACGTTTACAACCTTCCTGGCGGTTCTAAAGTACTAGTTGAAGACGGTCAAAAAATTAAAGAAGGTGAAAAACTTGCTGAAACATTAACTATTTCTGAACACGGCGGTGAAGTTCGTTTCGGTGAAGATTTAGTTATTGAAGATGTAAAATTCGAAGGCAAAAATATCAAGAAGATTGTTCAAGGTAAAGAATTAACAATCGTTATTGCTTCATTAATGCCTGAAAATGCTTCTTTTGAACAAACTAAAAAAGAACAAATCTGGACAGTTAATAAAACTGGCGAAAAATATATCGTAAAAGCTCCTGTTGATACAACAGTAGAAAACGGTATGATTATTGCCGAACTTATTGATGATGAATGCTCAGTAGCATCATCTGGTGAAATCAGATACGTTGACGTTGAAGTTGATGAAAATCAAATCATTACAAAACCGGGTAAAGTTGTATTTATTCCGGAAGAAGTACATCAAATCAACAAAGACAGCTCTTTGAAAATGGTTGATAACGGAACATTCGTTACAGCTGGTACAGAAGTTGTAAAAGACGTATACTGCCACATTGACGGTATTGTTGAATTCAAAGAATATAACGATATTATTCACGAAATTACAATCAGACCCGGAGAGGTTCACCACCTTTCAAGCGTTTCTGAATTGAAAGTTGATGAAGGCGAAGTTGTAAAAAAAGGTACTGTAATTGCTGAAGGTATCAAAGCAGCAGAAACTTCAATCGTTACTATTATGGATTCTTCAATGGATGATTTAGATATTGATGACTTAGATGAAGAACTTGATACATCACTTTCTTTAGACGAAGATTCAATTTCTAACCAGCCAATCCAAATTCTTGTAAGACCTGTTCAAGTATTGGAAGTTGAACAGAAAAATGTTTCAATTAAATTCAACACATCAGATGATTTAATTGATATCGTTCCTGTAACTCAATTACAATACAAAGACGGTGCTAGAGTAAGAAACCTTGATGGTTCTACAATTACAAGAACAAGTTTAGTTCTTCAAATGCAAGGATATTTATCACACCTTAAAGGTATGGTAGAACTTGATGAAAAGAATATTTTAAGAATTGTTGTTCTTGAAAACTTGATTGTTCGTCGTGAATTTGAAGGCAACTCTAAATTAATGTCTTCACTTCAAACAGAACTTCTTGTAAAAGACGGTCAAACAATTGATGCTAAAACACCTGTTGCAAAAACTCAAGTATTAGCAATTAATGACGGTATTGCTTCTATTAATTCTAGCCAAGAAGAAGCTCGCAGACTGTTATTAACAAGTGCAACTTACGAAACTGTAATACCGATAAAAGGTAAAGCAAGCGTTAAGAAAGGTGACTTTGTAAGACTTGATTCTATCATTGCTGACGGCGGTGAAAAATCAACAGTTTCAGGTATGGTTACAGCTGTAAACAAAGGCGAAATCACTATCAGAAACGGTCGTCCTTACTTAATCAGCCCTGGTACTATGTTACAGGTTGAAGCTGGTGCGTTAGTACTTCGCGGTGATATTATCGCAACATTGGTATTTGAAAGACAAAAAACAGGCGACATCGTTCAAGGTTTGCCTAGGGTTGAAGAACTTCTTGAAGGTCGTAAACCTAAAGATTGTGCAATCCTTGCAGAAGAAGACGGCGTAGCTGAAATCGTTACTGATGAAGACCTTCCAAGACTTTATATCGTTAACGACAACGGCAGAGTTGAAATCAAATATGCAATCGATGCTAACATCATCGTTCAAAATAAACAACAAATTACAAAAGGTCAGCCTTTAACAAGCGGTCCTTTGAACCCACACGATGTTATCAGACTTTGCGGTCCTGAAGCAGCTCAACAATACCTTGTAGACGAAGTACAACGCGTATACCGTTCACAAGGCGTAGAAATCGCTGATAAACACGTTGAAATCATCGTAAGACAAATGACTAAAAAAGTTAAAATTGTTGATGCCGGTGATACAACATTGTTACCTGGCGAACTTGTTGAAATGCAGACATTTGAAAAAGAAAACAGCGAAGTTCAAGAAAAAGGCGGAGAACCAGCAACTTGCGAATACATGTTGTTAGGTATCACTAAAGCTTCATTGAACACAGAATCATTTATTTCTGCAGCTTCATTCCAAGAAACAACAAGAATCTTGACCGAAGCAGCTGTTGACGGTAAAAAAGACTTGTTACGCGGATTAAAAGAAAACGTAATTATCGGTCGTTTAATCCCTGCTGGTACAGGTTTCCACCACTTGTCAAATGCAAATGAAGAAAAAGAACGTGAAGAAAGAAAACGTGCAGTAGCTCAAAGAAATCAAGCTCGCAAACCATCTGCGATTTTGGAAGAAATCGAAGGTATGTTCGGCGCTCCTGATTTTCAATTAGGCGAAGACGAAGAATAATTCTTCATTACAGATAAAAAAAAGACCTCTTAAAGAGGTCTTTTTTTAATAATCAAAAAATTCTTTTACAGGAATCTGTAATTTTTCCGAAATATCTATTAAAAGTCCTAAACTCACACAACGTTTAGCTGTTTCTATTTTTGCAAGATGCTCTCTAGAAATACCTAATTCTTCTGCAAGCTGATTTTGCGAAAGCTTTTTTTGCCTTCTAAATGTAAAAATTTTTCTACCTAATTGTAATATTTTTGTAGTCTTATTGTCCACAAAAGTATTTTATGTTATTATCTTCTAAAAGTATGTAGTCTAAAAGAGAACATTATGGAGGTCACTTGAATAAAGCTTTTACTTTATCAGAAATATTGATAACATTAGGCATTTTAGGAGTAGTGTCAACAATTACAATGCCAACATTAATTTCAAATTATCAAAAGCATGTTACTGTAAACCAATTAAAAAAAACTTACTCTGTTTTAAATCAAGCCTTGCAAAAATCCATACTTGAAAATGGAGATTTATCTAATTGGGAAAATATTGATAATGGTGAACCTGAAGTAAACTATTTAATTCCATACTTAAAAGTCATAGATGATAAGAAAAACAGAATAAACCTTATCCGTACATCATATAAAATTATGGCATCTAATGGTAATGATGCTTCACAATTTTGGACAAGTGGACTTTCAAAAGGTCCATATATCCTACCTGATGGTACATTTTTAATCTTTATGAATTTTTTTAATTATTCAGCAATGTATAATGCTCTCTATATCATTGTTGATTTAAACGGGGTTAAAGGACCCAATAGAATTGGGAGAGATGTATTTGTATTTACTTTGTCTAAAGCTAAGCCAAATATAATTTCTTCTTCTGGAGATACTAAAACAGTAGATGAGATTTTGGAAGGTAAAAATCTCTGCCCTGCAAAAGGCGTAATTTCAGGATATCAGGGATATGTTGGAATGGGATGCAGTACTATTATTATGAAAGACGGTTGGAAAATTGAAAAACACTATCCTTGGTGGTAATTTTCGAGTTTACCTTATTATATAAAACACTATTTCTAAATATAATGTTTGATTTTACAAAAGTTTCATAATAATTAATCCGATATAACATTTGGAGGTTATTTATGGCTAGAATTATTGAAAATGATAGAAGAATTGTAAAATTATCTGTGGATGATGTTTTGAGTATTGTTCGTGAATATCAGGTTGTTTGCAGTAAGTCCTGCTGTTACGAGCACACCAGAGAACTTTTATCCAAAGCCAATTTTTATATTCCCGAGGATATTGCCTGATTGGGGTTTTGCAAAATTTTTTTTTCATATATCCTTATAATAGAAAGGAATTTTTTATGAAAAAAAATCTGATTATTATTTCATTAATTTTTGCATTACCGCTTTTGGCATACTGGATGATGAATGCATCTAATTCTACTACTGCTAAAACTATTGAAGCAGGCAAACCGCAGGTTATCAAATTCACATCAGCAATGTGTCTTGACTGCCAAACCATGAACAAAATTTTTAAAGAAATTTTCCCTAAATACGAGGGAAAAATTACTTTAACTGAAATTCAAGTTCAGGATAATAACTCATTCAATCAGGAGCAAATAAAAAAATACAACGTAACACTTGTTCCAACAATTATTCTATTAAACTCTCAAGGAAAACAAGTTAAAAGACTTGAAGGAGAAGTTCCAAAAGAGCAAATGGACAATTATTTAAAAGGACTTGAATAATGGAAAATTACATGAGTTTATTTACCCAGCAAGGTAGTTTACCGTTACTATTTGCTTTATCGTTTTTAGGCGGGCTTGTGGCATCAATGTCACCTTGCTCTTTAGCAATGCTTCCTATAATCATCGGATATGTCGGGGGGTATTCTGACAACAAACCCGCCAAGACATTTGTACAAATGCTGTTTTTTGTATTGGGAACAGCGATTGTATTTTCTGCAATCGGCATAATCTGCGCTCTTACAGGTAAAGTTTTTGTTTCTTTTGCAGGTGGCTATTTCGGAATAATCCTTGCCGGAATAATTCTTGTAATGGGATTGAAACTTCTCGGAGTGTTGGATTTTGAACTTCCCGTTGTTATAAAAGAAATGCCTAAAAATGACGGTACAAACACTTTTTTGTATCCGATTTTATTAGGCGGAGTGTTTGCTTTAGCAGGAAGCCCTTGTTCAACACCGATTTTGGCAGGTATTATGGCATTTGCATCGCTTTCTGCAAGCATTGCACAAGCTATCATAATGCTTTTCTTGTTCTCTTTAGGACAAGGCGTAATTATAATTTTAGCAGGCTTTTTAACTTCACATCTTAAAAACTGGAACGGTTTTTATAAATTCTCTGACTGGCTTTTGAAAATCAGCGGTTTACTATTAACCTTGGCTTCCTTGTATATTTTCTATAAGATTTTTTCTCCGCTTATTGTAAAATAGATATAAATGCGTTAAAATCATTGTATCTATAGGAGAGAAAATAATGAAAACTTTTGAAGGTCAATTGGTTGCAGGGAATGAAAAGTTCTGTATAATTTTATCAAGATTTAATGACTTTATTGGTTCAAAGCTATTGGACGGCGCAGTAGATGAACTTAAACGTCATGGAGTATCTAATGATAATATTGATGTAGTAAGAGTTCCGGGAGCTTTCGAAATTCCGCTTACAGCACAAAAATTTGCACAAACAGGCAGATATGGTGCAATTATTACTCTAGGTGCAGTAATCAAAGGGGCAACTTCACACTACGATTATGTTTGTGCGGAAGTTTCAAAAGGTGTTGCACAAGTAAGCCTTCAAACAGGTGTTCCTGTAATATTCGGAGTTTTAACAACTGATAATATTGAACAAGCAATCGAAAGAGCCGGTACAAAAGCCGGAAATAAAGGTTCAGATTGCGCAAAATCTGCAATTGAAATGGTTAATTTATTTAGAGGAGTATAAGAATGAGTGAAGTAATCACCGAGTACCGCAACGAAAATACGAAAGATATTGATATTCTTTCAACAGTTGAAATGGTTCGTAAAATGAACGAAGAAGACAGACTTGTTGCCCTTGCCGTTGAAGAAGAAACAGAACACATCGCACAAGCCATCGATATGATTGCAAAACAATTTTTAAAAGGCGGAAGATTATTTTACTTTGGTGCAGGAACATCAGGAAGATTAGGTATTCTTGATGCTTCTGAATGTCCTCCGACTTTTAGTGTTGAACCGACTATGGTTCAAGGAATTATTGCAGGCGGTGATACAGCATTCAGAACAGCTGTTGAAGGTGCTGAAGATAACTTTGATGCAGGTTATGAAGATGCAAAAGTGTTATCTGCAAATGATGTTGCAGTTGTAATTTCTGCAAGCGGAAACCCAAAATATTTATTGGGTGTTTTAAAAAGAGCTGATGATATAAACTGCAAAACTGTTGCTATTACTTGTAATTCAAAAGGCAAAATTGCAGAAGAAGCAGGTTTGGTAATTTGTGCAGAAGTCGGTCCAGAAGTTATTGCAGGTTCATCAAGACTTAAAGCTGGAACTGCACAAAAAATGATTTTAAATATGCTGTCATCAGGTTCGATGATTAAAATCGGCAAAACTTACGAAAACTTTATGATTGACCTGAAAGCTACAAATGAAAAATTAAAAGACAGAGCAATCAGAATCGTTGCTCAAATCGCAGAAGTATCTCATAGTGAAGCATTATCAGCACTTTTAAAATGCAATTGGGAAATTAAAACTGCAATCGTTTCAATTAATATGAAACTTGATGTCGAACAGGCAAGATTGGAATTAAAAAAACATGGCGGAGTTCTTCGCAAATTATTACACATTTATGAGGTGAGCAGATGAAATTAACAGTTTTGGGAGCAGGATGCTGGGGCTTAACTTTAGCGTGGCTATTGACAGATAACTTTGAAGAAATTACAGTTTGGGGCAGAGAACAAGATTTATCAGAAGATTTAATTAAAAACAAACATTGTTCAAAACCTTTAGAAGTACAGCTTGACGATAAAATTGAAATTTCCTCTGATTTAAAATCAGCTATTTCAGGAGCTGATATAATCCTTTCTGTAGTTGCAACTTCAGGTACTCGTGATGTTTGCGAAAAATTGAAAGAAGCAGGTATAAAATCCGAACAAGTTCTAGTAAACGCATCAAAAGGTATTGAATTGCCGTCATTGATGAGAATGTCAGAAGTTATAAAAGATGTTTTGCCTGAACAAAAACTTGTAATTCTTTCAGGCCCAACATTGGCAAAAGAAGTTCTTGCAGGGCTTCCGACAGCAGCTTGTGCAGCTTGTGAAGATATTAAAACTGCTGAATATGTTCAAAAAGCAATGAATGTACCTTCAAAATTCAGAATTTACACAAATACAGACGTTATTGGTGTTGAACTTGGCGGTTCATTGAAGAATGTAATCGCTATTGCGTCAGGTTTTGCTCATACAATGGGGTTAGGCGACAACTGTGCAGGAGCTCTTTTAACACGCGGTATGGCAGAAATCGTTCGCGTAAGTATTAATTTAGGTGCAAACCCTTCTACTTTATACGGGCTTTCGGGAATGGGCGACTTAATCGCAACCTGCTCAAGCCCTATGTCAAGAAACTACACAGTAGGTTCAATGCTTGCTAAAGGTAAAAAGATAGATGACATTTTAAGAGAACTCGGCTCTGTTGCAGAAGGTGTTAAAACCTCAAAAGCTATTTGCGAACTTGCTAAAAAACTTGACATAGAAGTTCCTGTATCAAGTGCAATATACGAGGCTGTATATACTGATATTACTCCGCAGGCATTGTTAGACAAACTTATGAACAGAAAGCTGAAAGAAGAAGAAAGATATGTATAAATTTGCCGTTAAATATTTAAAAAACACATTCCACCCGCTGGATGTCCCTGAGACTTTAAAAATAGAAGACGGTCAAATGGTGCTTGTCAGAACAGAAAAAGGCGAAGAAGCTCTAAAAGCTTATCTTATTAACTCTGAAATTTCTAAGATTTGGGATAAAAACAAGGTAAAACCTGAACCTTTTCATGTTATAAGAGTACTTTCACAACGTGACTTACAAACACTTGAAGATATTAAAAAAGAAGAAGTTACGGCTTTTTTCAAATGTAAAGCTCTAGTTCAACAACACAAACTCAATATGAACCTTGTTCAGTGTAGAATAACTTTTGATAAACGCAAAATTACCTTCTACTATACAGCACCGGAAAGGGTTGATTTCAGAGCTTTATTGAAAGACTTAACACAAACTTTCACTCGCGTAAGAATTGACCTGCGTCACATTGGAGTTCGTGACGAAACTTCTATAATGGAAGGCTGTGGAGTTTGCGGAAAAGAATTTTGCTGTTGTTCATATCTTAGAAAATTCGGCACAATCAACGTAAAACTTGCCAAAGACCAGGGAATGCCTATTGCTCCCGGTAAAATTTCAGGTACTTGCGGAAGATTATTATGCTGTCTAACTTATGAATATTCAAACTATATTGATGCAGCAAAAGGTATGCCACCAATCGGGTCTTCTGTTATGACTCCTGACGGTTTAGGAAAAGTTTGCAACTTACAGTTCTTAAACGGAAAAGTTTCTGTAAAAATGGAAGACGGCAAAACAAAAGAATTTGCAAAAGCTGATATTGAAATGGTTGATGCAGATGTAAACGTTGAAATTGACGTACCTGTAATGAACTCATACGCAGAAGAAAGCGAAGGTATTGATATCAGACAGCTAGAAGATGATAGAAACAGTTCAACAGGAAATGTATAGGAGAAAGATTTATGTTTAATAAAAAAGCTCAAAGTGCCCCCCCCCGAAGCTTTCACGTTAGCTGAGGTCTTGATTACATTAGGGATTATAGGAGTTGTATGTGCTCTTACTATTCCTTCGCTTATTCAAAAACACCGAGAACGAGCACAAATTGTTAAATTAAAAAAGGTTTACAGCATACTGAATACTGCATTCAACACAGCTATAGCCGAACATGGCGACATCAATACTTGGACTACAGAAGAAATTATACGAAATCAACAAGCAGAACAGGATAATGCTATTAACAATATAATGAAACAATATTTTAATTACATTAAATATTGTGAAAAAGGCAATTCAAAAGAATGCGCAATGCCTGACTATGTTGATATATAAAATAATAAGTTATTTAACCGCAACGAATTCAATACTCAAAATCCAACAATTTACCTCGCAGATGGTACAGTAATAAAAATCAAAACTGTTATAGGAGATTATGCAAGTCTTTGGTGCAAATATCCTGTAAGCAATTTAAGCAGTGCACACGACAGATATATGTATAAATGCGGAAGAATATACGTTAACCTTAACGGTGCAAAAGGTCCAAACAAAGACGGATATGATATATTTGGTTTCACATTTTATCAAAACACAATAACTCCAATGGGTATGAAAAATGACCATAATATAGAAAACTTTAAAATATGTATAGGAACAAGTAGTTATAGCCCAGTACATAACAATGGTGGAACTTGCACAGCCTGGGCACTACAAAATGAAAACTTAGATTACCTTCACTGTCCTGAAAAATTAAGCTGGGATGGACAGAAAACCTACAAATAATATATCATGTATAATTTCCCTATATAAAAATGTCGTCAATGTTCAGACTCTGGAACCCTTTGACAAAAAAATTATAGCAGAGTTGGGTGATAAATGCAATGTTTATCACAAGGTTGTGTTGGTCAAGAAGTATTCGACACAAGAATATTGCAACATGAGAATCGCGTTAGAATTGAAATTTAATTGAATTTGTTGGGTTTCACCCAACCTTACTTAGTATTTTTAATATCTTTTAAAAGTGCACTCAATATTGGAATTGCAAATAATAAATAGATAAACAACCATAGATATGTATAGAATGGACTAGCTATGCTGTCAATACTGTATTCACTAAGTTTCCTTTGTTTATACTTTTCAAATTTTATAGATTCTTTATTTAAGTATGTAGATTCATCTATTGAAAAAGGAGAAGAAAAGGCCCCCATTATAAAATGATTCTTATTATCCAATGTAATATAAGTACTATAATGAGAACGTAAAAGTTTTAGTGTAAACGCATCCATCTTTGTTGTTTCACTTATATCAAATTTTTCTATCAACTTTATGATATTACAGAATTCATGCTTAACTTCGCAATGAAAGTTTTGCTTGCAAATCATAGATTCTTTTGTTGGATGAATTACAATTAATACAATAAGTATAAAAATGGTAACAAAACAATATTTAAATTTCATAAAGTTCACTGTTTATAATTTATAAAATGGTGTCGGGAAAGGGACTCGAACCCTCAAGGTTTCCCACATGAACCTGAATCATGCGCGTCTACCAATTTCGCCATCCCGACACATCAATTTTATTTAATTTTCAACTACTATTTTAACATCAACATGGCTCAATGCGCTGCGCGCCCTCTCCGCAGAAGATACTCAATCTTCCGCATCGGCACAGTGCCATCCGACACATCATTTAATTTTCCTAAAAAATTCATCAGAAATCAACTGTGAATATTTATTTTTTTCACTGACAGAAATTAAAAGTCTTTGTTTTCCGTCTTTTATTTGAGCTACTGAAACTATTCCGCCGACATCCCCTATCGGAAGCTTTTTAACACGAGCTTCAAACTTCACGTAAGGAACTTCTTTTCCATAAGAATTCATTGTTCCATGCTTT